>JAZNAX010000028.1:0-42273 GCA_045586765.1 Christensenellaceae bacterium | reverse complement strand
AACGACCTATTCTGAAGAAAAATTTAATAAAATTATTAAAAATTTTGTTAGTAGCAAGGTCAAAACAGTTGATATTTTCAAAACAATTTGCTATACTACAACAAAGCGACAAAATGAAGCAGAAATTTTGTCCCAAAAGTGCCAAGCAGTTTTGGTTTTGGGTGGGGCAAACAGCAATAATACAAACAAACTTTTTGATATTTGTGTTAAAAATTGTCAAAATGTTTTTAGAATTATAAATCCTGCTGATTTTGATTATTCGAAAATTAAAAGTTATAATAAAATAGGGATTGTTTTAGGTGCGTCGACGCCAAAAGAACAATTTCAGGAGGTCATCTCACTTATGGAGAACAACATTACTACAGAAGAAATTATCACAACAGAAACTGTCGCAAGCGAAGTTTCAAAGCAAGCGCAACCATCATTTAAGTCTGAAATGGAAAAGGCTTTTGATAACATTAGACCAGGTAAAGATTTAAAGATTGGTCAAATTGTTTCTGCAATTATCACTTCTGCAAAAGACGAAGGTTTAACACTATCTATTAAAGATGCTAAAAGAGACGATTTATCTTTGCCAAAGGCTAACCTTATTGGCGAGTATGATAAAAATGCTTATCAAGAAAAAGTAGGTCAAAAAATTCGCGTTATGGTTATCGCAAAAAATCCTATCGTTTTCTCTGAAAAGGCTATGGAAAAAGTTTTGAAAGAAGAAGCTGAAATTGAAGAAATCAAAAACGGCAAGATTTTCGAAGCTACTATTACTGAAACAAACAAGGGTGGTTTAATCGGTAAGTTCGGTTCATATCAAGTGTTTGTTCCATCTTCACAAATTAAATTAGGTTTTGTTAAAGACTTAGAAAAATATGTTGGCAAAACATTAAGATTAAAGGCTGAAAAAGTTGAATCAAGAGGCGCTCGTAGACAAATCGTTGGTTCACAAAAAGTTATTTTAGAAACAGAAAAGGCTGAAAGAGATGCTATAAAGGCTCAAAAAGAAGCAGAATTCTTTGGTAGTATTCAAGAAGGTGACGTTGTTTTAGGCACACCTGTAAGATTTGCAGCATTTGGTGCTTTCGTTGATGTTAATGGTTTTGATTGTTTAGCACATATCTCTGACCTTTCTTGGACAGGTTGTAAAGATTGTGCAGAAGTATTAGAACTTAACAAAAATTACGAATTTATTATCTTAAAAATTGACCAAGAAAACAAAAAAGTTTCTATCGGTTATAAACAATTACAACCAAGACCATGGGATACAGTTTTAGAAAAGTATAATGTTGGCGATGTAATTAAGGGCAAAGTTGTAAGACTTGTTAACTTTGGTGCATTTGTTGAAGTTGAAAAAGGTGTTGACGGCTTAGTTCACGTTTCTCAAATTTCAAACCAATGGTTAGAAAATCCTGTAACTGCACTTCAAGTTGGTCAAGAAGTTGAAGCAAAGATTGTTGATATCAATGCTGAAAAAGAAAAGATGACACTTTCAATTAAAGCGTTACTTCCAGAAGTTGAAGCACCAGCTGAAACTGAAGAAAAACCAGCAAAAGGCAAAAAACGTAAGGCAAAGGAAGTTGTTGAAACTGAACCAGAAGAACTCCGTGAATGGAAAGATGAAAGTGTTGCAGGCGTTTCTATTGCTGAAATGATTGCAAACTCTGAAAATAAATAATTTTTAATTAAAAATTAAAAGAGTAGATTAAGTTCTACTCTTTTTTTGTTGCAAAATTAAGATAAATTAAATACATTTAGTTATATTTAGCGATATGTAAACATAAATATATACAAATGAACTTAAGTTTTCTTCCAAGCAAATATTTAGTATCATTGAGTAAAATTGATGTTGATTTTTTATATGAGATAAGGTTAAGGACAGGCTATCCGGTTAAGGTAAATTGCTCAAATAAAGATTATTATTTAAGCGAGAGTGGCTTAACAAATGACAAAATTCAAACCTTAATTTGCAGTCAGTTGGATATTGATTATGTTATTGAAAAGATAACAGAACGCTCGATTTATGCTTTTAATGATAGATTAAAAGATGGCTTTATAACAACCGATGAAGGTATAAGAGTTGGTATTGCTGGTGAGTGCGTATTTAATGATGGAAAAATTCAAACAATAAAAAATTTTTCATCGCTTAATATTAGAATTCCACACCTAATTGATGGTTGTTCAACAAAAATTATGCCGTTTATATATTCGAAGGGGAATTTGAACAGTACATTGATAATTTCGCCACCATTTTTAGGAAAGACAACTCTGCTTAAAGACATTATTAAAAATCTAAACAACTTAAATATCGGTTCGATTTTAGTTATAGATGAAAGAGGTGAGTTTTCTGCTGTAAAAGGTGAAAATATTGATAATATTTTATATTCAGATAAAAATTACGCCTTTAATTATGCGGTAAGGTCAATGGCTCCAAAATTTATTGTTACCGATGAACTTTCAACAAGTGATGACTGGATATGTGCTAAAAACGTGGTAAATTCAGGCGTGAAAATAATAGCAAGTGCACATAGTGATGGTATTGATAAATTATGCCAAAAATCTTTTTATATAAAAAACTTGTTCGATAGGTATGTAATTTTGGGTAATGATGATTTTGGACAAGCAAAAGAAATTTATGACAAGGATTTAAATATGATATGCGATTGTTTTTAGGGATAATTTTACTTTTTCTTTGTGTTTTTGTTGGTTATTGCTTGTCTAATAAGTATTATTTTAGGCGTGTATTTTATAGTGATTTTTTCTCTTTTAATACTTTATTTGCTCAAGAAATTGCATTTAAGCAAACTACGATTATAAATTTGATTAAAAATCAAAAATTAAATACGGATTTTTATATCTTGTTAAATAACAATATTTCAGGGCAAGATGTTAAAATCGATTATGCATATTTAACAAGTGAAGAAAAGAAATTTGTTTATGAATATCTAAATAAACTCGGAAAATTTGATAAAGAAACACAACTTGACTATATTAAAAGTGTAAATGAAATTATTAAAGATAAAAAAGAATCTAGCATTTTAGATGAAAAAAGATATAAAATATTGTATCTTAAGGTAAGTTTTTTAATAGGTTTAATATTGTTAATCATTGTTTTATAAAAGGAAGTTATGGAAGTTGGTATAATTTTTAAGATTGCAGCAATTGGAATTTTAATAACGGTAATAACTCAGATATTAAAGAAGAGCGATAGAGATGATATAGCAACTTTAGTTGCGCTTGCTGGGCTTATTATTGTTTTAACTTTGGTTATAAACATGATTAGTGAACTTTTTGAAAATATAAAAAATATATTCTATTTGTATTGATGGTAAAACTAGTTGCAATCGCTTTAATTTTTAGTGCGATTATAATTTATTTAAAGAGTATAAATAGTGAACTTTCTATGCTTGCACTAGTTGGGTCAGGAATTATAATTGTATTTTATGTGCTTGATTATTTTTCAAACACATTTATATTTTTATCACAACTAGTAGAAAAAAGTGGAATTAATAAAGAATTTTATAAAATAATATTTAAGATTACAGCAATAGGTTACTTAATTGAATTCGGTGCAAGCACAATGCAAGATTTTGGACTTAATAGTTTGGCAAATAAACTTATTTTTGCAGGTAAAATTATAATACTTAGCATTTCGCTTCCAATTATTTATGCTGTTTATAATTTAATCATAGGTATTGTTGTATGAAAAAAGGATTTTATTTAATTTTAATATTATTAATTTGTCTTTCTTCATTTAATTCTACTAATATTGTTTACGCTGATGCTCTTAGCGATAATATAAACGACCAAATGCAAAATTTAGACCTTATTAAATTTGAAGAGTTCTTTAACAATATATGTAATTTGCCTGATGGAACAACCTTTTTCGGCTATGTAAATGGATTATTGGAAGGCAGGTATAACTTAAATTTTAATAATATATTTTCATATCTATTAAATTCTATTTTTCATAGTTGTAAAGAATTTGTTCCGACGTTTGTTTCTATTGTTGCAATTTCATTGTTTTGTAATTTAATGCAAAAAATTAAAGGTGATTTTGTTAATGAAAGTGTAGGTGAAGTTATTATTTTTGTCTGTTTGATGAGTATAATAATGCTTTTAACATCACAAATAATATCGCTATGGCAAAACACTAAAAACATTATAGAAAACATAGCGAAATTAACTGAGATTATGTCACCCATAATACTAACTTTAATGGTCGCATCTGGTGGAAATGTATCGGCATCTGTATATAAGCCCGTTGTCGCTTTTCTTTCTAATGGGGTGGTTAGCGTTTTTTTATATGCGATAATACCATTAGTTGGTATTATGCTAGTTTTTAACATCATTTCAAGTTTTTCAAACACTATAAAATTTGATAAATATATTGGTTTATCATCAGGTGTAATAAAATGGATTATTGGTTTAATTATAACTATTTTTACAATTTTTTTATCCGTTCAGGGAATTACAAGTGCAACTTTTGATGGAATAACGATTAAGGCAACTAAATATGCGATATCTAACTCAGTGCCACTTGTTGGTGGTTTTATTAGAGATGGTTTTGACCTTGTTGTTGCAGGAAGTGTGTTAATTAAAAATGTAATGGGAATTACAGGGGTTTTTGCACTTTTTTATATGATTTTATCGCCCGTTCTACAAATACTTGCATTTTCTTTTTTATTAAAACTTGTATCGGCAATAATTCAGCCGATAGCAGATAAAAAAATTACTTGTTTTTGTGAAGGTATGTCTAAGTGTGTATCTTATCTAAATGTTGCAATTATTTCAGTCGGTTTTATGTTGTTTATAACCATACTTTTAATAACTTTTTCGGCAAACGCATTTATTTAATATGAAAGATTGGATTATTAGTATTGTTGCTGTAGTTTTAATTACAAGTATTGTATGTTTAATTTTGCCACAGGGAAAGATGGGAAAGTATATTAAAGGAATTTTTTCTTTACTTGCAACACTTGTTGTAATTAAGCCAATTTTTTACCTTAAAAATGCTGATGTGAATTTTGAGCAAATATTCAGTTCAAATGAGTTGGTGTTGCAGGATAGTTTTATAGATTATATAACCAACAAACGAATTGAAGAATTTAAGGAAAATTGTCTTAAAATTACTAAAGAAAATGGAGTTGATAATGCTAAGGTTGAGATAGAATATTTTTTAGATGAAAATAAAGGTATAAAAATTTGTTTTGTTAAAATAAATTTGCAAAATTCAGTTATTATTTCAGATAAGGAGCATATAAATTTTAAAGAAGAGATAATTTCTGATATTGCATCGTATTTATGTATAAATGAAAATATGGTGATAATAAATGAGTGAATCCAATAAAAAAAGTAATTATATTTCTAATATTTTAGAAAAAATCAGAACAAATAAAAAAGTTCAATTTATAATCATTTCAATATTATTAGTGATGATTTTATGCATTTTTTTGTTTGGTTATGGTGAAAAGGATAGCAAAAATGTAGTAAATACTGACCCAATAAGCAGTTATGTTAATACATTAGAAACAAAACTTTCTAATGTTTTGAGTAATGTATCTGGTGCTGGTAAAGTTTCGGTTATTATATCGATTGAGTCGGGTATGGAAACCGTTCTTGCAATGCAGACAACTACAAAAGAAAGTGCTAGTGGGCAAACAGAAACTCAAACTTCGCCAATAATTATAAATGGCAAAACAGTGGTGATTAAAGAATTATATCCAAAAGTAAAAGGGGTTTTGATAGTCGCTGAAGGAGCAAAAAATATTGGCGTTATGACAAAACTTCAACAGGCAACAATGTCACTTCTTGACATAGAAATAAATCAAATAGAAATTTTATCAATGAAATAAGGAGATTGAATTATGAGTAAAAAAAGAAAAATTGTTGTATTATCATGCATGATAGCCCTTCTTGCAATAACTGCAGTATTTAACTTTGTGTTGACAACAGGCACGGTAGATATTGACCAGTCGATGGTTGTAAGTTCGGCAAATTACTTTGCTCAGTATAGGTCAGAAAGGATTACAACAAGAAATGAAGAGCTGTTACAATTAGATGCAATTATTGCGAGTGCTGAAGATAATAGTGAAGAAAAAGCTGATGCTTTAGCAATGAAAATTGAACTTACAGAACTAACTGAAAAAGAATTGCTTCTTGAAAGTTTAATAAAAGCATATGGTTTTGAAGATGCTGTTGTTGTAATCGGCTTAGAGTCACAAAATGTTAATGTAATTGCAAAAGCACCATCACTTAGCACTGATGATGCGATACTTATTTACTCTATTGTTCAAGAAGAAGCAAATGTTTCGCCTGAAAATGTAAAAATTATACCAATTTCATAAAAAACACTATGCAAAACAAAATTTTTGTGGTACAATAAATATAAAATATTTATTAGAGGATATTTATGGCTCGTTTTAAGAAGATACCACAAGTACACGAAGGCAAAGTTGTTTATTATGATGGCATTATTGATGGCATAGTTCTTTTAGCAATAAAAGAAATACCTTATATTGAACTTGACACAAAAGAAACAAGTAGTTTGTCACGCAATAATGCTATAAAAGTTAAAAGAGCGCAAGATGGTATTCATATTGATGTTACCGTTAAGATTCATTATTCACAAAACGTTTCTGATATGGCATTTAAGATTCAAGAATCTATTCGCCATAATGTTGAAGCAATGACAGAGCGACATGTTGCAAGCGTAAATGTGCATATTTCAGGTGTTAGTTTTGATGATAAAACAGATGAAGTTAAAGCGCATACTAGCGAAACAACAGAAACTACTAATACTACAGAAAACAAATAGGAAGAATTGCTTATGAGAACTTATGTTAGAGAATGTGTTTTTAAGTATATATTTGCACGGCTCTTCAATCCGAGTGATGAAGGGCTTTTTGCTGTTTTATGCAAAGAATTAAGTGCCGATGATAAGATTTTTGCCGATAATTTGCTTAAAGCAGTTGATGATAATCAAGATAAGTATCTTGAAAGTATGGAAAGGCTTAGCATTGGTTTTAATTTAGACCGTTTGCATAGGGCAGATAAGTGCGCACTTTTAATTGGTATGGCTGAACTTGAAAATTTTAAGGAAACACCTGTTGCTGTTGTTATCAACGAAGCAGTTAATATTGTTGCTAAATATTCAACAGAAAGTAGCACGAATTTTGTTAATGGTATACTTGCTGAATTTGCAAAGGAGATTTAAGGTATGGCTATAATTATTGATGGAAAGCAAATTGCACAAAGTGTAAAAGAACAATTAAAAGACAAGGTTAAAGATTTTTTAGCAAGATATAATCATCAAATAACTTTAGCAGTTATTTTGGTTGGCGAAAATCCAGCATCTAAGGTTTATGTAAAGAATAAAATTACTGCAACAGAGTATGTTGGTATGAAGTCGCTTTCTTTTCACTTACCAGAAAGTTCAACTCAAGAAGAAGTTGAAAATTTAGTGGAGAGTTTGTCAAAGGACAATGGTGTTGATGGAATTTTGGTGCAATTACCACTTCCAAAACATTTAGATGAAAATAAAATTTTATCAAAAATACCAGCAAACAAAGATGTCGATGGTTTTTTAGCACAAAATGTGGGAAATCTTTTGTTAGGTCAACCGGCAACTATTGCTTGCACACCTTTTGGCGTTATTAAAATGTTAAAAAGTCAAAACATTGAACTTAGTGGCAAAAATGCTGTAGTTATCGGCAGAAGTAACATTGTTGGAAAACCGATGGCACTTTTATTATTGCAAGAAAATTGTACGGTTACAGTTTGCCATAGTAAAACTAAAAACTTAAAAGATGTTTGTAAAAATGCTGATATTTTAATTGCTGCAATAGGAAAACCTGAGTTTGTTAAGGCTGATATGGTAAAAGAAGGTGCAGTTGTAATTGACGTTGGTATAAACAGAACTGAAAAAGGACTTGTGGGGGACGTTGATTTTGAACAAGTTAAAGATATAGCGTCATACATTTCGCCTGTTCCTGGTGGCGTTGGGCCTATGACTATTGCAATGCTTCTTGAAAACACCTATTTATGTGCTTTAAGGAGATTTGATGCTTAACTATAATGCTGAGTATGAAAAATACCTAAAATTTTTCAGTCAACAACTAAATATTGCATTAAAATCATTTGATAATATCCCACAAAATTTAGCAGAGCCAATGACTTATGCAATTATCGATGGTGGAAAAAGGGTTAGACCTATTTTGCTTTTTGCTACGGCTGAAATGCTTGGACTCAGTCTTGATGATGTTAAAGAGTTTGCCATTTCGATAGAGTGTATTCATTCTTATTCATTAGTTCACGATGACCTTCCAGCCATGGATAATGATGACTATAGAAGGGGAAAGCTATCAACGCACAAAAAGTTTGGTGAAGCATATGGAATACTCGCTGGAGATGGGCTTCTTAACTTTGCCTTTGAATATGTTTTGTCAAAAAATAATTTTAACACCTTAGATGCTAAGGCGTTAAAACTTTTGGCAGAATACGCTGGAACATCTGGTATGATTGCAGGACAAGTTCTTGACCTTACAAATGAAAAAAGTAATGATGTAAGCGAAGAGGTTTTGTATAGTATTTATGAAAATAAAACTGCAAAACTTTTGATGTGCCCACTATTGATTAGTTCGATAAAATCAAATGGAAAATATTATGATGAATTAAAAGAATTGGGCTTAAATATAGGATATATGTTCCAAATATCAGACGACATTATGGATGCAGAACAAAGCAGTGAGCATATTGGAAAAACGGCTAATAAAGACCAAATTCAAGACAAACTAACGGCAATTAAAGTGTTTGGCTTGGAAGGTGCAAAAGAACGCCGAGAATATCATTACAATAAATGTTTAGCCTGTCTTGACAAAATGCAAAATGCCGACTTTTTATATCAATTTGTTAAGAAATTATATGAGAGAACTAAATAATGAGATTAGATAATTATTTGGTAGAAAAAGGCTATTTTGATTCAAGAACTAAGGCAAAACAATCCATCGAGCGTGGCGAAATATTTGTTAATAAGGTAAAAATAACTAAACCTGCCTTTGATATAAGTGACGATAATTCTGCCACCACTATTGAATATGTCTACGAAAAAAGTTATGTTTCTCTTGGTGGATATAAGTTAGAAAAAGGATTAAAAGACTTGAGTGTCGATGTGTCTAATTTAGTCGTTGCTGATATTGGAGCAAGTACGGGTGGTTTTACTGATTGCCTTCTTCAAAATGGCGCCAAAAAGGTATATGCAGTTGATTTAAATGAAGATTTATTGCACTCAAAATTAAAACAAGACACTCGAGTTAGTCTAATTGTAAAAAATGCAAAAAATCTAAATACTAGCGACTTTGACAGCGAGTTAGACTTTATTGTGGGTGATTTAAGTTTTATTTCTATTACTCAAGTTATTCCTGTTTTATCTAAACTTATAGATAAAAATAAAAAAGCAATGCTTTTAATTAAGCCACAGTTTGAAACGGGTGCGCATAAAAAGTTCAAAAACGGAATTATTAGAGATAAAAATATACATAAAGAAGTTTGCAATAATATTATAGAAGTATCAAAGAATAATTCTTTTAATTTTTTAGGCATTACTTCAGCACCAATAAGTCAAGATAAAAATACAGAATTTTTGATTTTACTCGAAAAAATTTGATAATGTCAAATAATCAAGTTAAAAATAATAAAATTTAAGTTTAATATAAAATTTTACCAAGAAAGGTGGGAAAATATGAAAGTTTTAGTATATTACAACAAAGAAAAAGATGCAGGTGGTGTTTGCAAGACTAAACTTATTGAAGGGCTTGTAAAACATGGCATTGAATATATGATTCTTGAAGATAATATGCTTAAAAATTCTATTTCAGCCGATGCGCTTTTTGCTATCGGTGGAGATGGGACAATATTGTGTTTGGCAGAGTTTGCAAACAAAAATTCTATTCCAATTATAGGAATCAATGCTGGAAATCTTGGCTTTTTATGCGAGTTTGAAAAAAATGATGTTGAAACTGCAATTATTGGCTTAAAAAATGGCGACCTTATGAAAGATTATAGAACAATGCTTTCAGTTTCTTATAATGATGAAGTTTTTTATGCACTTAACGAAGTTTATATTCAGCGTACATATGATAGGTCGGTTGGTAATACTGTTGCTGAAATTCAAATAGAAATAGATGATTCGTTTGTTTCTAAATATAGTGGAGATGGAACGATCATAAGTTCGCCAACAGGTTCAACAGCATACTCATTTTCTTTAGGTGCACCAATACTTTCGCCTTATGCAGACGTGTTTACGATGACACCTATTGCTGCCCATACTTTTAATCAAAGACCTATTGTTTATTCAGATGATTCCGTTTGCTATATAAGAGTTTCTGGTAAGGCTCAGGTTGCTGTTTTTGTCGATGGTAGACTTGTTGAAGACTTAAAGCAAAACGATTGTATTAAAGTATCAAAAGTAGATAAAAAACTTCTTTTCTTACGTAAAAAAGACTACAATTTCTTTAAAAAATTATGTTATAAATTAAATAGGTCAGCAGGTACGATAGATAATGATTAAAAATTCAAGGCGTCAAGCAATAATTGATATTATAAATAAATTTAATATTTCAACTCAAGAAGAATTAACTGCAAAACTAGTGGAGAAAGGTTTTAATGTTTCTCAGGCTACTATTTCAAGAGATATTAAAGAGTTGAATTTGATTAAAGTTGAACAAAAATATGCTGTTATAGAAGATTTTAGTCAAAAACTTTCTTCTAAACTTGTTAACTTGTTTAAACAAATAACAATTTCTATTGAAAGTGCAAATAATTTAATTGTGCTAAAAACTATTAGTGGAAACGCCAGTGCTGCAGGCATGGCTATAGATGAACTTAAATTTCCACAAATTTTAGGCACGGTTGCAGGTGATGACACTTTGCTTATTATAACAAAAACTTCTGCCGATGCAGAGATGGTTGTTAAAGGATTAGAAAAATTATAATATGCTTCAAAAACTCATTATTAAAAACATAGCGCTGATTGATAGCGCTGAAATATGCTTTTCTAACGGACTTAATGTCTTGTCGGGCGAAACGGGTGCTGGAAAATCAGTTATCATCGAGTCGCTCAATTTTGTGCTTGGCGCAAAAGCCGATAAGTCGTTGATTAGAAGTGGGCAAAAAGAGTGCTCGGTTATTGCTGAGTTTGATGTTCAAAATAATGATGCGATAAATGATATTTTTAACGAACTTGAAATTGAACAAGACGACACATTGTTGATTTCTAGAAAGTTTAATATTGAAGGAAAGAGTTCGATTAAAATAAACGGCAACACTGTAACTGCAAGTATGCTTAGAAAATTTACTTCAGTTCTTGTTGATGTTCATGGACAGAGTGAGCATTTTAATTTGCTTAAAGAAGCGAACCAACTTGCTCTTTTGGATAATTACGGTGGGCAAGAAATTTTAGTTATTAAGCAAAGTTTGTCATATGAGTATAATAAATTAAAAGAAATAAATAAAAACTTGCAATCTTTTGGTGGTGATGAAAGTCAAAGACTAATTAGGCTTGATATTCTTAATTATCAAATCGATGAAATTGCAAAAGCCAGCCTAGAAGATGGTGAAGATGAAAAACTCTTAATTATTAAAGAAAAACTAAATAACCAAGAACGGATTTTTAATGCACTTAATCTTGTTAATCAGAGCATAAGCGATGAAGGTGGCGTAGAAGACATTTTAAGTGGTGCATTAAAAATGCTTTCTACTATTAGTGATTATGATGAGAATTATTCTAAACTCTATGATAGGTTAGAAGGGGTTTTTGCTGACCTTAGTGATATATCTAATACGGCAAACAATTTACTCGATAGTTTTGATGTTTGCGAGTATAATCCTTATGAAATTGATAGTAGGTTAGATTTAATTAAGGCGTTAAAAAACAAATATGGTGGTAGCATTGCTGAAATTAAAGAGTTTATGAATAATGCCACTTTGGAAAAAGAAAAACTTGAAAATTTTGCTGAGCAAATTGAATGCTTGGAAAAAGAAAAAATGCAAGTTTCAAGTAATATCTTTAATTTATATACTGAATTAAATAGTAAAAGAAGGCATTATGCACAAGTCTTTGAAAATAATATTTTAGGCGAACTTCAGTCACTTGGTATGAAAAATGCCCAGTTTAAGATTGATTTTGCTAGTATACCAACTTTTGAAGAATGCACGTTCAATAGCCCAAACGGCTTTGATGCTGTTGAGTTTATGTTCTCGGCAAACTTAGGCGAGCCACTTAAGAATTTATCAATGGTAATAAGTGGCGGTGAAATGAGTAGGTTTATGCTTTCAATAAAAGCGCAAACTGCAAGGTTTAGTGATGTTTCAACCTTTATTTTTGATGAAATTGATGCTGGTATAAGTGGCAACGTTGCAAAGGTGGTGGCTGAAAAACTCGCTAAAATATCTTTAGACACGCAAATAATTGCGATTTCACATTTGCCACAAGTTTCGGCTATGGCTGATAATAACTTGCTTATTGAAAAAAATGAAGGCACAGATAAGACCACGACTACGGTAAAATCTCTTTCTAAAGAAGAAAAGATTTACGAAATTATAAGGCTTGTAGGTGGCGATAAGGAAAGTAAAACTGCGCATGAGCATGCAAAAGATTTAATAGACGGTGCAATGCAATATAAAAAATCGATAGCTGTAAACTAATTAAATTAAAACGCTCTTAAAGTAAGAGCGTTTTTTATTTTTAAATTAAATGCTATGAATAACAATGAAAAATTTACACATCATATATCTGGTGGGGTAAATATGAGGGGTAAATTTAAATTTTTAAGCATAATTCTTGCTATTTTAATATGTTTTTCTTTTGGTGGCTATAAAAATGTTTATGCTAATGAAGAGATATATTTGGGTGGAATGCCGGCTGGTTTTAGGCTGTCAACTCGTGGGGCAGAAGTTATAGGTGTTTGTGATGTTGTTTGCGAAAATGGTCTTGTCTCGCCATTAAAAGCGATAGGTATAACAGAAGGAGACGTTATATATAAAATAAACAATTATGAGATAAATAGTGCCTTAGATATACAAAATGCATTGAAAAATAACGAAAATGCTATAATAGAGTATAATCACGCTGGTCAAACAATTATTAAGCAAATAAAGGCTGTAAAGGATATAAACGGAAACTATAAATTAGGTGTTTATATTCGAGATGGTGTTAGTGGAATTGGCACAATTACTTATATAAAAGGCAATAAATTTGCATCGCTAGGTCATCCTGTAATTGATAATAACGGAAGCGTGCTTGAAATAAGTGGTGGCAAATTATATAATTGTAGTATATCTGGTTATATAAAAGGTTTAAGGGGGCGTGCAGGTGAATTAAAGGGCGCTTTCTTAAGAAACAATGCCATTGCGAACATAGACAAAAATTTAGAATCGGGCGTTTATGGAAATCTGACTGATAATTTTGATACATCAAATTTAACTAGAGTTGAGCTGGGTACGGCAAAAATGGGTGAAGCATATATATATTCAACAATCGATGGGAACGTTCCTAAAAAATATGAAATATCAATAGTTAAGGTTGACGACTATGGAAACAAAAATCTTGTTATTAAAATAAATGATGAAGAGTTAATTTCAAAAACAGGTGGTATAGTTCAGGGTATGAGTGGAAGCCCAATTGTTCAAAACAATAAGCTTGTTGGAGCGATAACTCATGTTTTTATCAATGACCCAACTCGTGGTTTTGGTATAAAAATAGAAAATATGATAAACAATTGATATATACTAACAATTTAATACATGATTATGTTAGACATAATGTATAAATTATAAAATATTACAGAAAATATTTTCGTAAAAGGAGAGATTTTATGAAGAAATTATATTCTGTAATATTTATTTTATTAGCTTTTATTTTATCTGTTGGCTATTTTAATGGTCTTTATAGTTATAATGCACTTGCAGAAACTGAAGACATTTTGTCAGTTAAAAGCAAGTCGGCTTATTTAATGGATTATAAGACTAAAACTGTTATATATGAAAAAAATGAATTGGAGCATTTGCCAATTGCAAGTATGTGTAAGGTAATGACCTTGCTTTTATGTTTTGATGAAATAGAAAAGGGTAATCTTAGTTATGATGAAAAGGTAATAATTAGTGAAAACTCTGCTGGTATGGGTGGCTCTCAAGTTTTCCTAGAAAAAGATGGTGAATATATTGTAGGTGAACTAATTAAAAGCATAGTTGTTGCATCAGCAAATGATGCATGTGTTGCAATGGCTGAAAAAATTGCAGAAAGTCAAGCAAATTTTGTTGATAAAATGAACGAAAAAGCAAATGAACTAGGTATGAATAACACAGTTTTTGTTAATTGTACGGGGCTTCCTCAGGCGGGTCAATATTCTTGTGCAAAAGATGTTGCTACAATGTTTTCAAAACTATTAGAGCATGAAGATTATTATAAATTTTCAAAGATTTGGACCGATGTTGTAACTCATCCAAACGATAGAAAAACAGAAATCGCAAATACAAATAAACTTATAAGGTTTTATAAAGGTTGTGATAGTGGGAAAACCGGATATACTAATGAAGCAGGACATTGTTTAACGGCTTCGGCTACAAGAAATGACATGAGACTTGTTAGCGTTGTTATTTGCGCATCAAATAGTAAAGAAAGGTTTGGTGATGTTTCTAATATGTTTAACTATGGTTTTGATAACTTTTGTAATAAAACTATAGTTGAAAACGATAAACCACTTGATTTAGCTGTAAAGATTCAAGGTGGAAAAAAACAAACATTAAGTGTTGTTGCAGAATCGCCTTTGTATATATTTTGCAAGAAAAACGCTAAAAAAAGT
The DNA here is from genome assembly GCA_045586765.1 of Christensenellaceae bacterium. Lineage (GTDB taxonomy): Bacteria > Bacillota > Clostridia > Christensenellales > Borkfalkiaceae > UBA1259. Next base: position 27,427 of record JAZNAX010000028.1, on the reverse strand, counting down.
ATAGAAATAAACTTTGAACCTATAAAAAAAGTATGTGCTCCTGTTATTAAGGGGCAAAAAGTGGGCACATTAAGAGCATTTGAAAACGGTATAGAAATTGGCTCGGTGAACGTTCTTGCAAACGAAACTATTTTAGAAAAAACTTATTTTGATATTGTAAAAGATATTGTAAATAATTGGTATATTTAGTAAAAATTGTATTTAATACATTTTGATATAAATTGTGCTTAATATATAGATAAAATTTTATTAGAGTATTATAATTGACATTTGTGTATAATATTTGTTAAAATAAAGAAAAACTATAATTTTAGGTGCATTATGAACGAAAGACAAACGCTAAAAATCAATAATTTAGGTCATTTAGAAATAGGTGGAGTTGATGCTAAAGCCTTAAAAGAGCAATATGGCACGCCACTTTATGTTATGGACCAAGCTTATATTGAAGATATGTGTAAAATCTATGCAGACACGCTAAAAAAAGAATATGGCGATGGCATGATTGCTTATGCTTCAAAAGCGTTTAGTTGTTTAGAAATTTATAGAATCATTAACAAGATGGGAATCGGCGCAGACTCTGTTTCTGCTGGCGAAATGTTTACTGCAAAGACGGCTGGTTTTCCTATGGAAAAGATTTGTTTGCATGGTAATAATAAGTCAAGTTTTGAATTAGAATATGCTGTTCAAAATAATGTCGGATATATTGTTTTAGATTCTTATACCGAAGCAAGTGAGTTAAATGAAATTTGCAAACAATATAATAAAGTTCAAAAGGTTTTAATTAGGGTTAACCCAGGAATTGAAGCGCATACGCACCATTTTGTTCAAACGGCAAAGGTGGATTCTAAGTTTGGGTATTCAATTGATAGTGGAGAAGCAGAAAAAGTTGTATGCTTTGTAAAGGAACAAGAAAATCTTGATTTGGTTGGTTTGCATTGTCATATAGGTTCTCAAATTTTTGAATACAAGTCATTTGAACTTGCTGTTGAAAAAATGACCGATTTTTATAAAAAATTAAGCGACGTATATGGATATTCTTTTGATGTTATAAATATCGGTGGTGGTTTTGGCGTTTGGTATGCTGATGGCGATGCTAAAAAATCTTGCAATGAGTATGCTGAATATATTAAGATTATTTCTGGGGCATTAAAGAGATGTGTCGCTGAAAAGTCGCTTAAAAAACCTTATCTTATTTTAGAACCAGGTAGATCTATTGTTGGCGAAGCAGGTGTTACATTATATACAACAGGAAGGACAAAAGAAATTAAGGGCATAAAAAACTATATTGCTATTGATGGTGGTATGTTTGATAACCCAAGATATGCGCTTTATCAAGCAAAATATTCGGTTGTAAGTGCACTTAATATGAATGCAGAAAAGACAAATAGATATTCAATTGCAGGCAAATGTTGTGAAAGTGGCGATATTATTGCAGAAGACGTTATGCTCCCAGAGATTAAAGAAGGAGATTTAATAGCAGTATTGTCAACAGGTGCATATAACTATTCAATGTCAAGCAATTATAATAGGAATCTAATTCCACCTGTTGTAATGGTTAAAGATGGCGAGTCTAGATATATTGTTAAGCCACAAACATTTGAAGACTTAATAAGAAATGATGTTTAACTAAAAAATGCTTACACATGTAAGCATTTTTTTCTTGCAATTTTGTTGGTTTTATTATATAATATAATAAAAATGCAAAAAAGGGGCTAAAATGGCAGAGTTTGAATCGGTTGTTGATTATTCTACAAAACTTGATAATTTTGAAGGGCCGTTAGACCTGCTTTTGCATCTTATAAAAGAAGCAAAAATCGAAATAAAGGATATTTTTGTTTCGCAGGTAACCGAGCAATTTTTGGCATATATCGATGCTTTAACCGAACTTGATGTAGATAAGGCTAGCGAATATTTGACAATGGCGGCAACCCTTCTTGAAATTAAATCTAAGTCTATGCTTCCAAAAGAAGAAGAGTTTACATTTGATGAAGAAGATGCCGAAACTAGACTTATTAGACAAATTGAAGAGTATAACTTATTTAAAGAAGTTAGTGCAAAACTTAAAGAACAAGAAAATGTTTTGCGTTTTTATAAAGAGCCTGATAAATCGGTTGGTGAAGTTAAAATTGTTTATAACGACTTTAATCTAGATGGTTTGATAAGTGCTTTTTCTAAACTTTTAATGCGTGTTGATGATAAGAAAAGACAAGAAAACGTATTAAAAGAAATTCCAAAAGAAGTCTTTACTGTTAAAGATAAGGTTGACCATATTAGAACAACGCTTTTAGATAAAAAAGAAATGAGTTTCTTTGAGCTTTTTACAAAGTATTATACTAAAAACGAACTAATAACAACCTTTCAAGCAATGCTTGAACTATTAAAACTTCAGTATGTAACGGTTGAGCAAACCGGAATATTTGATGATATTACTATTAAATTAAGGGATGATAGAAATGAAGAACTTGGAGAAATTGACGAATATAATTGAATCTATTTTATTTGTTTCTGGCGCGCAAGTTGCCATATCTGACATTGCTGAAAAACTTGAAATTACCGATAAAGATGTTTTAACTATTGCCGAGGCGCTAAAAGAAAAATATTCAAAAAATAGTGGAATTCAGCTTTTGATTTTTAACAAAAAATTGCAATTTTGTTCTAATCCAGAAAATGCTGAATATGTTTCTGCCGTTCTTAATCCTATCAAAGAAAAAGAACTTTCAAAAAGCATGCTTGAAGTTGCCGCAATTATTGCATATAAGCAACCTGTAACTCGTATCGACCTAGAAGAACTTAGGGGAAATAGTGAGTATGCCGTTCAAAAATTATTAGAGCTTGGCGTTATTGAGCCTGTTGGTAGAAAAGATGCTGTTGGTAAACCTGTTCTTTTTGGAACGACTGATAAGTTCTTAAAACGCTTCCAAATCGAATCTCTTGACCAACTTCCAGACTATGAAGAACTTATAAACAAAATTAGTTTGTTGCATCCTACAAAGGAAGACGATTATTTGTATAAAAAAGATGAGTATGTAGAAGAAGTTGCAGTTACTGCTGAAAGTAATAATGACAAGGTAAGTGCTGATAAAAGTAAGCAAGACGACTTTGAGCTTCCTGATTTAGAAGATGAAGAACTTCCAGACTTTTTGCAAGGCGAAGATGTTGAAAAGTTTTAGTTTTTAATAAACATAAAATATAAATTTAAGGCGTAGAATTTGTTTCTACGCCTTTTTCTTTATGTTTTTGCAGGCAAAATCAGTATATTATTTAATATAATGCAAATATTAAAATAGTGTTAGCAGTTGTTGTAATTATATATGCAATTTTAATATTTCCCATATTTATAAATATAAATATTAGATATTCTAAAAATATAAATATGTTAGAATATCAAATAAAATTGTTTGGTTTTATAAAGATAATCTATGGATATATTGAACTTATAGATGAAGCAATTGCTATTCATATAAACAACAAAAAAGCAATACTGATTTTTTATAAAGATATATTTTCTATGCGTAAAAAATTTAAGCCTTTAAGAGACTATCATGTTTTTAAGCTTAATACAGCAATATCGCTAGGCGTTTTAGATGATGAAGTTCAAAGATTAAATTTTGCTATAATGTATAACTTTATATTTAATATAATAGGGCAATGCACAAGCCAAATAAAACCATATTTGTCATTAAAAAGTAATATCATACTTTATGAAAAAGAAAATATCTTTATGTTTAGGGTCAGAAGTACATTTGTTTTTAATATTCTTATGGTTTTAATAAGTCTAATTAAAATATTTTTGGAGAAAATAATATATGCAGTCAAAAGTAGAACACAATAGAATAAATAACGTAATAGAAACAACGCTTAAAAATTTAAGCAGTGTTATAGATGTTGATGCAGTTATAGGAAAGCCTATTTCATCAAAAGATGGAACTATAATTATTCCTGTGTCTAAAATTTCGGTAGGCGTTCTTTCTGGTGGTGGAGAGTATGGAAAGGTTGGTATTTTTAAGAAAGGTGATGAATTGCCGTACTCTGCAGGTAATGGGGCAATCGTGTCGGTAAAACCTTGTGGTTTTTTAGTAAACGAAGGAAGTGGGTATAAAATGATTAGTATTTCTGATTCTCCTTATGAAAAATTGTTAGAAAAAACAACCGACTTTATTGAAAAATTAAATAAAAAAGATTAAGCTATGAAAAAGAAAATAACTATAATAGCAATATCAATAATTATCTTTATTTCTATAATGATTTATGATATAAATATGTCACACACAACATATGCAAGCACGGCAAATTCGGCTGAAGTCGTTATGGAATTAAACACAAATCGAGTTGTGCACTCAGTAAATAAAAATGAAAGAAAGTTTATGGCAAGCACAACCAAAATTTTGACAGCAATTACTATTATAGAAAATTGCAATTTAAGTGATATTGTTGAGATTAAAAAAGAAACTACAGGGATAGAAGGCTCTAGCATTTATTTAGAAGCTGGTGAAAAATTAAGTGTTGAACATTTATTATATGGCTTAATGCTTCGTTCTGGAAACGATTGTGCACAAACTCTTGCCGTTCATTGTAGTGGCAATATAAATGATTTTGCAAGGCTTATGAATCAAACAGCAGTAAAAATTGGTGCATTAAATAGTAATTTTGTAAATCCACACGGTCTTCACGATGAAAATCATTATACAACGGCTTATGATTTGGCACTTATATCGTGTTATGCAATGAAAAACCAAACTTTTAGAGACATTGTAGGAACAAAGTCTATTAAAATACCTTTTACAACAAAGAATTATGATAGGTATTTAGTTAATAAAAATAAGATGCTTAACGAATTTGAAGGTTGTACAGGTATTAAGACAGGCTATACTAAAAAAGCAGGAAGATGCTTGGTTAGTAGCGCTAAGAGAAATGGCACCGAATTTGTTTGTGTGGTATTGAATTGCCCACCAATGTTTGAAAAATCAAAAATTTTGCTTTCTTCAGCATTTACAAATTATCAAAATTATAAAATTATGGAAAGCGACCATATTGTTGGATTTATTGATGTTAATGGAACAAAATGTGGGGCTTATATAAAAAATGACATCATACTTCCGCTAACAAAATTTGAAAGAGAAAATCTTGATATTGTGGTTGAAATGCCAAAAAAACTTAAAAAATCTATAAAAAAAGACCAACAAGTTGGTTATGTTAAAATTTACTATCAAAATAACTTGCTTTTTACTGAAAAAATCTATAGTATATTAGGTATAGAATAAAAATAAGGATTAAACCAAGTAATGAGAATAAATAAGTATTTAGCAACTTGTGGCGTTGCGTCAAGGCGTGCTGCAGATAAATTGATAGAAGATGGTGTTGTAAAAATAAATGGCAGAGTTTGCAATGCTGGTGACGATGTAAACGTTGGCGAAGACAGTGTTTCTGTAAACGGAAGAATTGTTAATTTAGTTAAAAAATATGACTATTATATAATGAATAAGCCAAAAGGATATGTTTGCACGGTAAAAGATGACAAGGGCAGAAAAACCGTAATGGACCTTTTGCCACAAAACATTAAAAGACTTTTTCCTGTTGGAAGATTGGATTATGATACAGAAGGGCTTTTAATTTTAACAAATGATGGCGATTTAACTTTTAAACTTACACATCCAAAAAATGAAGTGCCAAAGACTTATCTTGTAAAAACTGAAAAACCTGTGAGCGATGAAGACCTTGTTAAACTTCGTTCAGGCGTTTATATAGATGGTGTGAAAACAAAAAAATGTAATGTTAGGCTCATTGAAACAAATAAAACGGGTTCTAAATTACATATAACTATTACTGAAGGCAGAAATAGACAGGTTAGAAAAATGTTTGAAGCCGTTAATAACTGTGTTGATTTTCTTAAGAGAATTAAAATTGGCGATTTAACGGTATCAGGACTTGACCGTGGTCAAGTTAGACAATTAAGCGTTTATGAAATAGATTATTTATTAAATCTTTAAAACAAAAAAAGGCTTTTTTCAAAGCCTTTTATTATTTTTGCTAAATATTTAGTTTTTAGGGGTTATTCTACACATTTTAGATTTTGCAAAATTAAATCTAATAATTGAATGTAGTAAAATATCGAGATATAATGTTGCTGGGATAATTAAGTATAACAAAACATCTTTTTTAACCGAAAAATTAAGGTTAAACAATAAAACTCCAGCAAAATTTATGAGTAAAAGATTGAAAACAACGATTAAGGTTGTCAAAATCGAATCACCATAAATATCTTTAGCGCTCGTTTTTTGTGGGGCATTTTTATATAATATGATACTAGCAATTGGCCACAATGCAAATGCTCCAATTAAGCCCCAAATTAAACCATTAGGTGGAGCAAGCAATGTCTTATACGTTGTTGTATAAAACAAAAGTTCGAGGCTTAAAATTAAAAACATGGCAAGCGAAACGAATAAATTTACCTTGTTTTTTAATAACGTTCCGTTTGGTTTTGCTTGATTTTTAGAAGAAATACTAATCTTAAAGCCTTCCTTTTGTGATTTTGTAACTAAATCGCTAAAATCAATTTCTGTCATGTTAATTTTTATTGGTGTGCTAGATTTTTCGATTATAGTTTTATTAAAATCTTTAATAGTTTCTTGTTGGTTTATTGCATCATCTTTTTCAATAGGTGATAATTCAACGGCTACAGAATGCTTTTCTTCATATTGCATGCTAGATGTTTGAATTAGTCCATTTAATATGTTTCTAAAGTTTACTTCTTTAGCATCTATTACAGGCTCTTTATTTTCTGAAGAAATAGTATTATTTTGGTTATTATCAGTTGTATGTGCTTCTATAGGTGCAATAGGAGTATCATTTTTTACAATATCTTCCTTATTTTCTTCAGTTTTTTCAACTTCTTTAATTATCGTACGCTCAACAGTAATCGGGACTTGAACTATTTTTTCGATATATTCTGTCTTAATAATAGGTTGTGGAGCGCAATCTATAAGTTTATCAATAATTGCACGAGAATATGACCAGCTTGAAAGGTTATTATCGGCAAACTCTTTACCTTTTTCTGTAAGGGTAAAAAATTTGCGTCTTCCGTTTCCATTTGCATCTCTTTGATAAGAATTTACAAACTTAGAAGATTCTAGGCGTTTTAATGCGCTATAAAGCGTTGCTTGATTTATTTTATAAGCACTTTCACTTTTTTTATCAATAGTGTCGCTAATTTGTTCTGCGTATTTGTCGCCATCTAACAAGGTGTGTAGTATTATTGTATCGATATGACCACGAATTAAATCACTGCTAATTTGTTGATTTTGCATATTTTTCTCCAAAAATTCTTTATTTTATTATACTATGAATTAAAGATTTAGTCAATAGTTTTAATTGATAAAAAATATTTAATTATATGTGATAAAATTATTATTAAAATCATTAGGCAAATACTAGCGATTTATTAAATTATAATTATAAAAAACAATGACAAAAATATAAATAAATTTTAACAATAAAAACAAAGTAAACAATTGTGATAAAAATATTGCTTAGCATTTTAGATTATTAAGAAAAATAAATTATAAAAATTACTTGACTTATTATCCCTTATCTTATATAATAAATATGTAACTATTCGCAAAAGTCGTGTTTTGCGAATAGTTACATGTGTGGATAACTATGTTGACAACTCTAAAAAAGTCAGTTCCCTACTAACGATTTTTAAAAGTGAGGCAAAAAATGAAAGAGAAAAGTTTTTATGAGCAAAGAGAAATTAACTGCATAGAAAGGCTAAATAATATTATAGATGAACTTCCTTATTTTGTCCAAGAGTTCTTTATTGGCGTGGAGCTTAATACTTCTGCCCTTACAAGACTAAATTACGGATATGATTTAAGAGTATTTTTTGATTTTTTAAGCAAAAAAATATTTAGGAATACAAGAATTGAAGATATTTCCCTATCGGATTTATCTAAACTTGATGCATCTGATATTGAATATTTTTTAAGTTATTTAAGTCACTACACTATAAATGGGAAAAACGAGCGTTGCACAGAGACAGGAAAAGCAAGAAAATTATCTACACTTAGAGCCTTTTATAAATTCTTTTTTAATAGAAATAAATTGCCAGCAAACACCCCTGCTAAAGTTTCTATGCCAAAAATACATGAAAAAGAGATTATAAGGCTTGATTCTAATAATAAAGTTGATGAAATTGGAGATATGCTTTACACCGTTGAAACAGGTTTTGGGCTTTCTAAGCATCAACTTGCCTTTCACAACTCAACTAAACTAAGAGATACTGCAATTGTTACCCTATTTTTAGGCACAGGTATAAGAATAAGCGAACTTGTTGGCTTAAATTGTGGCGATATTGACTTAAAAACTAATAGTTTTGTTGTTACTAGAAAAGGTGGAAATCGCTCGGTTTTATATTTTAATAATCAAGTTTCTTTGGCTATAAATGAGTATCTTGAAACCAGAAACAGCGAAAAAGAAAAATTAAATGATGAGCCACTATTTTTATCCTTACAAAATAAACGAATTTCCACAAGACAAGTTCAGGAATTGGTTAAAAAATATGCAAAAATTGTTTCTCCACTTAAAAAAATTACCCCACATAAACTAAGAAGTACGTTTGGTACAAACCTATATAGACAAACTGGCGATATTTACGTCGTTGCAGATTGTTTAGGTCATAAAGATGTTAACACAACAAAAAAGCATTATGCTGCAATTACTGAAGATATAAGAAAAAATGCAGGACTTAACTTAAATTTAACAAAAAAATCCGATAATTAAAATCGGATTTTTTTATTGCATATTTTATTAAATATATTGTTTTGTATTGTGTTACGTTATTATAATTCAATACCCCTATGATTTATTATGGTTGAAAAGATGATTTGTGTGCGAGTTTTGCCATAATATTGAATTTTATTGATAAACCTATCCATTTCAATGGTGTTTTTAAATATAACCTTAGTTATAAGCGAATATTCACCTGTAACACGCTCACACTCGATAACGTTTGGCGAGTCAATTAAGATTTTATAAAGTTCTTCTTTTAAGTTTGGCGCAACTTCGATTTCAACAAAGCACTTTATAACATTTTCATAAACTGAATTATCTATTTCAACATAATATCCTTTAATTATGCCCTTTTCTTTTAAGCTATCAAGCCTTGTTTTTACTGTTGGTGCCGAAAGAAATAGTTCGCCTGCAATTGACTTGATTGAAATGCGGGCATCATCTTGTAATAATTTTAAAATTTTAATATCAATTTCATCAACAATATTGTTTTTCATACACTCACCTACATAACTCTATATTTACATTATATTTATTTTTATTAAAATATGCAAGTAAAAATTTTATTAAAATTAAAAATTATTTATATTTTTTTATGTATATATAAAAATTTTTTTTACTTATTCTAAAATGATAACATAATAAAATCAATATGTTATAATCAAAACATAGAATATAAGGGTATAAATTCATGGTGAAAACAAGGCTAGAAAGTGACTCAATTGGAACATTAGATATTCCTGAAAATGCATATTATGGTGTGCAAAGTTTAAGAGGCGCAAACAACTTTAATATAAGTGGAAATTTAATAAACATAAATTTCATTTATAATATTGTTAAAATAAAAAAAGCTGCAGCAATTGCAAACAAAAATGCCGATAATTTAGATGAAAACATTGCAAGTGCGATATGCACTGCATGTGATGAAATTTTAGAAGGCAAATTTGATAAAGAATTTATTACCGATGCAATCCAAGGTGGTGCTGGAACAACTGTTAACATGAACGTTAATGAAGTTGTTGCCAATCGTGCCACAGAAATCTTGGGTGGAAAATTAGGCGAATATATTTGTCACCCAAATGACCACGTAAATAAGTCTCAATCAACAAATGACGTTGTCCCTACTGCTGGCAAATTAACAGTGTTGGACCTTACAAACATGTTGTTTGTTGAATTAAAATCGTTAACCGATAGTTTAGACCAAAAAGCAATTGAATTTGATGATATTATTAAGATGGGCAGAACTCAACTAGAAGACGCTGTTCCAATTCGCTTAGGTCAAGAATTTTCTGCATATTCTTCTGCAATTAAAAGGTGCGTTAGACTTATAAAGCAAGCATTACAAGAAATGTATGTTATAAATATTGGTGGCACTGCGATTGGTACTTCAATAAATACAAATAAAAATTATTTAGCAAATATTACAAGTGTTTTATCAAAAACAACTGGTTATGATTTAATTCAAGCAAAAGATTTGATTGATAACACACAAAATTTAGATGGTTTTGTTTTTGTTTCTGGAGCATTAAAAACATGCGCAATTACCCTTTCAAAGATGTGCAATGACTTAAGACTTATGGCAAGTGGCCCAAAAACAGGTATTTCTGAAATTACACTCCCTGCTATGCAAAATGGTTCATCTATAATGCCAGGAAAAGTTAACCCTGTTATACCAGAAGTTGTTTCTCAAGTGGCTTTTGCTGTTATCGGCAACGATATGACAATATCGATGGCTGCTGAAGCTGGACAATTAGAGCTTAATGCTTTTGAACCTGTTATTTTTTATAAGTTGTTTGAGTCAATTATTTGTCTTAAAAATGCAATCAATACCCTTACCGAAAATTGCATAAAAGGTATTATTGCAAATAGAGATAAAATTTCTGAATTATTAAACAATAGTATTGGTATTGTAACTGCCCTTTGCCCTTATATTGGATATAAAAAAGCGGCAGAAATTGCAAAAGAAGCATTAAAAACAAATAAAAGCATAAAAGAAGTTGTTCTAAAACATAATATATTAAGCGAAGAACAACTAAATAAAATTTTGAATCCTTCTCACATGACATAATATATAGAAAGGCGCCTCCATTGATTTGGAGGCGTCTTTCTTTTAAAATTTTATTTAACAAAACATTTTTAACAATATTTACTTAATAATTTTTGTTATTTTAATTACTTTATAGTTTTTGTCTGGTTCAATACATTTACCACAACTATCACATTTTTTATTTGGGTCTAAATCGCACCTGTCACATTCCCCACAATTTATGCACTCTCTATCGTATAATTCGCATTGTTTTGCTCTCATAATTAAAATCTCCTAAAAAATTTACAAACATTTGTTTGACTTTTTGTGTTTTATATGTTAACATAAAAGTATGAAAAAAATTGAAACAAAAATAAATGAAGTTTATAATTTCACATCAAGTTATATTAGTCAGTTTGGTTATCCACCTTCAGTAAGGGAAATTTGTGCCAAACTAAACATTAAATCAACGGCAACGGCTTATTATTACCTAGAAAAACTTGTTAGTCGTGGTTTGCTTGAAAAATCACCTTCTAAAAACAGGGCTTTAACACTTTCTGATAGTGCTTCTAAGTTTAAGACTGTGCCTATTGTGGGAACAATAAATGCTGGTCAGCCTATTTTTGCTGTGCAAAATTTAGAAGGATATTGCCCTATTCCACCAGAATTTAACACAGGTGGAACGGAGTTTGCATTAAGAGTTAAAGGCGATAGCATGATAAATGCTGGAATATATGATAAAGATATCATTATTGTAAAACAGCAAAGCGATGCAATAAACGGCCAAATTGTTGTTGCACTTATCGATGATAGTGCAACTGTAAAAAGATTTTACAAAAAAGAAGATAAAATTATTCTTCACCCTGAAAACGATACAATGCAAGATATGGTTTTTGATGATGTTATAATTTTAGGTGTGGTTAAAGGTCTTATGCGTAAGTTTTAACTTTAAGTTTCAAATTTTATAACCTTACTTATAATTTAAAGAGAAAGCATGATTTATTGTTTTCTCTTTTTTATTAAATAAAAAACTAACAAAATTCTAATTCTTTTGTGTTAAGCTTAGGTTTTTTAGAACTATTTTTGCGTGTTCGTAAGTTAGTCCACCCTGCATATATGCAATGTATGGTGGTTTAATTGGTGCATCGGCTGAAAGTTCAATTGATGAACCTTGAACAAAGCAGCCTGCAGCCATTATAACTTGGTCTTCATAACCTGGCATTTCCCATGGAAGTGCATCTACATAACTATCTATTGGTGAATTATGTTGTATAGTTTGAATAAAAGAAATTAAGTCTTTTTCATTATTAAACTTAATTGCCCTGATTATATCATTTGGCATTGTGTCAAGTCTTGGTGAAGTTTCATAACCTAATTCGTTTAATACTGCGCCAAAAAGCAAAGAGCCTTTAACTGCTTGCAAAACTATGTGTGGTGCTAAGAATAAGCCTTGAAAATAATATTGATAACCACTTGTATAAGAGCCTACTTCTCCACCGATTGAAGGCGCTGTAAGTTTATTTTGCACTAAGTTTACATATTTTTCAGAGCCAACCACATAGCCACCTGTTGGAGCGATTCCACCACCCGGATTTTTAATCATTGAGCCAGCCATTAGGTTTACACCCACATTTGTTGCTTCTAATTTATCTAAAAATTCGCCATAGCAATTATCAAGCATAATACATCCGTCAAAACCAAGCGATTTTACAAATTCAACAGCATCGCTAATGTCAGAAATGGACATTGCATCACGCCAAGCATATCCTCTTGAGCGTTGCATATAAATCATTTTAGGACATCCGTTTGTTTCAAAGTATTCTTTGATTTTTTCTTTATCAATTTTATCATTTAATAGGTTTATACAAGTAAATTCTATACTATAATCTTTTAGCGAGCCGTTGCCTTCACCATAAATTACATCATTAAGCGTGTCATAAGGTGTGCCTGTAATGCAAAGTGCTTTATCGTTTGGCATTAAAACGCCAAATAAACATAGTGAAAGTGCGTGAGTACCAGACACGATGTTTGGCGAACAAATTGCTTTTTCTGCCCCAAAAATGTCAGCAAAAACAGTATTTAGAGTGTCTCTACCTTCATCGCCATAACCATAACCCGTTGTGCCTGTAAAGTGTCTAAGTGCTAACCTATTTTTTTGAAAGGCACTAAGAACTTTTTCTTGATTGTGAAGCGTAATATCTTCAAAATATTCAAAATGTTTTTTTAGGTTTTCTTCACATTGTTTAATCAATTTATCGCTAATCATAATCTATCCTTTTATAGTTCGTTTGCTATTTGTTTTGCCATATCTTCAGCACTTGCTGGAGCCAACATTTTAATATCTAACTTTTTGAAATAAGTTATTTGTCTTTTTGCATAATGTCTTGTGTTAAGTTTGATATCATCAATTGCCTTTTCTAGTGAGCAATTGCCTTCGATATAATCAATTATTTCCTTATAACCGATTGCTTGCATACATTGATTTTCTTTGTTTACGCCATTTTTTAATAGGTTTTTAACTTCATCAATAAGTCCATTTTGAATCATAATATCAACTCTTTTATTGATTCTAGAATACAAAATTTCTCTGTTAAAATCTATCGAATATGCTTTGTAATCAAATTTTGGCACTAATTGGTCTTTAATATCTGATTTTTTTACTCCACTATGATAAATTTCTAATGCTCTAACCACCCTTTTTAAGTCATTTGGGTGTAGTTTTTTTGCACTTTCGATATCGCACTCTTTTAATATATTATAAACATATTCATTGCCGTTTTCATTAGCAAGTTTCATATATTTATCTCTAATTTCTAGGTTTGCTTCACTATTTCCATAAGAAAAATCATAAAGAATAGAATTTATGTAAAATCCCGTTCCACCACAGATGATAGGAATTTTTCCCTTAGACAAAAGGTCGTTTATAATTGGTAGTGCTAAATTTCTATAATCGCTAACGCTAAAATTGTCATATGGCAAAACAACATCTATTAAGTGATGTTTAACTCCTTGCATCTCTTGTGGTGTTGGTTTTGCTGTGCCAATATTTAAGTCTTTATAAACATACATTGAATCGGCAGATATAATTTCAGTATTAAGCATTTTTGCAAGAGATAATGCAAGGTTGCTTTTTCCTGATGCTGTAGGACCACAGATTATTATAATTTTATTGTTTAAACTATCCTTTTGAACCATTTATCTATTTCCGTTCTAGTAATTTTTATGGCAACAGGTCTGCCGTGTGGACATTTTAGTCCAATGTTTTCTTTTAATTTTTCAAGTAAAATTGCAATTTCTGACTCCGAAAGTTTGTCACCTGACTTAATTGCTGATTTACAAGCCTTTTGAGCAAGTTTTTCAACTAAAAGTTCGTTTACCGTAAAAGTTTTTAGTTCATTTATGTCGCTAAGTATATCATCAAAGAAAGTTTTTAAGTTCATATCAACTAAAAATGTTGGAATTGATGAAACCTTAAAAGCATTTCTTCCAAATTCACTGATTTCTATCCCCATCGAATTAAGCACATCGAGTTTAGATAATAAAAAGTTGTACTCAAGGCTATTTACATTTATTACATAAGGAAGTAAAAGTGTTTGAGTGTCAATTTTTGCATTTTTAACGGCTAAATTAAGTTTGTCAAATAATATTCTTTCGTGTGCAGCGTGTTGGTCGGCAAAATAAAGGTCTACACCATCATCAAAAATTAAATAAGTGTTTAGTGCTTGCCCTATATATTTAATTTCGGTCAAACTAACTAAAGATTCTTGTTTAATTTCTTGATTTTTTTGCTGAAGTTCAAGTTTTTGTTTTTCTAATTTTTCTAAATAAAGTTTATTTTCAGCAAAAATATCTGCATCATTATTATCGCTACTTTTAAGATATTCGCTTTGATTATCAAATTTAATTGATTTGCTTTCAGTAGATGGTTTGCTGTCACTGAAAGATAGTGTTAGTGTTCTTTTATCAAAATTAACATTGTTATGTGTGGCATAATTAGTGTTAATTTCCTTAGTATTTAATTCGGTATTATTAGTTTCAGTATTTTTATCGATAGAAACGATATTTAATGCTTCACTACTGCCGTCTAACACCTTTGAAATGACTGAATATATGCTTCCATACACTATTTGATTATTTGCAAAACGAACGTCTAATTTATTTGGGTGTACGTTTACATCAACAATTTCACTTGGAAGTGAAATGCTTAAAACATAAAATGGATATTGCCTTTTCATTAAATAAGAGGAATATGCATTTGCAATTGCAGAAGAAATTGTTTGATTTACTACATATCTTCCGTTTATAAAAGTTGTTTGATAACTTCTATTACCTTTAGTAAAGAAGTGCTTTCCTATATAACCATTGATTTTTATACCATTTTTAACAGTGTCAATATAAAAACAATTTTCAAGTGCATCAACGCCGTAAACACAGACAATAGCACTTTCAAAACCATCTCCAAAAGAATTATATACAACCTTTCCATCAACAATATACTTGAATGAAATTGTTGGGTTTCCAAGAATAAATCTTGCAACAGTTGCCGTTATTTCATTTTCTTCTGATTTTTCAGAACGCAAAAACTTTTCTCTAACAGGAGTGTTAAAAAATAAGTTATTTACCGAAATGATTGTGCCGTTATTTATAGCAGAGTCAGTAATATCTGACATTTCGCCACCATCGGCACTAATAGAAGCACCAATTTCTTGGTCATTTGGTTTTGATTCTATAGTGATCTTGGAAACCGAAGCAATACTTGCAAGAGCCTCTCCTCTAAACCCTAAAGACATAATATTATCTAAATCTTTTAAAGAAGAAATCTTGCTTGTTGCATGTGGCAAAAGCGCCTTTTTTAGTTCGCTCTTTTCAATACCACAGCCATTATCGGTAATTTTAACACAAGAAATTCCACCATTTTCAATTTCGATTTCAATTTTAGTTGCACCTGCATCGATAGAGTTTTCAACAAGTTCTTTTACAACTGAAAATGGACGTTCAACAACTTCCCCTGCGGCTATTCGGTTATAAATTTTACTGCTTAGTAAATTTATCTTCATGACTATTATTCCTTAACTTTTTCTTGTAAATCTATTAAAATATTAAATGCTTGCATTGGTGACAAATTATTAGTGTCAAGTTCGGCAATAATTTTTTCAACTTGGCTTAAAGTTTTAGTTGGATTATCAATGTTTTGCAGACTGATTTTATCATTATTTATATTAGACTTTTCTAATTTTTTAAGAATTTCTTTTGACTTATCTATTATTTCTTTATTCACGCCAGCAAGCTGAGCAACTTCGATACCGAAACTCTTATTTGTCCCACCACGCATAATTTTGCGCATGAACACAATCCCACCTTGAAGTTCTTTAACTGTAACCTTATAATTCTTTACGCCCTCTAAACTGCCTTCAAGTGTTGTAAGTTCGTGATAATGCGTTGCAAACATTGTTCTTGCTTTAATATTGTTTGTTATATACTCAACTACAGCCCAAGCAATACTAAGCCCATCAAAAGTGCTTGTTCCACGACCAATTTCATCTAAAATAAGTAAACTATTTTTTGTTGCATTATTTAATATATTTGCCATTTCAGACATTTCAACCATAAACGTGCTTTGGTCTGAAATAAGGTTGTCGCTCGCTCCTATTCGTGTAAATATTTTATCTGTAATAGGAATTTCGGCACTTTTTGCTGGTACAAAACTACCCATTTGAGCAAGTAAAGTAATAATAGCAATTTGTCGCATATACGTGCTTTTACCAGCCATATTTGGACCTGTTAAAATCATCGTCCTATTTTCATCGCTATCGAGCAGACAATCGTTAGGAATAAATTTTTGCTTAGATAAACTTTCAACCACAGGGTGTCTTCCATCGACAATATCAAGTTTGTTACCTGCATCTAATATTATTGGTTTTGAGTATCCGTTTTCTTTTGCAACTGTAGCAAGCGAACAAATAACGTCAAGGTCGGCAATAGCATTTGCTGTGGATAAAAGCCTTTCAACTTGGCTTCTTAAATGCTCTTTAATTTTATTAAAGATATTTGCTTCTATTTGCAACGATTTTTCTTCACTCGACAAGATTGCAACTTCTAATTCTTTTAGTTCATCTGTAATAAATCTTTCGGCATTAGAAAGCGTTTGTTTCCTTTGGTATTCATAAGGAACTTTGTCCTTAAAAGAGTTGGTTACTTCAATGTAATAACCGAATACACGATTATAGCCTATTTTAAGCGTTTTAATGCCTGTCTTTTCCCTTTCATTATTTTCAATTTGAGCAATTAAAGACTTGCTATTTTTGCCTAAATTACGCATTTCGTCTAGGTTAGCATCATAACCATCTTTAATATACCCACCGTCTTTCATATTTGATGGTGGTTCAGCAACAATTGCACTATCAATCAATTGAGCGGTGTCTTTAAAATCTTCAATGCTATTAAATATATCTTGTATAAACGCTGAATTTAGTCCTAAAAGTTTAAATTTTAGCGATGGTAAAACTTCTAAAGAAGACTTTAGCGCTAAGCAATCTCTTGGCATAATGTTTCCACTTGAAATTTTACCTGTAAGTCTTTGAACATCTCGTATAGAGCAAAGCAAATTGGCAAGCGATTGCCTTGTTACGCTGTCATTAAATAAGCAGTCAACAGCATCTAATCTATAGTTAATTTTTTCCTTATCAACAAGTGGAGAAAGTATTTGACTTTGAAGTTTTCTTGCACCCATACTTGTTTTTGTCTTGTCTAAAAGCCATAAGAGTGAGCCGTATGTTTTGCCGTCTCTTAGCGTTTTTACAAGTTCTAAGTTCCTTATGGCGTTGATATCTAACATCATTATTGCATCATCATTTTCACGCCTAATTTTATTGATGTTAATTAAGGTTTGTTTTTGCGTTTGATTAAGGTATGCTATAAGTGCGCCACAAGCACTTATACATTCAGGAGAGTTTTCAATGCCAAAAGCATTAAAATTAAGAATGTTAAAATGCCTTTTAAGTGTGTTTGTAGCATTGTTTAAATTATATTCGCTTTGAGTAAATGCACTAAATTTAGGTAAAATGCCATGCTTAATAAGCGGAGAATCGATAAATCTTTCCTTGCAATCATCGTTACAAATAATTTCAACAGGATTTATTCTAACGAGAGTGTCAAAAAGTTCGTTTGAACTATTTTCATTAGAAAAATTACGAACTAAAAACTCACCTGTCGTTATATCTGCCCAAGCAAGTGCAATATTGTCTTTTTTGAGATATATTGACGCTAAAAAGTTATTATTTTTTTCATTGATAAGTTCATTATTTGTAATAGTTCCAGCAGTTGCAATTTTTACTACTTCTCTACTTACAAGGTCTTTTCCGTTTGGTGCAGTTGTTTGTTCGCAAATAGCGACTTTTTCGCCAAAAGATAGAAGTTTAGAAATATATAAATCGGCAGCATGAAAAGGCACGCCACACATTGGTGCTCTTTCTTTAAGCCCACAATTTCTGCCTGTTAAAGTTAAATCTAAAAGTTTTGAGACCTTAATTGCATCATCAAAAAACATTTCATAAAAATCGCCTAATCTATAAAAAATTATGCAATCTTTATACTCTTCTTTAACCGATAAATAATGTTTCATCATTGGTGATAAATCTTCCATAAATACCCAACCTTATCTTTTTTATAACTTAAACTTTTTGTCCTACTAGTGAAATTCCACCCGTTTTTTCAACCTTAACGTTTACAAAAGTACCGATATCACTTTTTTCGCCGTTAAAATATAACATTCTTCCATAAGTGTCTCTACCAAGAAACATGTCTTTTTTCTCATCATAACCTTCACAAAGCACTTCGATAATCTTGCCGATATATTGCTTAGATTGATTGCGATTTATTTGATTTTGTAAGTCGATTAAGTGCATGATTCGTTTTTTAGACACGCTTTCATCAATTTGACCATCCATTTTGGCGGCAGGTGTGCCTTCTCTTCTTGAATATACAAAAGTAAATGCCCCAGCAAAACCAACCTTTTCTACTACATCAACGGTGTCAAGAAAATCTTGCTCTGTTTCAGTAGGAAAACCAACCATAATGTCAGTTGTTATTGCGATATCTGGCATATATTTTCTAAGCATTTCAACTTTTTCAAAGTAACTTTCCCTATCGTATTTTCTGTTCATAAGTTTTAAAATCCTATTTGAACCTGCTTGAATAGGTAAATGAATACTTTTACAAGCCTTATCGCTTTTACTCAATGCAACAACAAGTTTTTCGGTTAAATCTTTAGGATGATTAGTCATGTATCTAAGCCTAAACTTGCCTTCAATTTTAGAAATTTCACTAATTAAATCGGCAAAATCAACACCTAAATCTTTACCATAAGAATTAACGTTTTGACCTAATAGGGTTATTTCTTTATAACCTTCAGCAACTAACTCTTTACACTCGCTTACAATATCATTTAACTTTCTACTGCGTTCTCTTCCCCTAACATAAGGAACGATACAATAAGTACAGAAATTGTTGCAACCATAAGTAATATTTACCCATGCATTTGGATAACTTGTACGAGTTTTTGGCGTTCCTTCAATAACTTCACCTTCTTTTTCTAAAACTTCAATAAGTGTACGTTTTTGTTTAAGTTTGTTCTCTAACAAATTCTTAAAATTTTCTAGATTATGAGTGCCAAAAATAATATCTATAAAAGGAAATTTTTGATGCAATTTTTCAGCATATCCAACTTGCTGAGTCATGCAACCACCAACGGCGATAATTAAATCTTTTTTATTTTTCTTTAGTTTTTTAAGTGCACCAATATTGCCATCAGCCGTATTTTCGGCATTTTCTCTAATACAACAAGTGTTAAACACTATAATATCAGCATTTAACTCGTTTTCGCTAGGCTTATAGCCAAGGCTTGTGAGTATGCCAGCAAGTTTTTCAGATTCGTGAATATTCATCTGGCAACCATATGTAGTTATATAATATCTTTTATCATTTCTTTCCATACTCTATATAATAACTTAATATTTAAATTTTGTCAATTTATAATTATAACTTTGAATAATATATCCTAACTTTTACATACTAATTTGTATGAAAAATGCACTTAAAGTTTTATTTATGGTTTTTGCAAGCATTTTTATAGCAATATTTTGTTTGCTAATTTACTTTTATATCACAACTTATAACATGAATTTAGATGTTGATAAATTAGTTGGTTTTGATAGAAGTGTTGTTTTTTATGATGATAATAATAATGTTGTTTTAGAGCAATCTAATGGTAATTCTATTGTGGATTCTACAAAAATCCCAACTCAAACAAAGAACGCCTTTATATCAATCGAAGATAAGCGTTTTTATAGGCACAATGGCGTTGATTATAAAGGTCTTTTTAGAGCGATTTTATCTAATATAAAATCATTTTCATTTAAACAAGGTGCATCAACTATTAGTCAGCAACTTATAAAAAATACTCATTTATCAAGTCAAAAAACCTTAAAAAGAAAATTATACGAAATAAAACTTGCAAGACAATTAGAAAAAAAATATTCTAAAGAAGAAATATTAGAAAAATACTTAAATACTATTTATTTTGGTGAAAATTGTTATGGAATTTTAAGTGCTTCAAAACATTATTTTAATAAAGAACCTAGTGAGTTGTCATTAAATGAAAGTGCAATACTTGCTGGAATAATAAAAGCGCCAACCTATTACTCGCCTTATCAAAATTATAAAAGATGTTACGAAAGAAAGAAAGTAGTTTTAAAACAGATGCTAAACCAAAAACTAATCTCTAAAAAAGAGTATCTAGCTAATCTAAACGCACCAATAAATCTTGCTGAAAAAAGCCAAACAAATAAAGGCGTTGATTATTTTAATATTGCATCAAATCAAATAGATAAAATATTAAATAAGTCGCCTTATTCTTTAAGGGAACTTAAGGTTTACACATACATTAATCCAGATGTACAAACATACATTGAAAACGCTGTAAACAACTGCACAACAAATGCACATAAAACAGCCATTTTAATGGATAAAAATGCTCATGTTTGCGCTTATTATTCAACTTTTGGAAGGTCTAATAGGCAAATTGGTTCGATAATTAAGCCACTAATTTGTTATGCCCCTGCAATTGAAAACGATTTAGTTAGTTCAGCGACAAAAATATCTGACAATAAAACTAATTTTGGCGATTATTCGCCTAAAAATTATAATGATAAATATTTAGGAGATATTTCGGTTAAAACTGCCCTTTCAACAAGTTCAAATGTTTGCGCAGTTAAGTTGTTAAACTATGTTGGCATAAGTAAAGCCAAAGAATACCTAAATAAATTAAACATAAAAACAACAAAAGAAGACAATTCTTTGTGCTTGGCGCTTGGTTCAACGCAAAATGGTATGGATTTAATTGATTCAACAAGTGCATATTGCGTATTTAATAATAATGGCAAATACAATAAACCAACTTTTATTAAAAAAATAACCGATTTAAAAGGCAATGTCATATATCAAAATCAACAACAAAATACTAAGGTTTTTAGTAATGATACAATAACTATCATGAACGATATGCTTGGTGATGTTGTAGAAAATGGAACGGCAAAAAAACTAAAGTATTGTAAACAAAAATTATATGCTAAAACAGGAACTGTTGGAAATAAAAATGGAAATACTGATGCTTATACAATCTCTTATAACAACGATTATGTTATGGGCGTATGGCTTGGAAACAAAAATGATGTTTTATTAGAAAACAATGTTACCGGTGGAAATGTCCCTAGTAGTATTTCTAGTGAAATATGGGATAAGTTGTATTTAATTGACCCTAATAGTTCGGAAATTACAAAAAGTGAAAATGTAGAAGAAGTTTTTCTTGATAAAATCGAATACGACAATAATAATAAACTTGTTTTAGCAGATGATGTTTGTCCGTTAAGGTATAAATTTAAGGCGTTATTTAAGAAATCTATGATACCAAAAACAAAATCAACAAGGTTTTCTTCGCCCACAATAGAAAAGCCAAAAATATCAGTAAATTACAATGAAATATATATTCAATTATGTCTAACACAATGCATAAATGCAAAGGTTTTTAGATTAGATGGTGATAAAAAAATAGAAGTTTTTGATAGTGCAAAAAATAATAGTAATTTGTTTATTGATAAATTTAATAGCAAAGCATCAACCTATAGTTACATTGTTATTCCCTATACAAATATAGATGGAAAAATATATTATGGAAAGGAAATTGCATTAGAAAAAATAAAATCGCCAGTTATTGAAACTGACGATTGGTGGGATATTTAATTTAATATAAATTAAAATGTATACTTCTCAACTTTCTTAAACGCTTCTTCGATTAAGCCTTCAACATCTAACTTACTTTCTGCCCTTTTAACCCTTTCAAGATTTGGTTTAATTGCTGGATATTTTGGTAAAAATACCGTACAACAATCTTCATAAGGCAAAATTGATGTTTCATAAGTGTCTATTTTTTTTGAAATATCAATTATATCAAGTTTATCAAAAGCAATAAGTGGGCGAAGCATTGGCATAGTTACAACAGAGTTAGATGATGTTATACTTTCTATAGTTTGGCTTGCAACTTGACCTAGACTTTCACCTGTAATAATTGCTTGGTCGCCTTGTTGAATTGCTAAACGCTCTGCAATTCGCATCATAAACCTACGCATTATCGTAATCATAAATTCTTCAGGACAATGCTCGTGAATTGCTTCTTGAATATGAGTGAAAGAAACAACGTAAAGATTGATTCCCCCATTATATTCGCCAACTTTTTTAGTAAGTTCAATAACCTTTTCTTTAGCCGCCTCACCTGTGTATGGAAAACTATGGAAATGTAAACAATTTAACTTCATGCCACGCTTACACATCATATAACCAGCAACAGGACTATCTATGCCACCAGAAATCAATAATAAGCCCTTTCCTGCAGAACCTACAGGCATACCACTTAAACAGTTTACAACATCGGTATAAACAAAGGTTTTTCCATCTTCTCTAATATCAACATATAGAGTAAAGTCTGGATTTTTTACATCAACACTAATGTTTTTGCCATACAACTCTAACATTCTACCCCCAAGAAGCATTGAAGTTTCCATAGAATTTGGGGTAAATGTTTTGTCAGCCCTATTTGTGTTCACCTTAAATGTTCCAACTTTATCTTTTAACAAAATAGAAGATGCTTCAACAATCTTTTCAAAATCATTTTCAACAACTAAAGCATTGCTATAAGTATGAACACCTGCAATTTTATGAAGTTTTGCTGTAATTAATTCGTAATCTAATGGGTCGTAATCTTCAATCAAATAGCGACTATGCATAGTAGTGAAGGTAAACTTAAATTCTTTTAATGAATTTTTTATGTTTTCCTTAAGCATTTTTTCAAAAAATCCACGATTTTTCCCTTTAAGATGAATTTCACAATATCTTATTATAATAGCATTTTTCATTATTTTAATATTCCCTTTAGTTTTTGAACTGTATTATTTATTATTTCAACTGCTTGTTTGCATTCTGCTATAGTAGTTTCTGTAGAAAAACTTATTCTTATAACTCCGTCAAGTATATCCTTATTATACCCACAATTTTCTATAACTCTACTAAACCTATTCTTTGATGAACATGCTGAGCCATTGCCAACTATTACATCTTGATTTTCTAAAGCGTGCATAACAACTTCGCCACGAAGTCCTTTTGCTGAAATTGTAAGTATATATGGACTACAATTATCATTTGAAATGAATGTAAATAAGTCTTTATCTAAGCCATTTACAAAAAGCGATTTATGTAATTGTGCTTTTTTATAATTTTCGTTTAAGTTTTGATATTTTTCTTGCCCTGCAAAATCAAACACTTTTATACCAAAAACATTTTCGGTGCCACTTCTAAGTCCATTTTCTTGACCACCACCAAATATAAGTGGTGAAATAGTCAAATTTTTCCTTTTAATTAAAGCGCCAACACCTTTTAAGGCGTTTATTTTATGTGCGCTTATTGAATATAAATCTATATCTTGACTTAATGTAAAAGGAATTTTGCCATAAGCCTGAACGCCATCTGCATGAAAAACAATGCTTTTATTTATAGATTTAAGCGTTTTTGCAATTTTATTAACATCATTTATGCCACCTGTTTCATTATTAACATGAACAATTGAGACAAAATCAACTTTGTTATTTTTAACATAATCGTAAAGTTTTTCTTCATTTACTGTCCCATCGGCGTTTAAGTCTATAAATTCCACACTTAAACCACGATTTTTAAGTTCTAAAAAACTCTTATATACAGCAGAATGTTCGCCTTTTGTAGTCAAAAAAGTGCCCCTTTTTACAGCACAAAAAATTGCCATATTGTCACTTTCCGAGCCACAAGACGTAAATATAACTTCGTGGTTTGTCGCTCTTAAATTGCGAAGTATGTTATCTTTTGCTAGTTTAATTTCTTTAGCACAATTTAACCCACCCATATATAGTGCAGATGGATTAAAAAATTTTTCACTATTAAATATATCAGCCTTTTCAAGCGCAGTTT
Source organism: Christensenellaceae bacterium (assembly GCA_045586765.1). GTDB lineage: Bacteria > Bacillota > Clostridia > Christensenellales > Borkfalkiaceae > UBA1259. Next base: position 3,069 of record JAZNAX010000028.1, on the reverse strand, counting down.
GAGATGGAATTGTCGTTGCTGCATTGTCAAAGTATAGCATTTTAATTAAAAAACCTCTCTTCAAGGATTGTTTTTTTAGAGAACTTTAAAATATTAACGATAAATTGGTCGCTACATTCTAGCACAAGAAGATTCTTTTGGCTATTTACATTTACAACTAAATAATAGAAGTCTTTATTTTCAGAAGCAATTAAATTGTGTGTTAAAATAAGTTTATTTATCCCTGGCATTATTTGATATTTATCATATGTGGAACTATTGTAACGCCCTATCTTTTCAATATTATAAGTGTCAAATTTAATAATGGTTTTTCTTTTAAAATCTTTTATAACTTTAGCAATTCTTATTGAACCAGAAATAAAAGTATAGTCATATTCAACATAAAGTGTATTTTTATATCTACCAAAAAGTATTGCCGAAACCAAAAATATAACCAAAGGCAAAAATGAAAATATAATACTAAAAATTGCACCATAAGGGTCTGGACCAAAGAACAAGAATAGTATTATTGCATATAATATAAAAAGTATATAGGAAATTTTTGATATTAACTTAAAAAAACTATATTTTTTTGCTGCCTTTTCTTGATTTTGCATTGTAGCAGTTTCTTCGTAAAAAACTTCTTGCATAATACTCCTATTTAAATTGTTTTTAAATGTTTGAAATTAACTATATTTACTTTAATTTAATAATTGTAACGCCATTTTCACCTTCGCCATATTTTCCACGCCTAAATTCTAACACGTTTTTGTTAGTCTTTAGGTAATTTCTTATGGCTTTAAGTAAAACGCCCTGTCCTACGCCGTGAATAATTTTAATTTCTTCTAGGTTATGAATTATTGCTTGGTCAAGGAATTGTTCGGTTTCGGTTAGCGCCTCAAGTTCGGTTTTGCCTATAACATTTATTTCAGTTATAGGAAGCCCGTTTGCCGTTTGCCTATAAATTTTTATATCTTTTTCAGTTTTTTCTATCTCTTTTTCACTATTATATAGTTCGCTTATTTTTACTTTAGTTTTAATATTTCCAATTAAAACTTCGGCTTCATTTTTACTTTCTTTAATGCTGAGTAGTTTTGCATAAGCACCAAGAGACTTTACATAAACCTTGTTACCAACTTTTAAATCCGATTTATTTGCTTTAATAAGTTCGATAGGACTATTATCGTAATCACTATCTAAATATCTGCTGTTTTTAAGCCTGTTTTTTAGTTCGTTTGCCCTAAAAACTTCTTTGCTTTCTAAATCAACAGCCTTTAATATTTTCTTAAGTTCATCGATAATTTCTTCTGCATCAGCAAGTTTATCAGCAACAATTCTTTTTGTTTCGTGCTTAGCAGTTTGAGTTATCTTTTCCCTTTCTTTAATTATTTTTTCTTTTTCTAAAACTATTTTTTCGAGTTCGCTTTGCTTTTCTTTTTCAAGTTCACTCAATTTTAATGCAAGTTCATCGGCCTTTCGCCTACTTTCTTCGGCTTTTTTAAGAACTAATTCAAAAGAGACTTTTTTGTCCGACAAAAGCGAAATTGATTTATCAATAATGTCTTTGTCAATTCCAAGTGTTTTTGCTATTTCAATTGCGTTAGAACTTCCCGGTATGCCAATATTTAGTTTGTAAACAGGTTTTAATGTTTTTGCATTAAACTCCATTGAAGCATTTTCAAGTTTGGTGCTACTCATCGCAAATTCTTTTAATCTTGAATAGTGCGTTGTAATAATACCAAAACAATTACTATCAAGTAGTTTTTCTATTATTGCAAGGGCAAGTGCACTACCTTCTTCTGGGTCGGTGCCAGCGCCGATTTCATCAATTAAAACCAAGCTATTATTATCAACATTATTTATAATATTGATAATGTTCATAATGTGAGAAGAAAAGGTTGAAAGGTTTTGTTCAATGCTTTGCTCATCACCTATATCACAATAAATGTTGTTAAATACAGAAATTTCACTATCGTCATCTGCAGGAATATAAAGCCCACTCATTGCCATAGCACAGAACAACCCTGTAAGTTTGAGTGTAACCGTTTTGCCACCTGTATTTGGCCCTGTTATAAGTAAAAAGTTAAAATCTTTTCCCAAATAAACAGAAACAGGCACAACTTTATCTTTATTTATAAGTGGATGTCTTCCCCTTTTAATATCTATAGTACCACTATTGTTTAGCTTTGGTTTAGAGCATTTATTTTTGTAAGCATATCCAGCACGAGCAAAAGCATAATCAAGTTCGGCAAGATTTTCAGCGTTATATCTAAGCGCATCTGACATACCAGAGATTTTTTGAGAAAGTTCGGCAAGAATTCTATGAATTTCTTCTTTTTCATCAAGGAGCGCTTTTTTTAGGTCGTTATTAAGTTCCATAACATGTTCTGGTTCAACAAAAACTGTTGCACCAGATGATGATTGGTCATGTATAAAACCTTTAACATAACTTCTAAATTCGCTTTTAACAGGAATTACATACCTATCTTGACGCATTGTTACAACTGCATCTTGTAAATATTTACTTGAACTTCCACGCATATAAGAGTTAAGTTCGGCCCTTATCCTTGCATTTATATTCGCAATACTTTTTCTTATCGAATAAAGTTTTGGAGATGCATTGTCGCTAATTTGGTCTTCTGAAATGATTATTCGAGAAATTTCGGCTTCAAACTCTGGATTTATATATAAAATATCAGTAATTTGCTTTAGAACTGATAAACTATTATCGTTGACCGAATTTATTGCAGTTTTTATAATTCTTGCACTTTTTAGATTTGCTAAAACATGCAAGATTTCAACATTATTTAAAACGCCACCAACGTCAACTCGTTTAAGTTCGTCAGTTATGTCGTCAAAGAAATAAATACCACCTGTACTATAAGTAAAAAGATACTTATATGCTTCTTCGGTTTTTTTAAGTAAAAGTTCGCTACCAACAAGACTTGTTAAAGGCTTTGAAGATAATATTTGTTCTTTTGTGCACCCTAAAACGGCAAAAGCACAAACTTCAGCCAAAATTTTATCATATTCAAGTGCCTTTAAAGTCTTTTCGCTAACCATTATCTAAGTTCTGCTCCTAATTGATAA
>JAZNAX010000027.1:0-42183 GCA_045586765.1 Christensenellaceae bacterium | reverse complement strand
CGAAATAATCGCTAAGGAGTCTAAGGGGATTACGCTTGTTGATAGAGTTCTTACTTTGGAAGGACTTAATTTGATTTATAAGTTGAACAAACAAGTTCAATAAAGGAGAAATATATGAAAAAAGTAGGCGTTGCAATTTTGGGTTTAGGTGTCGTTGGTGGTGGTACTTACGAAATTTTAACTCAAAACAAGGAAACCTTTAAGAAAATTCACGGCCTAGACATCACGGTTGAAAGCGTTCTTGAAAAGAATAAAGAAAGGGCGTTGTCGCTAGGGATTTCCGAAGAAAACATCGCTAGTAGTATAGAAGAAGTTTGTTCTAATCCAAACGTAGATATCGTTGTTGAAGTTATCGGTGGCACAGGTGTTGCAAAAACTTTTGTTAAAACAGCACTTATGAGTGGTAAGACTGTTGTAACTTCAAACAAGGAACTTTTTGCTAAGCATTGGCCAGAACTCGAAGCCGAAGCAAAAAAGATGAACGCAGGACTCTTTTTTGAAGCAAGTTGCGTGGGTGGGGTACCTATCATTCGTACGCTTATCGATGGCATGCAAGCAAACAAGATTTTGTCTATCAAAGGCATTATCAACGGCACAACAAACTACATTTTAACAAAAATGGCTTACGAAGGTTGGTCATATGAAGAAGCCTTAAAAGAAGCACAACGCTTAGGCTATGCAGAGTTCGACCCAACAGCCGATGTAGAAGGCTTTGACGCAACGTATAAACTTTCAATTTTATCAAGCCTTGCATTTAACAAGAAAATTTGCATTGAAAACGTTTATAGAGAAGGCATAACAGCCATCACTAAAGAAGACATTGCTCAAGGTAAAGAAATGGGCTATACTCTTAAACTCTTAGGTATCGGCAAGGATACAGAAAAGGGTGTTGAAGTTAGAGTTCACCCAACATTTATCAAAAATGACAACCCACTCGCAAGCGTAAACGACTCGTTTAACGCAGTGCACTTAGTTGGTGATGCAGTTGGCGAAATTATGCTTTATGGCAGGGGCGCAGGCGCTCTTCCAACAGGTAGCGCAATTGTTTCAGACATTATTTTTGCAGCAAAACATAACGAATATTTCTATGCAAGCTTCAAAAACAATGCACAAGGCAATAAGGAAACAAAGTTTGTTAAAGACTTTACTTCTAAATACTATATCCGTTTAACAGTTAAGGATATGGCAGGTGTTCTTGCAAAGATAGCAACAACATTTGCTAAAAACAACATCAGCATTGCAGAAGTTAAACAAGTTGGTGGCTGTGATAACAGCGCTCAAATCGTTGTAAACACACACATTTGTGCAGAAGGTGCAGTTAAGAAAACTCTTGATAAACTTTCAACACTTCCAGAAATGATAAAAGTAAATTCAGTTATTAGAATTGAAGACTAATAAAAAAAAGACAAAAAGGGCTTAAGTAAAAACGCTTAAGTCCTTTATTTTTTAGCAAAAAAGTGAAAATATATATATCGTTATAAGTAAAACAAATAGTATAACTAGTATATTTAATTGACATTTTTAGTAATAAATGCTAAAATAACTTAAATTATGGGAGAAGTATTATGACAAATACACATTATCAACAAGTTGAAATTGAAAGACTTTCTAAGTTATACCAAGAAAATCCAAAGTTTACAGAAGGTCAATATAAAGAAAATCAAGTTAAAAAAGGTCTTAGAGATGAAAACGGTGCTGGCGTTATAACAGGGCTTACAGACATTTCAGACGTTATTGCAAAAAAGAAAATCGATGGTGTTGTTACACCAGTTCCAGGCGAACTATACTATCGTGGTATCAATGTTAAAACAATGATTGATAACTATAACGATGAGTTGCGTTTAGGTTTTGAAGAAGCAACATATCTTTTGCTTTTCAATAAATTGCCAACAAAAGATGAACTTTTAGATTTCAAAAAACTTTTATCAACATATAGACAACTTCCTAGAAATTTTGTTAGGGACGTTATTATGAAATCGCCAAACAAAGACATTATGAACTCTATTTCAAAATGTACTTTGGCTCTTTATAGTTATGACCATCACGCACTTGACAATTCGCTTGAAAACGTTTTAAGACAAAGCTTAGCACTCATTTCACTTATGCCTGTGCTTGCAGTTTATGCTTATAATGCACACATGCACAACAATGAAGGTAAGTCACTATATATTCATAGACCACGCCCAGACTATTCAACAGCAGAAAACGTATTGCACATGCTCCGTCCAGACAACAAGTTTACCGAACTTGAAGCAAAGGTGTTAGACATTGCGTTTATGTTACACGCAGAACACGGTGGTGGTAACAACTCAACCTTTACAACACACGTTGTAACTTCAGCTGGAACAGATACTTATGCAACAATAACTGCTGCACTTTGTTCATTAAAAGGACCAAGGCACGGTGGCGCAAACATCAAGGTTATGGATATGTTTGCAGATATAAAGAAAAACGTTAAAGATTGGGATGACGATGAAGAAATCCGTGAATACATATCAAAAATGCTCGCTGGCGAAGTATTTGATAAGTCAGGCTTAGTTTATGGTATGGGACACGCCGTTTATTCTATCTCTGACCCAAGAGCAGAAGTGTTTAAGGACTTTGTTCGTCAACTAGCAAGCGAAAAGGGTAGAAACAAAGAATTCAAACTTTACGACAAGGTTGAAAAGATTTCTCAAAAACTTATTTGCGAAAAGAGAAAGATTGTCAAGGGCGTATCAGCAAATGTGGACTTTTATAGTGGTTTCGTTTATAATATGCTCGGTTTACCTGTTGAACTTTTCACTCCTATGTTTGCTATCGCAAGAATGTCTGGTTGGTGTGCACATAGACTTGAAGAACTATATAACAATGGTAAAATTATCCGTCCTGCATACGTATCAACAAACGGCAGAAACGAATATATCAAGTTAGAAGATAGAAAATAAAAATTCAAAAAACAAAATAATAAAAATGCTCAAAGGAAACAACCTTTGAGCATTTTCTATTTAAGTTAAATTATTTTTTATCAAAGCAATCGCATCTATGCGTACCTACATAGCCCGTGTCGTTACACTTTTTGCAAGCATATATAGGTGATAGCGATTCAAAGTTAAGCCCTTTTGTTTTAAGCAATTTTTCGCCACTATTGGTAAGTTCTTTCTTTTCATTTTCAAGTTTAGTAAGGGCATCTTGGTCGCCTGCAATTTCGGCAAAGGCAAGGTCTCTTTCAATGCTGTTAAGTTTGCTATAAATTTGGGCAAAACCTTCAATTTCCATAGCAATCTCGTTATTCTTTTGAGCACGAGAAAGGGCGACAGAGCGTCTTCTTTCATATTCTCTATTATAACTTTCTTGAGAGTTATCGGTGGTAGATGTGTTAGATGAAATATTTTCTGGGCTGAACACATTTTCCTTTTTCCAATTACTCAAAATTCCGTTCATATAAGCGATAGGCGAGTTTTTGCCAGAGGCAAGTTTGCCTGCTTCTAAAATCATATCGTTAGAAAAGTTCCAACTTTTCCAAATATTAAGATTTTCTCTATCCCAAGAATTAGGCTTGCGATTAAGCCCAACAGTTAAAAGTAGTTTAGAAATAAACTCGTCGTTTTTCTTAATATCTTCAAAATAGTCACCCACGCTAGATAGGGTGATAAACCCACGCTGACGCAACATTTCTATGAGTTCGTCCATATCTTGAAGGGTGTTTTTTCCATTTCTAAAGCAATGGGTTGCAATAAATAAAAGCGCATCTTCTTCAAAACCGAAAGAGAGCCATTTTTTTGTATAATTATCGACAACGGTGTCTATTACGTCAACGTAAATTGAAAGCGCCTTGTTGATTTTTATAGCAAGGTCATAAATAGCCTTCTTTTTGTCCAAAAACCCTGCAATTTCTTCTCTAGAAAAACTTTTAATAGCATAAAGTTCAAGCAAGAACTCATCGAGTTTTTCCATACTGCCTTTTTTAAGTTTAGATGCGGCAAAGATTATGTTGTCGCTATCAAAAGATAACTCGCCCGTCCATTTTTTAAGAAGGTTAGCATCTTCGATGTCAGGTTGACGGCGAAGTGAAAGAGCACGCAAGATTTTTTCAATTATACCCGTTTGTGCAATGTAAGAAGAAAGTTCTTTTTCAACTTTGTCGGCAGTATTTATAGACCTGTTACCAAAATCCTTTGCCACTTTAGAAATATAACGATAAGAAATGTCATTTCCTTTTCTATCGATGCAATATTTAACAATCATGAGCATTGCTTCAGGCTTAATGAAATAAGTTTCCATAATATTGAAATATTCAGTATATTCACTTGTGGAAATCATACGATTAGGAATAAGCGCTTGAAGTCCTTTAGTAAAGTCGGAATATTTTTCAGCCTTATACTTTCTAGGTTTAGCGCTAGAAGTAGAGCGAATAGGGTGATACTGAACCGAAAAAGGCTCTTTAGAGACTATAGATAAAAGCCCAAATTCTTCCCAGAACAAAAAGCAGTCGATAATATCCTTTTCTTGCATTTTAAGGCTAGTTGCCATATCCAAAACAGACTGGTCAACATCGGGGTGAGAGCAAAGGAAAAGACCGTAAAGATAAACTTTAACGGCATCGCCCCCAGCGATAGGCAAATATTCTGTTATAAACAAGTTTTCAATGTTGGTGTAAGCCGAGATAGAAAACTCTTTAGAAAAAGAACAGGTCATTTGTTTCCCCTTTAATAAATTGTATCTAAATGCAAAAAACGCTTGCTTTGACGATAATAATGATATATAATATTACTTAGTAATATAATAGCAGTACTATCGCTTGTTTCAAAGACGAGTGAAAACTATTATAAACTAAACTATCCAAAAAATCAACTTAAAACGATAAAATTTTTAAATTTTGGGTAGTTTTGTGGTGAGGTATGTATGTTTGAAACAATTTTAACACCTTCTGCACTTTGGAAAAACTTTGATTTACCAGAAAGTGTTGGTGCTAACATAGTTCAAGAACAAAATATTGACGATATAATCTTTTCAAAACTCATTTTAGAAGGAAGAAGTCTAAAAGACGGCAAGGTGAGTATTTATGCTGAACTTATGCGTAGCAAAGAAGCTACTGAATGTCCAGCGATATTGCTTGTTGAAGATTTTTCTATTTCTAACGGTTCAAAACTTGCAAAGGACCTAGTTTCTAAGGGGTATGCTGTTTTAATGGTTGACCTTGCTGGATATGCACAAGGAAAAGAAGATTATACCTTATATCCATTAAGCGTAAGTTATGCAAATTATGAAACGGTCAAAGAAAACTTATATTCAATAAAAAAAGATGCAAAGTCAACTTGTTGGTATGAGTGGTGTGCTGTTATGAAGTATGCAATAAAATACCTAAAGGATTTACCTTTTGTAACAAAGGTGGGCGCTTTTGGCGTGTCAAAAGTTGCAACGGCGCTTTGGCAAGTTATAGGCTCAGACCATAGCCTAGATGCCACGGTTATTGCACTTAATTATGGTTGGATAGGATATAAGGGCATATATAAGTTCGGTGGCAAACCAGACCCACAGTTTGATGACAAAATGTATCAATTTATTGCAGGTGTAGACTCTCAGTCTTATGCTTTGCATATTGAAACGCCAACCCTTTTACTTTGTGCAACAAACGATAACGATTTTGAAGTGGATAGGGCTCAAGACACAATGAGTAAAATTCCACAAGAGACGTATAGAGCAATGCACATATCACCAAATAATACTGATAGAATAAATAATGCAGGCTATAGCAATGCGCTTGTATTTTTCGATAAATATTTATGTGATGCTAATTTTGAATTGCCAAAAGAGTCGGACATCAAGTGCGATATAGAAGACGGCAAAGTTGTATTTGAAGTTCAAACGGACGTAGAGTGCCCTGTAAAGATTGACAAGGTTGAAGTTTTCGTTGCAGAAGAAAAGATAAACCCAGCCCTTCGATGCTATCAAAAGATAGATGCAAAAAAATGCGAAAACGGAAAATATATAGCAGACTACACGCCATATAGTGGGGCAGAAATAATATTTGCTTATGCTAATGTAGTGTATAAAAACTCATTAAAATTAAGCACAAATATTCTTTCAAAACGCTTTACGTTAGGCCAAGTTAAAGGCACGTTTAAGAGCAATATTTTATATTCTTCAAGAATAAAAAATGCACACAGCATATTCGCACCAGCAACGCCATCAATAAAATGTACAAAAAACTTTGACCTAGTTGATAGGGGTATTGTAAGGGAAAAGAAAGGGCCTATGGGCATAGCGGGTGTTACTTGCAGTGGTGGATTATTAACATTTGCTATGGCAGGCAGTAAATATCAACCTAAAAACGCTTCTATGCTAATGCTTGATGTTTATGCAAAATTAAAGACATCGCTTGTAGTAAAGTTAATTAGCGATTACTTTGGTAATAAAATAGAATACTTTGTAAAAGTAAATCTTTTAGGTGGCGATGTTTGGCATAACGTAATGATAGAAATGAACAAGTTTAAGACTGCAGAAGGTATGGCACTTAAAGACTATGCAAAGATTGATGCTATTGAGATAAATGTTGATGAAGGCGAATACCTAATAAATAATGCACTATGGGTATAGTTTTTTTAAGGTGAAACATGACATATAGTTTAGGGGATAAGTTCATTTCAAAAAAGAGCCATGCCTGTGGTGGCAACGAGTGGCAAATAGTTCGCACGGGTGCAGACATAAAAGTTAAATGTATAAAGTGTGGCAGGGCAATTTTTTTATCGCCAGATGAACTTCAAAAAATAATTAAAGTTTACCAAAAGCAAGAAGAGAACTGATAAGGTTTATTAGCCAAAAGCAAAAATAGGGGAAATTATGTATAAGGTATACGATAGTTTAATTGAAAAAGCCAGAAGAAAGGAAAAAAGCAATCGTGCTTTCTCCCTTTTCTTTGGTGTTATAATTTTGCTTGTGGTGACAATTTATATCTTCACAAACCATATTTTGATAAGCGTATATGTAGATGGTGCATCTATGTCTCCAACATTAAGCGATGGCAACGTGCTATTCGCAAACAAAAATATGGTGGCAGAAGCAGGCGACATAATAGTTATCGATGGCGAAAAGGAAAGCGAAGATGGCAAGGGATATGATTGGCTTATAAAAAGAGCAATAGTTGTAGGTCAAAAAGACAAAACCATTTATGTTAAAATAGAAGCCGGCAAAGTATGGGTTGGCGAAAACGAGCAAGAGTTTAAAATGTTGGAAGAAACATATTTGCCAGAGCAAACGATAACTACTTACGTGGGTGCTAACCCTTATTGGGAAGTAAAAGAAGGCGAGATATTCTATTTAGGGGATAATCGAGAAAATAGCAAGGATAGCAGGTATAGTGTATATGGCACTTGTAAAACGAGTCAAGTGGTGGGCGTAGTTCCAGATTGGGCACTGTCAATGCGTGAGTTTAGTAGGTTTATTTTTGATGTAGGGCAATTTTTATCGAGTTTGTTTTAGGTGAAAGGCATGATTTTACAGAGGAGTAATTTAATATTTGGAATAATAAAAACCATATTTGTAGTATGCTTTAAGGTGGTTTACAAAGTGTTATCCCTTTTTTGTTTGCAGGGCGTGTTTTTGCTTGCTATTTTAGGTTTAATATTACAAATAATAGGTGTTTTTGCAAACTATCCAATAGTGCTTATAGTGTATCTAGTGGTGCTTGGTTTTACGGCAATTATATCAGTTTGCATGTTAATAAGAAAAATTTTCCGTTTAGACAAAATGGGAAAGAACAATAAAGAAAAATAAGGTGGGATAAATATGGAAAACAGCATTTCGGTTGTTGCAATTATAGTAAGCGACACTAATGCAGTGCAAAGAATAAACGCATTGCTTCACGATTTTGGCGAATACATAATCGGCAGAATGGGTGTGCCTTATAGGCAAAAGAACTTAAATGTAATAAGCGTTGTAATGGATGCGCCACAGCCGATAATCAATTCATTATCGGGAAAACTCGGTATGATAGAAGGCGTTAAAAGCAAGGTGCTTACAGCAAAATAGATATATACATAAGGAGAAAAGAAAATGAGTTTAGCAGATAAGATTTTTATTGAAACATGTAGAAACATACTTGATAACGGCACATGGGATACCGACCTTCCTGTTCGCCCAAAATGGCTTGATGGAACGCCAGCGCACACTGTTAAAAAGTTCTGTATAGTCAACAGGTATGACTTATCAAAAGAATTTCCTATAATATCACTTCGTAGAACGGCTTTCAAGTCTGCCATCGATGAAATTTTGTGGATTTGGCAAAAAAAATCTAACAACATAAACGACCTAAATAGTCACATTTGGGATAGTTGGGCAGATGAAACGGGTTCTATTGGTAAGGCTTATGGCTATCAATTAGGGGTTAAGCATAAGTATAAAGAAGGTGAATTCGACCAAGTGGATAGGGTTTTATATGACCTTAAGAATAACCCACAATCAAGAAGAATAATGACCAATATTTATACCTTCCAAGATTTACACGAAATGCATCTTTATCCTTGCGCATATTCAATGACCTTTAACGTTACAGGTGATACCTTAAACGGCATACTTAACCAACGCTCTAACGACGTGTTAACAGCAAACAATTGGAACGTTGTTCAATATGCCGTGCTACTTCACATGTTTGCACAAGTGTCTAATCTTAAGGTTGGCGAACTCGTGCATGTGATTGCAGACGCACATATTTATGATAGGCATGTTCCAATAGTCGAAAAAATTCTTAAAAACCCACAATTTAAAGCACCAAAACTTTGGATAAACCCAGAAGTTAAAAATTTCTATGATTTTACCGTTGATGACTTTAAACTTGAAGGCTATGAATATACAAAACTAGAAGATAAAATAGAGGTTGCTATCTAATGAAAGCAATAGTTGCAGTAGATAAAAATTGGGGAATAGGCAAAAATAACGACCTATTGTTTTCTATCCCACTTGACATGGCGTTTTTTAGAGAACAAACAAAGGGTAAAGTTGTTGTAATGGGCAGTAAAACCTTAAAATCTTTCCCTAACTCTAAACCACTTAAAAATAGAACGAATATAGTATTCCACCGTGGTAACGAACTTTATGAAGGTTGCATTGTCGTTAAGGATTTAACCGAACTTGGCAAGGTGCTTGAAAGTTATGTCGCCGATGATGTTTTCGTTATAGGTGGTGGAAGCATATATAAACTTTTACTTGAATATTGCACTGAAGCACTTATAACAAAAGTTGATGCTGACGGCGAGGCTACAGTATTTTTTGAAAACCTTGATAATATGAAAGATTGGGATTGCACTGAAGAAAGCGAACAATTAGAATCAAACGGATATACATTTAAGTTTACAACATATAAAAATAAAAACGTAAAAACTTTGAAATAGTTATGGTAAAAAAGCACTTATGTGCAAAAGGAAGTAATATATTATGTCAGCAAAACTATTAAAAAGAGAAGTGGATTTAACAAAAGGCCCAATATTTAATAAACTTGTTGCATTTGCAGTGCCAATAGTTTTAACCAGCATTTTGCAACTACTATTTAACGCAACCGACATTGCCATTTTAAGATTTATGGTTAACGAAAATGCTGTTGCTGCAGTGGGTGCAACCACTTCTTTAGTTAGCCTTCTTGTAAACTTTTTCATAGGTTTATCGATGGGTTCAAATGTTATTTTGGCAAGATGTGTTGGCGAAAATGACATGCATAAATCAAGAAAGGTCGTGGGAACAGCAATCTCAATCAGTTTAATTTCTGGAATCTTTTTAATGCTTGTTGGATATTTTGGCTCTAAAATATTTCTAACTTGGATGGGCTGTCCAAGTGAATTATTAGATGGCGCAACAAAATATATGCAAATATATTTTTTGGGTATGCCGATAGTTTTATTTTATAACTTTTCAGCAAGTTTACTCCGTGCCGTTGGCGATTCTGTGAGACCACTTATATATCTTGCAATATCAGGCGTTGCAAACGTAGGGCTTAATGTTTTCTTTATTGCAGTTTTTGATATGACCGTTGAAGGTGTTGCAATAGGGACAGTTGGCTCTCAATTTATCGCTTCAGCTTTAGCGTTTATTGCAATGAAGAAAAGCACAGGTTTTTCAAGATTTGAATTTAAGCATTTAAGGGTTTATAAAAAAGAAGCGTCAGCTATATTAAAAGTTGGCGTTCCATCAGGGGTGCAAAGTATACTCTTTGCCATTTCAAATGTGCTTATATCGTCAACTATTTATAGTTATGGTGCTGAGGCCGTTGCAGGCAACACGGGTGGTCACCAAATAGACAGTATAGTGTATACAGTAGGCAACTCTATCGCTTTAGCGAACATGGCTTTTGTAAGTCAAAACTATGGTGCAGGAAAGGTTGATAGAATTAAAAAATCTATCAAAATAACAGTGCTAACTGCTTGCACAGCGCAACTATTTATAGGAATACTAGCGCTTGTACTTTCAAGACCATTGACATCAATCTTTGTAGAGACCGAAGCAGCTTATATAGTGGCAAAGAAAAGACTAATATATTTAGGACTTTGGTATTTTATTGCAGGCGCATTTGAAACTTTATCATATTCATTGCGTGCCTTAGATAGAAGTGTAATTGCTATGGTAATAACTTTAATATTTGTTTGTTTCTTTAGGATATTCTGGTTAAACACATTTTATTTATTAAACCCAACGCTTGCAATGGTATATATTTCATATCCTATAAGTTGGATACTAACATTTGCTGTGCTTTTAATCTTTATCATTCCACACATCAAAAAAATTGAAAGGCAATTAAAATCGGAAAAAGCAGAAAAAACTGCATAGTAAGTAAAATAAATTTATGCTTAAAACCACTCTTAAATCAGGGTGGTTTTTTTGCTGTAAAAAAGCAAGTCATTTAGTAAAATATTTACTAAATAAAAAGAAAAATGGCTCTTGACAAAGAGTAAAATTTGTAGTATAATTTTATAGGTGACGTTTGGGCAAAATTGCCCATGAATTTTATCGACAAAAAATAAATGTTAGGCTTAAAGGTTTATATGAGTGTTTCGGCTAAAGACAAAAAGAATAATGACATATCGCTAATAGAAGGTTATAGTGAAGTTGCAAGCGCAAGTGAAATGCCTGCAGTCGTTTTGCCTTTTGAAGTGAAAAAAGGCGAAGAATATAATATAGAAGAAATCGGCAAAATTGCGAAAAAACCTTTTTATTCATTTTTTAAGCGACTTTTTGACATTTTGTTTTCGCTTTTAGCCTTAAGTTTATTGATTGTTCCATTTATAATTGTTGCCATAATAATCAAATGCTCATCAAAGGGCAGTGTGTTTTACACTCAAGAAAGACTTGGGTATAAAGGCAAAAAGTTCAAGATAATTAAGTTTAGGTCCATGCACATCGATGCTGAAAAAGATGGCGTGCGTTGGTCTGATGGCGAAAACGATAAAAGAATTTACAAGTTTGGCATGTTTTTAAGAAAAACTCGTATTGATGAACTTCCACAACTATTTTGTTGTTTAATTGGCACGATGTCGCTAATTGGTCCAAGACCTGAAAGAGAGTGCTTTTATGTGGAGTTTGAAAAGTATATTCACGGCTTTAGCCAAAGGCAAAGGGTTAAACCGGGCATAACAGGTTTAGCACAAGTAAGTGGTGGATATGACTTAAAGCCACAAGAAAAGGTTTTGCTCGATATTGAATATATCAAAAAAAGGTCAATTTGGCTTGATATAAAAATTATGTTCAAGACAATAGGCGTTATATTTAATCATAAGGGAGCAAAATAAAACAAATGAAATATTTGTTTATAATGACAGAGTCGGTTAATGTTATAAACTTTCGCAAAAATTTAATAAAGTTTTTAGAAGAAAAAGGTCACTCTGTTTGCATTATTGCACATGACAATTTAAGAGAAAAAGAAATTAGGGATTTAGGTGCCGACTTTTATTGCGTAAAACAAGACAATAGAGGACTAAATCCTTTTGCTATATTAAAATATAGAAAAAATTTAACAAAAATTATTAAAAAAGAAAATCCAGACGCAGTTTTCACCTTTCAACTAAAGCCTAACACTTTTGGCGTTAAATCGGCAAAGAAGGCTGGGGTAAAAAATATTTACTCTATGGTAGAAGGTTTAGG
Source organism: Christensenellaceae bacterium (assembly GCA_045586765.1). Lineage (GTDB taxonomy): Bacteria > Bacillota > Clostridia > Christensenellales > Borkfalkiaceae > UBA1259. The sequence goes on along the minus strand of JAZNAX010000027.1, from coordinate 30,078 downwards.
CGATGTTTATATAAAAACAGGGCTAAAATGGAAGGTTATTCGCAGTGTAGTAAACAAACTCTATAGGTCGGCATTTAAGATTTCTAAGGCTGTATTTTTCTTAAATAATGATGACAAAAAAGAGTTTATAGATAGAAAACTCGTTAGCAAGGATAAATGCCATATTGTTTATGGTATAGGTATAGACCTATCGCACTTTGAGTTTAAGCCGATAAAAAGCACAAGCAATTTTCTTATGGTTGCCCGTATGTTAAGGACAAAGGGACTATACGAATATTTAGAATGCGCAAGGCTTGTAAAACAAAAATATCCCGATGCTGTCTTTAACTATTTAGGTGCAGAGGCAAGCGAAAAAATAGTTGATATTCAAGAGTATATAGATGACGGCTCGATAAATTATTTAGGAACAACCAGTGATGTTCGCCCTTATTTAGAAGACTCGTCAGTTTTGGTTTTGCCAACTTATAGAGAAGGTATGCCCGTATCGGTTATGGAAGCCGAAAGTGTTGGCAGAGCGATAATAACAACAAACGCAGTGGGTGCAAAAGAAACTGTGGTTGATGGATATAACGGATTTTTAGTCCAAGTAAAAAATGTAAATGACCTTGCTGAAAAAGTTATTTACTTTTTAGAAAATAAAGAAAAAATCAAAGTTATGGGGCAAAATGCAAGAACTTTTGCCGAACAAAATTTTGATGTAAATAAAATAAATGCCCAAATTTATAAAGTAATTTCAGAGTAGGTAATAAATGCTATTTTCAATCATAGTGCCTGTGTATAAGGTGGAAAAATACTTAAAATGTTGCGTGGAAAGCATTTTAACTCAAAGCCAAAGTGACTTTGAGCTTATTTTGGTTGATGATGGCTCGCCTGATAGTTCGCCACAAATATGCGATGAGTATGCTGAAAAAGACAAAAGAGTAAAGGTTGTTCACAAACAAAACGGTGGGCTCGTTAGTGCAAGAAAGGCAGGGCTTAAGGCTTCTAGTGGCGAATATATCGTTAACATTGATGGCGATGACTATATAAAACAAGGCTATCTACAAGAGTTTAAGATGGCTATAGAAAAATATAATGCAGATATAGTTTGCTTAAGTTATATCGAAGATGCTGATGGTGAGATTAAAAATAGCCTTGAGTTTGATGGTTTAGAAGGCTACTACGATAGAGAAAAATTAGAAAGGGAGATTTTTCCATTTTTATTAAAAAGAATTGATGGAAAATCTTTTCCTTCAACAATTTGTATGAAGGCATTTAGAAAGTCTATATTCGAGCCTATTCAAATGAGCGTTGATGATGATATAGTTATGGGCGAAGATTATGCTTGCGTTAAGCCTTGCGTTTTTAAGGCAAGTTCAATGTATATTTCAAACAAGTGCTTATATGGTTATAGGTTCAATCAAAGTTCGATAACCAAAAATAAAAAGGCGTTTGACCTATATAGTGTGGAAAAACGCATAAATGTAATAAAAAAACATGTAAACATAGATGAGTTTGATTTTAAGGCACAATCTTATAGGCTAATCACACACTCGCTTTTTAATGCTGTCTGTTCGCAATTTAATAGAGATGAAAAGTATAGCGTGATAAAAGGCGATATATTAAAGGCGTTAAAGTTGCCTATGTATGATGAAGCCGTTAAAAATTGCATCACCACAAACAAAAAACTAAAACTTGCTAAATTTTTATTAAAGCATAAACTAATGTTTTTGATAAAAATTATAAGCAATGTTAGGTAGGGAAAAAATGGATAGTAATACATTAAGAAAATTGCAATTAGTTGAAACGGACATATTAAAAGTCGTGGATAGTTTTTGCAAAAAACATAACATAAAATATTCGCTTTATGCAGGAACGCTTTTAGGTGCAGTTCGCCATGGTGGATTTATTCCTTGGGATGACGATATCGACATTTTAATGGAAAGAAATGAATACGACCGTTTTTTAACGCTTTGGCAAAGCGAAGGTGTTGCTGGCTACACCATGCAAGCGACAAATAATCCTAACTATGAGATTATAAACCACACAAAGATTAGAAAAGATGGAACAATTCTTGCAAGTAAAGAAGAAATGCAAACGGACACCCATCACGGCATTTGGCTTGATGTTTTTGCTTTTGACAAAATTCCTTTAGATAAGAAAAAACGCAAAAAGTTTATGTTTAAGGCAAAACTCCGTTTAGTTTACACAAGGGGATACCCTTATGAAAAGGGTGGCAAGTTCTTAAAACTCTTATCAAAGATTTTGCTTATTCCATCAAGAAAAACCCAACTTAAAATTCGTAACAAAATCGAAAAGCAAATTATAGATAAATATAAAAATCTTGAAAAAGATTATGAATACATCTGTATGGGTTGTCCAAATGACTTAAGATTTATTTATAAACCCGAACTCGTTGAAAATTATTCGACTATAGCGTTTGAAGGGCTTGAAGTTATGACAAACGCAAATTATGACGAGATGCTAAGGATAAAGTTTGGCGATTATATGCAGTTGCCACCAGAAGAAGAAAGGGTATGCAAGCACAACCCAGAAGTAGTAAAGTTTGACTAAAAAATTAACCAAAACTATAAAAATAAGTGAGGAATAAATATGGACAATATGACAAAAAATACAGCAAAAAATACAATGCTGTTATATATGCTCACATTTGCAAAAATGGTGTTCCCACTTATAACCCTTCCATATTTAACAAGGGTATTAACTAAAGATAGTTATGGCGTGGTGACCTATGTAAAATCATGCATGACATACCTACATATCTTAGTTGACTTTGGTTTTTTATACTCGGCAGTAAAAGATATCGTAAACTGCAATGGCGATAAACTTAAAATAGGCATAGCAACGGGCGAAGTTTTGGTGGGCAGAGTATTGCTTGGTGCACTTTCGCTTGTGTGCGCTGTAGTTTTAAGTTTTGCAATACCTATTTTAAGAAATTATTTTTTATTCACAATGCTATCGGCCGTTGCTGTTGCACTAACGGCATTTTTGCTTGACTATTTGTTTAGGGGTTTGGAAAAAATGCACGTTTTAACCATCATTTTTGTAATAATGCGTGGTTTGACAACGGCACTTACATTTATATTTGTAAAAAGCGATAAAGACCTATTAGTTATTCCAATTCTTGACATTGTTGGAAACATTATGGCTGTTATCGTTTCATTGTTCTTTTTATATAGATACAAAATCAAAATAAAATTCCCACAACTTAAAAATGTGTTTTTAAGGCTAAAAGAATCTGCAATTTATTTTATATCAGGCATAGCAACAACAGCATTTACTGCCCTTGTAACACTTCTTATCGGTATATTTATAACAGACCTAACTCTCATTGCATATTGGGGTGTTTCAATTCAACTCATAAATGCAGTTGTAAGCATGTATGACCCTATCATGAAGGGCATACACCCACAAATGGTAAAGCACAAGAACATAAAATTCATAGGCAAAGTTTTGTGTTTGTTTATGCCAATAGTTCTTGCTGGATGTTTATTATGCTTTTTTATTCCAGAAACAATTATCACGATAATCGCAGGGGAGAAGTATATCGATGCCGTGCCTATTTTTAGGGGCTTAATACCTGTAATGCTACTCAGTTTTCCAAGCATGCTTATGGGCTGGCCATCTTTGGGTGCTATAAGCAAGGAAAAACAAGTTACATTTTCAACCATTGCATCAGCACTCTTTCAAATAATTATTTTAGGAATATTCATATTGTTTGACATATTCACGATGACAGCCGTTATAATTTTAAGAAGCGTAACCGAGTTCGTGCTTATGGCTATTCGTGGATATTTTGTGCTCAAGTATAGAAATGCGTTTAAGGAAGGACAGGAAAATGTGGTATAAACTTAAACAAAATCTTAAAAAATGGAAAATTCTTATTCCTATAAGAAACCTTAAAAAGAAAATGCTTGATAAAAAGTTAGTAAAACTAACGCATAAATACGGATACGATATAAACACTAACATAAACGAGATTTTGGGCGACAAGTTCGAGTATTATGCGTGGTCTGGCACACTTTTAGGGGTGGTTAGGGAAAATGCTTTTATTAAGTATGATAACGATATGGACTATGGCATAACCATAACCGATAATAGCGTTTGGAAAAGCCTTTATGATATAATGATAGAAAATGGTTTTTCATACCACCACCACTTTGAAAAAGATGGCAAAATTACCGAGATTGCCTTTAGAAATAAGGGCGTTCACGTGGACTTTTTTGGTATTTATGTAAATGAAAATAAAGGCAAATATTGGTTTGGTGCAAGGCTAGATGACATTAGCTATGAAATAGACCAATTTACACCTGTCGAAGTGGAGTTTGATTACACTTTAGGCATAACAAAAAAAGACATAAAAAACACCAAGTTCAACCTGCCAAGTTTTTATCATCAAATACTAACGGCAAACTATGGCAAAAACTATATGACACCGATAAAAAATGTGGGCGTTGAAACTGAGTGTGGAAAAAGAAAATTCTTAACTGATGAAAAAATGCTTTACAGCAAAGACATAACTAATAAGTTTGGAGAATAGATATGAAAAAAGTTATTACATACGGCACGTTTGACCTTTTGCATTATGGACATATAAACCTTTTGAAAAGGGCAAAAGAGCAAGGGGACTATTTAATCGTTGCCGTGTCAACAGACAAGTTTAATTGGGAAGAAAAGCAAAAGAAATGCTATTTTTCTTATGAAATAAGAAAGCAAATGCTAGAAGCCATTAGATATGTTGATGAAGTTATCCCTGAAGAAAATTGGGAGCAAAAGAAAACTGATATGCATAAATATCAAATAGACACTTTCGTTATGGGCGATGATTGGGTAGGAAAATTTGACTTTTTGAAAGAAGAAGGTGTAGAAGTTGTATATTTACCACGCACGCCAGAAATTTCTTCAACCCAAATTAAAAGCGACCTAAAGCAAAAGAATAAATAGTAACTCTTAAACGATTGAAATATCGCACGAACTATGGTATATATTATAATTTAAATATAAAATAAAAATATTTATGTTATGTCGATATTTTCTTGACAAAAATTGGTTTAAATGTTATTCTATGTGTGTTGATTAAATAAATCTTTAATTCGGTACGAGAGACCGACAAGGTTTTATAGCAAAAGCGGGGCTATGCCCTTAGTCTATGATTATCTAAAGCCTTGCATTTGCATGGCTTTTTATTTATATTTTAGGAGAACGAGATGGATTACATACTAAAAAATGGCACAGTTTATGTTGATGGTAAGTTGGTTAAAACTGACCTTGCAATAGTTGCAGGCAAAGTTTCTTTTTCTACCCCTACATCTTCATGCCATTTTTCAGTTATAGATTGCTCTAATAAGTTTATTTTTCCCGGTTTTATCGATGCACACGTGCATTTAAGAGAACCGGGTTTTTCATATAAAGAAACAATTAAGTCAGGCACAATGGCAGGGGCAAGTGCAGGCTATAGCGCACTATTTAGCATGCCAAACCTTAAACCTGTTCCTGATAGCGTGGAAAACTTAAAAGTTCAAACGGACATTATTGAAAAAGATGCTGTAATTTCAGTTTATCCTTATGCATCTATAACCATAGGTCAAAAGGGCGAAATGCTCAGCGATATAGACACTCTTTCTAATTATGTAATGGCTTTTTCAGATGACGGCGTTGGCGTTCAAAGTGAAGACATGATGAGAAAGGCAATGCTTTTAGCAAAGAAAAACGATAAGTTCATAGTTGCCCATTGTGAAGATAATTCACTTCTAAACGGTGGGTATATCCACGATGGCGAATATGCTAAACTACACGGACACAAGGGCATTTGTTCGGCAAGCGAATATAAGCAAATAGAAAGGGATTTAATTTTGGCAAAAGAAACAGGCGTTAAATATCACGTATGCCACGTTTCGGCAAAAGAAAGCGTAAGCGCAATTAGAGATGCTAAAAGAAATGGCGTTGATGTCACTTGCGAAACAGGTCCACACTACTTGCTTTTTGATGATAGTATGCTTAAAGAAGACGGCGCATACAAAATGAATCCACCAATTAGGGCAAAAGAAGATAGACTTGCCCTTATTGAAGGAATAAAAGACGGTACGGTGGATATGATAGCAACCGACCACGCTCCACACTCAATGGAAGAAAAGAGCAGGGGGCTAAAAAGCGTAAACGGAATAGTTGGGCTTGAAACGGCGTTTGCTGTGCTTTATACAAAACTAGTAAAAACGGGCGAGATTACACTTGAAGATTTAATTAAACTTATGAGTGAAAATCCATCGAATAGATTTAATCTTGGCATTAAGATAGAAAATGAAAGGCTTGCCAATTTAACGATATTCGACCTTGACAACGAGTATGAGATAAATAGCGAAAACTTTAAGTCAATGGGAAAGAGCACTCCGTTCAACGGCTGGAAGGTGTTTGGCAAGTGCCTAGTTAACTTTAATAATGGCAAAATCGTTTATAACGATAGCGAATTTTATAACGAAAATTAAGAAAAACATATAGATAAATAGTACAAGGAGAAAATTTATGCCTAAAAGAACAGATATTAAAAAGGTTTTAGTAATTGGTAGTGGTCCTATCGTAATCGGACAAGCAGCAGAGTTTGACTATGCAGGAACTCAAGCATGTTTGGCACTCAAAGAAGAAGGATATGAAGTTATACTTTGTAACTCTAACCCAGCAACAATTATGACCGACACAACGATTGCAGATAAGGTTTATATGGAGCCACTAACACTAGAATATGTGGCAAAAATCTTAAGATATGAGCGCCCAGATGCAATTATTCCAGGCTTAGGTGGTCAAACAGGCTTGAACTTAGCAATGCAACTTGCTAAAAAAGGCGTGCTCGATGAGTGTGGCGTTAAACTTTTAGGTACAAATGCTAGGTCTATCGAAAGAGCAGAAGACAGAGAATTATTTAAGGAAATGTGCCAAACAATCGGCGAGCCGGTTATAGAATCAGAAATAACATATAGCATAGAAGAGGCAAAAGAATCAGCAAATAGAATAGGCTATCCTGTTGTTCTTCGCCCAGCGTTTACTTTGGGTGGAACAGGTGGTGGCTTTGCTGACAATGAAGAAGAATTAGAAGTGATTATGAAAAACGCACTCAAACTTTCTCCTGTTCACCAAGTTCTCGTTGAAAAGAGCGTTAAGGGTTATAAAGAAATCGAGTTTGAAGTTATGCGTGATGCTAGCGATAAGGCAATCACCATTTGTGGTATGGAAAACGTTGACCCTGTTGGCGTACACACAGGTGACTCAATAGTTGTTGCTCCAATTCTATCACTCAGCGATAAAGACTTAAAAATGCTCAACGATGCAGCGATAAAAATTATTCGTGAACTCCAAATCGAAGGTGGTTGTAACGTTCAATTCGCACTCCACCCAACATCAAGCAAATATTACTTGATAGAAGTTAACCCAAGAGTATCACGCTCATCAGCCTTAGCATCAAAAGCAAGTGGCTATCCAATAGCAAAAGTAACGGCAAAAGTTGCAGTTGGCATGAAGTTAGAAGAAATTGAAGTTTCAGGCACAACGGCAGATAAAGAACCAAAACTCGACTACATCGTTTCAAAATTCCCAAGATTCCCATTTGACAAGTTTACAACGGCATCAAATCTTCTTGGCACACAAATGAAGGCAACGGGCGAAGTTATGGGTATAGGCTCTAACCTTGCTGAAAGTATGCTCAAGTCAATCCGTTCATTAGAAATAGGTGTAAACCACTTCTATATCGCAAAATTTGACGATATGCCAACTGAAGAAATTCTTAAGTATATCAAAGAATTTAGGGCAGACAACATCTTTGCTGTTGCTGAACTATTATGGCGTGGCGAAAGCGTGGATAAAATTCACGAAATTACAAAGATAACAAAACTTTTCCTTAACACTATTCTTGACATCGTTAATATGGAAAAGGAATTAAAGGCAAACAAGTTCGATGCAGAAGTTTTAAGAAAAGCAAAGCAAATGGGCTTTTCAGACCAATACATTGCTCACCTTTATTCAAGCACAGAACTTGAAGTTAATAAATTTAGAAAAGAAAATGGCATTAAACCAGTGTTTAAGATGGTTGACACGCTTTATAGTGGTGCATATATCCCATATTTCTATTCAACATATACAGGCGAAAACCAATCAATTTTAACTAACAAGCAAAAGACATTAGTGCTTGGTAGTGGACCTATTAGAATCGGTCAAGGCGTTGAGTTTGACTATTCAACAGTTCACGCAGTTAAAACAATTAAAGATAGTGGCAGAGAAGCCATCATCATAAACAATAACCCAGAAACAGTTTCAACCGACTATACAGTAAGTGACAAACTCTATTTTGACCCACTTACCCCAGAAGATGTTATGAATATAGTTGAGTTTGAAAATCCACAAGGCGTTATCACATCACTTGGTGGACAAACTGCAATCAACCTTGCAGAATCTATCATGGAAAGGGGTGCAAAACTCATCGGCACAGATTGTGAAGCAATCAACAATGCTGAAGATAGAGACGCTTTCGAAAAGATTATGAATAAACTCGGCATACCACAACCAAAAGGTCAAGCAGTATTCAGCGTGGAAGACGGCGTTAAGGTAGCAGAAGAAATAGGCTATCCTGTTCTCGTTAGACCTTCTTACGTTTTAGGTGGTAGGGCAATGCAAATCGTTGGCAACGAAGAAGGCTTAAGACAATACCTTAAAAATGCAGTTGACATCGGCAAGGCTCACCCAATCCTAGTTGATAAATATATCGTTGGTAAAGAACTTGAAATAGATGCTGTATGCGATGGTAAAGACGTATTTATCCCAGGCATTATGGAACTTATCGAAAGAACAGGTATCCACTCTGGCGATAGCATAAGCGTATATCCAACCTTCTCAGTAAGCCAAAAAGCAAAAGATAAAATCTTAGAATACGGCAAGAAGTTAGGTCTTGGAATCGGCATTGTGGGATTATATAACATACAATTCATCGTTGACAAAAACGAAGATGTATATGTAATCGAGGTAAACCCACGTTCATCAAGAACAGTGCCATTTTTATCAAAATCAACAGGCTATTCACTTGCTGACATCGGCACAAAGGTAATTTTAGGACAAAGCCTAAAAGAACAAGGAATTTTAGAATTATATCCAGCAGAAAAGAAACGCTGGTACGTAAAAGCCCCTGCTTTCTCATTTAACAAGTTAAAGGGATTAGATGCATATCTTTCACCAGAAATGAAATCAACAGGCGAAGCAATCGGTTATGACGATAAACTCAACAGAGCGTTATATAAAGCACTTCAAGCATCAGGCATGAACGTTATGAACTATGGCACGCTATTCGTTTCAGTTGCAGATTGCGACAAAGAAGAAGCACTTCCACTCGTTAGAAGATTCTATAACCTTGGCTTTAATATCGAAGCAACGGTTGGCACTGCAAACTTCTTAAAGAAAAACGGCATTAGAACAAGAATTAAGGCAAAGATTAGCGAAGGTAGTGAAGAAATCTTAGATTCTATCCGTAAGGGATATGTAACCTACGTTATCAGCACAAGAGATGTAAATTCATTAGGACAAGCGAGCGATGGTTATCAAATAAGGCGTGCTGCTGTTGAAAACAACGTTACTATGTTCACTGCACTTGACACTGTTAGAGTGCTTTTAGACGTATTAGAAGAAACAACACTTTGTATTTCAACAATTGATGCATAAAAAGGCAAAAATTATCTAATAAAGATAATATAGCGAAATATAAGGAGCAAAATTTTGAAAAAGGTTATTTTTACAATTGAAACAAATGAAAAATTGACCGATTCTGTGTATAAAATGACGCTTAGTGGGGACACGAGTGGAATTGCACGCTCAGGTCAGTTTGTAAATATTCAATTAGATGGACTATATCTCCGTCGCCCAATCTCAGTTTGCGATTATGAAAAGGGCACTCTCACACTTATTTATAAGGTTGTGGGCAAAGGCACGGAGCAAATGAGTTGGTTAGATAAGGGCACAAAACTCGACATTTTAGTTGGGCTTGGTAACGGCTACTTTACAGAGTTTGCAGGGGACAGCCCACTTCTAATCGGTGGGGGCGTTGGCGTTCCACCACTATATAACTTGGCAAAAAACCTAATAGCGCAAGGCAAAAAGGTAACGGTTATTTTAGGTTTTAACACCAAAGATGAAATTTTCTATGAAGAAGAATTTAAAGCGCTCGGTGCAAAAGTGCTTGTTTCAACTGTTGACGGCAGTTATGGAGTAAAAGGTTTTGTAACCGATGCTATAAAACAAGTTGAAGAATACTCTCATGTATACTCATGTGGTCCAGAACCAATGCTTAAAGCAATCTACTCAGCAACCACTACAGGTGGCTCATATTCATTTGAAGAACGCATGGGCTGTGGCTTTGGCGCTTGTATGGGCTGTTCTTGCAAAACAAAATATGGCAACAAGAGAATTTGTAAAGACGGACCTGTTCTTCAAAAGGAGGAAATAATATGGTAAACACAAAAACTACCCTTTGTGGCGTTGAACTAACTAACCCTGTTATTCCTGCAAGTGGAACTTTCGGGTTCGGTTATGAATTTAACGATATATATGACATAAATGTGCTCGGTGCAATCTCAATTAAGGGCACTACAAAAGAAGCAAGGTTTGGTAATCCAACCCCAAGAATAGCAGAGTGTACGGCAGGCTTAATCAATTCTATCGGACTTCAAAACCCAGGTATTGATGCCGTTATAGAAACAGAAATTCCTAAATTAAGACAGGTTTATCATAAGCCAATCATTGCAAACATCAGTGGATTTTCTATTGAAGAATACGTGCATTGTTGTGAAAAAATGAACGATGTTAAAGATGTTCAAATTATAGAAGTAAACATAAGTTGTCCAAACGTTCACAATGGTGGCATGAGTTTTGGCACACAGCCACAAAACGCACAGGCTGTGGTAGAAGCAGTTAGAAAGGTGACGGATAAGCCACTCTTTATTAAACTTACACCAAACGTAACGGATATAGTAGAGATAGCCAAAGCGTGCGAGCAAGGTGGGGCAGATGGCATAAGTTTAATCAACACTTCACAAGGCATGAGAATAGATTTAAAGAAACGCAAACCTATCATTGCAAACAAAATAGGTGGTTTTTCAGGCAGGGCAATATTCCCTATCGCATTAAAAATGGTATATCAAGTATATCAAGCAGTAAAACTTCCAATCATGGGTATTGGTGGGGTTGCCAGCGCAGAAGACGTTATAGAAATGATGATGGCAGGGGCATCAGCCGTTCAAGTTGGTGCAGAAAACTTAGTTAACCCATACGCTTGTAGGGATATCATCAACAACTTGCCATACGTAATGAACAAATATAAAATTGAAAACCTAACAGATATTATAGGGGAGGCACACAAATGATGAATAAAGATGTAATTATAGCATGCGATTTTAACAGCGCAGAACAACTATTTAACTTTTTAGATAAGTTTGACGGCGTGGAAAAGCCATACTTAAAAGTAGGTATGGAACTTTTCTATGCAAGTGGCAATCAAATTATCAAAGAAATTAAACGCCGTGGACATAAGATTTTTTTAGACCTTAAACTTCACGATATCCCAAACACCGTTAAAAAATCAATGGCAGTTTTATCATCACTTGATGTAGATATGGTAAACTTGCACGCAGGTGGTGGCTCTGTTATGATGAAGGGTGCATTAGAAGGCTTAACAAGACCAGACGGCACAAGACCACTTCTAATTGCAGTAACTCAGCTTACATCAACAAATCAAGAACTTATGACAAACGAACTCTTAATCGATAAGCCACTTGATGAAGTTGTTATGAGTTATGCCTTGAACACAAAAAATAGTGGACTCGATGGCGTTGTTTGCTCTCCACTAGAAGCAGGCAAGGTAAAAGAAGTTTGTGGCAAAGAATTCTTAACCATTACCCCAGGCATAAGACTCGCTGGTGATAGCGTTGGCGACCAAAAGAGAGTTACAACCCCAGCATTAGCAAGGGAACTCGGCTCTGACTATATTGTCGTTGGCCGTTCAATAACAGGCGCAGAAGACCCTGTTAAGGCTTATAGACAATGCGTTAAAGAGTTTTTAGGTTAATATAACAAAAGATAACAAGGAGAAAATTATGGAAATAGCAAAAATCGTTGCACAAAACTTATTAAAAATCAAGGCAGTTTTCCTTCGCCCAAATGAGCCATTTACTTGGGCAAGTGGAATAAAGAGTCCAATTTATTGCGACAATAGACTTATTTTAACAGCACCAGATGCTCGTGACATCGTAGAAAACGCAATTGCTGAAACTGTTAAAAAAGAATACCCAGAAGCAGAAGCGTTATTCGGCACAAGCACTGCAGGTATCGCACACGCAGCAATCGCTGGCCATATCTTAGGTATGCCTATGGGTTATGTTAGGGGAAGCAATAAAGACCACGGCAGAAACAACAAAATCGAAGGCAAACTCGAAAAAGGTACAAAGGTAGTTGTTATTGAAGACCTTATTTCAACAGGTGGAAGTTGCATAGATGTAGTAGAAGCATTAAGAGAAGCAGGTGCAGAAGTTTTAGGTATCGTTAGCATTTATACTTATGGCATGAAAAAGGGCTTAGAAAGACTAAATGAAGCAAATGTTAAAAACGTATCTCTCACAGACTTTGACACGGTTATCGAAGTTGCTGCTGAAACAGGCTATATTGAAAAAGAAGATGTAAAAAGGCTTAAAGCATTTAGAGATAATCCATCTGATGAAAGTTGGATAAAAGCATAAAGGGGAAAAAATGAAAAATTTATTAGCAATAACCGATTTTTCTACCAAAGAAATAGACGAACTTATACATATTGCAGAGGACATAAGAAAAAGTCCAGAAAAATACCAAGAAAAAGCCAAACATAAAAAACTAGCCACTTTGTTTTTCGAGCCATCGACAAGAACAAGGCTATCTTTCGAGTCAGCAATGCTTTCGCTCGGTGGAAGTGTGTTAGGTTTTTCAGATGCAAATAGTTCGTCATCATCAAAGGGCGAAAGTTTGTCGGACACAATTAGGGTTGTAAGTTGCTATTCGGATATTATAGCAATGCGCCACCCAAAAGAAGGAGCACCACTCGTTGCATCAAATGTTTCAAGTGTTCCAATCATCAATGCTGGCGATGGTGGGCACAACCACCCAACACAAACGCTAACTGACCTACTAACAATTAAAAACGAAAAAGGCAGGCTTGATAATTTTACAATAGGTTTTTGTGGGGACTTAAAGTTTGGCAGAACGGTGCACTCGCTTATCCAAGCACTTGCAAGATATAAGGGGATTAAGTTGGTGTTAATATCACCAGATGAACTTAAACTTCCAGACTATGTTAAAAAAGATGTTATAGAAAAGAGCAACATGGACTATGTTGAAACGGATAGTCTAGAAAAGGCAATGCCAACCCTTGATGTGCTTTATATGACAAGAGTTCAACAAGAAAGATTCTTTAACGAAGATGACTATTTAAGACTTAGAGATAGTTATATTCTCGATATGGATAAACTTTCAAGTGCCAAAAAAGACTTGACCATACTTCACCCATTGCCAAGGGTAAACGAAATTTCAATCGAAGTGGATAGCGATGAAAGAGCATGCTACTTTAAGCAAGTATATAATGGCAGACTTATAAGAATGGCACTTATACTTAAGTTGTTGAATTTGATTTAGGAGATAGATTATGATTATAGACCCTATCAAAAATGGAATAGTAATAGACCACATAAAAGCAGGCAAGGGCAAAGAGATTTACGACTTTTTACAGCTCGATGAATTAAATTGCACGGTTGCCTTAATAAAAAATGTACCAAGCAAAAAGACAGGCAAAAAAGACATTATTAAAATTGATGAAATTATAAATATCGATGTCGATGTTTTGGGATATATGACGCCTGAAGCAACTGTCAGCACAATCAAAGACGGAAAAATTTGCGATAAGAGAAAGATTGAACTTCCTGAAATGCTTAAAAATGTTATCAAGTGTAAAAATCCAAGGTGTATAACGAGTGTAGAGCAAGGAATAGAGCATATTTTTAAACTTACCGACAAAGAAAACAAGATATATCGTTGCATTTATTGCGAAACAAAGGCAAATGACTAAAATATAGTTTTTGCCTTGCCATTTTATCCTTTTGGGGTTGACAAAAGGGTTGGTATATCTTATAATAAAAGCGACATTAACAAAATAAGGAAATATTTATGAAAAAAGAAAGTTTAGAGTGGGTAAAAAACGCATATAAAACCGAAGCAGAATGCATTACAGAAATGCTTAACTATCTCGATGAAGAAGAGTTTGCTAAGGCTATTGAAATTTTAATCAGTGCAGAGCGTATCGGCACAACGGGCTGTGGTCACTCAGGCATTATCATGCAACACTTATCACACCTTCTTTGCTGTATTGACCAACCTGCAAAGTTTGTTTCACCAGCAGAAGCAGTTCATGGTGGCACAGGCTATTTTAAGAAAGGCGATGCAATGGTGTTTGCATCTCGTGGTGGCAAAACAAAAGAACTTCTTCCAATTCTTGATATTTGTAAGAAGAAGGGCGTTAAGGTAATTTCTATCACAGAAAACTTAGATTCGCCACTCGCTCTCGGTGCAGATGTAGTTATTAAACAATATGTAAATAAAGAGTGCGATAGATATAACGCTCAAGGCACAACATCAACAACTTCACTTTGCATGATTTCACATGCAATCCAAACTGCAATTTTAGAAGAAACAAACTTCCAAATCGAGCAGTTTGCAGTAACTCACCCAGGTGGCGCTGTTGGCGAAAGACTAAACGAAAAAGCACTTTTCTAAAAGAGCGAAAAGGGTTAAAATAAAAAAATATAACGGAGAAAAATCATGGTAAAAGATTATAAAATTAGCGAACCATTTTTTGAATATGGTCCAAAATGCTATATGTATGGCGAAACTTTAGTTGAAATGGCAAAAGGTTTAGATAAACTTGCAGAAAAATATGATGTTGATGTAGTTTTGGATATTCCAGACACAGAAATCTACAACGTTGCAAGAAACGTTAAAAGAGTTCACGTATATTCACAACACATGGATAGTATCCCTGTAGGTAGGGGCATGGGCAGAACACTTCCAGAAGCAGTTAAAGCTGCTGGTGCTGTTGGTGTTATGCTTAACCACGCAGAAAGAAAATTAACACTTGAAGAAATTGAAAAGGCAATTAAAAGGGCAGATGAACTAGGACTTGCAACAATGGTATGTGCAGACTCAATAGAAGAAGTTAAAGCCATTGCAAAACTCGGACCAAACATCTTGGTTGCAGAACCATCTGAACTTATCGGCACAGGCAAACCAGCAGATAAAGAATACGTTGATGAAGTTATCAGGGTTATTAGAGAAATCAACCCAGACATCAAACCTTTCCCATCAGCAGGTATCTCTAAGGGCGAAGATTGCTATAACATTATTAAGGCAGGCGCATCAGCATCAGGCTGTTCATCAGCAATTGCAAAGGCAGAAAACCCACTTGCACTCGCAGAAGAAATGATTGCAGCAGTTCGCCGTGCTTATGACGAAACAAGAAAATAATTTTATAAAAATATAAACAAATTTAAGGAGAAAAATTATGGAATTCAAAGTATTTCAAAAAGAAATCGAACTTCAATCAAAAGGTTGGAGACCAACTTTCCACGACGTGACAAGTGATATTCTTGCTATCGTTAAGGAATCAGGCATTAAAAATGGTACAGTTGCAATCGCATCACACCACACAACTTGTTCAGTTATGGTTCAAGAATGCTCACACGATATCGACCTTTATGATTTAGAGTATTTACAACACGACCTTTTAAAAATTATGCAAAAACTCGTTCCTGACTATTCAGAAACAAACGAATATATGCACCCAGGTCCAATCCACTCACAATTCGGCCGTTACGTAAACGAACCAGGCGACCATACAAGTCTTAACACAGATGGTCACCTTCGTTCAGTATTCTTCGGCAGAAGCGAAACAATGACTATTAAAGACGGCGTTCTTGATGGTGGTGAATTCGCTCATGTATATTTCATTGACTGGGACCAAGTTCGTGCAAGACATCGTCAACTTAACGTAACAGTTATGGGTACAACAGAAGCAATTAACGACAGAAAGTATAACGACGGCAAGGTTGTTGACACAACAGTTCGTAAATATACAGATGAAGAAAAGGCTTACGATATCCACTACGATTTAAACTGGAAAAGATAATTTTAAATTTAGTTAATATTAAATGCACCCCCAAAAGACAACACTTTTAGGGGTGTATTTTTTGCACAAAATGAAAAAGTTTTTAAAAAAGTGTCATATAATCTTGACAAAATTTTAGTATAAATAAAACTAGATATAAAAATACTTGCAAAAAAACAAGTAATTATTTATAATAAGTTTTGATATGAAAAAGTTAAAAACGGCATTACTATTATTTTGGACAATGTTTAAGATAGGTCTATTTACCTTTGGTGGTGGCTACGCAATGATAGCAATATTAGAGCGTGAACTTGTCGAGCGCAAAAAATGGCTTGAGCACGATGAGTTTATCGACCTAATTGCCATTGCAGAAAGCACTCCAGGTCCTATCGCAATCAATAGTTCAACATATATCGGTTATAAAAGATGTGGGGTACTAGGCTCGGTTTTTGCAACGCTTGGCGTGGCAATGCCATCTTTTATCATAATCTTTTTAATATCCCTTTTTTACGATGCATTTATAAAAATTCAAGCAGTAAATTATGCTTTCAAAGGCATACAAGCATGCGTTTGTTTTTTAATACTCTCTGCTGGCATAAAAATGCTTAAAAAGATTAAAAAAACGGCTTTTAATATCATTTTATTTAGCCTTACCATTTTAGGCATAGTGGCGTTTGCTTTGTTTTTCCCACAACTTAGTTTTTCTTCAATTTATTACATCTTGGTAGGTGGGGTAGTCGGTGTAATTACATATCTACTCACTTCTTTTAGAAAAAAAGAACAAGAAAAAAATAATAAGAAGGGGGAAGAATAATGCTTATCTATTTACAGTTATTCCTAACCTTTCTAAAAATCGGTGCAGTGTCCTTTGGTGGTGGCTATGCAATGATACCACTTATCCAAGATGAAGTGATATCAAACGGCTGGCTTTCTAGCGAACAAATCCTAAACTTTATAGCCGTATCCGAAAGCACACCGGGGCCTATAGCAATAAATATGGCAACCTTTGTGGGTTCAAGTCAGGCAGGCATTTTAGGTGCATTATGTGCCACACTCGGCGTAATAATGCCGTCTTTTATAATTATTTTGATAATAGCATCGGTTATAAAAGGGCTAC
Organism: Christensenellaceae bacterium; assembly: GCA_045586765.1. Lineage (GTDB taxonomy): Bacteria > Bacillota > Clostridia > Christensenellales > Borkfalkiaceae > UBA1259. The sequence continues at coordinate 12,757 of JAZNAX010000027.1, read as the reverse complement.
TTAAATTCGCTGGTGTAAAAGCCTTTATAGACGGACTAAGACCGGTTGTTGTAGGGCTTATTCTAGGCACGGCAATCACTATAATAATGCAAGTGCTTTTTGCCTTTGAAAACATTAAAATTAGCACGATAAGTGTAGACTATAAGGCAGTTATAATCTTTGCAATAGTTGCAGGGATAAGCATATTTACAAAAAAGAAAACTAAAAAGGCAATTTCGCCAATACTTCTAATTGTAATTTCAGCCGTTTTAGGCTTGATTTTGTATGGACTATTATAAATAATTCACAAAAGAAATTTTGTGAAATAAGCAGGTGTAGTTTAGTGGCAAAACAACAGCTTCCCAAGCTGTGGTTGTGAGTTCGATTCTCATCACCTGCTCCAAAGCAAGGGGGGACTACAATCGTAGTCCCCCCTTGCTTTGGTTTGGTGTAGCGAGAACGAACTTGGTTCGGCTTTGCCATCGTAGTGAAACGGAGATGTTTCTCATCACCTGCACAAGTTAGAGAATACACTTTATTTTTATAAATTTTACTAAAATATCAAATAGCCTTGACTTAATAGTAAAAAAAATATATAATAAAAGGGTAAAAAATGCCAAATGTTTAAAAAGCATGTAAAGGGCAATACTTAAAGGTATAGGAGATAAAAAAATGGAAAAGAAAATTACAGAAAACACAACAATTTTTGAAGCTATTCAAATTAACCCAAATGCTGGTGACATATTGATGTCTTATGGCATGCACTGTTTAGGTTGCGCACTTGCACACGGCGAAACTGTTGGTGAAGCAGCAGAAGTTCACGGTGCAGACCTAGAAAAAATGCTTGAAGAATTAAACAACTTTTAAGTCACAAAAAGAAAGGGTCAAATAAGGAACGATACAAAAAATCGTTCCTTAACTTTTATTAAAGTTAATAAAAAAATAACTAAAGGCAAAAAATAGCAAAAAAACGAGCAAGTTTATCAAGAAATTTCTATAAAATTCGGTTTTTTTGTTGACCTAAAGGCTGTAATGCTGTATAATTTTAGAATAGGACAAAAATTGTTATATTCAAATTGAAAGCAATATAAGCATTTATAAAGTGGAGGCAAAAATGAGCAAGAAAAAGTCGATTACTTTATTGACCATAATAAGCGTGATTTTGGCTATAGTATTAACTATGACCTTTTTGCGTTTTGAAATGGGCGTAAAAGATTATAACTCAGCAGTTGGTGCAATAGAGTTAGATTACGACATGACTGGTGGTGTTTATTACAATTTATCATTAAACCAAAGTGATGAAGACCAACAAGTAAGCGAAGAACAAACAAAAGAAGTTGCAAAAGAAATTGGTCAAAGACTAGAAGTTTTAGGTTACACAACCTATATGGTTAAGGCTGTTAAAAACACCGATAAAGATGTTCAAGACTATGATATTAGAATAGAAATCAAATACAACGAAAATTCAGATTCAGATGTTTTTGCAGCAACAAGTTATGGTAAACTAAAATTCTATGGTGGCACTGAAGCAAACCCAACAACTCAAATTCTTGAAGGCGTTGATGTTGTAGAAGATGCTTCATATTTTGGTGCAACAGGCGATGGTGCTTATGCACTAACAATAAAGTTTACAGAGCAAGGCAAGAAAGAACTTCTTGATATAATCGATGGTTCGGTATATTTCCTTAAGGTAACTTGTGGTGTAGATGAAAATGGTCAAGAAATTCCACTATTTAACTCAACGGAAGAAAACCCATTTGACACATCAGCATTTGATGGTGATAATAGAGAAATAGGTTTATACTCAGGCTCAGAACAAGCAGCAAAGCAAATGGCAATGCTCTTTAAGTATGGTGGCATTGACTATAGATATGATATTGCTAACGACGGTGAAGGCATAACAATCACATCTGCTTTTGGCGAAGATATAGCATTAAAGAGCATGGTTGCAATTATAACATTTATCGTGGTTGCACTTGCACTTATGATAGTTGTTTATAAAGGTCTTGGCATCATGTCAGCACTTTCAACACTTATCTTTATCTTGGCAGAAACATGGCTTCTCATCGGCGTACCAGGAATTGTTGTAAGTTTGGGTAGCATAATGGGTATAATCGGTGCAACAGTTATTTGTATATTTGCTATGCTTTCGCTCTTGCAAAAGATTAAAGATAGTTTTGAGAACACACAAAAAACAGTTAAGGCATCTATTAACAAAGGATTTAAAGAAGCACTTTTACCAACAATTAACATGCACGTTGTAGTTGGCATAGTAAGTTTATTGCTTTTCATCTTTGCAAGTGGATTAGTAAAGAGTTTTGCAATTACATTTGGCATAGGCGTTGTGGTATCACTTATAGCAAGCCTAGTATTCACAAGAATGTTCAATGCTTTGATTATGCCACTTGTTAGTAATAAAGAAAAATTCTTTAACATAAAAAAAGAAGAAATTGTTAGCGAGGAGGTGTAATTATGAATAGCGTAATGAATAAAATGAAATATTTTGTAATCTCCTCTTTAATAATATTAGTTGTCGGCATGACACTACTTGGAATTTTTGGGTTAAATAAGCCTATCGATTATAGCGATAGTTATGAAATTAACGTTAGCATTGCTATCGACGATGATTCGTTAAAACAAGAAATGAAAGAAACAGCAGACAAATACTTTGAAGAAAATGGTATTATCTATGCATCTTTCCAAAGCCAAGAAGATGGCATGAGTCTTGTTTATAAATTCACAACCGACCAAACATCAAAAGTTCAAGAACTCAAAACTGTGCTTGATGCAGTATTAAGTTTGAACCCACAAATGGGCACAAACGAAGTAACTGTAGTTAGCAAATATGCAACACAAGGCAGTCTTGTTCAACCACTTAAGATTTTGCTTGCATATGGCATAGCAGTTGTTGCAATTTTTGTATATATGTTAATCATGAACAAACTTGCAAGTGCAGTGGCTGTAATTTGTTCATCAATAGCATCGGTTGTAATGTTTATTGCTATGATAGCACTAACACGAATTCCAGCCGTTCCATATTTTGAAATTTCAGCAATGTTTGCTGGTATACTTGGCTTATTACTTGCTGTTTCAACAGTTGGTAGATATAGAGAAGAACTCAAAAACACGGTGGCAAATAAATTTTCAGTTAATGAAATCGCAGAAAAGGTTGCAAAAACTGAAAGCAAAAAATATCTTTACATTTTAGTTGCTATTGTGATAGCAAGCGTGGCTGTATCAGCCTTCTTTATGAGATATATGTTAATCATTGGTGGTCAACTTCTAATTGCAGGAATAGCATCAGTTGCTTGTGCATACTTTATTTCGCCACTAATTTGGACAGCGATTAAAGGTAAAGACAAAAAAGCAAAGGCAGTTGAAAAAGAATAATCAACAGCCCAGCAATAATATAAAAAACAGAAAAGGGAATTTTTGTTGAATTTAAGGCGAAATCTTTTTTCGCCTTATTCGATTTTAAAAGCATTATGAAGATAGTTTATGGTGAAAAACTAAATAGCGAAAAAGAGCAATTGATTAGACAAATTGCTTTAAGTTGCAATATCACATTTGATACTGCAAGGCTTTTGTTTTACCGTAAACAAGACACGGTAGAAAAAGTTAAGCGCTTTTTAAATCCTAGCAAAAAAGGTTTTTATAATCCTGCAATGCTAAGTGGGGTAGATAGTGCCGTTGAAAAGATTAAAAACGCAAAACTTCTTTCTAAAAGCGTGCTTATTTTTGGCGATTACGATGCCGATGGTGTGTGCGCAACAACCGTGCTTTATAACTGCTTAAAAGACTTTGGAATAACTTCAATATCTATGTATATCCCAGAACGCAGTGAAGGTTATGGGCTTAACATAGAAACTATTGAAAGATTAAGAGAGAAAAACAATTTTGACCTTATAATAACGGTTGACTGTGGTATAAGTGATTATGACAAGATAGAAAAGTTAAAAGAATTAGGTATAGACATAATTGTCACAGACCATCACGAACCACCAGAAATTTTACCAGACTGCATCAAGATAAACCCAAAACTTTGTGGACAAGACTATCCATTTGACGGGCTTTGTGGTGCAGGTGTTGCTTATAAACTAGGTTATGCCCTTATTGGCGAAAAGGCAAACGATTATTTAGACTTTGTTTCACTTGCAACCGTTGCCGACAGCATGGAACTTGTTAGCGAAAATAGAGACATTGTTGCAGAAGGCTTAAAACTCTTTAATAATCCTAACAAACTTCGTTTATGCATGAAATATCTACTTGGGGATAACACAAAAACCATTGTGGCGCAAACTCTTGCTTATGCCATAGCACCACGCATCAATGCTGGTGGCAGAATGGGTGATGCAAACTGCGCTTTAAGGCTATTCACGTCTAATAACCCAAATGAAATTTATGATTTAGCAGTAAAACTAAACGGATATAATATCGAAAGGCAAACTTGGTGCGACAAGATTTATCGAGAAGCAAAAGAAAAAATACAAAAATATTCATTAAATAAACGCAATGTTATTTTAGTTAAGGACGAAAATTGGCAAACGGGTTTTGTTGGAATAGTTGCAGCAAGACTTGTTGAAGACTTTGCTAAACCTGTGGTAGTTTTTGCTGGACAAGACGATTTTTTGAAAGGTTCGGCAAGAAGTATAGAAGGTGTAAACATCCACGAAGCAATAAATGCAAACAAAGATTTGTTATTATGCTTCGGTGGGCACTCTCAGGCGGCAGGCGTGTCTGTTTCTAAACAAAATTTTATGGCGTTTGAAAGTGCACTAAACGACTATATTAGCAGTCACTATGTGGCACTAGATGTTTCGCCAACCATTTATGTGGAGTGGGAGATAGAAGGAGAGTTCCCTAAACAATTTGCAAAAGAGATTGAACTTTTAGAGCCTTTTGGTGTGGGAAACAAAAGCCCACTATTTAGCACAGAAGTAACAAAGGTTAAGGCAAACCCACTAAAAGAAAACTCGCCACACTATTCATTTAGGTCAGAGTGTTTGGAGATGCTTAACTTTAACGGCGAAAAAGACGTTGCAACATTAAGCCTACCTGTGCCTAAAAAGATTGTTTTTGAAGTTAACGTATCTACTTTTAAGGGTAAAGAATACATAAAAGGTTATGTAAGAAATGTAAGTGCAGACTTTAGCGACATGTCTAAACTTTCTTTACACGCAATAAACAATCAATTAGACAGCATTTTAAGTGAGCAAGGCGAATTTAAGATGCTTGATAAAACAAACTTGCCACCAACCGACGTGGTGGGTACGCTATATGTTATAAGCGACTTAAAAAATCTAAAAGAGTATAATAAACTTTCAGGTTTAAGCATAAGTTTTGCAAAACCAGAAAGCAAAAATTTAATTAGTGAAATCGTATATGCTCCAGCAGTTATCCCACAAGGATACGATAGGGTAATATATCTAGATAAGCCAATAACAGTGCAAAACACTTTGGCAAAAACTTATGTTGTAAAAGACTTAGTGGGATATGACTTTATAAAAAAATTAGATGTTGAAAGGAGTTATTTTTCACAAGTGTTTGCACATCTAGTTTCTATCAAAACCAAGCCGTTTTTCGATATTGTCGACTTTGTAAACACTAATGCAGAAAGTTTTGAAAAGGAAAACTTCTTATTTGCTCTTAAAGTGTTTATCGAACTTGGCATATTCTCAGTAAATAACAAAGTATTTACTTATAACGAAAAAGTTAAAAACGCATTGACAAACTCCAAACTATATAGTAAAATTGTACTATTAAAGGGAAATTATGTTTGATATATTAAAGCGTATTGAAGAAAAATACATTGGCAAAGATTTAGCGCTTTTAAGGCGTGCTTATGATTTTGCAAAAGAAGCACATGCCAATCAAAAGCGTGCATCGGGTGAAGAATATTTTATTCACCCATGTACTGTTGCGCAAATTTTGATTGATTTGGGGCTAGACTCAGCAACTGTTGCTGCAGCCTTTTTGCACGATGTAATCGAAGATACTGCTGTTTCGGAAGGAGATATCAAAAAAGAGTTTGGCGAAGAAGTTTTAGAACTTGTTCTTGGCGTTACAAAACTTGACAAGATTCAATTTACATCAAGGGAAGAAGAGCAAGCAGAAAACTTTAGAAAGATATTCGTTGCAATGGCAAAGGATATAAGGGTTATTATTATTAAACTTGCCGATAGGCTTCATAATATGCGCTCGCTTAACTTTTTGTCTTTTGAAAGACAACAAAGAATGGCAAGAGAAACGCTTGACATATACGCACCACTTGCACATAGGCTAGGCATTTCTCAAGTTAAGTGCGAACTTGAAGACTTGTGCTTAAAATATTTAGAGCCAGACTTTTATGAATATTTAATAACAAACATTGAAGAAAGGGTAAAGGCCAACACAGACTTTGTTGACCAAGTTCTAACCGAAGTTAAGCAAATTTTAAGCGACTCTAAGGTTAGTGGCGAAGTTTATGGCAGAAAGAAACACTTATATAGCATTTATAGAAAGATGAAAGAGCGTAGCAAAACGCTTGACCAAATTTATGACCTTGTCGCTATTAGAATTTTAGTAAATACCGTTGATGAGTGTTATGAAGTGTTTGGAAAAATTCATCACAAATGGAAGCCTATCCCCGGTAGAATTAAAGACTATATAGCAACACCAAAGCCAAACATGTATCGTTCACTTCACACAACGGTAGTCACAAACTTTGGTAAAATTTTTGAAATTCAAATAAGAACATACGAAATGAACCACGCTGCTGAATATGGTATCGCAGCGCATTGGAAATATAAAGAAAAGAAACAAGTTGCCGATGACCTTGACACACGCCTTTCTTGGATAAGAGAAGTTATGGAGTGGCAAGGTGGCTTAAAAGACAGCAAGGAATTTTTAAACTCGCTTAAGGGTGATATATATAGCTCTGAAGTTTTAGTATTCACACCAAAGGGCGATGTCATAAGCCTTCCAAAAGAAGCAACGCCACTCGACTTTGCATATAATATTCACTCTGCAGTCGGCAATAAATGTGTGGGCGCAAAGGTTAACTCAAAGATAGTGCCACTAAACACAATTTTATCGGCAGGCGACGTTGTTGAAATCATAACTTCACAAAACTCTAAAGGTCCATCTTGGGACTGGTTAAAAATAGTAAAGAGTTCAAGCGCAAGGGTTAAGATAAGACAATTTTTTAAGCGTGAAATGAAAGAAGAAAACGGCAAGACAGGTAAAGTTATGCTCGATGCCGAAGCAAAGCGTAGGGGGTACACCCTAAGCGAACTTCTAAACGATGATTCTTTTGAGCATGTTTCAAGCAAAATGGCTTTTAACAGCCAAGACGAAATGTTTTCTTCAATCGGTTATGGTGCAGTTTCATCAAGCCAAGTTATCGTTAAACTTATCGACTATCAAAGAAAGAGCCAACCACAGCAAGAAGTTACAAAATACTTTAAGAGCAATAAGTCATCATCAAGTGGCGTAAAAGTAAAGGGTATGGCAGGCCTACTTGTTAGGTTTGCTGGTTGCTGTAATCCTGTCCCAGGTGATGAAATCGTGGGCTTTATTTCTCGTGGGCATGGGGTTACCGTGCATAGAAAGGATTGTCCTAACCTAACTAACACCGAAAATGAAAGGCTTATAGAAGTTTCTTGGGCAGAAGATGCTGTTGGTGCATATAACGCAAGCATAAAGGTTATAGGTAACACCCAAACCGAAGTTTTAACCATTGTTGCAACTGCAGTTGCACAACTTAAACTAGATATAGTTTCAACAAACGGCAGAACGGACACCAAGGCTAAGCAAGCGACCATCGAGTTTAGCATAAGGCTAAATAATAAAGATGAACTAGATAGCCTTATAACAAAACTAAAACAAGATTCAAAGATAATAGATGTATTTAGGACGGCAAATTGATGAAATTATATCATTTACAGTCGGGGCCACTAAATGTCAACTCGTATTTTTTAGTAAATGACTTTAGTCAAGCAGTAGTTATAGATAGTGGCGAAAACTATAAAAAAATAAAACAAGTAAGCGAGCAGTATGGCTTTATAGTTAAGGCAGTTTTATTAACGCATGCTCATTTTGACCATGCTGGCAACGCAAAAAAGTTGCAAGATGACGGTGTTAAAATTTATATAAGTGAAATTGATGCACCAAAACTTCTTAACGATGACAATTTAGGTAGTGACTTTGGAAGAAAGTTTGATTATCTAACTGCTGACTATACCTTTAATGATGGCGATGAACTAGATGTTTGCGACATTAAAATTAAGGTAATTGCAACACCGGGGCATACTGACGGCTCAGTTTGTTTTATGGTGGACAGTAGCCTTTTCACAGGGGACACTCTCTTTTATGGAAGTGTTGGAAGAACAGATTTTAAGAGTGGAAATAGAGAGCAAATGGTAATGTCGATAAAGAAACTATTTAACCTTGATGGCGACTATACCGTTTATCCAGGACACGATGGGTTTACCACTCTTGAGCGTGAAAGAAAATATAATATTTTTGCAGAATATGATTGATACAAATATAGAATTTTTAAATTGTGACCTAAATGAAGTATTAAATTTATTTCAAAGTGGCAATGATATAAAAGTAAAACACCAATTCAAAGAAAGTGATGGTAAGTTTGTAAACACAATAACCATAAACGGAAAAGTGTTTGCATATGGCAACTTCGTGGGGGAAATAACTGACCCTATTTGTCATAAACGCTTGCTTAAAAGGTATGCAAAATTATCCCTTTATAAAGCACTTTCAAAGTTTTTTGAAAAAGAACTTCCTTGGGGTGCGCTAACAGGCATAAGACCAACAAAACTTGCCTATCAACAAATAAAAGAAAGTGGCGAGTTTGAAGATTTTTTTATTAACACTATGAAGGTTAGTGAAAACAAGACTAACCTTATAAAGAATGTGCTTGCTAGTCAAAAGGGTATTTATAAAATAGATGAAGAAAGCACCGACTTTTTTGCATTTATTCCATTTTGCCCATCAAGGTGCAAATATTGTTCATTTATAAGTGCAGACATAAAAAGCGCACAAAAACACGTTGATGAATATGTAGATGCTTTAATCGACGAGATTAATTTTAGCAAAAAATTTATTAAAAAACTAAGAAGCATTTATATAGGTGGTGGCACGCCCGTTGCCCTTTCAAACAGTCAATTAGACAAGGTGCTTTCGGCAATAGACAGCATAAATACGGGGGTTGAATATACCGTTGAAGCAGGTAGGCCTGATGCAATAACCAAAGAAAACCTACAAATACTTAAAAATCACGGCGTAACAAGAATTTGCATAAACCCACAAACTTTTATAGATAAAACGCTCGTAAGCCTTGGCAGAAACCACACGGCAAAGCAAATAGAAGAAAAGTTCGATATGGCAAAAGGCATGTTTGACATAAATATGGACTTAATAGCAGGGCTTGAAGGCGAAAGTTATGAAGACTTTAAGTATAGTTTAGATAAAGCAATATCTTTAAGCCCAGAAAACATAACCGTGCATACACTATGCATTAAAAAAGGCTCAAGGCTTGCTGAGTCCGAGCAATACTTAAGTGGAGAAGTAGTTTCGGATATGGTAGAATACGCACACCAAAGCTTATCTGAAAGTGGGTATATGCCATACTATCTATATCGCCAAAAATATATGGCAGGAAACTTAGAAAATGTGGGATACACAAAGCCAAATAAAGCGTGCGTGTATAACATAGACATAATGGAAGAAATTTCTTCTAACGTTGCTTGTGGTGCAAACGCCATAAGTAAAAGGATATTTAATGGTGGGGAGAGAATAGAACGCTCTGCTTCGCCAAAAGATGTTTTGACATATTTAAACAAATTAGATATAATAAAAAAAGATAAAGAAAAACTCTTTTTAGAATAAAAGAGATAGGAGAATAGCAATGAAACTTATCACTTTTGCAATACCATGTTATAACTCGGCAGAGTATATGGGTAAATGTATTGACTCACTATTAAAGGCAGGCGAAGAGGCCGAAATTTTGATTATAAACGACGGCTCAACAAAGGATAATACAGCAGAAATAGCAGATAAATATCAAAGTGAATATCCAAATATTTGCAAAGCAATTCATAAAGAAAATGGTGGACACGGTTCAGCTGTAAATGCAGGCATTGAAAATGCAACGGGCAAGTATTATAAGGTTGTTGACTCTGATGACTGGCTAGATGAAAGCGCCTTAAAAAAGGTTATGGAAGTTATTCGCTCTTTTGAAGGCAAAGACGAAGTTCCAGATGCTATACTTGCTAACTACGTGTATGAACACACTTATACCAACACACAAAGAGTTGTTCACTACAGAAAGAAACTACCTGTAAACAGACTTTTTGGTTTTGAAGAAAGCAAGAAGTTTGGCGTTGGTCAATTTTTGGCAATGCACAGCGTAATTTATAGAACACAAATTTTAAAAGATATCAAATTAGAACTTCCAAAGCACACTTTTTATGTTGATAACATTTTTGTATACACACCACTTCCATTTATAGAAAAGTTTTATTATTTAGATGTTGACCTATATAGGTATTTCATTGGCAGGGAAGACCAATCGGTTAACATTAAAAATCAAATAAAAAGAAACGACCAAATGCTTCGTGTTGCAAAAATAATGGTGAGCAAATACAATGTGGTTGAATTTAAAAAAGAACGCCCAAAACTATGCCATTATATGAAGGAATATTCTTATATAATCGTGGTATTATCAAGTATATTCTTAATTTTAGAAGGCACCAAAGAAGCGCTTGCAAAAAAGAAGGAATTATGGCAATATCTAAAGGAAAATGCGCCATACGTATATAAGAAGTGCAAGCATAAGTTTACATCAATAACCAAGTATAATAATAAATTTATGCTTGGATTAAGCAAAATTGTGTATTCAATAGCAAGAAAAAAACTAAAAGCTAACTAAAAATTAGTAAATTGCTATTAAAAGTAGTTTACAAACTGGTAAAATTTTGATATACTAAATAGGCTTGATACTTTAGGCAAGGTTTTGTGGTTCTCCACCCAATGCTTTGTTTAAAGCGAATTAATCCATAAATTATAGGAGGTAAAAACAATATGGAAAAGGCAAAAAAGGCAGAAATAATCGCAAAATTCGGTCGTCACGAAGGTGACACAGGTTCAGCAGAAGTTCAAATCGCACTTTTGACTGAAAGAATCAATCATTTAAATGAGCACTTGATTATCAACAAGCACGATAATCACAGCAGACGTGGTCTTATGAAGATGGTTGGTGAAAGACGTGGTCTTTTAAAGTATTTGCAAGAAATCGATATTGAAAGATACAGAAAGATTATTGCAGATTTAAATTTGAGAAAGTAAAAAAATTAAGGCGGCATAATTTTTGTCGCCTAATTTTTCTAAAATGCCATTTTTAAAAAGTAATTATGTTTGGGCGTAGGTTGCGTCCAACTTCAATAAAAATTAGAGTAGAAACAGGAGAAAAAAATGACAGAAAATTTTAGAGTATTTAAGACTACAGTTGGTGGTAGAGAACTCATTGTTGAAACAGGTAAGTACGCTGAACAAACAAACGGTTCATGTATCATCAAATGTGGCGAAACAGAAGTTATGGTCAATGTTACAATGGCGCCACAACCTCGTGATGGAATGGATTACTTCCCACTCGGCGTTGACTTTGAAGAAAAGATGTATTCTATCGGCAAGATTCCAGGGGGCTTCAAAAAGAGAGAAGGTAGAGCGTCTGACAAAGCCATTTTAACATCAAGACTTATTGACAGACCTATTCGTCCACTTTTCCCAAAAGGACTTTTCAACGACGTTGTTGTTATTGCAACAGCACTTTCAGTTGAACCAGACATCCAACCAGAACCACTTGCAATGCTTGGTAGTTCAATTGCAATCAGCATTTCAGACATACCATTTGCAGGTCCAACAGGAAGCGTTGTTGTAGGTTTAGTTGATGGCGAATACATCATCAACCCAGATGAGGCACAAAGAGAAAAGAGCATGCTCACACTTAACCTTGCTGGTACAAAAGATGCTATCATGATGGTTGAAGCTGGTGCAAACGAAATCTCTGATGACGAAATGGTTGGTGCGATTCTTTTTGGTCACGAAGAAATTAAGCGTCTTTGTGCTTTCCAAGAACAAATTGTTGCAGAAATTGGCAAGCCAAAGAAAGAAATTGAATTATATCACGTTCCAGAAGATATTGACAATGCTGTTAGAGCATATGCAAATGAAATGCTTGACAAAGCGCTTGATACTTTCGATAGACACGAAAGACAAGTTGGTCAAGACAACGTAGAAAAAGCTTGTTTAGAACATTTTGCAGAAATCTTCCCAGATTCAGCAAGAGAAATTAAAGATGCTTTATACTACATGACAAAAGAAAAAATCAGAGCAAAAATCACAAACACAGGTATTCGTCCAGACGGAAGAAAACTTGATGAAGTTAGAAAAATTTGGTGTGAAGCAGGCGTTCTTTCAAGAGCACACGGCTCAGGCGTGTTTACAAGAGGCATGACACAAGTTATGTCAACTTGTACACTCGGAATGCTCAGCGAAGCACAAAAATTAGAAGGTCTTGATGGTGACACAAGCAAGAGATATATGCACCAATACAACATGCCAGGATATGCATCTGGTGAAGCAAGACCATTAAAGAGCCCAGGAAGACGTGAAATTGGTCACGGTGCACTTGCAGAAAGAGCGTTAGAACCAGTTATTCCAAATGAAGAAGAATTCCCATATGCAATCAGAATCGTTTCTGAAGTATTAAGTTCAAATGATT
>JAZNAX010000026.1:0-38722 GCA_045586765.1 Christensenellaceae bacterium | reverse complement strand
AAGACGAGCGGGAAATTTGCGCTTGCCCGTTATCTAAAGGAAGGTTGGCGTTTGAAAATCGCATTGTTGCGGAAATTGATAGGGCGCGCGATAAGCGCAAGTTTTTTATTTATTCGTTTTTGGGTGGCGCTATCGGTAGTTTTATCGCGTCGGCGTTATTTGCCTTGTTTCGGTTAATTTTCGGGGGCGCGCAATGTTGACGAAAACGGAAAGTAAAGTTATGAAAGTTTTATGCGGTGAAAGTAAAGATAAGCGCTCTTATCTAATTAGCCCTATAGACCTTTTGAAGATGTCCGGCGTAGACGCGCTTACTTTAACGGAACTTGATAAAATAGTGAAGGATTTAAGTTCGGACGGATATTTTGACCTTATTTATTCCGTTAGGCGCGGTGTGTTGGTTTATTGCGTATCACTTACGCAAAGGGGCAAAGGGTATTTAAGAAGCACTAAACTTGTTAAAAGAAATTTAATTTTCCGATTTGTGTTGACGATAGGTTTTGCAATTTTAAGTTTTGTGGTCGGGTTAATTTTAAAAGCGTTATTTTAAGGATATTATGGAACAAAAAAACTTTAAACTTCATTCTTCTTATTCGCCTACGGGTGACCAACCGCAGGCAATAGAAAAACTTACCGAAGGCTTGCGTGACGGTTTGCGTACACAAGTCCTTTTGGGCGTTACGGGAAGTGGTAAAACTTTTACCATGGCAAACGTTATCAAAAACATAAACCGACCAGCCCTTATTATCGCACATAATAAAACGCTTGCAGCACAACTTTGTAATGAGTTTAGAGAATTCTTTCCACAAAATAGAGTGGAATTTTTCGTTTCATATTATGACTATTATCAACCAGAAGCATATATACCATCTACCGATACATATATCGAAAAAGATTTGGCGATAAACGATGAAATAGATAAACTTCGCCACTCGGCAACTTGTTCGCTTGCTGAAAGAAGCGATACAATAGTAGTTGCATCGGTTTCTTGCATTTATGGACTAGGTGCACCAGAAGAGTATTATAGGCTTGCACTTTCCCTTCGCCCAGATGACCAACTATCTAGAGATGAACTTATGCGAAAACTCGTTGCTATTCAATATACAAGAAGAGACATGGACTTTTCTCGTTCTTCGTTTAGGGTAAGGGGGGATATAATAGATATATTCCCATCATCAAACACCGAAATTGTTGTTAGGGTTGAATTTTTTGGGGACACTATTGACAGGGTGCTAGAAGTTGAGTTTGTTTCTGGCAAGGTTATATCAGAGTTAAAACACGCCGTTATTTTCCCAGCAAGCCACTATGCTGCATCTCAAGAAAAACTAAACCTTGCAGTAGTTGCTATAGAACGTGATAGAGATGATGAAGTTGCTTTTTTTAACGAGCAAGGAAAACTAATTGAAGCACAGCGCCTAAAACAACGCACCGATTATGATATAGAAATGATAAAGGAAATAGGTTTTTGTAAAGGCATAGAAAACTATAGTCGATATTTTGATGGCAGAGTAGTCGGCGAGCCACCTTTTACTTTATTAGATTATTTTCCAAAAGATTTCGTTGTGTTTATCGATGAGTCGCACATGACAATTCCACAAATAAACGCAATGTATAATGGTGACAAGGCAAGAAAAACAAACCTTGTAGAATATGGCTTTAGGTTAAAGTCGGCATTTGACAATAGACCACTTACGTTTAACGAGTTTGATGCTAAAGTTGGGCAAATGATATGCGTATCGGCAACCCCAGCAAAATACGAACTCGGTCAGGCAGGGCAAGTGGTAGAGCAACTTATCCGTCCTACAGGGCTTGTTGACCCAGAAATTTTTGTTAGACCAACGAAAAATCAAATTGATGACCTATTGATAGAAATAAATAAGGTAACTTTAGATAAAGGCAGAGTTCTTATCACAACGCTCACCAAAAAAATGGCAGAGAGTTTAACCGAATACCTAAAGGAAAACGGGGTTAGGGTTAGATATATGCACAGCGATATAGACACTATGGAAAGAATAGAAATAGTGTCAGCCCTTCGCTCTGGCGAGTTTGACGTGCTTTGTGGAATTAACCTTTTAAGAGAAGGGCTTGACCTTCCAGAAGTTAAACTCGTTGCAATTCTCGATGCCGATAAAGAAGGCTTTTTAAGAAGCGAAACTTCGCTTATCCAAACTATAGGTAGAGCAGCAAGAAACGCAGACGGAAAGGTTATAATGTATGCTGATACCATGACGGGCAGTATGCAAAGGGCGATAGATGAAACTAACAGAAGAAGAAAAGTTCAAAGCGATTATAATAAAGAACATAACATCACGCCAAAAACTATTGTTAAGGCAATAACCAACACCTTAGAGATAACTAAAAAAGTGGATAGAACAAAAGAAGTTAAAAAGCAAGATATCCCAGAAGAAATAGAAAAGTTAAAGGCACTTATGAAGATTGCATCGGCAAACTTAGACTTTGAAAAGTGTATAGAGATTAGGGACACCATTGCTAAACTTAAAATGAAAATGAGAAAGTGATTATGGATTATATAAATATAAAAGGCGCAAAAGAGAATAACTTAAAAAACATAGACCTTAAAATTCCAAGGGATAAACTCGTGGTATTTACAGGTCTATCTGGCAGTGGCAAAAGTACGCTTGCTTTTGACACCATTTATGCTGAAGGTCAAAGAAGGTATGTTGAAAGTTTGTCAAGTTATGCTCGTATGTTTTTAGGGCAAATGGAAAAGCCTGATGTCGAACTTATAGAAGGCTTATCGCCAGCAATTTCAATCGACCAAAAAACTACTTCGCATAACCCACGCTCAACGGTTGGTACTGTAACCGAAATTTATGACTATTTTAGACTATTATTTGCAAGAGTTGGCACTCCACATTGCCCACAGTGTGGCAAGGAAATTTCTCGCCAAACTATAGACCAAATAGTAGATAAAGTTGTGGCTCTTCCACAAGGCAGTAAAATTTTGATAAACGCACCTGTTGTTCGTGGTAAAAAAGGGGAATACACCAAGAATTTTGAAAGTTATAAAAAGAGTGGCTATGCTCGTGTTATGGTCGATGGCATAGTGTATGACCTAAGCGAAGAAATTAAACTCGATAAAAACATAAAACACACCATAAGTGTGGTAATAGATAGACTTGTTGTTAAAGAAGGCATTGAAAAAAGGCTTTTTGATAGTTTAGAAACGGCAATTAAACTTGCAGATGGGCTTGTGTCCGTTCAAATAGTCGATGGGGAGAGCTTGCTCTTTTCAACAAAATACGCATGCCCTGATTGTGGCATTAGCATTGAAGAAATTGAGCCAAGACTATTTTCTTTTAATAACCCATATGGTGCTTGCCCAGAATGCTTAGGTTTAGGCTTTAGAAACGAGATTGACCCAGACCTAGTTGTAAAAGATAAAACAAAGTCACTTAGAGAAGGGGCAATGACCATTTCTGGTTGGAACTTAGACACTGGCAAAATGGCAAACCTTTACTTTGAAGCACTTGCAAAAAAATACAACTTCAGCCTTGATACGCCTGTAAAGGATTTGCCACAAGGCGTTTACGATATGTTGCTTTACGGCAATAACGGAGAACTTATAAAGATTGAATATAACACTAAAACTATGAGTGGCTCTTATCAATCTTCGTGGGAAGGTATTATTCCAAACCTTGCAAGAAGGTATAGAGAAACTTCAAGCGACTATACAAAAATGGAAATTGAAAGGTATATGCGAGTTAGTCCTTGCAATACCTGTCATGGAAATAGGCTCAAAAAGGAAGCGCTTGCCGTTAAAATTGGTGGCAAAAATATTGCAGAGTTAACCAATATGTCGGTTGTCAATTTATATGACTTTGTTGATAAACTTGAGTTTGACACTACAAAGACAATGATTTCTGCACCTATAATAAAAGAAATTAAAACAAGGCTAAAATTCTTAGTAGATGTAGGCCTAAATTATTTAACGCTATCAAGGGGTGCATCAACGCTATCTGGTGGCGAAGCACAACGCATAAGGCTTGCAACCCAAATAGGCAGTGGGCTTACAGGCGTTCTTTATATACTAGATGAACCAAGTATAGGACTTCATCAAAGGGATAACGAAAAACTTATTGCAACGCTTAAAAAACTTAGAGATTTAGGTAACACCCTAATCGTTGTAGAGCACGATGAAGACACAATGCGTTCGGCTGACTATATCGTGGATATAGGCCCAAAAGCAGGGGTGCATGGTGGCGAAGTAGTGGTGGCAGGCACAATCGAAGATATTATAAACGAGCCACGCTCAATTACAGGCGATTACCTTTCTGGAAGAAGAAAGATAGAAGTTCCAAAGAATAGAACCAAGCCAGATGGAAGATGCTTAAAGGTTATTGGTGCAACCCAAAACAACCTAAAAAATATTGACGTATGCTTCCCTGTAGGGCTTTTAACAGCAGTAACAGGTGTTTCTGGAAGTGGAAAGAGTTCGCTTATAAACGAAATAGTATATCCAGAACTTGCAGGAAAACTTAACAAAGCAAAAGTAAGGCTTGGAAATGTTAAAAAAATTGAAGGCATAGAACATTTTGACAAGGTCATTGCAATCGACCAATCTCCAATAGGCAGAACGCCAAGGAGTAACCCTGCAACTTATACAGGGGTGTTCTCAAGCATAAGAGACCTTTTTGCTTCGACTCCAGATGCAAAGGAAAGGGGATATAAGGCAGGTAGATTTTCATTTAACGTGGCTGGTGGTAGGTGCGAAAACTGTGAAGGTGACGGCGTTATCAAAATAGAAATGCACTTCTTGCCAGACATGTATGTTCCTTGTGAAGTTTGTGGGGGACATAGATATAATAGAGAAACTTTGCAAGTTAGATATAAAGGCAAAAATATAAGCGAAGTTTTAGATATGACAGTAGATGAAGCGTGTGAGTTCTTTGAGCCTATCGCATCGATATATAACAAGATAAAAACCTTAAAAGATGTTGGTCTTGGCTATATTAAACTCGGTCAAAGTGCTCCAACCCTTTCTGGTGGTGAAGCGCAAAGAGTAAAACTTGCAACCGAACTAGCAAAAAGAGCAACGGGCAAAACCCTTTATATTTTAGACGAGCCAACGACAGGGCTACACAACTATGACGTTGATAAACTTTGCAAGGTTTTAACAAAACTAAAAGAAAGTGGCAACACTATAATTGTGATTGAACATAACTTAGATGTAATTAAACTTGCCGACCACATTATTGACTTAGGCCCAGAAGGTGGCGACAATGGTGGCGAGGTTATTGCAACAGGCACTCCAGAAGAAGTTTCGCAAAATAAAAATAGTTATACAGGTAAATTCTTAAAAAATGTCTTATAGTAGAGAAAATAACAACCTATTAAATAAAGAGCAAGGTGGAAAAGCCTTTTCGATAATGATAGCAATTTACGTGCTATTGTCATTTGTCGTGCAAGGGGTATTGCTAGCCTTTACAGACCAACAAAGTTTTATCTATATTGCAGTTTGTTCTATTTTGTCAACGGTGGCTATTTTTTTGGCTATACTTTATCAAAACAAGAGAAATAAATGCTCGCTTAAGCAATTAAATATAAAAAAGTGTGAAATCAAAGCCTTTTTACCAGCAATTTTGCTTTCAGTAGGCATGTTTTTAGGTTTAGGTTTTATAAATATTGCACTTATTGACCTTTTGCAAAATTTAGGCATAACTATTAGTTCGCCAAATATTCCCTTAAACAATTTATGGCAGTTTATTTTCTTTATAATAATGCTTGCAATCTTGCCTGCGATTTTTGAAGAACTATTTTTCCGTGGTTTATTCTTAAACTCGCTTGGTGACCAAAGCGTTTTAACAAAAACGCTAATGGTAGGGCTATTCTTTGCACTATACCATTGCAATTTAGGTCAGTTTATCTATCAATTTATATATGGCTCGGTGCTATGTTTACTTACCATTTATGCTAAAAGCATAATCCCAGCCATGATAACCCATTTTTTGAATAATTTTGTGGTACTATTTTTTACATACTTAAAAATTCAAATAAACTTATATAGTCCAATTCTAATTGCTGTTGGGCTAGTTTGCTTTTCTCTATTTTTAATCGTTGTAATTTTAAGGCTTAAAAAGAATAATTATAAAAATCACGCTGAGCAAAAAACAAAAGGCATAAAAGAAGTTTTTATTCCTTATGGAATTTTGGGCGTTATGATATGCGCTATAATGATACTTAGCGCTCTTTTAGTGTAGGTGGAATATGGTTAAGATAAATATAGTTGCAGTTGGCAAGGTTAAGGAAAAATATTTTACCGAAGGCATAAACGAATATGCAAAGCGAATATCAAAGTTTGCACAGCTAAATATTATCGAAGTTCAAGAAGAAAATTTTTCTAAAGTCGATGATGGGATAATCGAGATTATAAAGGAAAAAGAGTGCCAAAGAATTATGCCACACTTAAAAGGCACCATATTAGCGCTTGCTATAGAAGGCAAAAAGTATGATAGCAATACTTTTTCTAAATCCCTTCAAAAATTTATAGACCAAAGTGGTGGAACGGTTACATTTGTCATCGGTGGCTCTTATGGGCTTAGTGACAAAATTAAAAGTCAGGCAAAAGAACTTATATCCTTTTCGGACATGACCTTTCCACACACAATGTTTAGGCTTATGCTTTCAGAACAGATTTATAGGGCATTTTCAATAATTTCAGGAAGTGGCTATCACAAATAAAAATTCATACTATAATGTATGGATATTTTGAGATTAAATAAAAGATTTTTTAAGAATTTTAAGGGCGAAAAGATAGTTATAGGAAAAAGCCTATTTGGTCACCCTATTTTATGCTATGGGGTTATAAAAACCCCTTATCCAAGAGCAATAATTCAAGCGTCAATTCACGCAAGGGAATATATAACGGCTTATTTAACGCTAAAACTTATAAAGGACTTTTATAAAAACGGAAAAGTCGGTAGCGTTTATTTTATCCCAGTCTTAAACCCAGATGGCGTTATGATTTCGCTAAAAAAAGACAAACTATATAAAGCAAACGGCAGGGGTGTGGACTTAAATGTCAATTTTGATGCTCGTTGGTCAACGGGCAGTCAAAACGTAAGAGAAAAGGCAAGCCAAAATTATATAGGCGAAAAACCCTTTTCAGAGCCAGAAACACTTGCCATTAGAGATTTTACCTTAAAAATCAAGCCTGACTATACCATAAGTTATCACTCTAAAGGTCAAGAGATATACTATGAGTTTTTTCAAGACAATATAAACCGAGATTTAGAGTTTGCAAAAGAAATTGCAAATTTAACAAGTTATCAAATAAAAAGCACGCCAAACTCGGCTGGTGGATATAAAGATTGGTGCATACAAGAATTAAAAATTCCGGCACTTACCATAGAAGTGGGCGATGATAGGTTATCTCACCCAATAAAAAAGTGGCATTTAAGAAAAATTTACAAACAAAATAGGGGCATAATACAAAGGGCAAACGCCTTTTTTGTGGAGAGCAAATGGAACTAAAATTTATGAAACTTGCAATAAAGCAAGCGTTAAAGGCAGAAAAACTAGATGAAGTGCCAATCGGCGCAGTTATCGTTAAAGATGGCAAAGTGATAGCAAGGGCGCATAACCTTATGGAAAAAACCCAAATGGCAACAGCGCACGCCGAAATTTTGGCAATAAATAAAGCGTGCAAAAAACTAAAGAGTTGGCGATTAGATGGTGCTGAAATTTATGTTACCATAGAGCCTTGCGCAATGTGTGCTGGCGCAATAGTAAATGCAAGGATAAAAAAGGTGTATTTTGGCGCTTATGAAAAAAAGAGTGGCTGTGCAGAAAGTAAATTTTCGGTGCTAACTGACAGTGGTCTTAATCATAAAACTGAGTTTGTTGGTGGGTTGGAGCAAGAAACTTGTGCAAATATTATAAAAAATTATTTTAAAGGCAAGAGATAATTAGAAAAAGCCTTGACTAAATGAAAATTTTGTACTAAAATTAAAATAAGGTACTATATGTACACAAAGTTACATTAGGAGAAAAATTTATGATTACACATGGCAACAAAATTGAAGTTTTGGCTGGCAACTCTAATAGACCTTTAGCAGAAGCAGTTGCAGCAGAACTCGGACTACCACTTAGCAGTGCAGAAGTTGGAAAGTTTTCTGATGGTGAAATCAGTATATCACTTCCACAAACAGTTAGAGGCAGAGACGTATTTATTATTCAATCAACATCAATGCCTGTAAACGATAACCTTATGGAACTTCTTATCATGATTGATGCATGTAAGAGAGCATCAGCAGGAAGAATTACAGCAGTTATTCCATACTTCGGTTATGCTAGACAAGACAGAAAAGCTCGTCCAAGAGACCCAATCACAGCAAAACTTGTGGCTGATATCTTAACAAGTGCAGGCGCTGACAGAGTTTTAACAATGGACCTTCACGCAGCACAAATCCAAGGATTTTTTGATATTCCTGTTGACCACCTTTACGGCGCACCAATCCTTGCAAAATATTTCAAAAAGAGAATGGACGAAAACTGGGTAGTTGTTTCACCAGACGTAGGCTCTGTAGGTAGAGCAAGAAACTTCGCTTCAAGAGTAGATGCGGCTCTCGCTATCGTTGATAAGCGTCGCCCTAAAGCAAATGCAATTGAAGTTATGAACGTTATCGGTGACGTTAAAGGTAAATGTTGCGTAATGCTCGATGATATGATTGACACTGCTGGCACAATTTGTCAAGGCGCACAAGCCCTTGTAAACAACGGCGCAAAAGAAGTTTATGCTTGTTGTACACACGGCGTTCTAAGTGGCCCTGCAATGGAAAGATTAACAGCATCACCAATTAAAGAAGTTGTTGTTTTAGATACTATTGACCTTCCAGAAGAAGTTAAAAACAATCCAAAGGTTAAGGTTTTGTCAGTTGCAAAACTTATTGCTAAGGCAATCACATCCATCTATTCGGATTCTTCGCTTTCAGCAATTTACGAATAATTATTTACTAAAAGAAGAAGCCGTTTAATAAAACGGCTTTTTTATTGGAGAAGTATATGAAACTAATCGTAGGGCTTGGCAATCCAGATGACAAGTATAAAAACACCTTTCACAACCTAGGTTTTATGTGTGTGGATAAACTTTGCGAAAAACTTGGCATAGAGTTCAAGAAAACGCAATGCAAAGCGCTTATTGCAGAAACTAGGTGTAATCAGGAAAAGGTTATAATTGCAAAGCCACAAACATATATGAACTTAAGTGGCGATAGCGTTAGCGAACTCGTTAAGTTTTACAAGATAGAAAGTAAAGACTTAATCGTTGTATATGATGACTATGATATAAGTGTGGGCAGTGTGAGAATAAGAAAAGATGGCTCTGCTGGAACACATAACGGCATGCGTGATATTATTGCCAAGTTAGGAAATAGCAATTTTCCACGCATTAGAATAGGTTTTAAGCCATTAAAAGACATGCAAATTCCACTAATAAACTATGTTCTTTCTGGAATTTCTGCTGAAGATAAACCTATATTTGAGCAAACTTTAACGCTCTCGGCAAATGCGCTTTATGAGTTTGCAAATTCAAAAGATTTAGAGCAAATAATGCAAAGTTACAACAAAAAGGCGTAAGCCTTTTTTGGCTTAGGTAAATTATGCTTAACAAACTTTTAGAACTAAAAAACAGAGAAAATTCTTTAAGTGAATTTTACTCGTCCATCCGCCAAGGCATACCTTTGGCGGTTTTTGGCGTGAGCGAACCTTTTAAGCATTATTTAACTTCGCTGTTAGATGACAAGGTATTATATATCGCAAAAGATATACTATCTGCCCACTCAGCGTTAAAAGCCGTAAACGAAATTGCAGGAAAAACTGCAGTTATTATCCCACCAAAAGATGAACTTCTTTTAATGACAAAGGCTTTTTCAAGGGATAATAGTTATAATAGAATTAGTGCATTAGATGGTATAGATAAGGCAGATGTTATTATTACCTTGCCACAAACCTTAATGCAAACAGCACCTAAAAAACTTTATAGTTTAACTTTAGAAAAAGATTGCGATTATGAGCAAACTGATGCTATAAAGGAACTTATAAAACTTGGATATCAAAGGGTAGACACAGTTGTTTCTCAAGGTACTTTTGCCGTTAGGGGGGATATACTAGACGTTTTTGCAATAAATGCTAGCAATCCTTATCGCATAGACTTTTTTGGGGATACCATTGAAGCCATTAAAGAATACGACGTTGAAACAAGGCAAAACTTAGGGTATGCTAGCACAATAAAAATCTTGCAATCAACCGAGTTTATTTTTGCCGATGATGACATAAACTCTTTTAAGAAATTACTTAAAGAAGAAATTGAAAGTTCAAACAAGAATCAAAGACAAAGAAGAAATGAACTTTTAGATGATATTGAACTTTTAATTGAAACCAAAGCCTATGATAGGCTTGATGTACTTGGCGTGCTCTCTAAAGACTCGGCAACGATATTTGACTTATTGCCAAATGAAACGGTGGTAATATTCGATGAGCCAAAACTAATAAACGAAGTGGCAAACTTAAACTACACCGAGTTTATCGAAAGGTACAAGTCCTTGCTAGATGGTGGGGAAGTATTTTCGTTTGCAAATAAAAACTTAATGGATATAGATGCCCTTAAAGAAAGGTTAAAGAAGTTTAGGCTTGTTGCAATGCAAACGCTGTCAACAGCCATACCATTTTTTAATCCACTTAAAATAATAAACCCACAAACATCTGGCGTTGCCGATTATCAACTAGACTTTAAAGAAGTGTTTACCGATATTGATAATTGGTTAAAATCAGGTTATTCGATAACCGTATGCACGGGCGATGTAAAAAGGGCAGATAAGTTTAACTTTGAACTTTCCTTAAAAGGCATTGCATCTGCCATTGAAACTAATGGCGACTTAAGGGGCGTTGACATAAGACTGCAAAAACTTGAAAAAGGCTTTATTTTTCACGAAGAAAAGGCAGTCGTTATAGGTAGTGGAAATCTTTATGCAAAAGCACCAAGTTCAAGAGCAAGAAAAGCAAAACAAACATTTTTCTCTGCACCAGAAGTGGGGGACTATTGCGTTCACGAAACGCACGGCATAGGTAGGGTTTTAGGAAACAAGAAAATCAGTTCAACTGAAGGCACGAAAGACTACATTGCCGTAGAATATTATGGTGGCGACATTTTATATATACCTGTAGAGCAAATGGACATACTCACAAGGTATTTAGGAAGTGATAAAAAGCCACGCCTTTCTAAAATTGGTGGAAAGGACTTTGAAAACATTAAGAAAAGGGTTAAAGAAAGCATTAAAAAGATGTCTTTCGACCTAAAGAAATTATATCAAGAGAGAGAAGAATTAAAAGGTTATAAGTTTACTAACGATGATGAACTTCAAGGCATATTCGAAAGTAAATTCCCTTTTGAAGATACTCCTGACCAAATAACAGCAAACCAAGACATCAAAAATGATATGACAAGTGCTAAGGTTATGGATAGGCTGGTTTGTGGCGACGTTGGGTTTGGCAAAACCGAAGTGGCGTTTAGGGCTGTGTTTAGGGCGATTGCAGATGGAAAGCAAGTGGCTTTTCTTGCACCAACAACAATACTCACCGAACAACATTACAACACGGCAGTTCAAAGATTTAGTGACTTTGGAATAAAAATTGCAGTATTAAACAGGTTTAAAAGCAAGAAAGAACAAGACAAAATAATTTTAGGCCTAAAAAATGGTGATATCGATTTTGTAATAGGTACGCATAGGCTTCTTAGCAAAGATGTGGAGTTTAAGGACTTAGGGTTACTCGTTCTCGATGAAGAGCAAAGGTTTGGCGTTGAGCATAAAGAAAAGATTAAACTTCTAAAAAGTAATATTGATGCCATAACGCTAACGGCAACACCTATTCCAAGAACGCTTCACATGTCACTTTCTGGAATAAGGTCTATAAGCACCATTAACACCCCACCGAAAAAGCGTTTGCCTGTACAGACCTATGTTTGCGAGCAGACGGATATGCTAATAAAAGACGCTTTAACTAGAGAAATAAATAGGGGTGGTCAAGCCTTTATTCTCTATAACAGGGTGGATAGTATCTTTAATTTTGCAAGCAGTATTGAAGCCCTTTTGCCTAATGCCAAATTTACCGTAGTGCACGGACAAATGGATGAAAAGGTTATGGAACAAAGCATAATGCAGTTTTATCGTGGCGAAAGCGACGTGCTTATTTCCACAACCATCATAGAAAACGGATTAGACCTGCCTAAAGCCAACACCCTTATAGTAATCGATGCCGATAGGCTTGGGCTTTCAACCCTTTACCAATTAAAAGGCAGGGTTGGAAGAAGCGATAGGCTAGCATACGCATATTTTACATTTAAAAGGGAAAAAATCTTATCGCAGAACGCTTTTGAAAGGCTAAACGCTATAGTAGAGTTTACCGAAATGGGCAGTGGCATAAAGATTGCTATGCGAGACTTAGAAATAAGGGGTGCAGGCAATATTTTGGGCGCAGAGCAACACGGACACATGGATAAAATCGGTTATGAACTTTATTCTAAACTCTTAAGGGAAGAAATTGCAGGAAAAGAAGAAATAGTTCCAGAACTTGATGTAAGGCTTTCTGCATTTATACCAGACTCTTATATAGATAGCAATGCCCTAAAAATGGATGCATATAAGGAAATCGCTGAGATATCTTCGCTAGAAAGTGAAGTTGAGTTTAGAAATTCTGTTGTCGATGCATATGGTAGTTTGCCAGAAGAAACTGATAATTTAATAGATATTGCAGTTGTAAAGATGCTAGGGGCAAAACTTGGCGTTAAAAAAATTGTTATTACTAAAGACCAAACGGCTGTTATTATGAACGATTTTTCTATATTTTCATCAGAAAAATTGCAAAATGCGATGGATAAATATAGCGACTTTGTAAAGATATCCATGTCGGTTGAACCAGCCATTGAATTTTTAAGAAATAGTGAGACAAATGCTGATATGCTAAAAATTGTGCGTGCATTTATGGTTAGTGCAGTAAAAAACTAACAAAAATTTATTAGAATACCAAAAAAATAATGTAATTAGTTGCAAAAAATTGGTAGATAGTATATAATCTATAGGATAATATCAATTATGACTTAATTTGGGAGACTATTTATGAGAAAGTTTTTCGTTACAATAACAACAATCTTGCTCGTTGGGGTTTTGTGCCTATCATCACTTTTTGGGTGCAAACTTATAACAACGAATACTGAAAGGGACATGAAACAAGTTGTTGCAACAGTTAAAATTGACGATGCACCAATGAAGACCATTTATAAACAAGACTTAGTTATTGCTTATAACAATTACATCAATAATACCGGAGATTATAGTTCAGCATCAAATGAACTTTTTAAGGAAGTAATAGACTCTCTAATCCAAAATGCAGTTCTCGTTCAATACTCAATGAAGCATTTTGCAGATAAGTTAGATATTACAGGCGAAGAAAAGTGGGAAATTGAAACCTATCTTGATGATGAAGATATTCTCGACTGCGAATACAATGCTTACTTAAAATTTGAAGAACTTGTTGATGGTTATATCAAAGACAAGCCAGAAGATAAAGTAGGCGATACTTATACGGGTTCTGTAAGGGTTGTTCCAAAAGGCGCAACTGTAGAAACAGAGATAGAAGATAGCAGAAAACAAAGATATATTGATACTTTCTGGCAAGAAGTAATAGTTCCAAACTACAATGCGTATGTTAAGACAATCAATGCGTTAAAAGCAAATGACCTTTTGGGCGATTATGAAAACGGCAAAATTGATACTATTGAATATTTTAATCAAGTTTTAACTTCTTATCAAGAAGGCGTTCTTGTTGGAAAACTTCAAGAAGACATTGAAAAAGAAGCACGCAGTGTTATAGATTATAACAAGATAAAAGAATTATACGAAATTAAGTATAATAACCAAAAAGACAATGTTAGTTTAGATAGTGCAATATCAAGCATCAGTGCAAATAGCCCTATTTTATATGGACAAGATGGATACGGCATGGTATATCATATCTTGTTAAAAGCCGATAGTGCTATGACTGAAGAAATTGCAGAGTTAAAAGAAAAATACAAAAAAGATAACGGCTCTCCTGCTTATGAACTAAGTGCTTATAGAACAGACAGAGCAAATATCTTTAAGGATATTACAGCACAAGACCAAAGAACAAGTTGGATTGAATCTAAATATGACTTCGGTGGCAGGGGTGCTGAAATAGAAGGATATGAAAACTACAATTTAGCATTTACAGGGGATTATACGCTAAATAGTGAAGATGCGTTACCTTTCTTTGGTGATGTTGTTCACCTAAATGAACAAGATGTAAATGAAGATGATTATAGAGCAAGATATCGTGTTGATGATGTTAAGAAATTTACTTTAAGCGAAATTCTTTCTATTATTAACGAATATTTGTATGGTGGCTCAGCTCAATTTGTGAAAGAAGATGGCTCATTAAGTGATGAATTAAAAGTTCAAGACCGTGCTGAATATATAGCAACAACAGTAAAACCTAATTACGATAAGAGAGTTAAAGAATTGATGTTTGCTTTCTCTCAAGACGACAGCGACTCAGCGCTTAACACTTATAAAGGATATGCTATTAAGCCAACACTTGATGGCACAGAAAAAGAAGAGTGGATGCCAGAATTTGCAACGGTTGGTAGAAAACTTATTAAAAAAGACCAAAAGACATTTATGCTTGTTGCAACAGACTATGGATATCACATCATGTTCTTCTCTGAATATTTTGGAAATGGATATGCTTATGAAACATTAGAAGAATATTTAAGTAAAGAATTCAAGTTCTCTAATACTGACATTACATCTTGGGAACAAGAGTTTAATTATATGGTAAATAATTATAAAGATTATGAAAATACCAATAATTACTTATATGTGTTATATAACGAACTTGCATCAACATATGTAGAACATGCTTATGAAATAGCAACTGAAACAATCTATGACCAATATGCAGAAGACTCAAAAGTTGTTGTTAGATACAAAGATGCATATAAAGATTTAATTGAAGAATAAAACTTTTATAAGGGCAATACGGTTTTCGTTTTGCCCTTTATATTAGGTCAAAGTGCAAAACTATAAAATATTACAGCTATATTGTTAAAATTATGATATTATTTTTTGATACCGAAACAACGGGGTTATATCCCGGACAAATATGTCAACTTTCATACATAATGCAAACTAAAGAAGGCGTAAAATCAAAAAACTTTTTCTTTAGCGTTGATTATGTAGAGCCAAGTGCACTTGCCGTGCACGGCTTTTCGGTGCAAAAATTAAAACAATTGTCTTTGGATAGGAAGTTCTCTTTCTTTTTTGAAGAGATTTATAAAGACTTTGAAAAGGCAGACTTAATATGTGCACATAACACAAACTTTGATTTTTCGTTTATGCGAAAGGAATATGAAAGGTTAAATGAAACATTTTATATTAAAAACGAATTTTGCTCAATGAAAAAATCTACTCCTATTTGCAAACTCCCAAGAAAGAGTGGGGTAGGTTATAAATACCCAAAACTCAGCGAATTATGTGAGCATGTGGGAATTACCGACTTAGACATCAGCAATCAGGTGGACACCTTGTTTGGCACAAACTCATCTTTCCACGATGCAAGGTTTGATACTTCGGCACTATACTTAGCAGTTAATAAATGCATACAATTAGGATACTTTAAGGACTTAAACGAATATTTATGATTAGAATTGAAACACACGCACACACAGGTGGAAGTTGGTGTGCATTATGCAAACTAGAAGAAATTTTTAGGCATTATAAAAGTTATGGCTATGGTGGAATAGTTGTAACAAATCATTATTCTTATGCAGAATACAAAAGTCACGAGTGCAAAAGTTTTAGAGACTATGCAAAATACTTTTTATCCTTAATCGATAGTGCTATAGAAATGGGCAAAAAGTATGATATGAAGGTGTTTTATGGCGCTGAAGTAAGGTTAAATAGCGATAAAACAGAGTATATGCTTTATGGCTTTGACAAAAACTTTTTGCTTGATAATGCAAACCTTTGGGAATTTACACAAGAACAACTTTTTAAGATTGCAAATTCAAATGGGCTATTTATGTATCAAACGCACCCTTTCAGGCAGGGGGTAACGGTGGGCGATGCAAGGTTTATGCACGGCGCAGAAAGTTTTAACGGACACTTTCATCACGTAAACAATAACGTGCCAGCAAAAGAGTTTTGCAAGAAAAATAATTTAATCGAAATGAGTGGCACAGACTTTCACGACCCAGGTCAGCCTGTTACTGCAGGAATTTATATCCCAGAAGATATAAACGATAATGCTGGGCTTGTTGAATACATAATGTCACAAAAAGTAAAACTCATAGAAGAAAGAGAAAAGTATATTGATTGGCTAATAAAACATAAGGCGACTGAAGGCGTTATCCTAGATAGAGAAAACTTACAAGAATAAAAAGGCAAAATGAAAAAATCGGTTTTAATAAACCGATTTTTTGTTTTTTTGATGTAAAGTTTAGCCTTCCATTATATGCATATTTCTAATCTCTGCATTTTTAATTTTGTCGGTTACAGAGTATGCGTGCGTTTCAAGGTTTAAGCAAGTTGCATCGCTAAGGTTTTGCTTTTTAAGTTCATTTATCAGCATTTTACAAAGGTCTTCAATAATTTGGCATTTTAAGTTAGATTCATCTAAACTATTTCCATATTCTAAAAGCCCTTCAAGCGAAGGCTCGCACTCAGAAAGAATAGGCAGATTTCTAAGCCCCTTAAATGCCCATTTATAAAAAGGTTGATATGTGTTGTTAATTAGATATATAGCAGACATAAAGTTTTTAACAAACTCGCAAATAGCAAAACTTGCGCTACCCCTTTCGCCGTGGGATATGCACCTTGAATAGTTATATTGACCAGATTGACCAGCAAGAATTAAGGCCTTAGCAAGTTTTTTTAGTTTAACATCTTTTGGATATCCTTTAAGAAGATTATTTCTAACCTTTATAAAATCACTATTTTCCCCATAAAAAATCTTGCCGTTAGTTGCTGTTGATAGTGAGTGTTCTGGAACAAAAAACCACCAATTTATATCGTTTGGGATATCGCTAACCCCCAAAAACTTTTTATAAAAGTCTTCTATGATTATAACGCCATGCCTTTCTCCACCAACGGGGCTTAATATTTTTCGCTTAAAGCCCATATATTCTCGTGGCAATTTTGCATAAGCCCTTTCTAACTTAAAGCCAAACTCATCGTAGTCTTTTTGGGTTATAAACATACAAAAACCCATGTCAAAATCGTGGTCTTGACTAGATAAATCATCATAGCCATAACACTCAGAGCCTTCGCCTACAAGCCCAACAGTAATTTTATCAGCAAATTCCTTAAACTCTTTTTCAATCATAGGTTTGCCGTATTCATTAAAATAACTTAAAGCAAGGTCAAGTCCTTTCATAAATTTCTCCACTTAATTTTTCAAAGTCATCAGCAATTTTACTATACCCAAACTGCCTAAAAGATGGCGCACATTTTTCAAGCACATAAGCATAATATCCATTTTGAATAATGCTTTCATCAGTTAAAAGTCCAAAAGCCTTAAATAAATAGTCAACCACCTTAGTTTTCTCTTGCATTTTATCGTATAGGTGAGCCATGTTTACATAAGTTATTGCACCATCTAAAAGTTTGGTTTCGCCTTCTAAATATTTAAGGGCATTTTGATAACACATTTCAGCGCCACTATAGTCTAAAAGGTCAACGAGTGTTAGTGCCTTGTTGTTATAAAAACCTGCTAAAAAAGGCTTGCTCTTGTCACCATTTTTGCTGTAAATTTCAAAGGCCTTGTCATAAAGAGTAAGTGCTTGTTGTGGCTTATTAAAGGCTTTAAGGGTGGTTGCCATATTAAGATAAATGGTTGCCGAAGAAAAGTTATCTTCAGCCTTAAGTAAAGATATAAGTTCGTTTGCTCTATCTATTGCTTTAAGACCATTATCTTTATCGCTTACCTTTCTTAAATGCCCCAAAAGTTCGTTTACAATAGAAAGTTCACCTTGAAGGTCTAATAGAGATTGTGCTTCTTTTTGCCAATAAAAAAGCAATCTACCTGCTTCAAGATAATCGTTTTTATTATAGCAGGCGTCAAGTTTTTGAATAATTCTGCTAACGGGAATGCGTCCTTTTGGTGCATTTTCATCTGGATAATAAAAAGATTTACCATCGCAAAGTTTGCATTGTGGCTCTTTATAATCGAAAGAATCAAGCATAATTGCTCCTTAAAAATAATATATTTTTATTTTAACATACAAATAAAACATAATCAATAAAATTAGGAAAAAACACTTGATAAAAAATAAACGATTTGATAAAATAAGGTAAAAGAAGATAGGGGTATCGCCAAGCGGTAAGGCAACGGACTCTGACTCCGTCACTTCGTTGGTTCGAATCCATCTACCCCTGCCAAACTATAGCACCCCATGTGGGTGCTTTTTAGTTTGGCAGGGGTAGATGATTTATATGAGACCCGCTGTTCGACCGTCATATGATGGGCAAGCAAAGACGCACAAGGTCTCGGTAGCGAAGCGTACGAGTATCCATCTATAGAAAGCAAATATAGTATATCAAAACACATAAACAAACTATAGCACCCCGTGTGGGTGCTTTTTAGTTTGGCAGGGGTAGATGATTTATATGAGACCCGCTGTTCGACCGTCATATGATGGGCAAGCAAGGACGCACAAGGTCTCGGTAGCGAAGCGTACGAGTATCCATCTATAGAAAGCAAATATAGAATATCAAAACACATAAACAAACAAGAGCACCCCATG
Organism: Christensenellaceae bacterium; assembly: GCA_045586765.1. GTDB lineage: Bacteria > Bacillota > Clostridia > Christensenellales > Borkfalkiaceae > UBA1259. The sequence continues at coordinate 19,890 of JAZNAX010000026.1, read as the reverse complement.
TGTGCTTTTACTTTGGCAGGGGTAGATGATTTGAATTATCCAATTAAACAAAGTTAATATTAAGTTAATATTTGTTTGATATTATTACCATATAATATTGTATATAAATTTAAGGACTAGTTATGGCAAAAAAGAAATTAGTTAAAAGAGGCAAGTGGTGGTTTAGGGGCTTAAAAACCTTAATGCAATGCCGTTATAAAGCGCCAGAGTTTGTTTATCTTGAGGGTAAGCCTTTTGAAGATGGCTCTCTAATTTTAAGCAATCACGAAGGCACAGATGCACCAATGTCATTAGAGATGTATTTAGATAAGCCTGTTAGAATGTGGGGTGCCCACGAAATGAATTCAGGTCTTATAAAAATGTATAAATATCAAACACGAGTATACTTCCACGAGAAAAAGCATTGGAACTTGCATTTAGCAAGGCTATTTTGCTTGATTGCAACCCCACTTACAAACTTATTCTATAAAGGCTTAAACCTAATTTCAACATATAAAGATGTTAGATTTTTCGGCACGATAAAAGAAAGTTATAAGGCTATTCAAAACAAAGAAAACATCGTTGTATATCCAGAAGATTCTTCTAAAGGCTATTTGGCAACGCTAGAAGGTTTTTATGCAGGGTTTATGGTGTTTGCTGAGTCTTGCTATAAAAAATCACTTGATATTCCTATTGTGGTTTCATACTTTAGAAAAGAACAAAAGGTATTCGTTTTCGATAAGCCTATAATGTATTCAGAACTTATGGAAAAATATCAAACAAAAGAAAAGGCTATTGAATATTTACTTAATAGATGTAACGAGATAGGTTCTATGAATTTAAGCGAATATCTACCTAAACAAGATGACCAAGAAAAATCAGCATAAAAAATTTTTCAATAAAGATAACAAAAAAAGGGCAAAATCTTGCTCTTTTTTTAACTTTAAAATAAAAAAGCAAAACAAATTTATAAAAACCTATTGACAAACTTATTATATGAACATATAATAAACAAAACATTTATTTATCGAATTTAAGGAGAAAATATGGATATAATAGCAAAATTTTTGGGCGAAGTTTTTAGTGGAAACTTAGCAGTTATTGAATATATAATAAGGCTTATTCTCGCCATAGCCTTAGGCTTTTCTATAGGCTTAGAAAGAAAGATGCGACTAAAAGAAGCAGGCCCAAGAACGCACACCATAATGTGTTTAGGGGCATGCTTATTTACACTTTTATCAATCGGTGCTTTTTCTGGCTCTGACCCAGCACGAATTGCAGCACAAATAGTTCCAGGTATAGGCTTTATCGGTGCAGGCATGATTTTCTATCGCAAAAACGCTATACACGGCTTAACAACGGCAGCAGGGGTATGGACAACGGCTGCAATCGGCATGGCTGTGGGTGCAGGCTGGTATATCGTTTCACTTGTTGCAACAGCCTTAATAATATTTATTCAATACGTAATGCACACAAACTTTAAGGTGTTTAAGACAAGCAAGTTTATAAAGATAAAAGTTGTGTTCATGGACAATAATGGCGATGTTAGTGACATGGTAAGAGAAATGTTTGGTGTTGAGCGTTTTAGTAAAATCAGTGCCAAAAAAGAAGGCGAAGAATTTGTGTTTACTGCAGTTGTGAGCACTGATAAAAATATAAGTGCAAACGATATTCACGGCATGATTAAATCAAACCAAAACATCTTATCAATATCTAGAGAAGATGATGAAGAATAACAAAAAACAAATAAAAGGTAGTGACTAGATGGTCATTACCTTTTTTCATAAAACCTTGACTTAAAATATGTATAGTGATAAAATATATATAAAGACATAAAGGTAGACAAAAAATGGTTAATATTTTAATTGTAGATGACGACAAAAATATTAGAAAACTTTTGCAAGTTGTGCTTGAAAGGCAGGGCTTTAATGTAATGGTTGCAAGTGACGGCTTAGAAGCATTAAAGGTTATAGACCAAGTAAAAATTGACCTTGCTATAGTCGATATAATGATGCCAAATATAGATGGATATGAATTTACAAAAACGCTTAGAGATGGAAATGCTGATTTATCCGTTTTGATGATTTCTGCAAAAGACATGGTGGAAGATAGAAAGAAAGGCTTTATGGTTGGCATTGACGATTACATGACAAAGCCTATTGACATTGAAGAATTTCTTTTGCACGTAAAGGCTCTGCTTCGCCGTGCAAAAATCAATGATGAAAAAAAGATTATCATAGGTGATGTTATAGTTGACAGTGACAGTTTGACAGTTACAAAAAATGGAGAAACTCAAGAACTTCCACAAAAGGAATTTTTGTTACTCTTTAAATTACTTTCTTATCCAGACAAAATATTCACAAGAATACAACTTATGGATGAAATATGGGGTATGGACTGCGATACGGGTTGGGAAACAGTAACAGTGCATATTGCAAGATTAAGAAAGCGTTTTGAAGGTTGGAAAGAGTTTGAAATTCAGTCGATAAGGGGCTTGGGATATAAGGCGGTAAAATCAAAATGAAGTTAAACTACTTAAAAGGCAGTTCAAAAGATATAACAGACAAAAAAAGGCGAAGCAAAATTCGTTCCATGTTCGTTTTATCGGTATTTTTTATACTGATAGCAACCTATCTGCTTATGGCTTTAACGCTATTTATATTGGCTAAACTTGACATTTTGCATGTAGAAATGCTTTCGCTATCGACCTGGCTACTTTTACTTATATTTTTGGTGGCAAGTTTTATTGTTGGCTCTATTTTAACCATAATAGTAAGTAAATTTGTGCTTGGTGCAGTAAACACGGTTGCAGAAGGCATGAGTGCACTTGCTAAAGGCAATTATGACGTTAAAATAGACCTTGGCAAAAATGAAGAGTCAAAGCAACTTGCAAACGGCTTTAACAAACTTGCACAAGAGTTAAAGGGCACGCAAATGCTTAGGTCAAACTTTGTAAACGAGTATGCGCACGAGTTCAAAACGCCAATAGTGTCAATAAAAGGCTTTGCCGAACTTTTAAAGCAAAAAGATTTAACAGAAGAGCAAAAACAAGAATATTTAGATGTAATCATTGAAGAAGCAAATAGACTTACATCGCTATCTACAAACTCGCTAAACCTATCAAAGATAGAAGACCAAAGAATTTTAAGCGAAAAAGCAAGGTTTAATTTATCTGAACAAATAAGAAATAGCATATTGCTATTAGAAAAGAATTGGCAACAAAAAAATATTGAGTTTTCGATATCTCTTGAAGAATATGAGATAACGGCAAACGAAGAAATGTTAAAGCAAGTTTGGATAAATCTTGTTGATAATGCAATTAAGTTTTCAAATGTTGGTGGCTTGGTAGAAATAGAATTATTTGAAGAAAAAGATAATGTTGTGTTTACCATAACAAATGGTGGTAAAACTATTGCTAAAGCCGATTATGAGAAAGTTTTTGAAAAATTTTATAGGATAGATAGTGGTAGCAGTGGGCACGGAGTTGGGCTTGCAATAGTTAAAAAGATAGTCGAACTTCATAACGGAAGCGTGTCTGTTTTTAGTGAAAAAGAAAGGACAAAGTTTACTGTAAAATTGCCACTATAGTAAGACTAAAAAATTTAATAATTTTTTATATAATAATGTGCAAATAATTGCTATAAAAAAATAATTGTGCTAAAATCATATTAACGATATGTTTATGGAGAAGAAAAATGGCAGATTTAAAAGTTGGTTTTGGTAGAGTTAATATCACTCCACCAATGGGAATATTTGTTTCAGGTTATGCAGTAAAAAGATATGCTGACGGCGTTCTAGATGAGTTAGAAATAAATGCTATCGCACTTGATGATGGAAACAAAAAGGTAGTTATGCTTTCTGTTGATAACATTGGTATAGCAAAAGTTTATTATGAAGAATTTAAAAATACTATTTGCGAACAAGTTGGCTTAAAGAGAGAAGAACTATTTATTCACAGCACCCATACCCACACAGGTCCTGCGTTAAGACCTGTTAGTGGTGAAGAAGAATTGAAGATGGTTGAAGATTATAAAGCCTTTGTCATCAAAAGATGCGTTGACGCTAGTAACTTTGCACTCGCTGATTTAAAACCAGCAAAAATGGGTTATGGTTTGGCAAAAGCACCAAACATTGCCTTCATTAGAAGATATCGCATGAAAGACGGCAGTGTAAAAACAAACCCAGGCGTTCTCAATCCAGATATTCTTCATCCTATTGGAGAAACAGACGATAGCGTTAGCGTTATCCGTTTTGATAGAGAAAATGCTGAAACAATTGTTCTTGCAAACTTCGGTTGCCACCCAGACACTGTTGGTGGATGCAAAATTTCTGCAGACTGGCCGGGTTTTACAAGGCGTTTTGTTGAAAAAGCAATCGACAACACAAAGTGTATATTCTTTAACGGCGCAGAAGGTGACGTAAACCACGTTAACGTTCATCCTACTAGTGGTGACTTTAACGATATGTTCAACGACTTTGACGGATGCTCTCGTGGATATGGACACGCAAGACATATGGGAAGAGTTATTGCAGGTGCTGTTATGCAAGTTTATGATAAAGTAAACTACACTGATGACACTGAAATTAAATGTTTGCAAAGAACTTATGATATTCCAGCAAACGTTCCAGACCCAAAAGATATGCCACTTGCAAAAAAATATCACGAATTGCATTTAGCAGGCAAAGATGATGAAATTCCATATAAAGCAATGATGCTTACAACAGTTGTATGTGAAGCAGCAAGAATGGTAAGACTTGAGCATGGTCCTGAAAGTTTCCCATTCTTACTCAGTGCAATTTCAATCGGCAAAGTTGCTCTACTTGGTATCCCAGGCGAACCATTTAATGGAATAGGCAGTGCATTAAAACAAACAGAAGGCTATGATATGGTTGTACCTTGCTGTTTAGTGAATAGTCACGAAGGTTATTTCCCAATGCAAGACTCTTATGATGAAGGTGGCTATGAAGCAAGAGTTTCAAACTTCAAAGCCGGCGTTGCTGAAAAGATTATTGCATATGGCAAGGAAATGTTAACAGATTTAAGAAAAAAATAATATAATATTAGGAAATAAATGTTAATCAAAGAGCAAGGGCAAAACCCTTGTTTTTTGATGAAAAAAAGGAAAAGATTATGGAGATACTATTAAGTTTAGCAATAGCTTTATTTGCAGGGCTAATGCTATCAAGAGTTGCAAAACTATTTGGTCTTCCTGCAGTAACAGCATATTTAGTTGCAGGTATTTTAATCGGACCATTCTGCTTAGGAAGGCTAGGTGTGGGTGGTTTAGGTTTTGATTTTGAAATGATAGAAACTATGGAACTTATTCCAAAAGTTGCACTCGGTTTTATCGCATTTGCAATCGGCAATGAGTTTAGGCTTTCTCAATTAAAATCTATAGGAAGGCAAGCCACAATAATCGGTATATTTCAAGCAGTGTTCACAACACTCGTTGTAGATGCAGTGCTTATAGGCTTACATTTTATTATTCCAAAGCAATTTCCACTAGAAGCGGCAATAATTATGGGTGCAATCGCATCGGCAACAGCACCTGCTGCAACGCTAATGGTAGTTCGCCAATATAAGGCAAAAGGCCCTGTTACAGACGTGCTTTTACCTGTAGTTGCACTTGATGACGCTGTTGGTTTGGTATTGTTTTCAATCTCGTTTGGCGTTGCCAAGGCACTTGTTGCTGGGCAAGTAAGTATTCTTGCAATTATCGTAGAACCTATCATAGAAGTTGTTTTATCTATCGGTTTGGGTGCGCTTATGGGCTATGCGTTCACTTTCTTTGAAAGATTTTTCCACTCTCGCTCTAAAAGGCTTGCAATGAGCGTTGCGTTTGTGCTTTTAACAGTTTCGCTTTCAATGATAGAGTTCAAAATCGGCTCGGTACACTTTAAGTTCTCATCGCTTTTAACTTGTATGATGCTCGGCACAATATTCTGTAATATTTGTGATTTTTCAGAACAACTTATGGATAGGCTTGATAGATGGACTGCTCCGATATTCATACTATTCTTCGTTATAAGTGGCGCTGAACTCAACTTGTTAGTTTTAACTGACGGCATAATCGTTTTAATCGGTTTAGTGTATATAATCTTCCGTTGCTTTGGTAAATATTACGGCGCATCACTTAGTGCAAAGTTTGCTAAAAGCCAAAAGAACATTGTTAAATATTTAGGTATAACACTTTTCCCACAAGCAGGCGTTGCATTAGGTATGGCAATTATGGCAGGGCAATTGGGTGGAACAATAGGCATGTTAGTTCAAAACTTAACACTATTCTCAGTGCTTATTTATGAAATCGTTGGTCCGTTCCTTACAAAAGTTGCTTTAACTCGTGCTGGTGAAATCAACCCAGAAGGCAAAATCAGTCAAAGAAATATTGACAGCCAACTTGCAAGTGAAAATAGTCAAGAACAATAAAATTTTAGCCCCTACCTTTTTTGGTGGGGGCTTTTATTTATAAAAATAAATAAATTTGTTAAAATTTGTTTATTTTTTAGGATTAGTGTGGTATAATTAGGCAAAAGATTTTCAAAAGGAGTAGGGCAAAAATGACAAAGAGAATAAGCCTATCAAAAATGCTTTTAATAATTGTCTTATCGCTTGTTGTTTTGTCAAGCACTTTTGTCCTTCCTAATAATGCTTTTGCTAGTTCTGTTATTTTCTTAGATGTAAATAATTCTAGTTTTGAAAACACTAATTCTGAGCAGTTTAATAAACCTTTTGCAACCGATTGGATAATAAATAATGGCGATTTTGATGTTGATAATGTAAATATAATTTCAACTGATGCTTATGACAAAATCAATTATTGGCAGTTTGAAAAGGCAACATACTCTGTAGAGAGCGAGGATTTTATTGATATAGAAAGCGCTGAATATATTTTTGGTGTTAAGTTTATATTTTCTAACATTGATGATAGTTGTGCTATTGTGGTTAAGAACTTTGATGCTAATGGAGAACTTGTGTCATTAAATAAAAGCGAGATAGTTGTTAGCAAGCAAGAATTTATTGGCATGTGGCAAGAAACTTTCGTAACGGCTGAGATAGGCGATAATGTAAAGAAAATAAAAATCTCCATTGAAATCGATGCTAATAATGGCACTGTTGGTATAGACGATGTTTATGCACACAAAAACTTTATCAGTGTTTATGATGGAGCATCAATATCTTTAGAAAGAAATGTTTTATTGCTTCGTTTTACTGCAAAAATTGATGCCGATATTTATAAAACCTTTATAGACAATTATGAAAATGTAAGCGTAGGTATGGTTTTTGCTCCTAGAAAGCAGGTTGTGGCTGTGGGAGAGTTTACTATTAAAGGTATTCCAGAAGACGGCAATATAGAAGTGATAACTTCTAATCACTGGAACAATCCAGAGTCGTATCAACAAAGTGGATATTATACTTATAGTTGTGCTTTTGGTGGTGATTATAGTTCCTTAGAAAGAATAATAGATATTTTGGTTGTTTCAAGACCTTTTATAAAATATACCGAAAATGGCAGGCAAAAAATTATTTATTCAAGTTGGAATTTAGATAATAACTGTCGCTCAATGCGTCAGGTCGCAACACTTGCAAAGCAAGACACCGATGTTTATAATAGTTATGATTTAGACCAACAAGAAATAATTTCAGCCTTTATTGAAGGCAGAGTCCCAAATTTTGAAGGTTTAGATTAAGGTTTAGATTAGTGAATAGGTAAAAGAGAAAAATGCAAAATAAAAATGCAGTTGAAAGTCAACTGCATTTTCTTTTTATTTTTTAGCATCTTCTTCTTTGAACCATCTTTTAACAAACTCAGCAAGGGCAATAGAGAGTTGCTCAATATCCCAGTCGGTTGTGTTTATTATCAAATGATAAGAATTTCTGTTTCCCCACTCGCCATCGGCAATGAGATAACGGGTGCGAGCACGATTTTTGTCTATTCGTTTAATCATCTTTTTGAACTGCTTATAGGTGAAAGATTTTTCATCGCCCGTTGCACGCTCTTGGCAACGCTTAATTTTAGAATCCATGTCAGCACAAATAAATAGGTTAAGTGGATTTTTGTCGTGGAGAAGTACGTCTGCATTTCTACCAACAATAATGCAGTTTTTCTTATTATTAGCAATTTCTTCAATAACAAGTCTTTGTTCTCTCAAAAGGTTAACGTCAGGTGCGTTAATGTATATTGGTGACATAAAAGAGTGGTGGAAAGATAGGGTATACGTTTGCCACACGTGGTTATTTAGCGTGTGTTCAACATAATCTTCATCAACGTTGTGCCTTTTTGCAATTTCGGTGATAATTTCTCTGTCATAATAGTCATAACCAAGAATTTCTGCAAGCCTTTTTCCAAGTTCTCTACCACCACTACCGAACTCTCTGCTAATAGTAATTATATTCATTTTAGCCCCCTTTATATATGTATTAAGTAAATGTCACTTTTTATTTACTATAATAATTATACTATAACTTTATTCAAATATCAATACCCTTTTTAGAATTTGTGTTAAATCAGGCGTTTTGTCTATAAAAACAAAAATCAGCACGGAAGTATCCGTGCTGATAAAATTTTAATTTTAGTTAATTAGTTATTTTCTTGTTTTTCTTTGCGTTTTGCAATTATATATTTAATAAGAACTATTAAATAATGAACAGCAAGACCAACAGCAATTGCTTTAACTAAGTCAAATATAACGGTTAGTGCAAATGTTATAACAAGAACTAAAATGTTGTTCCACTCTTTGCTCTTGCAAATACTAACGAATTGTCTCCATTCGCTCATGTTATATGCAACCATAATTAAAATCGCTGCAATAATAGGCATAGGGATATAAGATGCAAGTGGCATTAAAACAACAAGCACAAGTAAAAGCACAACTGCGTGCACCATGCCAGAAAGTGGAGATTTACCACCATTTTTAACGTTTGCTGCCGTTCTTGCAATTGCGCCCGTTGCAGGTATTCCACCAAAAAAGCCAACAAGCATATTACTTGTTCCAAGTGCTATAAGTTCTGTGTTAGAGTTGTGTTTATCGCCAACCATTTTGTCAGAAACTACGCAAGATAAAAGCGATTCAATACCAGCAAGTAGGGCAATGGTAAATGCACTAGGAAGAAGTGCAAGTATTCTTTCACCCGTAATCTCAGGAAGACTAAACTTTGGAAGGTCAGATGATATTGTATAAAGCGAACCGATTGTGTTAGCATTAACAACTGAAATAAGGCATACGAGTGCGCCAACGATAACGGCTATTAGCGATGCAGGAATTTTTTTGAAAATCTTTGGCCAAACAATAAGAATTGCAAGTCCAAGAAGTCCAACGCCAAACGCCCAAAAATTAAAGGTAGAAAAATGCTCAACTATTAAAGAAAGTTTTTCGGTTGTTTCAATGGCAACTGTGCCAGCAGGATAGGTAAGTCCAAAAAAGTCTTTAAGTTGACCTATTGCAAGGGTTACTGCTATGCCAGAAGTAAAACCAACAGTTATTGAGTGTGGAATAAACTTTATCAGTGAGCCAACTCTTAAAAGACCCATAAGGATAAGCAAAATGCCTGCCATAATTGTAGCAAGGAAAAGCCCATCCATACCTTGAGTGAGTATTATACCAGCAACTATTGTGGCAAATGCTGCAGTCGGTCCTGTTATGTTAACTTTACTGCCACCTAAAAGCGAAGCAAAAAACCCAGCAATAATGGCTGTAAAAAGTCCGGTTTCTGGTCTTGCACCCGAAGCAATGGCAAGCGCAATAGATAGTGGAAGCGCAATGATTGCAACGATAACGCCTGCAATTATGTCCGAAAGATAGTCTTTTGTTTTATAGCCCTTAAAAGCCGATAAAACCTTAGGTTCAAATAATTTCATAAACAATCTCCTTTGTGCTAAAACATTATATAATAAACAAACCCAAAAGGCAATAAAACTTAAACAAAAAATATCAAAAAATTTTTTTATATTATTAAATATTTGGAAAAAAACAAATAAAAAAGGCTATCATGTGATAGCCTTTTAAGTTTTAGTTTAGTTTGAAAGGTCCATAACTTGAGAAGGTCTTAAGTTAAAGAACAAATCATTTGTGTCTTTATAGCATTTTACGATTTCTGCCGTTGCTGAGTCTCCATTTAATATGCTGTATTCGGTAGTGCTATCTAAGTTAGTTTTTGCACGGAGCAAGGTGTTGTTTCCAGCATATATAAGAATTGTGTATTCAGAAACTGCGCTTGATAGGGTTGTTATACCTCTATCTTGTGCTGTTGCATAAACTATTATGTCGCCAACTTCAAGGTATTTAAGACTGAAATCAAAAATTGAACCATTGCACTCTTTTTCAATATCAAAGTTGTCAAGTCCAACTTCATTGAGTTTTTCTATATCAGTTAAATAAAGACGATATCCACCATAGTATCCATTAACAAGCATTTGCTTAGTAGTAACGAAGTCGCTAGCCACAGTTTTTTGTAATCTATACATGTCTGTTTTTATAACTTCTCCAAAGAAAACAGATAGCGCAGTTGCTTCTGTATAAGTAGGAGTAAAGAGATTTTGGATTATATTTTCTATAGTTGGCAAATCAAGGTTAACGTTCATAGCTTTATAAATGTTTTCTGCAAAATCAAGACCTGAGCCATAAGCGCTTAAGCCATTTGCATTATCAGCATTTGCAAGGGCAGTTAAGAATTCTTTTTGAGAAGAGTTTAATTTGTTTTTGCCTATTACGTTAGAAATAGAATTTGATGGGATGTTATCAACAAAGCCACCATCATTTGTAATCATAGTGCCAACAGCACCAGTTGCTCTAACTGTGTAAGAAATTTCAACAGAGCTTTGTGCAGGAACGTCTATCATCCAAGTTAAAACGCCGTTATTTAATTGATACTCACCATTTGCACTAACAAATTCTGTGCCTTGAGGAATAGTTTCTGTAACTTTTAAGTTGTTATAGTCTTTTCCAGGGTTGTTTGAAGTTTTTAACCAATTTACATAGTTTTGGTACTTTGTGTTGTTTGTAATTACAACTTTATATGTGAGTGTGTCTCCTTGAGAAACTGCTCCATAAGGCGTTGCGTCAACAGTTCTGTTTATATCCATAGCAGAGAATTTAATACGGCTTTTTGTTGATTCAGGAATTTCTATCATTTCTCCATCATTTTTAACAATATCGTTATCCATGTTGCCGTCAAAATCTTGTGCATAGAATTCTAATGGTCTAATTAAAACGAAAGTTTTTTTAGCTTTATTAAGTTCTGATATAACTGATGAAACTCTTCCAAAAACAGCGCCGTCTGGATTTTCAACTCGGTCTGTCCCTTCTGAAGGGATATATTTTTTACCAGAACAGTCTAAAACAACGCCATTTCCAACATATATAACAGCGTGGTTTTCGCTAAGGAAGATGTCTCCAGCACGTAAATTAACGTATTCACCGTCAACTTGCTTTTTCATAAATTCACGAACTAAATCTTTAACTTCGCTTTCATATATAAATTCGCCATCTAGATAATATTCATATACGCCATCTTTTTTGTTGTATTTATATTGCAATTTGCCATCTTTATACCAATCGGTAAAAGCAGTTGATTTATGAACCGACATATTGTTGTCATAAGTGATTGCATCTGTACTATCTTTAGCATAATTATAATAATCAATCCAACGCACAACGGCAGCATCTACATCGTTTTTAGTAAGTTTATCAGGTTTTGTTGCTGTTGATGGATAATAACCTTCTTCAGGTTGGTTGTCTGCGCATGCCCAAAGCAAAGTACAATAAGGTCCGTAAGGTGAATATAAGTCTTCAAAAATTCTGTGACCAATAGCTTCTACGTATGTTGATGCAACGTAAGAAGAACAAACGTTAAATATTGTTGTATCATCCGTTCCATATTCAGGCGAAACTTCATATGAAGATCTGTTTAATCCACCCCAAGTATGCTTAATAGAAGATACTTGGATGTTATCATATTGGATTGCCCCTTTTTTCATGTAATAAGCCCACGCTGTTTCGGCTAAAGCTTCTTCTAAGTCTGCACGGGTGGTAATTTTTGTGCCTGCCTCAATAGTTTCGCTTTTCTTTTCTTTACAACTAGTACAGGTGTATGTAATTGTTCCTGTTTGCGATTCAGTTGCAACCTTGGTTAATTCACCATTGCTCCATGTGTGAGCATGGTCATCACAACCAGTTCCAAAAACACAGAACGCACTTAGCAAAAGACTTAAAACAAAAGTAAAACATAATATTTTTGTAGTTTTTGTTTTCATGTAATTCTCCTTTATTATAATTAATACCAGTAAAAATATTATAACATTATATAAGTATGTAGTCAATGTGGATGCTTTAATTTGTATTATCAAATAAATCAATACTGCTTTCACTTAAAAATGAAAGCAGTATAATAAAAAAGTAAAAATTTCAAATAAAATAAAAAAGGCTATCTTTCGATAGCCTTTTAAGTTTTTAGTTTAGTTTGAAAGGTTCATAACTTGAGAAGGTCTTAAGTTAAAGAACAAATCGTTAGTGTTTTTAAAGCACGATACAAGTTCGGCTTTTGCTAAGTCACCTTTTAATATGCTGTATTCGGTAGTGCTATCTAAGTTAGTTTTTGCACGGAGCAAGGTGTTGTTTCCAGCATATATAAGAATTGTGTATTCAGAAACTTGGCTTGTTAGGGTTGTTGCACCTCTATTTTTTGCCGTTGCATAAACGATTATGTCGCCAATTTCAAGGAAGTTTAGTCTAGGGTCTAATATAGAGTTGTTGCACTCTTTTTCAAAATCAAAATTATCAATACCAACATCTTTGAATTTTTCTATATCAATAAAGTATGAACGATATCCACCATAAAATCCGTTTACAAGCATTTGCTTAGTAGTAACAAAGTCGCTAGCCACAGTTTTTTGTAATCTATACATAGTTGCATTGATAACTTCTCCATAATAAATGGAAAGTTTAGGTATTTCCATATAAGTAGGAGTAAAGAGATTTTGGATTATATTTTCAATGCTAGGCAATTCTAAGTTAACGTTCATAGCCTTATAAATGTTTTCTGCAAAATCAAGTCCTGAGCCATAAGCACTCCAGCCGTTAGTATTTTCGGCATTTGCAAGAGTTGTTAAAATTTCCATTTGCGTGTTATCTAGTTTCTTTTTGCCTATTACGTTAGAAATAGAGTTTGATGGAATATTATCAACAAAGCCACCATCGTTTACAATCATACTGCCAACTTGACCAATTGCTTTAACTGTATAAGAAAGTTCAACGCAGTTTTGGTTTGTTTGGGCAGGAACGTTTACTATCCAAGTTAAAACACCGTTATCTAATTGATAATTACCTGTTGCACTAACAAGCTGTGTGCCCGCTGGGATTTTTTCAGTAACTTTCAAGTTAGCATAGTCTATTCCAGTGTTTAATGCAAGTTTACGCCAACTTGCATATTTTTCGTCCATTGTGTTATTTGTTATTGCTATTCTATAAGTTAGGTTGTCACCTTGAGAAACAGCGCCGTAAGGCGTTGCATCAACAGTTCTATTTATATCCATAGCAGGGTATTTAATACGGCTTTTTGTTGATTCAGGCACATCCAACATTTCTCCGTTATACATAACCACGTCGTTACCTTTATCGCCATCAAAATCTTGTGCATAAAAGTCTATTGGTCTAACTAATGCAAAATTGCTTTTAGCACTTTTTAATTCATCTGTAACACTAGAAATTCTTCCATATACAGCGTTGGTTTCAACTCTGTCTGTACCTGTTGTCGTGTTATATTTTGTGCCATAGCAATCTAAAACTACGCCATTTCCAACATATATAACAGCATGGTCTTCGTCCACGAAAATATCACCAGGGCGTAAATTTACGTATTCTCCATCAACTTTCTTGTTAATATAATCACGAACTAAGTCCTTAACGTCGCCTTCATATATCCATTCACCGTTGAGATAATAATCGTAAATTTGTTCTGTCTTATTATATTTATATTGCAATTTGCCTTCTTTATACCAATCGGTAAAAGCAGAAGACTTATTTACTGACATATTATTGTAATAGTCCATAGAACTTGCTTCTATTTGAGGGTATTTAATACAATCAACCCAACGCAAAACGGCAGCATCTTTATCGTTTGCAGTTTTCTTGTCTGGAACGCTTGCTGTGGTTGGGAAATATCCTTCTTCAGGTTGGTTATCTGCGCACGCCCAAAGCATTGAAGTGTAAAGACCACTAGGTGTGTATTTACCTTCAAAAATGTAGCGGCCAATTCCTTCTAAATATGCAGCAGATACAAAAGTTGAGCAAACGTTAAAAATTGTTGTATCGCTTGTTCCATATTCAGGTGATACTTCGTCTGAGTGCCTATATAAACCACCAGAAGTTTTGCTAACCATAGATAATTCTATAGAGTCATATTGAATTGCCTCTTTTTTCATATAATAAGCCCAAGCTGCATCAACAACGGCTTCTTCAAGGTCTGCACGAGTAGTAATTTTTGTGCCTGCCTCAATAGTTTTGCTTTTCTTTTCTTTACAATTGATGCAAGTGTAAGTAATTTTACCTTGTTCAGTATCAGTTGCAACCTTGGTTAATTCACCATTGCTCCACGTGTGAGTGTGATTATCACAACCAGTCCCAAAAACACAGAACGCACTTAACAAAAGACTTAAAACAAAAGTAAAACATAATATTTTTGTAGTTTTTGTTTTCATGTAATTCTCCTTTATTATAATTAATACTAGTAAAAATATTATAACATTATATAAATATGCAGTCAATGTTGATGCTTTAATTTATTTTATCAAATAGTTAACGTTGCTTTCACTTGACACATAAAGCAAATTCGTGTTAAAATATTAAAAAATATTTAGGTGAAAAAATGGATTTATTACAATTACGTTATTTTTGCGACGCTGCTGAATCGCAAAATTTATCAAAAACGGCAAGAAAGTTTTTTGTTCCAACTTCAAATATATCACAAACTATTAAAAGGTTAGAAAAAGAGCTTGGTATAGAACTTTTTGAGCATAAAAAGAACAAAATTGTGCTTAACGATGATGGCAAAAATTTTTATAATTATTGCTCAAAAGCATTGTCAATGTTAGATAATGCAAAAGAAAAAGTAATCGACAGCAAAAAAGAAGTTTCGGGAAGTATAAGTTTACTTTTACTTGGCAACAAAAATATTCCAACAAGGGCGCTTAGAAAATTTATTGAAGATTACCCAAAAGTGAAATTTATTGTTCGTGACCAAAAAGAAGTTGATTTTGATTACGATATTTTAATATCCACGCAATTAGACTGTGAATATGATAAAAAATTTTTGCTTGCTCAAGATATGTATGCTATTATCGTTTCAAAAAACCATCCGCTTGCAAGCAAGCCAAACCTTTCAGTTGCAGACTTAAAAGACCAACCTTTTATAACGGCAAATAAAGAACATCACCAATGCAAAGCAACACTTTCTATATGTATTCAAGAAGGTTTTTATCCAAACATATCAATTCAAACTGACGGCGCACAATATGTAAGAAATTTTGTTGAAATAGGGCTTGGCGTGGCGATAGTTCCTTATTCTTGGCGAGTAAATTTTTCCGACCAATTAGTGTTTACAAAAATACCTAATTCATATAGAAAAATTTATGCCATTTTGCCAAAAAACAAAACAATCAAAAAAAGCACAAGAATGTTTATAGAATATCTTAAAGAAGAAGCAAAGAACTTTCCATCTATAACTGATTAAGTTTTTTAAAAACTAAAAACCCTACACAAAAAAAGTGCAGGGTTTTTCATTTCTTTGGCGGAGAGGAGAGGATTTGAACCTCCGATGCCTTTCGGCATACACGCTTTCCAAGCGTGCACATTAGACCACTCTGACACCTCTCCAAAAAGTCTAAAGCCTATTTTAATATATTTTGGCTGTAAAATCAAGTGTATTTATTTAATAATTTAAAAATTATTTTTTTGCACATTATTGACATACAATAATATATATATTATAATATATACACTAATAAATATTTGGAGGCTTTAAGGTTATGGCACAAAAAAAGGACTATTTTGGTTTAGAATGGATTGTTAGTTTAATTTTAGCAATTATACCTATTACTTCTTGTGTTTTAGGAATTTTAACACGTTTGCAAGAAGGTAAGTTTGTTGCAGCCATCTTGCGTTTAGTTTTAGGCTGGAACATCATTTGGATTTTAGACATTCTTCTAGTGTTTAAAAACCAAAGAATTTTAAGAGTTATCGATATGTAAAAAACTCAGTAATCAACTTAAAATACCACTCGTTTAAGGCGAGTGGTATTTTTGTTTGCAACACAACATGTTGTGTTTTTGTTAAAATAATTTTACAAAATATGCCGTATTTTGTTGACACGGGCATACTAGATGTGGTATATTTAGAAAGCTCACAAAAAGACAAACATTAAAGGAGAAAAGGGATATGTTTCAGGTAAAGAAAAGAGACGGTAAAATTGTTGAATTTGATATGTCAAAAATCACAACGGCATTATCAAAAGCATTTAATGCAAAGCAGATAGATTATACTGCTGACATTTTAAACACACTTGCACTTAAGGTAACTGCAGATTTTTCAAAGAAAATCAAAAATGGCGTTATCAATGTAGAAGATATTCAAGATAGTGCCGAAGTTGTTTTAATTCAGTCAGGCTATGTGGATATTGCAAAGAGTTATATTCTTTATCGTAAACAAAGAGAAAAAGTTCGTAACATAGGCGAAACAATCGTTGACTATAAAAAGGTTGTTGACGACTATTTAAAGGTTGCAGACTGGCGTGTTAAAGAAAACTCAACGGTAACATACTCTGTTGGTGGTTTAATTCTTTCAAACAGTGGTGCAGTTACAGCAAACTATTGGCTTTCAGAAGTTTATGATGATGAAATTGGCGATGCACATAGAAATGCAGACATCCATATTCACGACCTTTCTATGCTCACAGGTTACTGTGCAGGTTGGTCACTTCGTCAACTTATTAAAGAAGGTTTAGGTGGTGTTCCAGGCAAAATCACATCATCACCAGCAAGCCACTTATCTACACTTTGTAACCAAATGGTAAACTTTTTAGGAATCATGCAAAATGAATGGGCAGGTGCTCAAGCATTTTCATCATTCGACACATATCTTGCTCCATTTGTAAAAGTTGATGGTTTAACATATAAAGAAGTTAAACAATGCATTCAATCTTTCATATATGGTGTAAACACACCAAGCAGATGGGGTACACAATCTCCATTTACAAACATTACTCTTGACTGGGTAGTTCCAAACGACCTTGCTGAAATGAACGCTATCGTTGGTGGCAAGGAAATGGACTTCAAATACAAAGACTGCGTAGAAGAAATGGGTATGGTAAACAAAGCGTTTATCGAAATTATGATTGAAGGTGATGCTAATGGCAGAGGCTTCCAATATCCTATCCCAACATATTCAATTACTCGTGACTTTGACTGGTCAGAAACAGAAAACAACAAACTCTTGTTTGAAATGACAGCAAAATACGGCACACCATACTTCTCTAACTATATCAACAGCGATATGGAACCAAGTGACGTTCGTTCAATGTGCTGTAGATTAAGACTTGACTTAAGAGAACTCCGTAAAAAGTCAGGTGGTTTCTTCGGCAGTGGTGAAAGCACAGGTTCTATCGGTGTTGTTACTATCAACATGCCAAGAATTGCATATCTATCTAAGACAGAAGAAGAATTCTATGACAGATTAAAGAAGATGATGGATATTTCTGCTCGTTCATTAAAGGTTAAAAGAGATACTGTTACAAAACTTTTAGAAGCCGGCTTATATCCATACACAAAGAGATATTTAGGCACATTCAACAACCACTTCTCAACAATCGGTCTTGTTGGTATGAACGAAGCGTGCTTAAACGCTAAGTGGATTGGCGAAAACTTAACTAATGCAAAAGCACAAAACTTCACTAAAGACGTTTTGAACTTTATGAGAAATAAACTTTCTGATTATCAAGAAATGTATGGTGACCTTTATAACTTAGAAGCAACACCAGCAGAATCAACATCATTTAGACTTGCTAAGCACGACAGAAAGAGATATCCAGACATTATCACAGCATCAGATAATGATAATGCTCCATACTATACAAACAGTTCACACCTTCCTGTAGGTTACACTGCTGATATCTTTACTGCACTTGATATTCAAGACGAATTACAAACACTTTACACATCAGGCACAGTATTCCACGCCTTTTTAGGTCAAAAACTCCCTGATTGGAAGAGTGCAGCAAACCTTGTTAGAAAGATTGCTCAAAACTACAAACTTCCATACTACACAATGAGCCCAACATACTCAGTATGTGCAGACCACGGCTATATTGCAGGCGAAGTTTATGAATGCCCAACTTGTGGTAAAAAGACAGAAGTTTATTCTAGAATTACAGGTTATTATCGTCCTGTTCAAAACTGGAACGATGGTAAGAGAAAAGAGTTTGAAGATAGAAAGGTTTATGATATAGACAACTCTAAATTTGTGGCAAAAGAACAATGTGCTTGCGAAAAGAAAGAAAGCGCAGTAGAAGTTGAAATAAACGGACCTATTCTCTTTACAAGAAACGGATGTCCTAACTGCAAGACAAGTAAAATGATGCTAGACAAGGCAGGCGTTAAATATACAGTTATCAATGCTGAAGAAGATAAGGACACAACATTAAAGTTCGGCATCAAAAAAGCCCCAACATTATTAGTTCCAAATGGCAACGGCTATGAAACTTATGACAACGCAAGCGAAATTAGAAAATATATAGAGAGCAAATAATAAATTATGTACGATTTAGTTGTAATAGGCGCAGGCGCAGCAGGTATGACCTCTGCGCTATACGCTTTAAGAAATGGTAAAAAGGTTTTAGTTTTAGAAAGCGAAAGTTTGGGTGGTCAAATTGCAAACTCACCAAGACTTGAAAATTACCCATCAATAAAAGAAATCAGTGGCGAAAAGTTTGCTGATAACTTGTTTGAACAAATAACTTTTCATGGTGCCGATGTAGAAATAGAAAAAGCCGTTGACATAGTTAAAACTGAAGATAAAGTTTTTCATATCAAAACAGAGTTTAACGAATATGAAGCAAAGAGCGTTATCATAGCATCTGGCGTAAAGCATAAACACCTTCGCACAAAATCTGATAGAGATGATTTAGTGGGTAGGGGGGTATACTACTGCGCTATATGTGACGGTGCTTTTTATAAAGGCAGAGAAGTTGCAGTAATCGGCGATGCTAACACAGCACTTCAATATTCACTTTTACTTTCAAGTTATTGTAAAAAGGTTTATGTTTATACCTTGTTTGATAAATTCTTTGGCGATGCAATGCTTATCAAAGCACTTCGTGCAAAAGAAAACATCGAAGTAAGACCAAACACAAGCGTTATAGATTTTATCGGTGAAGATGAACTTAAGGCGATTGAATATAAAGATGCAGACGGAACAATCAAAACACACGAAATTCCAGCAGTATTCGTGGCAATAGGTCAAATTCCAGATAATAAGGCATTTGCAAATGTGGTAGACCTTGACCAAAACGGATATATTATTGCAGATGAAAGTTGCAAAACAAAAACCGAAGGCTTATTTGTTGCAGGCGACTGCAGAACAAAGGCTGTTAGACAGGTTGCAACAGCCGTTGCAGATGGTGCTATCGCAGCAACAAATGCATCTATGTATTTAGAAAGTTTAGATTTTTAAGTAAAATCAAAACATATTAGTTATTAAATAATTGTTGACTTAAAATAAAACCTATGATATAATAAATAGGAAATCAATGTTGGAGGATGAAAATATGAAACATATTAAAGTTATTGCATCACGCAACCTTTGTGAAAGCGCTAAAAAAGGTGGCTGTGGGGAATGTCAAACATCTTGCCAGTCTGCTTGCAAAAC
>JAZNAX010000025.1:0-2786 GCA_045586765.1 Christensenellaceae bacterium | reverse complement strand
AATTTGTTTATTTGCAATAAGGTCTGAACCTTGAACAACGAGTTTGTCGCCTTCTGGACTAACCTTACCTACCATACCTTTTATATAATGTACGCCATAATCTTCAACGGCTCTACGATAGAACTCATCAAAGTTTTTACCCGGTGTTCTTACGTCTATATAGAATACGTATACATCTGTATCTGGATATTTATCACGAGTAAGCATTGCATGCTTAGCAGTGTACATACAGCAAATCTTTGAGCAGTATTCCTTGCCTTTTTCAGCACAAGAAGCACAACGAGAGCCCACGCATTGAACGAATACTAATGTGTGTGGGTGCTTTCCATCAGATGGTCTTAAAAGTTTACCAGCAGTTGGACCAGCAGCGTTCATAAGACGTTCAAATTCAAGAGATGTGATAACGTCTTTACTTTGGCTATATGCATATTCATCAAACTTATCCATGCTTATTGGATTAAAGCCTGTTGCAACTACGATTGCGCCATACTTTTCTTCAACAAACTCATCCTTTTGTGTATAGTCGATAGCCTTTGCTGTACAAACCTTAGAGCAAACACCACACTTGCCAGTCTTAAGCATTGTGCAGTAATCTGCATCGATGGTTGCTACCTTTGGAACGGCTTGAGCAAATGGAATATAAATTGCTCTCTTTGTATCCATACCTAAGTTAAAGTCGTTTGGAACTTTCTTTTGTGGGCATTTTTCTGTACAAAGACCACAACCTGTACAAACATCTTCTTTAACGTATCTTGCTTTCTTTTTGATTTTAACATTGAAATTACCAACGAAACCCTTAACTTCTTCTACTTCACTGTAAGAGAAAATACGGATTTTTTCGTTTTGAGCAACGTCAACCATCTTTGGTGTCAAAATACAAGCAGCACAGTCAAGAGTTGGGAAAGTCTTGTCGATTTGTGCCATTTTACCACCGATAGTTGGCTTCTTTTCAACGATATCAACTTCAAAACCTGCATCGGCAATGTCGAGTGCTGTTTGAATACCAGCAATACCACCACCGATAACGAGTGCACGCTTTGTAACAGGGCTTTCGCCTGGAACAAGTGGTGCGTTTAATGCAACCTTAGCAATAGCAGTTCTACCTAAAACGATAGCCTTTTCGGTTGCTTCTTCCATATCTTTATGTATCCAAGAACATTGTTCACGAATGTTTGCAATTTCCACCATGTATGGGTTAAGACCTGCAGCAGCAGCCGTTTTTCTAAACGTTGCTTCGTGCATTCTTGGTGAACAAGAACATACTACAACGCCCGTTAAGTTATGTTCCTTAATAGCGTTTCTTATAAGTGCTTGACCATTTTCAGAACACATATATTGATAATTTTCAGATACAACGACACCCGGTTCGGCTTTGAGAACGTTTGCAACTTTTTCTACGTCTACAGTTGCTGCGATATTACTACCACACCAACATACAAATACACCTATTCTTTGCATTTTTTCTCCCCCTTACTTGTTTAACTTCCTAAACAAACTAACAAGTAGTTGTTGAGGAATTTTATCGTCTACCATACTTGGTATATCTTCTGCATTTAATTGATTAGCGCCACTTGCCCTAATTGCTTCTTGTCTAACTGCTTCAATTACTTGAACGGGCGCAACGCCCCTTGGACATCTTTCTAAACATGCAAAGCAACTTAAACAAGTGTAAATTGATTTACTTTTTAATAACTGTTCAATTTCGCCTTTTTCAATCATTGTAACGAACTGATGTGGTTTAATATCCATTTGGTCGTATACAGGACATCTACCAGAACATTTACCACAAACCATACATTTTCTAGTTTCAGTTCCACTTCTTTCTTTTACTAATTTTACTTGCTCTAATTTATCCATAATTACTCCTCAATACCAAGGGCTTGTGCAAGAAGTTCAGTAAAATATTTTACCCCAACTTGACCATTACCGTTTTCAGTTAAATTATACATACATAATGGACAAGCAGTTACAAGCATTTCAATTTCTTGACCTTTTGCCGAATTCATTATGTTTTCACATTTAGCCTTTGATATTTCTTTATTGCCCATAGAAATATAAGCGCCACAACACTCGTTTCTAAAAGGATAAGTAACGGGCGTACCACCTATTGCCTTGATAAAATCTTCAAGTATAGTTGGGTTTTCAGCATTATCAAATGCTAATACGCTTGATGGTCTTAATAATAAGCAACCATAGTAAGCACCAATTTTTACACCCTTAAAAGGTTTAACTACTTTTTCTTTAATTTTATCAAAACCAACGTAATCTCTTAAAACTTCAAGATAATGTAAAACGTCAGTTTCGCCGTTATAGGCTTCATCTAATTGTAAGTAGTTGTTTGCCTTTAAGTTAATATTGGCATCGTTTTTCATATCATCATTTACTCTTTTAAGTACGTGATGACACGCAGAACACAACGTTATAAGTTTGCCACCTTCGTCCTTTGCCATAGCCAAAGTTCTTACGGCAGATAACTTTGTTGCAATTTCATCTCTAGCCATAGGGTAAACTGCACCACAACATTGCCATTCTTTTAATTCTTCAAAATCTACACCTAAAACTTCAAGCGACTTTCTACCATACTTATCAAGTTCTTTCGCTTTTGTTTTTAGCGTACAACCTGGGTAATAATTAAATTTCATATCGTCCCCTTTTATATCATCTCTTCTGGATGAAATACTTTGTCAAATTCTTCTTCACTTAAAAATCCAAGTGAAACGCAAGCCTCTTTAAGACTTATATTTTCTTTATGTGCTTTCTTTGCCGTTTTTGCTGCATTTTCATAA
>JAZNAX010000024.1:0-22873 GCA_045586765.1 Christensenellaceae bacterium | reverse complement strand
GGTTATGAGCCCGACGAGCTACCAAGCTGCTCCATCCCGCGATTTGTTTCAATTGCTTTAATATAATATACTATAAATTTGCTTTTGTCAACCGTTTGTAAATAAAAATTAAATATTGCTTGAATTTTTATTTTTTTATTGATATAATATAATTATGCAAATTGATTTAACTAAATTTGTTAGCAATAATCAAACTGTTGCCGTTGCGCTCTCAGGTGGGGGCGACTCTATGGCACTACTTAATTATATGCTAAACGAATCAAAAAAATACCAAATTAAAGTAATTGCAATAAACATTGAGCATGGCATTCGTGGCGATGAGTCAAAAAGCGACACTGAGTTTGTTAAAAACTATTGCAAAGAAAACGGCATTCCACTACTTTCCTATTCGGTGGACTGCGTGGCATATGCATTGAAGCACAGCCTTTCGGTTGAACAGGCTGGGCGAATTTTGCGCTATCAAATTTTCAATCAAGCAATTAAGGAAGGCAAATGCGACAAGGTTGCAACGGCACACCACCAAAAAGATAACTTTGAGTCTGTTTTGTTTAACCTTTTCCGTGGCAGTGGCTTGAAAGGTCTTGCAGGTATTGATGAAAATTTTGAAAACAAGATTATTAGACCACTACTTAGCATTTCTAAGCAAGAAATAACCGATTATTTAGAAAAAAACAATATACCATATGTCACCGACCAAACCAACTTTGATGATAAATATACAAGAAATGCTATAAGGCTAAATATTTTGACTGAGATAGAAAAGGTTTTTCCTGAAGCAGAAGCAAGCGTTTATAGATTTAGTCAAATAGCAAGGCTTGAAGATGAGTTCATGCAAGAGCAGACTTTAGAAAAACTTGACTTTTTTGAAACAAAAGTCAGCGTTAAACTACCTATCCATAAGGCACTACTCTCAAGAGCAACCGTGCTTGCACTAAAGCACCTTGGCGTTACAAAGGACTGGGAAAAGGCGCATATTGATAGCGTTATTATGCTTGTGGATAGCATAAACGGGACAAAGGTTTCGCTTAAAAATAATATCGTTGCCATAAAAGAATACGACAAAATAACTTTTTATAAAAATCTAAAAAACACCGATATCGTTATACCTTTTTCTTTGGGCGAAATTGCCTTTGATGATGAAACACTTTTTATAACAAAGATAAATAAAGTTGTGGATATAAAGAACGGACTTTTTGCCGATAAGGATAAAATTCCAAATGATGCAGTAATTCGCACTCGCCGTGATAGTGATAGGTTCACTAAGTTCGGTGGTGGAACAAAGAGTTTAAGCGATTATTTAACCGATAAAAAAATTCCACTCTTAGAAAGAGATAGTATCCCCCTACTTGCTGTAGGTAGCGACGTTTTGGCAATTTTCGGAATTGCCATTTCAGACAAAATAAAGGTGGGTGAAACCACAAAAACAATAATTGAATTACAACAAAAAAACGGATAGAAACTCTATCCGTTTTTTTTGTTTTTATTTTTTGCTCCCCATGAATATGTTGGGGTCTTTTTTTATTAAACCTTCAATTAAAGGATAAATTTTTTGACACTCAAACAAAATGCAGTCGGCGTTTCCTATCTTGCCAAGCTTTGTGGTTTTTTCTTGCTTTACGACGCTTAATGCATTGTCAAAATAATGGCTTGTGTCTATTTTTGTGTCATAAACTGGATTTTCTAAAAGTTCGCCGTTAGGCAACTTTATTTTATATATACCAGGTTTATCATTAAACCAATAATGATTTGGGGTCGTTTGCTCTTCTATCAAATGAAAGAAAGTGCAACTGGTTAAAGTTACGCCAAGGAGCAAAACTTTTGCGTTCATATCAAATAGTTTGCTCATACACCTGCCTTTGCCACAAAAACTATCGTTGCCTATCTCCCCTTGCACAAACTCCTCAGCCCCTTTGCCAAACGCACACATAGAGTGGGTTGGGTGAAGCGACCTGTAAACGCCCTTTCTTACCCTAAAAAGATTAGGCAAAATTCCCAAGTTAGATGGCACGCTTGTATCGTAAATATTCCCGTATGCTTGAACACTATCCCACGTATGGCAAGGCAAAACAACAAGCCCTTCCTTTCCCAAATAATCGCAAAAAACATCAAGAACGGTATCTCCACCACCTTGAGTTAACCCAACATTTTTCATCGAGGAGTGAATTATAATTTTATCGCCACTTTGGATGCCGATGTTTTTTATATCATTTAGTAAACTTTGATAAGTATTCATATTATTTTTTGATTTTTTTACAGAATTTATTTATTAGGACATAGGCAGTTATAAGTGCAACAATGCTAATCGATATAACTAAATACATAGTGCCGGTTTCTACATTATTTCCAAAGAAATAAATATTGCAGTCGATTGAATCCTTTAATCCTTTTACAGCCTGTGGTGGCAATGTTTCTATAACGCTGTTAAGAGAATGGTTTCTAATAAGCGCTGTTCCATAAGTGCCCGGCAAGAACATAACAGCGTTTCTTAAGCCTGCACCAAACTGGGATAGTGGCATATATGCGCCACAAATAAAGCCATAGCAAGAACTAACTATAGAGCCGACAGCCGAAACTTGACCTTGCGAACTTAAAAAATAGTTTATAACCGAAGATAGTGCCGTGCCGAAAGTTGTTAGCAACAATATGTCAAGAAGCAAAAGCAAAATATCGCTAGCCGTCAAATACCAACCCACAACACCGACATACACTAGACAAGCAGCATAAGCAATTAAGCAAATTATAAGCGTGCTAATAGTGGTTGAAATATAATAAGAGAGTGCTAGGCTTGACCTTTTAAGTGGGGTCATCATAAGGTCATTATAAGCACCGTTAAATTTATCTTGAACCATAAGCATATTAGAGCAGAAAGAAACGGTAACGCAAGATACTGCAAGAAGTGAAGACATTAACTGCCCACCAACAAGCCCTGCCATTTGCTTATCCGAAATGCTTACCCCTACTTTAGTAAACACCTGCCTAAAACTATCTTCATACACATTTGACAAAAAGGTTGCGTATAGCACTAACAAAATGAGTGGGGTTATAAGCGAAGTAAAGAACAAACCTTTGTCCTTAAAAAACAATTTAGCATGTCTTTTGACATTGCTTAACAATATTTTCATACTAGTTGTCCCCCATTAGTTTTTTGCCTGTGACATTTAAAAAGACATCATCCATTTTGCCCTTAACTACTTCATAATCGGTAAATAGGTCTGGGTTTTTAATAATTAACTCGGTGGCAATGGTGGTATCCTTTACGCTAAAGCGATAACCATCGTTTACTTTTTCGTAACTATGCCCTAAACTTTTTGCTTGATTTTCATCAATGCCATAAATGGTGATATAGTCTTTTGCAAAGTTGCTTTTAAGAGTGTGTGGGGTGCCTTCGGCAACGATTTTACCACTATCGATAATAACGACATAGTCGGCATCAGACGCTTCTTCCATATAGTGCGTGGTCAAGAACACCGTCATGCCTGTTTTTTGTCTTAAATCGTTTATAACATTCCACATTGTAATTCTAGTTTGTGGGTCTAAACCTGTTGTAGGCTCGTCTAAAATAAGAATTTTTGGGCTATGAATAATTGCCCTTGCAATATCTATTTTTCTTCTTTGACCACCAGAAAGTTTGCCCACCTGTCTATTTATAAAGGACTTAAAGTCTAAGATTTGGCTTAAGTAGTTTAGTCTATCTTCAAAATCCTTATCAAAAATGCCATAAAGCGATGCTCTATTCCTTAAATTTTCCCTAACTGAAAGGGATTTATCAAGCACCGAGCTTTGAAAAACAACGCCTATGCTCCTTTTGATGTCATCGCTGTCGGTATTAGTGTCAATATCGCATACATAAACGCTTCCACTATCCTTTTTAAGCGTGTTGCAAATAATAGAAATGGTCGTACTTTTTCCTGCGCCATTTACCCCTAAGAAAGCAAAGAGTTCGCCTTCTTTTACGCTTAAAGATAGGTCGCTAACGGCATGAACATCCTTAAACCATTTATTAAGGTTTTCTATTTTTATAATGTCTTTGCCTTTTCTATTTTCATTTTTATTTTTTATCATTTAAAATACCTTCTGCTAAGTCCTGAAAAAAATCTGTTTTAATTAGCGCTATACCCTTTGCGTCCCCAAGCATCAAAAGTGTGTCCCCTGCTGATAGGTTATAAACCTTTCTTGCATCTTTTGGAATAACTATTTGCCCTTTTTCGCCAATTTTACACACGCCAAATATGTATTTACCTTCTTTTTCAAGCATAATGCCACCTAACTACTCGTTATACCCTTAAATTTTCATAAAAGTATGAAAAGTATAACTTTTCCTACATTTTATCACTACAAAAAAATTATGTCAAGCAAAAAATTAAAATTGTGGCGTTATTTTAATAAAATTGTTGACAAAACAACAAAACAGTAATATAATAATGATGATAACAAAATTTTGGGCAAAAAAAATAGGAATATACGATTGATTTAATTAAAGGGATTAAAAATGAAAGTTATAAGCGTGCAAAACAACAGCAAAAATTGTATGATATGTGGCATGGAAAATCCGTTCAGCTTAAAAGCGCCTTTTTACATTTTAGATGATGGCTCGGTTGCAAGTGTTGTTACATTTAAGTCTGTTCATCAAAGCTATCCTGATAGGACACATGGTGGTATGGTTAGCGCACTTCTTGATGAACTTATGGGGCGTGCACTTTGGGTAAAAGAGCCTGAAATGTTTGGCGTTACCACAACGCTTAATATCACTTATAGAAAGCCTACCCCACTCGATAGGCCTGTTAAGGCAAGAGCATATCTAACATTTAACTCTTCTCGTGGTATGGTGGCTGTAGGTCAAATTTATGATATGGATAACAACCTTTTGGTTGAAGGAAACGCAAAATATTTTAAGGTGCCTTTCAAGAAAATGTTTGGCGAAAATACAACTCAGCATGAAGAAATGTGCTATGAAATGCCTTTAGATATTAAAGAAATTGACTTTCCTGAAATAGAAAAATAATATTTTTTATTAAACACTTTTCCTTCTTTGTTAACATTTTATTCTAATTTTGAATATGATGTAATATACACAAAGGAGGAATTTTTTATGTGTAATAATTTAGGTTGCAACTGTGGTTGCAACGGAAGTGGTAATAATCGGCAAGGATTTAATCCACTATCTTATGGTAATGACAACTCTTTTAATAATAGAAGATGTTGCAATAATAACCCGATAGTTATTCGTGGTCCTGTCGGCCCTACAGGTGCTACAGGCGCAAGGGGTCCTATTGGTCCACAAGGTCCTGTCGGCCCTGCTGGTCCTACGGGTGCAACAGGTGCGACTGGTGCTACAGGTGCGATTGGTCCTGTTGGTCCTATCGGTCCTGCTGGCCCAACGGGTGCTACTGGTCCTATTGGCCCTATTGGTCCTGTGGGTCCTACTGGTGCGACTGGTCCACAAGGTCCTATTGGGCCTACTGGTGCTACCGGACCTATCGGTCCACAAGGCCCTGCAGGTACAGGCGACGCATTATATGCAAGTATAGGCACAGCAACAGTACCAAGTGGTGCTATTATTCCTATCGTTTTTAATACTTCTACCATAGATACTACGATGAGTGTTTCTGATAATGAAATTGTCATTAATGAATCGGGTGTGTATTTAATATCGTATTTTGCAAACGGATTTGTAACAAGTGGAAACGTTTCTTTAAGTTTATATCTAAACGGAAGTGTGTTTATTGGCGACACCTTATCTGTTAACTCGCTTTCAGGTTCTTTGAGTAAAACTATTTTAATGAACTTGACTGCTGGCGACACTCTTTCAATATATAACTCATCCATCAATCCAGCAACCTTTATCGGTGCATCAATAACTGCATTAAAACTTGCATAACTAACAAAAAAGTCAAGGCTTTTGCCTTGACTTTTAGTTATTTTTAGATGATTCAACCTTAAAATCTTGACCTTCTTTGTAAACGCAAATGCTTCCAAGTTGGTCTGTGCGATAAAGATTATATTCTATGCAAATGTTTTGTAGTCTTAGTAAGGTTTCGCTTGATGGATGCCCATAATAATTATCATTACCCACAGAGATTATGGCATTTTTGGGTTTTAGAAGTGATAAAAAGTCATAACAAGAAGCATCTTCCGAGCCGTGGTGAGATAATTTTAGATAGTCCACATCGTTTAGGTTAACCTTAAAATCACGATAGTATGTATCGTACATCTTGCTCAAGTAATTTTGAACGACATATTGCTCTTCTTTTTTCTCGGCATCGCCTGTGAAAATAAAGCGCTTATTAAAACAAGAAAAATATATTATTGGTGAAAGGTTATTTATCTCACCACTTGTAGGGACTAGACTTTGAGCAAGGATATTATAACTATTTCTGCTATCGTTTTGGGGAGATAAAAAGGCAAAGTGATAATCGCTTTCAACAATTTGGGTTGGGAATATAGAATATTGAAATTCTATTTGTTTTTGTTCGATGAGCCTTAAAACATCTTCAAAAGGCTGAAAACTCTTTAGCAAGGCTTGATGGATTTTAGGAATAAACATTTTACCGATAGAAAAATTGTTTATTATGTCAACTGCATTACCTATATGGTCAACATCGGGGTGAGTGAGCACGAAATAGTCTATTTTATTTACATCATACTCATTAAGATAATTTTTTATATATTTGCTGTTTTCATTATACTTATCATCTTCGCCACAATCGATAAGCATATTCTTGCCATCTGGCAGTCTTATAAAGATACAGTCCCCCTGCCCCACGTCTAAAAAGTTTACCGAGAAATCAGCGTGAACCTCTATATTCTTTATCGGTGGAATTAACGGCTTGCAACCAGTAAAACTAAATATGCTTAAGAATGTATATATTAAAATTATAAGTATAGAAACTAAACTTTTTCTTTTGTAATTCATTTTTTTATTTACTTACTTAAGTTTTTTCTTATATGTTAGATTTTCGATATCTTGTTTAATCTTTGGAATAAAAGATAGTGCATGCTGATAGCCTATATCATACATCTTTGCGCCATCCCAAAAAGCAATCGAAGAAAACTCGGTTAGATTAGGATGAAGCATTGTGTCGCTAAACTGATAGCCTTTTGCCCAAGGCTCATCTACCTTAGATTTATATGTTGGAAAAAACTTTTTAAGAAAACTTGGTTTTGCATCTCTTGTTGATAGGTCTATACCGATGGTATAATCTGCGCCCATTTCTTTAACTAGGTCTGCTGGGATAGAGTTGGTGTATGCACCATCAATATATCTAATGCCATCAATAACTACAGGCTTAAAAAATGGTGGAATACTACTTGAAGCGCATAGTGCTGTTGCCACGCTTCCACTATCAAACACCTTTTCCTTGCCACTTTCAAGCTCGGTTGCAACTGCCTTAAACGGCTTTTTTAGTTCTTCAATATTTAAAGCACCTATTTCCCTATCAATAACCTTAAATAGCCCAGACGTGTCCATTTTTATCATAAACACGTTAGTTATTTCATTAAAGTCAATTCGTTTAAGAATTTCCATAATGTCGGTTGCCGAATATCCTGCCGAATAAAAAGCACCCACTACGCTACCTATACTAGTGCCGGCTATTATATCGAACTCAATGCCGTTTTCTTCAAAGGCTTTTAATGCCCCTAAATGAGCAAAGCCCTTAGCCCCACCAGAGCCAAGAGCCAAACCTATTTTAATTTTTTTTGGTTTGCTTTTGCGAAAAAGCCAACTAAAAAATCCCATATTATCTCCTAAATATTATTTTGTATCCTGTGGTTTACTATTTGCTATCTTTATTATAACCACAATTAAAAGAATTATAGCAAGTGCAAATAAACCATATAAAATATAATCTAACACTGCTATTGTCCAAATTGACAAACAAACTTCAGCAAGCACGGATATAATTAAACCTGCAACAAGATTACCTATGCAAGCAGGCAAAATGGCTTCTTTAAATTTAAGCCCTAAGAACACGGCGATTGCCGTTCCCGTCCAAATCCCCGTCATAGGCAGTGGAATTGCAACAAAAATAAACACGCCAAGTTGCTTTAAGTAAAGGGCTTTTTTGTTGTTTTTGTTTGCGCCATTATCTTCTTTAACAGCAGTTTCTGCCTTGCTAGAAAAATAACTTTCTACCTTATATGCAAGTTTAGAAAAGATTTTTATCTTTTTAATTAAATTCAAAATTGGTTTTAATAAAAAGTATATTGGGAAAAACACAAGTGTAGAACCAGCATAAGCAAAAAGCAAAGAATAGAAAAAGTCTATTCCAGCGCCACGTGCAAACACTATGCCACCTTTTAGTTCAACAAGTGGAACGAAGGACATAAAAATTGTCGCTAATATGTCATTTCCCACTAACTCTTGTATAAATTCAGTCATATTACACCTAAAAATTTGTTTTTTTAACTATAATATAGTATAATGTATGTAACAAAAAAAATCAACTTAAATAATAAAAAAGGTTATTATGACAACACAAAAAATGTTATCTGTTATGAGAAAAGGCATAACTAAATATAAGATGATAAAAGATGGCGATAAAATTGCAGTTGGCGTATCTGGTGGAAAGGATAGCGTTACGCTTCTTAAACTTCTTGCCGAATATAAAAAGTGGGCTCCAGAAAAGTTTGAACTTTTTGCCATTTCTGTGGACCTAAATTTTGAAAATAATAAAACTGACTTTGCTCCTATTAAACAGTTGTGTAACAGCCTAGACGTCCCTTTTTATATAGAAAAGACGGATATAGGCACTATTGTGTTTGATGTTAGAAAAGAATCTAATCCTTGTGCCTTATGCTCAAAAATGCGAAAGGGGGCGCTAAACAACCTAGCAAAAAAATTAGGGTGCAACAAGGTGGCTTTAGGGCATCATAGAGATGACGCTATAGACACACTTATGCTTTCTCTTTTATATGAAGGCAGACTTTCAACCTTTGCACCAAAAAGTTATCTTGATAAAATTGATTTGACTTTGATTAGGCCTATGATTATGGTTAAGGAAATGGATATTATTTCATATTCTAAAACCTTGCCTATAGTTAAAAGTTGCTGTCCAGCAAATAAAATGACAAAGCGTGAATATGTTAAAGATTTAATTTCAAGTGTCGGCAAAGATATACCAAGTGTTAGGGATATGATGTTTACAGCACTTTTTCACCCAGAAAGATATAACCTTTTTGACAAGTTTGAAAAGGACATTGACACAATACTATAATTATTTAAAAACATAAAGGGCAACCATGGTTGCCCTTTTTATTGTGTTTTTAATTATTTTCTCTTTTCAACGTAAGCAAGTACGTTTGCGCCAGTAAGTTCTTCAAGTTCTTCTTTATCTCTAAGAGTATTGTCAAGTGCATTTTTAATAAAAACTACCGCAACGGCTAAAACCACACCGGCAAGTGCACCGATAAAAATGAACTTTGTCAAGCCATTATCTACAGTTACTTTAAATCTGCTATCATCAGTCCCTGCATTATCTGTTGGAATTAGTTTAATGTTATATGGTGTTGCGTGCTCGCTAAAATAAATTTCAGATGCTTTATATACAGCCTTTAGTTTGTCTATTGCAACATCTTTATCTAAATCGCTATATGAAATAGTAATAATTAAACTTTCTTCTTTATATTCTATTCCAATACTACCTGCTGAAATCGTGTCTTTAGCATCACTATCTATCTTTTGATATTCTTTGTTTGCGATGTTTATGTAGTCAGCAGAAGTAAAGTGATACTGAAGTTGACCTATAACCAAAAATGCAAGTGCTGCATTGTTAGTTTCTTCTGATTCTGTGCTTGATGATTGAAGTGCTGTTCTTAAAATTACAGAACGGCTTGCCTTATATACAGGCTTAACGTATAAAACGCCAACTAGTGCACCGATAAGCGTAACTAAAACCGTGATTAAAATCATTAAAAGGAGATTTGCTTTGACCAAGTTGAAAAAGGAATTGCCCTTTTTATTTTGAACATTATTTTCCATTTTTATCACTCTCCCTTACATAATTTATAGAGCCGATAACTTGTGTTCCCGTAATTCTTTCAAGTTCTTCTTTATCTTTTAGCGTGCCATCAAAAAGTGTTTTAACATAAACGACTAAAAGTGCAAGAACAACGCCAAGAATACCTGCAAGAAGTGTTATTTTTGTTTTTGAAACATCAGACACAACGCCGTCCATACCCAAACAGTCTATATCTACATGTAAGCCTGTAAAATATTGTTCAACACCTTTATTTCCTAAATCGGTATCCCAATAAAGTTCGTGCTTGTAAGCAAGAACCAAGACATACACCTTTTCTACAGCATCTAATTGGTTTGCATCGGTATATTGAACGCCGTAAACCCAGTTGGTTGCATTTTCTTCACTTTTTGCAGTTTGAGTGCCGATAGCACCGGAAACTAAAAAGTTTTCATCTTTAAGAGTGCCTGCATCGTTATTAGTTGGTCTTTTATAGTTCTTAAAAATGTCGTTTTCCACACCTTGTATTTTAGGCATTGAATACTCATCAT
Source organism: Christensenellaceae bacterium (assembly GCA_045586765.1). Lineage (GTDB taxonomy): Bacteria > Bacillota > Clostridia > Christensenellales > Borkfalkiaceae > UBA1259. Next base: position 12,366 of record JAZNAX010000024.1, on the reverse strand, counting down.
AAAAGTCTTCAATAGTCTTGTTTTGTGCATAATAATCTTGTTGATAGTTTTCTATCCACTCAATATAATAAGCGTTTGCTCTATCTACAACCACACCTTGTCCACAGAAATCAACGATTGTGTCTATGTAAAGACGCATTTCGTTAATTGTTGCAGTTGTATTACCATCAATACTGAAATTAACTCTTACACTCGCTGTATATTTAGGCTTTTTGATATATGAATATCCTAAGCCTAAAGAAGTTGCAACTATTACAACAACCAAGATAAGAAGTAAATTTCTCTTAAGGGTAAATAGAATATTTCTTAACATACTATTCTCCTGTTGAATTTCTTGTTTTTCTTCCATTGATGCCACCTATTACAAGTATTTTTTCAAAATTCCTTCCATTTGTTCAAATTTATTTAATATGCTTTGTGAAAGCGCTATTTGATTTTTTGTTCTATCCACATTGTGCCCTGGATAGTTATTCTTAAAATATTTATCGCCAAGAATATAATCGGTTAAAAACCTTATCGCAAGTTCAACCGTCATTGCAAACACGCCTAGGTTTAAGGTCTTTTTTTCTAAGTCGGTAAGCACTGACCCCACTGCGCCGATAAATCCTTTTGTAAACGCTTCATACTTAGCCATATCAAGTTCAACTAATTCGTATTGAGCGTCATCTTCTTTTCTAGTGTTTGCTATAAAACGGATTGCATCGCCAAAGTCATGTGCAATTGCGCCTGGCATTACCGTGTCTAAATCAAGAACAGCAAGCACATCACCCGTAACTTTATCGATGCTGACATTGTTACTCTTTGTGTCGTTATGAGTTACCCTATATGGCAACTTTCCATTATCTAAGTAGTCTTGAAGTTCGCATGCTTTTTTTTCAAACTCAAAAAGCGTGCTTATTTGTTCTTTTACTTTTTTCGCCCTTTTGTAAGGGTCTATTTCTATGGCTTCTCTAAGTGCCACGTAACGCTTTTTCGTATCGTGAAAGTTTGGTATAGTGATGAACAGCGACTTTGCAGAAAAATCACTTAAATCTTCTTGGAACCTACCAAACGCCCCACCAATTTTTGTAATAATTTCTAAATCATCTAAACTATCATAGGTTCTTGAATTGTGTATGTATCTATAACAGCGCCAATATTCACCACAATCATCAATTACATATGGGTGGTCTTCTTCCCTAGAATAAAATGCCCTTAATACACCCGTTCTTGTTGAATCGCCACGCTTTAGAACCTTCATTCTAATATGGTTGGTTATGCGAACTATGTTATCCATAACCTTTGGTGGCTCTTTGAATACTCTTTTGTTAATTTTTTGTAAGATGTATTCTTTTGGAACTCCATCTCTTTCAAATGAAACCCTAAACGTGCTGTTAATGTTGCCAGACTCAATTTCTTTGCAACCTAAATATGTGCCACCTATATCAAAAAGCGCACATATGTCCTTAATTGTCATTACCCCACCCCTTATGCTTTGACATATATCTTTTCTATTTTATCATATATTGTTAAAAATTGATACCCTTTTATCAAAATTTTTTCAAATTTATTATTTTTTTACCCTTTTTTTACTAGGTTTTTAATTTTTTTGTCCTTTATTTGTATATTTTTGTCGCATATTGATAGCGCTGCTTTCTTGTGCGAAACAATAATTACAGTTGCACCGTCTATCCCCTTTAGATTATCAAGAACAATTTTTTCTGTATTTTCATCAAGCGCACTTGTCGCTTCATCAAGAAGAAGTATTGGCGCCTTTGTTAAAATTGCCCTTGCTATAGCAATTCTTTGCACCTGTCCTTCAGAAAGCCCCACTCCGTTTTCTCCAATCACTGTTTCTAAACCTTTAGGAAGTTTTTCGATAAATTCTTTACACATGCTTATATTTATTGCACGCTCTATCTCTTCTTCACTCGCCTCACTATTGATAAAAGTTATATTATCTTTAATCGTGCCACTAAATATCATATTTCCTTGTGGCACATATGAAAACATCGAGCGAGTGCTATTATCAAGTGTCATCTTTTCCTCTTCTGTATCAAAATACACACTGCCGTTATCGAGAGAGTATACGCCGAGTAAAAGTTTTATAAGCGTACTCTTACCCACACCTGATGCACCCGTTATTGCAACAAAGTCGCCCTTATTGATGTATATTGATGCGCCCTTAAGCACGCTATCTCTATCGTATGTAAAGTCAACGCCGTCAACAGCAATACCTTTTAACTTTTTATAAGTTTTTTCTCTATCAAGCATCTTGATTTCAGGCTCGTTTTCTATATTTTCCATTTCCATAATTCGCTCTGCCGAAGCAAGCATTGAATAATATTTTGGAACTACATTAGAAAGGGATATAAATGGCACTTGAACGTTGTTTACAAGTTGCAAAATTGCAGAAAGTGAACCATATGTAAACAAACCTTTGCTGTTAAGCATTTTTATTGCACCATAAATAAGCGCAAATAAATATCCCGCACTGAAAATAAAGTTATATATTGCGTGACCTAAAGCACCATATTTTTGTCTTTTCATTTTGACAGAATAGTTTGTTTCTTGCAGTTCATCTGACTTCTTTTCTATTTTTGAGTTGACTGAAAATACTTTAACAGCCAAAATGTTTTCTATACACTCTTGCATAAAAGAACGAATTTTTCCGTCTGTTTCTTGGCTCTTTTTATGATAAGTTTTTAATTTTCCACGCAAAAAACCTAAAACCAAAAACACTGATAAGCCAGCAACAGTAAATGCAATTGCGAAACTCCAATCTATTATAATCAAAGTTACAACAGCAAGCACGAGCCTTGTTACAGCTGAAATTATGGTTGGCAAAATTGTAGAAACGCCTTCGCTTACGACAGAGACATCACTAGTAAGCCTTGTCATAAGTTCACCACTATGAAAAGCCGTAATTTTATCGTGTTTTTTTCTTAAAATACTGCTAAATAGTGATGATTTGTAACCGATTTCAAGACGGTTTTTTATATTTTCAGTGAGTAAATTTGTAAAAATTCTAAAACCAAACTGAAGAATTACCACCACAATGATTGCCGAAGCAAAAGAAATAAGCCTATTTAAGTTTTGAGCCACAGCGCTATCGATTATTTCTTTAATAAATAGTGCAAAAACTATGGATAATGCTGAAAAAAGTGCGTTAGCAATAAGCAAAACAATGATTTTCTTGTTTTGCGACTTTGAATTTTTCATTATCCATTTTAATGCGTTGTTTTTACTCATTATAATATTCCTATATTTTAAAACTGGTACATCTATTATAACATAATTTTTCTCAGCAATAAACCTTTTTTGCTTATTTTTTTGTTTTTTTGGGCGTTTTTATAAATATTTTTATATATTTCCTTATTATGTTGCTTTCATTTTTCTTTTGTGATATAATTTTTTTATGCATACTTTTACGGATAAATTTAACAATTTAATAGTAAATTTAAGACAAAAAACTTTTGGCTTTGTTTATTCTTTCTTTTTGCCACTATTATCTAGCCTTTTGGTTATGCTCTTTTGGGTGGCAAACTTGCAAGTTTATGGGCTTTTAGCAGTGGTTGTTATCACCTGCTTTGTTTTAATCGTTTTTGATGACTTGTTGCCTATAGTTAGCCTGATGTTTATAATGCCTATGTCTTTTAGAGACACGGCTGTTGCATTTGAAAGCGAACTTATCCCTTGCGTTATTATTTTTGGGTTTTTAATTTTGTCGCTTATTTTCCACTTTATTAAATACCCTATGAAAAAAATTGAACTCGACAGATTTTTCTATGTGATTTTGTCGATTATTGGAATATTCATAATCGGTGGGCTTTTTTCTGGAAACGGCAAGCATTATTTTGATGGCATTGGCATTTTTCTTATGTCAGGGCTCGTGCCTCTTTTAATACATTTTTTCTTTTATAATAAAGTTAAAATCAATAGTTCGGTTAATATTAGAAAATACCTTTGCTTAAGTTTTATAATACCAATTTCATTAGCCTCTTTGCAACTTTGCTTTGCTTATTTGCATGTTTACATTTATGGACCTGGTCTATATAAGGCTATCCCTGGTGGCTTTTGTTGGGCAAACTCCAACCACATTGCAAGTTTAATTCTAATTGCCGTGCCTTTGTGCTGTTATATGATGCTATCATCTAAGCACATTTGGGCGTGGTTTATTGAACTTGCTTTTTTATACGCATCGGTTGTTATTTCTGGAAGCGATGGCTCTTTTGCAACGCTTGGTGTATTCACACCTTTTCTTATGTTCGTTGTCTATAAAAATGTCTATAAACGAAACTTGCCTTTTGTTAGGATTGTTTTTTATTTGTTAATTTCGGGTGCAGTTTTAGTTTTTGCCTACCTTTTACTATTTGAAATCAATATGCTTATAGACTTTTTTATTTCATCTTCTAATTCTACAGGCAGAGATTTGCCTTATAAATTGTCTATTGAATCTTTTTTAAGTTACCCAATTTTTGGAATAGGCTTAGGGGGTGGCAACGCACAGTTAGAATCTGTTAAGGATATGTTTGGATATAACGGCTTTTACCACTCAACCTTTTTCCATATACTTGCGTGTACGGGTGCAGTTGGAATTATAGGCTTTGTTTTCTATTATTTAGAAAGAGTAAAATACATGCTAAACAAAGATTCTGTTCTTGGCAAGTTTGCTTTATATTCATTTATTATGTTTGCACTTTACGGCTTAATAGACAACAACGAATTTAACATCGTTCTTATGTTTATGACAACATTAATCACTATCGTTGGTTTAATAAACAAAAAAGGTAGCGACGATAAGCCACTACCTTTATGGATAAAAAATCCTATTTTTTGTTCCTTAAATCAATCTTGTAAGTAGGAACGAGTTCGCTGACAAGTTCTTTCATATTATCAACTTCGCCATCGGCTTGTTTTCCTAATTGTTTAACTTTTTCGAATAAATCTTTGTCGATTTCCAAAGGCTTGCCTATGGAAATCATTTTATTTTCGGTCTCTTGCAAACCTTCTTCTTCCATAAGTCGTTCTTCATAAAGTTTTTCGCCCGGTCTTAAACCGATAACTTTAATATCGATATCTACGTTTGGTTCAAATCCAGAAAGTCTTATAAGGTTTTCTGCAAGGTCATAAATTCTTACAGGTTCGCCCATATTAAGAACGAATATTTCGCCACCCTTTGCATAAGCACCTGCTTGCAATACAAGACTTACTGCTTCTGGTATGGTCATAAAGTATCTAACAATATCTTTATGAGTAACTGTAACAGGGCCACCTTCTTTTATTTGGCGCTTAAATAATGGAATTACCGAACCATTTGACCCTAAAACGTTTCCGAACCTAACGGCAACGTATTCTGTGTCGTATTTTTTATCCATTGCTTGAATAATCATTTCGCAAATACGTTTTGTTGCACCCATTATGTTTGTTGGGTTAACAGCCTTGTCAGTGCTTATCATAACAAATCTTTGAGTGCCGTTTTTACCTGCCGCTTCAGTCACGTTAAACGTTCCCATAACGTTGTTTTTAACTGCTTCATTAGGACTTGCCTCCATAAGTGGCACGTGTTTATGCGCTGCTGCGTGGAAAACCACTTCCGGTCTATATTGCTCAAAAATACTATTTATTTTCTTTTTATCTCTTACGCTTGCTATTAAAACTATAAGGTTAAGATTTGGAAGATTTCTTACAAGCTCTTGCTGAATATCATAAGCATTGTTTTCATAAATATCAACTATGATAAGAAGATTTGGATTATGATATGCAATCTGTCTGCAAAGTTCGCTTCCTATCGAGCCACCACCACCTGTGACAAGTACGGTTTTTCCTTCAATATATCCTAATATGTCATCTAAATTAACCCTTACTTGTTCTCTGCCTAAAAGGTCGTCTATCCCAACTTCTTTAATATCAGAAACTGAAATTCTGCCCGTGTTTTGTGGCATTATGCCCGAAATAGTTTTTATTTTACAACCTGTTTTTTGTGCATCTAAGATTATTCTACTTACAACCTTTCTGTCAGCCGTTGGCATTGCAATAATAATTTCTTGCACGTTATATTTTTTTGCATAATGCTCAATCTCAAAAGTATTGCCAACAACTTTAACACCACTAACGTATCTATTTATCTTATTGATATCATCATCGAGTGCGCATACAGGGTCCATGTCCGAACTGATAGAAGTTCTAAGTTCTCTAATTATATTTGCACCCGTGCTACCTGCACCAACAAGCAAAACTTTTTTATAGCCATCGGCTGCCGCCTTTTTATTAAGATATTTTTTAAGCGAGTTTTTAAGCCTTGGTAAAAACCTTGTTAAAAAGATTAACATATATGTAAAGAAAGTTGAAATAATTGCCCAAGAATACCCAACTTCTTCGCACACGGCAGAAACAAACATATTATAAAACAAGAATAAAATTGCAGCACAGCCAAGTCTTATGGCTTCCCAAAACCCTGCAAATGCCCAGATTCCTGTATATAGCCCTAGAACTGCGTTAATGAATATAACAAAGCCAACACCTATTAATAAAAAGGTCAAAGTGTCTTCAAGGGCAAATTTAATATTGTTCGTTAAGGCACGCATTATTAAATAATACGAAAGAGAAGTAATTATAATATCCATTAGGATAAATAACACTGATTTTAAATATTTATTCATCTTTTCTCCCACTTAATCTAAATATTTTGAAATCTCATTTTTTAAATTTTCTTTATTTAAGCCGTTATCTTTCATTTGCGTATCGATAAACCCGTGACAAACAAACTTGTCTTTAACGCCCATAATCGATAGCTTTACGTTTTCGCCTAGGTTTGAATAATAGGTGCTTACCATACTTCCAAAACCACCGATTATACTATTTTCTTCAAGCACGATAACTGCACTTTTCTTTATTTTGTTTAACGTTTTTTCGCACATCGGCTTAATCGACCTAACAGAAATAACGCCAACATCATTTAAACTTTCGGCACACTCTTTTGCAAGAGCAAGCATATTAGGCCCTACTGCTAAAATGTTTACCTTTTCTCCTTTTTTAATAGTAGTCCAAAGATTTTCATTATCTATCTTTACAAGCTCTTGTGAAATTTTTGAATTTTTAGGATATCTAATTGCCACAGGACAATTTAAAGATAGTGCATAGTCAATAAAGTCATCAAGTTCTTCCGTCGTGTTTGGTGCTAAAATCTTCATATTAGGCAAATGCGAAAGATAACTAATATCAAACACGCCCTGATGAGTTTTTCCATCTTGCCCGACAAAACCTGCCCTATCAATACAAAATACTATAGGCAAATTTTGAATACATACGTCGTGCAAGATTTGGTCGTATGCTCGTTGTAAAAAAGTGGAGTACATAGCAACCACAGGCTTTAATCCACCCATCGCCATGCCTGAGGCAAGCGTTATTGCATATTCTTCTGCAATTCCAACGTCAATAAAGTTATTAGGATTTTGTTTTTCAACAACGCTAAGACCTGTGCCACTTGCCATTCCTGCCGTTATGGCAACAATTTTATTGTCTTTTTCAATAAGGCTATTTAGCTTTTGACCGAGAGTAATACCGAAGTTGCCGTTATCAACTTTAAATCCTGCCCCAACTCCGTGATATGCATCGGCATGCTCTTCTGCTTCTTTTAGTCCCTTACCTTTTTTTGTTTTTATATGAAGGAGAACTGCCTTATTCTTAGCAACTAATTTAACTCTTTCTAAAATAGTTGTCATGTCTTTTACGTCGTTTCCGTCAACGATGCCGACGTATTTAAAACCATAAGACTCAAAATAATCGTTTTTGTTTATAACCCTTTTAATAAAATCTCTAAATCTTGCAAGCCCTTTTGTAATAAAGGAATTACCAAAAATTTTTCTTATAATTTTTTTACTGCCCACGTAGCCACGTTTTGTGGTGCTTTTTGAGAGCATTCTATAAAAACCATTTTTGTTTTTCGAAATGGACATTCCATTATCGTTTAAAATAACTATAAAATTTTTAGGTTTAACGTGAGATTCAGCCATGGCTTCTAAATTTAAGCCGTTAGAAAAAGAAGCATCCCCCACAACACAAATCACGGTGTAATCTTGTTTTTGCTTATCACGAGCAAAGCAATAACCTAGCCCAGCCGATATAGAAGTTCCCGCATGCCCTGCAGAAAAAGCATCGTAAGGGCTTTCTGTCACGTCTGGAAAACCAGACAATCCCCCGTCTAGCCTTATGCTATAAAAATCATCTTTTCTGGCTGACAAAATCTTGTGTGTATAGCATTGGTGCCCAACGTCAAAAATCAATTTATCTTTAGAAAAATCAAACACTTTGTAGAGTGCAATCGTTGCATCCACCATACCCAAATTAGCCGATAGGTGCCCACCGTTTTGATTAACCGTTTGAATTATTTGTTCCCTAACGTCGGTTGCAAGCACTTCAAGCTGTTTAATATTAAGTTTTTTAACGTCTACGCAATTGCTCTCCAACGACAAAATTCCCCTACTTTCATTACACTTAGCATATGCTCTTATTAATATAATCACACAATATATCAATATAAATTATATTACAAATATATTTAATTGTCAATCCATAAATAAAAAATTAACCGATATTGATATTTTTTTTGTGTTTTTATGTAATTTTTTACTTTTTTTGGTAGTTTTTAGTAAAATATAGTATTTGCTTTAATTACGCTTGACTTAATTTATATTATTAAGTTAAAATATGAAAAAAATCTTGTTTTAAGGTGACTATATGATAAAAGGCAAAGTTTTAAACGATTATGCTGAACTAATAATTAAAATAGGTGTTAACTTGCAAAAAGGACAAGGGCTAGAAATTTCTTGTCCTACACAAAATAGAGATTTTGTTATTGCTCTTACTAAAGCTGGCTATAAGGCAGGTGCAAGCATAGTTAGAGTTAGGTGGCAAGACCAAGAAATTGACAAACTTTCTTACACTTATGCTGACACAAAGCAGTTATGCGAGCTTCCAAAATGGCTTATAGACAGCAAAAACTATCTTGTTGAAAAGAACTTTTGTTACGTTGCCGTAAGCGCCGATGACCCAGAGGCATTTAAGAATATTCCTGCAGAAAAATTGTTTGCCGTTTCTAAAGCAAGGGCAAAAGCATTAAAAAAGTTTTCTGATAATATGATGGCAAATTCTATAAGGTGGTGTGTGGTTTCCGTGCCTACGTCTGCATGGGCAAAAAAAGTTTTTCCTAACCGAAAAGATGCCGTTAAACTTCTTTCAAATCAAATTGAAAGCGCCATGCGCTTAAATCAAGAAAATCCGACTCTTGCTTGGGAAAAACATATTAACGTGCTTAACAGCCGTGCAAAATTTTTAAATAATGCCGAGTTTGAATATCTACATTTTAAAAGTAGTAATGGCACAGACTTAAAAGTGGGGCTTGCAGATAATCACGTTTGGACTAGTGCTTTAGAAAAAGCAAAGGACGGGGTATATTTTATGGCAAACATGCCAACCGAAGAAATATTTACTGCCCCACATAGAGAAAAAGTAAACGGCATTTTAAAAAGTGCTCTTCCACTTTGCTCAAACGGTCAGATTATAGATGATTTTTCTATAACTTTTAAAGATGGAAAAATTGTAGATTTTTCAGCAAAAAAAGGATATGATGCACTTAAAGGTCTTATAAATACAGACAGTGGAACTAAAAGACTTGGCGAAGTTGCACTAATTGGTAAGAACTCACCTATAGCAAAAAGCAACGTGTTGTTTTATAACACCTTGTTCGATGAAAATGCAAGTTGCCACTTAGCCATCGGCAAGGCATACCCAACAACTATTAAAAATGGTGATAATCTTTCAATAAAAGAACTTGAAAAGCTTGGTGCAAACGATTCACGTGAACATGAAGATTTTATGATTGGAACAGCTGACCTTTCGGTTGTTGGCATTAAAAAAGACAAAACCACCATCACTTTATTTAGAGATGGCGAATGGGTTATTTAACTTTTGCTATAAAATAAAGGACAATGATGATTATCATTGTCCTTTTTAATTTTTTTAAATATCAATACCCTATTGTCGTTGCAAAAGATAAAACTAATAAAGTTAATATAAATATCGCTATTTGAATTTTATACGTCCACTTAAGCCACTTTCCATAAGATACGTTTGCCATAGAAAGACCTATTAAAAGCACAGGATTAGTTGGCAAAATCATATCTGTGAAACCATCTGCCATACAATACGTTAAAATGACAATTGAAGGAGAAATTCCAAGCTCACTACAAATTGGCACTATAATTGGCATAATTAACATAATTTTTGCTGAAGCCGAACCTATAAACACCTGCAAAACTAAAATCAAAAAATAAATTAAAAGCACGCACAAAAATTTTGGTTTGCCACTCAAAAAGCTAACAACTTCATTTGTTATCGTCCCTATAATAAATCCTTCATCAAGCACGTATTTAACAGAAGATGCAAGCGCAATTAAAAATACTGCAGGGAGCATAGATATTGCGCCAAACAAAAAGTCTTTTAACACCTTTTTCTTACTATTGCTAACAACAAGTCCAGAAACAATTCCACCAATTAAAAAAACGACTGCTAAAATAGGTATTGCAAAATCTGATATGGCTCTAATTGATGCAATCAAAATTAAAACCAAAAATGCAACCCCTAGAAAAATTGCATAAGTCTTAAACAATTTTTTATCATCTAGATTTTCTTCTAGTTTAAGGTCTAAGCTTTTAAGTTTTTCTCTATCTATATCAAACGTCAAAGACTTGTTTGGGCATAAAGTTATTTTTCTTGCGTAAGTTATGATAAATATACACACTAAAGCGTAAACCAAAGCAAAAAACACAAGTCTGAGCCACACACCGTCAAGCACTGCAACGCCAGCCATCTGTGATGCAAGCCCTACAGAAAAAGGGTTTGTTATTGCAGAAGAAAAGCCAAAACACGCTGAAAGCATGCACACGCCAAGTCCTATCATAGAATCATATCCGAGCGAAAGCATAAGCACAATAACTATAGGCAAAAGTGCAACAAGCTCTTCAAACATGCCGAAAAAAGAACCAAACGCCATAAAGAACAAAATGGCAATCATGATAATCGTTGTCTTTTTATTAGCAAAAAACTTTAATGCCCTGCTTATAAGCGCCTTTAAGCCACCTGTTTTTTCCATTACGTTAAAACAGCCTGACATAACCAAAAGAAATAAGCTTATCATAATGATGGTAAGTCCTGCGTCACTTGCAAAAACCAAAACAGGCGCTAAAATTATCTTCCAAATAGGCACTCCACCTTCTTTATTTAGATAATGAAAAGAACCAGCAATAATATTTTTATTTTCATCTAATAAATATTCGCCTGTTGGCACGATGTAAGTAAGCACCCCAACCGACAGTAAAATTAAAGATAAAATTACAACTATTATGATAAACGAGCGCAAATTTATTGCGCTAAACGCCTTTTCTTTTGTTTGTTTTTCCATAATTTCCCCTAATCTTTTAGTTGTTTGTTAAGTTGTATAAAATTTCACTTGCATTATACCATAGCACGCAACTTCTTCTATTTTCAGGCACAAAATACCAAAGCACTTTGTTTTCATAAACCTCAAAGTCTTCTCCTGCCCCAAATAGCAAGCGATAAATTGCTTTTATAGGAAAGAATTTTTCTATTTGTTCGCCGTCACAAGTTCCTTTGTAAAATAGCCCTTTTCTGTTAAGTGTGCACACTCCATAACCAGCAACCCTCATAAAAGACTTTCCGTCAACAGATGGAAGTTTTAACGTCACTTTACTTTCAAGAGTATAATTTTCATCAAGTTCAATTTGCTTTTTAAGCAAATCTTTTTGATAGTCATACCACTCGGCAAAATTATTAAACGGTTTATTGTCTATAAAAGCATATCTATCGTTTAAGGTTGCCCTTAAACCACACTCTGTGCAGAAAACGTCCCTTTTATATGTGACGAGTGAAAGCCTTTTTTCACAATGTGGACACGTATATAAAATATTTTCCAAACCTTCTGCAAGGTCTTGTTGCTTATATCTAAATTCTTTGCGATTTTCAAGCCATTCAAAATCGTTGTAATTTAAAGCGCTTTCAATTTTGGTTTTAAGTTGTTCTTCTGTTATTTCTTTAATTTCCTCAGCCGATACAAGTTGATTTAGTTCAATTTCAACCGTTGATTTTTTGCGCCAACCATTTGCCCATTTTGGATAAGCAAAATATCCACCGTCTATTTTTATAGTATAAATAGGCACTCCCATCTTTTTAAAGAATTTATGCGTTGTAGGTTGAATATCTTCAAACTTTCCAACAGTTGAAAGCCTTGCTTCTGGCATCATTATCAATATGCCGTTTTCGTTTAATACTTTTATGCAGTTTTTAGCGTTTTCAATGTCACTTCTAAAC
>JAZNAX010000023.1:0-9706 GCA_045586765.1 Christensenellaceae bacterium | reverse complement strand
TAAATAGCCCAAGACAGTAGGTAATATGTAATTGTGATTTATCGCAAACCTGCCGAGGCAGAAAAAAGAAGTATAAAACTTGAGTTTATGCCCTTGTGTTCTGTTTCGGATGCAAGGGCGTTTTCATTAAAAAAAGGAGGTAATAAGATGTCAGCAAGTAAAGAGGCAAGAATAGAATTATCTGGCGTTATTAAGGAAAAACTTCAAGACGCAAAATCAGTTGTTTTCGTAAAATTCAGTGGCTTAACAGTTGCAGAAGATACAGAACTTCGTCGTGAATTTAGAAAGAATAACGTAGAATACAAGGTTTACAAGAACACACTTATCAGAAAAGCGTTTGAATCTTTAGGAATCACAGATTTCAACGATGATTTGAACGGCCCAACAGCAGTAGCTTTTGGCGCTGATGAAACAGGCGCTGCAAAAGTAGTTACAGATGCAGCAAAGAAATATCAAGATAAGGTAGTTATTAAGAGCGCTTATTTTGAAGGTAAGAGATTAGATGTAAATGGCGTTAAGGCACTTGGTGCAATTCCATCAAAACAACAACTTTACGCTATGCTTGCAAGTGCATTACTTGGTCTTCCAAGAGCACTCGCTATTGCGCTTAATCAAGTCGCAGAAAAAAATGCTTAATTGCAAATCATTAAATTAAAAAATTAACCATTATTAGGAGGAAAGAAAAATGGCAGATATTCAAAAAATGTTAGAAGAAATTAAAGGTATGACAGTTATCGAACTTAACGAACTCGTTAAAGCAATAGAAGAAGAATTTGGTGTAAGCGCTGCTGCAACAGTTGCAGTTGCTGCTGGTCCTGCTGAAGCTGCTCCTGCTGCTGAAGAAAAGACAGAATTCAAAGTAGTTCTTAAAGAAGTTGGTGGCAACAAGATTGGTGTTATCAAAGTTATTAAGGAAGTTACAGGTTTAGGTCTTGTTGAATCTAAGGCTCTTGCTGAAGATGGCAAAGTAATCAAAGAAAGCGCTTCTAAAGAAGAAGCTGACGCTATGATTGCTAAGTTCAAGGAAGCTGGCGCTACAGTTGTTGCTGAATAATTTTATTCTACTAACAAAAATCAAAAATAAAGTGGACTTAATTTTAAAGTCCACTTTTATTTTTTTGTAAAAAATGACCAAAAAAACACAAACTATCAATTTAAATGCAAATAAAAGCCATAAGTTTTATTGACAAAATGTGAAAAAATCAGTAAAATAGTTCTATACACTATTTATATACTTATATAATATTGTTTTGGAGAATTTTATGAACAAACTTAAAAAACTTTTTATTAGCGCAGTTGCAATTTTGCTATCTTTAATATGCGTGTTTGGGCTAACTGCGTGTGGGGAAGATATCGATGAAGTTGATATAAAGGTTGCTCTTTACAACTTTGAAGATGAAGATATTGATAACTATACTTTTGAAATAGAACTTTATCGTCACCTTGCACCTAAAACAGTTGATGCAATAGCAAAATATCTTAAAGCAGGATATTATAACGGCGTTGTTTTCTACAAATTTGCAACCAATAATACAAGCCAAATTATGGTGGGCGATTTAAAATATGACCCAACATTAAGCGAAAACGAAGGCTTTTATCTAAACGATAAAAAACCTAATCTTGCTGGTGAGTTTAAGTATGGTGGAACTGTTGGCTCAAACTTAAAGGCTGAAAAAGGTTCTATCGGTCTTTGGAGGACTTGGATGGCTCAAGACAGCAACTATAATCAAGGTAGCACAGGTTTTAACACAGGTAGCGCAACTTGGTTTATTCCTACTGGTGATATATCAAACTATAATGACAATTTCTGTATTTTTGGCAAGTATGATACAGAAGCAAGTGGCAATAAGAAAATGTTAGAAGCCTTGACCAAACTTTTCACTTCTAGTGCTTATTATCAAACATACACAATCTATTATACAGGTGAATATGGCGAAAGTGGCGAAGGTTTAACTTTCCATTGTGTAAAGAGTGAAGACTTTAACGAAAACGATGAAAGCATTTTCAAAGCAGAAGAAAACAGCAGTCAATATGTATGCTATAATGCTTATCAAATACGAGTTCCTATGACAAGTGATGGACAAGTTGCTGCATCAATATCAAGTGCTAAGGTTAAATAAATAAAAAAATAAAAATGGTTTGGCTAAGCACCAAATCATTTTTTGATTTAAAAACAATATAAAGGAAAACATATGAAAAAGCATATAGCAGTTATAATTGCAATTTTTAGTATTCTTGGGGGAGCGTGTGGATTTTACGACTTTTTAGTCGATGAATCTCTTTACAGAGTGCTTGGTGGCGTTTCTTTAATGCTCGTTGGCGTGACACTATTTATTTATGCCATTTTAGCAAAGAAAAAGTCTTGGCTAAATAAAGTTATTAACCTTTTGATAGTTTTATTAGTTGCCACAAGTTACATTTTCTTAACGAGTAATTATCTTTTAGGTGCAGTATTTATGTTTGTTGCAAGTGCCTTAGTTATTTCAGGGCACTTTATCAAATGCCAAATACTAAAACCTATAATTTTCTTAAGCATAGCAATATCAATCCCAACAACTTTGGTTTTAATTTTTGCAAAGTTTTATGGTTTTGACAGTGTTTTGTGTCAAATTGCAAACATCATTTATATGGTGGCAGTAAGCACCGTTTTGGCTATATATATTTATAAATTTTATAAAAAGCAAAACTTAAGTTCAGTTTTTGGTTTGGCTTTTGGCATAATCTTTTATGCCCTTAACTTCTTAATCGTTTTAAACAGGTTTTCTAACTTGTCAAGATATTTTGGATATACGATAACAGCATTATATGTAGTTTGCATTTTTATCTTTGCGCTAAGTAAACTTTATAAAAAGTGTTGTTGTGGTGCTAATAAAAATAACGATATTTCACAAGACCAAAAATGCATAGGTTCAAATAAGGGCATTATAAAATTTAGCATTTCTATGCTTTTAGTGGTGATGTTTGTGCTTTCTTCATTTGTGGGCACTTTCAACGCATTAAACGTGGCTGGCCCAAAAGTTACAAAAGAACAATTTATAAGTGCTTATAAAAAAGATTTACAAATACCTATCGTTGAAATCAATACCGAAAATAACCAACTTCCAAAAACAAAAGAAGAATACCTAAATTGTTCTTTTTCAATAACAAATTGTGCTAACCCAGACCACAACTTTTCGGTTGATATGAAAGAAAGTTATGGCGATAGTGACAGCGTGGGCATAAGACTTCGTGGAAACAGCACAAAACTTCTTAAAAAACAACCATTTAGAATTAAGTTTGACAAAAAGAAGTCTGTTTTAGGCTTAGAAAAGAATAAAAGTTGGGTTTTACTTGCCGACCATCTCGACATTTCTTACATAAAGAATTTTACAGCGTTTAATCTTGCAAAGGGGTTTGACAATCTTGACTTTACACCAACGCCAAACCACGTTGCCTTGATTATAAATAATCAGTTTAAAGGTTTATACCTTTTGTGCGAACAAATCGATGAAAAAGAGGGCAGGGCTAACGTAGAAGCCGACTTTGACGCAAGTATTGATAACGATTTTCCTTTCCTAATTGAAATGGATAGAAATGCACACTTAGAAGGGGTGACGGGCGTTGATAACTTTTATGTAGATGACTTTTACCCTGTTGAAATTAAGTATCCAGAAAGTAGTGAAAGGGGAAAAACTGCAACCGAAGATAGAGTTTATGACTATATCAACGAATATGTAAATGCAGTGTTTGAGTCCTTAAAAACGGGTGAAAAGGTAAACACAAGTTTTGCTAGTCAACCTGTTGGATTTACCGATTTAGTTGATATAGATAGCCTAGTTGACTATTATCTTGTTAACGAAATAATGCACAGCCAAGACAATGCTTGGGGAAGCATATATTTGCATAAAGAAAAGGGTGGCAAGTTAAAGTTCGGTCCTGTTTGGGATTTTGACTGGTCTATGTCAAACACTTTTGATGGTGGCTATGACGTTTCGGATATAGAAAGCGCTAAAAATCTTACGCTTATGAAAACTTCGCCAATTTACTCAAAATTCTTTAGCAACGAGCAAAATTATGGGCTTTTACAAACAAGATTTAATCAAATAAAAGAGCAAATTATAAATGTTGCACACTATTTGGGCGAATATAAGTTGTCGATTGAAAAGATTGCACTTTTAGATAGCCAAATGTGGCACGGCAGAACGGGTGAATTAAACTATGACTATGTAAGATTATATCTACTTGATAGATATGATTATATGCAAGATGTGTTTAGTTTAGATTACACTCAGTTTATTGCTCAAATAAATTTATAATTAAAATCAATGGCAAAAGTCAAAACAAAAGGTCTAGTTAAAAACTAGACCTTTTTTATGTTGCAAATTTTTTTATTCTTAGTGTCAAAAGAAAAATACTCGGCAAAATACTCGTTTTGGCTTTTAATATAAATGAGCCCCACTTCATTAAGGCATCTAAACTCTGGTGGGGGGAACACGCCTATAAAGTCACCAAAAAAGCCTTTAAGGTGGCTAGAATTTTGCTTTAATTCTTCACTTAAAAACTCATCTACATTGCCACCTACTAAAAATTCTTCTAAAAAAGCATAGGGGATAATGGCATCGCTTAAAGTATCCACCTTATAATTTTCATCTCGCTCTATAAGAGTGTTTTTGGCGATTAAGTTTTTGCCCAAAAAATCCCACTCTATAGTTAGTTTGTGTTTAGCAATATCCAAAAACTTTTGGGTGGTTTTTAAGCCGTTTTCAAAGCACACGGCATCAATATTTTTAGAAAAAACTTTGCTAATTTTGTTTTCAAGCAAATAGCAAGATAAAAGATTTTTTTCCACAAAATGCACGGCTATAAATTGATAATTGTTTATAACGAAAGGGGTGATAACGGCATGGCTATCGGTCATAAAAAAGGTTTGGGCATAAAAATCGGTTGGCGTTTCGATAGAGAGTTTAAGTCCGTTTTCTCTAAACACTGTAACAACGGCAAAAGGAAATTTTTGCTGATTTATTATGCTAAAGGGCGCAAATGAAGATAGGCAAATAAAACTTATAACATACGCCCCTTTTAGGTCTGTTATAATAGTTCCGTTAGGTGGATTTATCAAAAAGTCATTATCTAGCATAAAACTAATAGGATATTCCGTTCGGTTTAGTGGGCAAACTTCAACAAAGGCATTATTGTCTAAACTAAATTTTTTCATAGCCTTATCAATCTTGCCACCATACACGCCGTTTATCTTTATGATTGCAGGAAATTCCGAAATAAAATAAAATTGCATTATATTAAAGGGTATGTATAATTTAACTTTATTATGTCAATAATCTCTAAGCAAAGACTTTTAGGGGGAAATTATGGATAAGATATACGGATATAAACAAAAAGACATCGTTGGCTTAGCAAAATTTTTAATGCAAAAACAAAATTGTTCGCTGTCAAATATTTTCGAAGAGTATGGCATTGCTAATGGCAAGGCAAAAGGCACGGTTAGAAATTTATATTATGCCCTAGCCAAAAAAAGCATAGAAGATAAAGATTTTTGTCAAAAACACCTTGGTGGAAATCCTATAAAAATAAGCAAAGGCAAAGAGTTTAATGAAAACGAAGAAAGAAATTTGATTAAAACAATTTTAGCGTCCAAAACAAATGGAAACTCGGTTAGGTCTATTATCATGCAAATGGCTGGTGGCGATGCAAAACTTGCACTAAGATATCAAAACAAGTTTCGAAATGCAGTTAAGTATAAGCCACAACTTATTGCCCAAATAATTAGCGAAATTCAAAGCGAAGGAAAACCTGTTAGTTTTAATCTTGAAAAGAAAACAAACCCTTGTGTAATAAGCGAGCATCAATTCGATAAACTTAAGTTTGAAATAGACGGACTCGTTCAAAGAATATCTCTTAAAATCCAAAAAGAAAACGAATATTTAAGGCAGAGAATTGGCGTTTTAGAAAACGAAAACCTTAAACTTATTGCACTTTTATATGGTAGTGATTGTGCTGGCGATGCACGAAAATTTTTTAAGTCAAGCACAAAAAAACAATTTATAAACTAAATGTTAAAATGAATAATGCCCAAGCAAAAATAATCTTTTTAAGTGGGCATTTTTTGTTTGACTTTTACGCAATATATGTATATAATATCAATTGCAACCAAAATAGTTGCAATTAAGGAATTAACAAAAATGAAACTATCTTCAAAAACACATTATGGGCTTATAGCATGCCACATTTTGGCAAAAAACTATCCCGATGGGTTAGTGAGTGCAAGCATGCTAGAAAAATACATTGCCGTATCTGGCAAGTATTTAGAAAAGATTTTAAGAATGTTATCAAAAAGGAATATCGTGTGTGCTAGTCGTGGTGCTAGTGGTGGATATTTTCTTGCAAGAGAGCCAAAGGACATTACTATTGGCGAAGTGGTAAGGGCCTTAGAAGATGATATGGAAATTATAGAGTGTGTAAGCAAAGATAGTAAATGTAAGTGCTGTCCAACAAGCAATGTTTGGAAAAAACTTTACGATGGAATAAACCAATTATTAGACAGCATGAACTTAGAGCAAATGATAAAAGGTGAACTAAGATAAAAGGAGCGCTAATGAAACCTATATATTTTGACCACGCTGCAACAACACCTGTTTGCAAAGAAGCGTTAGAAAAAATGTTGCCATATTTTAGTGACGTGTTTGGAAATCCAAACAGTCAGCACGCATTTGGCAGAGAGAGTGCAAAGGCTGTTGACAGTGCAAGGGATAGCATTGCAAAGATTATAAACTGCAAGCCAAACGAACTTTATTTTACTGCTGGTGGCACAGAAAGTGACAACTGGGCATTAAGGGGCGTTGCACATGCTTATAAAGATAAGGGCAACCACATTGTAATAAGTCCAATAGAGCACGCTGCAATGATAGTAACGGCAAAGGAGCTTAAAAAAGAAGGCTTTGATGTCGACTTTATGAAGGTTGATGAATATGGCTTTGTTGACCTTGACCACTTAAAGAGCATAGTTAAAAAAGGCACAATTTTTGTGGGTTGTATGCTTGCTAATAACGAAGTGGGAACTATAGAACCTATAAAAGAAATTGCCGAAATAGCACACTCGGTTGGGGCAATTTGCTTTACCGATGCTGTTCAAGCGGCTGGCGTTCTTAAAATAGATGTAAAAGATTTGGGCGTTGACCTTATGAGTGTGAGTTCACATAAGATTTATGGACCAAAAGGCGTTGGCGCATTATATATAAGAAACGGCGTTAAAGTTCAAAGCATTTTAACGGGCGGTCACCAAGAAAGAACAAAGCGTGGTGGCACAACAAATGTGGCTGGTATAGTTGGTTTTGCCACGGCGTTTGAAATTGCAGATAAAGAAATGCAAAAGAATTTTGAGTATGTGTCAAGTTTAAGAGACCACTTTATCGACAGGGTGCTTAGCGAAGTTCCTTTTGTTAAACTTAACGGACCAAGAGAAAACAGGCTTCCTGCAAACGCAGACTTCTCGTTTAAGTTTATAGAAGGCGAATCAATCTTGTTTAGCCTTGACCTAGCAGGCATATGCGTTTCTTCAGGCTCGGCTTGTTCTTCAGGCTCGTTAGAACCATCACATGTACTACTTAGTTTAGGACTTCCAGAAGAACTTGCACACGGCTCAATAAGATTTTCATTTGGCAAGCATAACACTTTAGAAGAAGTTGACTATGCAGTAGACACGATAAAAACGGCAGTTTCTCGCCTTAGAGAAATGTCACCACTATTTAAAAGCGAAGGAGAAATAAAATATGTATAACGAAAAGGTAATGCAAGCGTTCCAAAACCCAAAAAACGTTGGCGAAATAGAAAATGCAAGTGGTGTTGGCACAGTTGGTAATGCAAGCTGTGGCGACATTATGCAAATCTCACTTAAAATTGAAAATGATATTATCGTTGATGCTAAATTTAAGACTTTTGGCTGTGCTGCAGCAATTGCAACAAGTTCAACTGCAACAGATATGATTATCGGTATGACCATTGAAGAAGCACTAAAAGTAACAAACAAAAAGGTTATAGAGTGCTTAGGTGGTCTTCCATCACAAAAAATCCACTGCTCAGTATTGGCAGAAGAAGCGATAAAAAAGGCTATCGAAGACTACCAATCTAAGCGTGCCTAAACATCGTTTATGCGCACTTAGATAATTTAGGCGGTGGTGCATAAATCGACAAAATTCGCACATAATAACTCTTAAAAGGGGGGAGTTATGGACGATAAGTTTTTATGTGGTATGTTACTTGGCGTTTTAGGTGGCGCAGTGTTAGCAACAAAATCAGCAAAAGCACGCCAAATGGTTAGAGACGGCGAGGAGCAAATTAAACAAAAGGTTGAAGAAATGTCTAAGTCTTCAAAGAAAAATAATCAAGAATAAAAATAAGATGGCAGTGGTAATCCCTGCCATTTTTATTTTAAAACTATTGCATTAAATGTTAAAAATATGTTATAATAAAAAGGTGGAAAGATTCTTATGTTTAGATATAGGCGATAAAAGGATAGGCGTTGCCGTTTCAGACCCGTTTAACACTTATTCTTTGCCGGTTGAAACCTATAACAGAAAAAACCTAAAAACCGATTTAGAGCATATTGCAAGTCTTGTTAAGCAAAAAGAAATAACGGCACTTGTTTGTGGGCTTCCCGTTAACTTTGACGGAAGCGATTCAATCCAAACAACTCGTGCAAAGTTTTTTATTGACAAACTTAAAGAATTGCTTAAAATTGAAATATTTTCGGTTGATGAAAGGTGCACTTCTATAGAAGCCGAAGAAACTTTGATTTCTCAAGGCAAAAGTAGACAGGAACGCAAGTTATATGTGGATAGTTTGGCTGCTGCATCTATTCTGCAAGGATTCTTAAACGATAAAAATAGAAATGTTAATAAAGGAGACATAAAAATGAGCGATAAAGAAAAGAAATGTACTTGTGGTTGCGATGAACATTGCGACTGCGAACACGAACATGAACATGACTGCGATTGTGGTTGTGAAGATGAAATTGTTGAACTTACAACAGAAGACGGCAAAAAACTTAAGTTCTATTTTGTTGGTACAATAGAATATAAGGGCAAAAATTATTCTGCTTTTGAACCTGCTGAACAAATAGACGGCATTGAAGATGATGACCTTATTATCTTTGAACTTTCTGGCGACGATGAAGAAACAGCAGACCTTCTTCCTGTAGAAGATGAAGCACTTTTAGATGAAGTGTTTGAAGAATTCTGCAGAATCTTAGAAGAAGACGAAGCAGCAGAAGAAGCAATGAGTTTAGAAACAGACAAATAATCAAAAACATTAGAAAGAAACAGTCGAAAAGGCTGTTTCTTTTTTTACAAAAAATTCCAAAAAAACAAGGCTAAGTGTGACAGCACAACAATAAATGTTAGTTTTTCACAAATTAAAAAAATAATTAAAAAAAATGTTTAAAATTTTCAAAAATCGGTTAAAATGGCTTTACAAATTTTGTCGAATAATGTATATTATTACTGTCGAAAGGCGAAAGCCATTTTGGCATTGAAATCACTCATCATTTTCCCCCTTATCATATATTATTCAGGAAGCAGTAACTTGTAGTTATTGCTTTTTGAATTTTTAAAAGTAAAATAGGTAAAATATGTAAATATTTCACATGAACACTGCTTCCTTCTCATACGCTAACGCTCCTGAGCACTAAGCCCATTATAAATGCCCATCAAAGGCG
>JAZNAX010000022.1:0-10688 GCA_045586765.1 Christensenellaceae bacterium | reverse complement strand
TGGTGAAGACCAAACAAAAGGACTTATACTATAAAGGAGAAAAATTATGAAGATTATTAGTGGTGGCGTATGTGCATCAAAAGGATTTACAGCAAATGGCGTGCATTGTGGTATTCGTCATAACAGAACAAAGCGTGACTTAGCGCTAATATTTAGTGAAGTTCCTGCTTCAGCAGCAGCCGTTTATACAACAAACCTAGTTAAAGGTGCACCACTTGTGGTGACAAAAAAACATATAGAAAACGGCATAGCAAGTGCTGTTATTTGTAATAGTGGCAATGCAAACACATGTAATGCAAACGGCATAGAAATTGCAGAGCAAATGAGCGACCTTGTTGCTGAAAAATTAAAAATAAGTGCAAGTGATGTTGTGGTTGCATCAACAGGCGTAATCGGTCAACCATTAAATATAGAACCAATCAAAAAAGGTATGGATGAACTTGCAAACGGATTATCGAATAAAAACGGACTTTTAGCAGCCGAAGCGATTATGACAACAGACGTTGCCGTAAAAGAAATTGCAGTTGAGTTCACTATTGGCGATAAAGTTTGCCATATTGGTGGTATCGCAAAGGGTAGTGGTATGATTCATCCAAACATGGCAACAATGCTCGTGTTTATTACAAGTGACGTTAATATTAGCAGTGAAATGCTCTCAAAAGCATTAAAGAGCGATATTAAGGAAACATTTAATATGATAAGTGTTGATGGCGACACATCGACAAACGATATGGTCGTTGTGCTTGCAAACGGCCTTGCACAAAATAAGAAAATCGAAAAAGACGGTGCTGACTTTGAAGTGTTTATGAAAGCACTTAACACAGTAAACGTAAGCCTATGCAGAATGATAGCAGGCGATGGCGAAGGTGCAACAAAACTCTTAGAATGCTCTGTTGAAGGTGCAAAATCTTTAGATATTGCAAAGACCGTTGCAAAAAGCGTTATTTGTTCAAGCTTAACAAAGGCAGCAATGTTTGGCGCAGATGCAAACTGGGGTAGGGTGCTTTGTGCAATTGGATATAGTGGCGCCGATGTAGATGTAAATAAAATCGATGTAAGTTTTGTTTCTACAAAAGGCGAAATTGCCGTTTGTAAAAATGGCAGTGGCGTAGATTTTTCTGAAGAAAAAGCCAAAGAGATATTACTCGAAAAAGAAATTACTATTGCAGTAAACTTAAACGACGGCGAGTTTAGTTCAAAGGCGTGGGGTTGCGATTTAACATATGATTATGTTAAAATCAATGGCGACTATCGTACTTAAGTCTTAGAAGGTTAAGGAGAAAATTATGGATAAACATTTTTCAAATGCACAGCGTGCAGAAGTCTTAACACAGGCACTTCCTTACATACAACAATATAATGGCAAGGTTGTAGTTGTTAAATATGGTGGCAACGCAATGATAAACCAAACATTAAAAGAACAAGTTATGGAAGATATCGTGCTTTTACATCTAATCGGCGTAAAAGTTGTTTTAGTGCATGGTGGGGGCCCTGAAATCAGCGAACTCATGGATAAACTCGGCAAAAAAGCGACCTTTGTAGATGGACTTCGTGTTACTGATAAAGAAACTGTAGACATCGTTCAAATGGTGCTTGCTGGTAAGGTAAACAAGTCACTCGTAAACTATTTAGAAGTAAATGGTGGCAAGGCAATGGGTGTTTCTGGTATCGATGCAAGGCTTATTGAAGCCGAGATGAAAGATGAAAGGCTTGGCTATGTTGGTGAAATCAAAAACATCAATATTGGCTGTGTAGAAGACCTATTAAATAATGGTTATATCCCTGTAATTTCAACAGTTGGTTGTGATAAACAAGGGAACATCTATAACATCAATGGCGACACGGCAGCAGCAAGAATTGCAGGCGCATTAAAAGCAGAAAGGCTTATTATGATGACCGATATTGCAGGTATATTAAAGGATAAAAACGACCCATCAACGCTTATTCCAAAAATTACTATTAAAGAAGCAAAAGAACTCTTTGAAAGTGGCGTTATTCAAGGTGGCATGATACCAAAGGTAAACTGCTGTATCGATGCAATAGGTCACGGCGTTAAAAATGTTATTATTATGGACGGAAGAATTCCACACTCAATACTTATGGAAATCTTGACCGATGAAGGTGCTGGCACCATGGTCGTGGAGGCATAACATGAGTGATATTATTCAAATAGACAAAGAGTATGTAGCAAATACCTATGCTCGTTTTCCTATCGAAATAGTTTCTGGCAAAGGCTCAACAGTAGTTGATGCAAACGGCAAAAAATATATCGATATGGGCAGTGGTATAGGGGTTACTGCTTTTGGTATAAGTGATGACGAGTGGAAAAATGCAGTTATCTCTCAGCTTGATAAAGTGCAACACATGTCAAACCTATATTACACAGAGCCTTGCGCTTTCCTTGCCAAACTTTTATGTGAAAAGACAGGCATGAAAAAGGTTTTCTTTGCAAACTCAGGCGCAGAAGCAAACGAGTGTGCAATAAAGGTTGCAAGGCAATATGGCATACAAAATAAAGGTGAAGATTATACGACAATAATCACACTTAAAAACAGTTTTCACGGCAGAACAATAACAACACTCTCAGCAACGGGACAAGATGTGTTCCACGCAAAATTTCACCCTTTAACTAATGGTTTTGTTCATGCAATAGCAAACGATATTGAAAGCGTTAAAAACTTAGTTAAAGAAAACAAAGTTTGTGGCATTATGATAGAGTGCGTGCAAGGCGAAGGTGGGGTTATAGCCCTTGACAAAGAGTTTGTTCAAGGCGTTGAAACAATCTGCAAAGAAAACGATATTATCTTTATGATAGATGAAGTTCAAACAGGCAACGGCAGAACTGGCGAACTTTATGCGTATATGAACTATGGCGTTAAGCCAGACGTTATTTCAACAGCAAAAGGCTTAGGTGGTGGACTTCCTATCGGTGCATGCCTAATGAACCAAAAAACTCAAAGCATTTTAGGGTTTGGTGACCATGGCTCTACTTATGGTGGAAACCCTGTATGTGCTGCTGGCGCAATAAACGTTATCGAAAGGCTTGACCAAAAACTTTTAGATGAAGTTAAAGAAAAAAGCAAGTACATATTTACAAAGCTTAGTGGTGCTAAGGGCATTGAAAGTGTTAGTGGTATGGGGCTTATGATAGGCATTAAAACCACAAAGCCAGCAAAAGACGTTGTATTAAAGTGTATAGAAAAGGGCGTTATTTGTTTAACAGCTAAAGATAAAGTTAGGCTTCTTCCAGCGCTAAATATTCCTATGAAAGACTTAGAGTTTGCAATAGATACAATTTCAAGCGTGTGTGCAGAATAATAAAAGAAAGACTTAAAAGGTGAAAAAATGAATTTAAAAGGCAGAAGTTTTTTAAAACTTTTAGATTTTACAAGCGAAGAAATAGAATACTTAATAGACTATGCAAGTAGTTTAAAACAAATGAAGAAAATGGGCGTTCCACATAGAGAGTGCGAAGGAAAGAACATTGCCCTTGTTTTTGAAAAGACAAGCACAAGAACTCGTTGCAGTTTTGAAGTTGCAGCATCTGACCTTGGCATGACAGCCGTATATCTTGACCCACAAGGCTCTCAAATCGGCAAAAAGGAAAGCATTGCAGATACAGCAAGGGTTTTAGGCAGAATGTTCGATGGAATAGAGTATAGGGGATACGGTCAAGAAATAGTTGAAGAACTAGCAAAATATGCAGGCGTGCCTGTATGGAACGGACTTACAAACGAATTCCACCCAACCCAAATTCTCGCTGACTTTATGACAATTAAAGAGCATTTTGGTGCGTTAAAGGGCAGAAAACTTGTATATATGGGCGATGCAAGATATAATATGGGCAACTCGCTTATGATAGGATGTGCAAAAATGGGAATGCACTTTGTTGCCTCAGCTCCAAAAGCATATTTTCCAAACCAAGAACTTATAGAAAAAGCACAAGAAATTGCAAAACAAACGGGCGCAGTTTTAGAGTTTATAGAAGACCCTATGGTTGCAACTAAAGGCGCAGATGTTATCTACACTGACGTTTGGGTTTCTATGGGCGAGCCTGAAAGTGTTTGGAAGGAAAGAATCGAACAACTTTATCCATATCAAGTAAATAAAAAGGTTATGGATAATGCAGGCGAAAAATGTAAGTTTATGCACTGCTTACCAGCCTTCCATGACTTAAAAACCGTTATCGGAAGAGATATTTATGAAAAGTTTGGAATATCTGCAATGGAAGTTAGCGATGAAGTGTTTGAAAGTGCTCAATCAATCGTGTTTGACCAAGCAGAAAACAGAATGCACACAATCAAAGCCGTTATGGCAGCAACTTTATAAATAAAAACAAAAAAATAAACCCCTTAACTAAGGAAAAGCCTTATTTAAGGGGTTTTTGTTTGAAAAAAATTTATATAGATTGTTTTTTTGTTTTATTTAGTAAAAGCAAAACCATACCAATAATTATAGTTATAAAAAATGTTAAAATAAAAATTACGACATAGGATATTTGCCAGCCACAATACTGAATTATTGCACCGATAATGGTAGGGGCAATACCAGCCGAAAAAGAGCCTGCAGCGTTCATAAGCCCAGAATGAGCGCCTGCGTTTATATAATCGCAAAGTTTATAAGAAATAACGCTAAAAACAATAGTGACGGCGCCTTGAATAATAATCAAATATATTATTAAGAGAGTTAGCGAAAGCACGATGTTTAAGTTGAATATAAACACAAACGCAAGCGAGAGTATTGATGCGATTACTAGATAGATAAAGCCAACGGCAACAAAGTTAATATGCTTTTCGCAATTTTTAATGGCAATTATAGGGCCTATGGTAGTTGCAAGTGGTGCTAAAACCGAAATTAAAACGGCAGTTTCTTCTTTTACTCCAAAGTTTTCTTGCACTAAACTTGGAAGCCAATTTATCGTGCCATAAAACACGCAATGTATTAAAAAACTAAGCAAAAATGTTATAACAAAAAACAAGGTTTTTGCATGATTAGTTTTTAAGGCAAACGGCGTAGGTGTTAGTGGTTTAATGGTTGTTGTGCTAGTCAGCATTTGCATTTTAGAGTTTAATTTTTCGCACTTTTGAACTGCAATAAAAAATATAATAGCCGAAACAAAGAGTATAATTCCAAAGAAAGTAAAAGGCGAGTCAAACCTTTTAAAAGAAACAAATAGCGATGCTGAGCCATAAGATATTATTCCAGCGACTGCCGTTCCAATATTCATTATCATATTTGCAGTTGCTTTCATAGAAAGTGGCAAATACTTATTAAGAACAGCCGTGCACATGCCCCAAATTCCTGCTTGAAGGATACCATTTATGGCTAATATCCACCACAAGCTCCATAAATTCATTGCAAGTGTAATAAAAATAGTTACAACGCCAGAAAGAGCCACGCTTATTAGCATATACCACTTTATATTTAGGTTATCTAAAATAAAGAAAAGTATAATTTGCATAATGCCATAAGTTATAAAATAAAAGGTCATAGCAAGGCTAGCCTGAGGCTTAGAAACGCCAAAAAGCCTGCCGATTTCAATATATTCGGCAGTGTAAATATTTTTGCTTCCCATCATGATAACCCAAACTAAGCAAGAAGCAAATATTAAAAAGAAATAACAGCGTTTGTTTTGCATAAATATACCTTATACTAAATAATATTAACATAATAGCAATCTTAACAATAATAAGTCAAGAAAAAAAGTATAAACTATTAAAAAGTATGTAAAAAAAGTTGACAAAGAAAGAATAGATTGATATACTTTAAAGGCTTTATCGAACAGCCAAAGGGCAAAGGAGGGTTAGTGGAGATGTCAACAGTAAGAGTAGGCGAAAACGAAAATATTGATAGCGCATTAAGACGCTTTAAGAGAAAATGTTCTCGTGACGGCATTATCGGTGATTTACGTAAAAAAGAACATTACGAAAAACCTTCTGTAAAGAAGAAAAAGAAGTCTGAAGCTGCTAGAAAGAGAAGCATTAAAGGCTAAACAAAAGAAGTCTATCGAATATCGATAGACTTTATTTTTTTATTGCAGAAAAAGTAAAATTAAGTAAAATTTTGTAGAAAAACAGGAGATAATTATAATGGAAGAAGGTAAATCCTTAAAACAATATTGCAAAGAAGCCAAAAAGAGACTAAAAGGTGGGTTTTGGCAAAGTTATCAAAAGAATTTAAACGAAAATATAGAGCGTGCCGAAAGAGAAGGCATCTCGACATCTAAGGTTAAGCAGTATTACACCGAAAGGGTAATTGAGAACATTAAAAATCGTGATGAAGAAAAGGAAGAATTTTATGAAAAGGTCAAAAAACTTCTTTTGGAAGAAGGCGAAGTGCCAAACGCTATCGGCAGGCTAACCGATATTGAACTTTTTAACTCGCTTAGTTATGAAGAAAGGCAAAGATACACCCTTTCGCTTTCGGAAAAATATCTAGAAGCAGTTGAAAGGTTTAGAAAAGAACAAGCGCTTAATATAAAAAAATAAAAACCTATTGCAAAAAAAATTATTTTAGTATATAATTTAGTATATAACAATAAAAAAATAAAGGTGAATTTATGTTTGAACAATTTTCATTATTAGTAAACAATAGGCAATCTTGTAGAGATTTTAACGATAAACCAATCGATAAAGAAACTCTAGATAAAATCGTGTCTTTAGGGCTCTTAGCACCATCTGCTTGCAACAGCCAACCTTGGAAACTTTATGTTGTAACCGAAGAAAATGCAAGAAAGAAAGTTGCCAAAACTTTGCAAGATATGATGATGAATAAATTTACAAATAAGGCACAGGCGTTTATTGTTTTAGCAGAGCGTGAAGCAACGCTTAAACTTGGTGCAAGCCTAAAGTTTGATAGAAACCACTTTGTAAAATACGATATAGGTCAAATTTGCGCTTATTTAACACTCGGTGCTGAAAGCTTAGGTGTAAGTTCTTGTATTATCGGTTGGATAAACGAAAAGGAATTGAAAGAAGCAATTTCAATGCCAGAAGACCAAGGATGCGCTATAGTAATTGCTTTAGGATATTCTGATATTGACAAAAGAAAGAAATCTAGAAAAGATAAAGAAACACTAGTTGAACTTATTTAGAACTATTTATAATACGAATAAAGGCACAGCCATCGGCTGTGCCTTTTTATTTTTATGATGGGAAAGATTGCGAACTATCACTAAACCCCAAACTGATGAGTAGTGCAGTGTTAACCTTTTGCATTTTTGCAAAAGAAAGTTCGCCGATTTTCTCTTTTATACGCCTTTTATCAAGCGTTCTTATTTGTTCTAATAGTATGACAGAATCCTTCATAAGTCCAAACTCGTTTGCGCTAAGTTCTATATGCGTTGGCAATTTTGCCTTATTAAGTTGGCTAGTAATGGCTGCAGCAATAATGGTAGGGCTGTATTTATTGCCCGTGTCGTTTTGGACTATTAAAATTGGTCTAACCCCACCTTGTTCGCTTCCCACAACAGGGCTAAGGTCTGCATAATAAAGTTCTCCTCGTTTTATCATAATGTCTCCAAGCCTATCAAAAGTAATTCCCAATTCATTATATGTATTTAAGGCTGAATTGGGTTAAATATACCTTTTAACTAACAAGATTGTACCCTTAAAAATTGATTTTTATACAAATATAAAACGATTAAAAAATAAAAAACGCTAACGAATAAAGTTAGCGTTTTTTAGCATGTTAAAAATAGTGATTTTGATTAAAAATTAGTCTTCTTTCTTTTCAAAATTAAGTGTTGACATTTCAACAGGCATGTAAAAAGAAATTGCATGGGCAGGTGTTCCAACGCCAGCCTTTTCTTTTACACTTTCCATAATTTTTTTAGCAACATCTTTTTCTACTATAGTTAATACGATTTCTTTTTCTGGGTCAATGGTAATACCAAAGATAGTTTGAGGGTTAGGCACAGAGCCCCTTGCATTTAATATGGTTGCACCGGTAGAGCCGTTTGCTCTTGCAATATCAACGATTTCGGTGGCAAAGCCAGCATTTACAATAATATATAAAACCTTTAATTCTTTCATAAGTTTCTCCTTTAATTAAAACAATAGTTTTTGTATAGGCACGCTAAAAGCAATACCTGTGTTAGTCTTTTTGAACTTATAGTCATTATATAAAATGTCAATTACGTTTTTAGCATTTTCTGTTGGCAATAGGCAAGAAATTATGGCTTTTTTCTGGTCGGCATCAAGCCCAAAAGCCTGTGCCAAAATACTTTTTCCAACCGAGCCACGCCCGTAAATTGTATCAATAGAGTGCGCACCATTATCTTTTAGAAGTGCACTAAACTTATCTCTAAGTTTGGTGCTTCCAATAATAACAAAATACTGCAAGCCGTTTATCATTTTTTCTTCCATAGTCTTATCCTCACTTTTCTTGCACCAGATTTTTTTGTTTGATTTTTAGAGTCATCTTCAACAAATCGCATAAGGTCATCAAACGATTCTTGTGCAAGTTCTTTGCTCGCTTTCTTAGAGCGAATATCATATATTATACCAAGTGCTTGAATAGCAATAAGTGGTGTAACCGAAATAAAAGATATTATACCAAAGCCGTTTGTTAGTATAGACATCGTGCTTCCCGAAAGGGTTGCCACCGATTGAGCAATGCTAAGCGTTAGTGGTGTTAAAAAGGCAGAAGTAAGAGCGCCACCCGTAACGCCACCAGAGTCAAAAGCAAGCCCAACGAAAAGTTTAGGGGTAAACTTCATCATAACAAGAGCAATCACATATAAAGGCACTAAAAAGTAAAGAATGTTTATTTGAGTTAAAATTTTAAGCACCGAAAGTAAAGAAGCAAAGCCTATACCGATAGCAAGTGTTACTAGGATTGTCATCTTTTTAATATGACCATTGGTTATTTCTTCTATTTGTGAGCCAAGCACTATAACTGCTGGTTCAGAAACCGTTATTGCAGCGCCTAGGATAAATCCCACAATAAGAAGAAGGTAAGGGAAGAATTCTGGCTTAGAAGAATCAAAAAATACCCCACCTATATATTGACCTACAAATCCAAACCCATAATCTATACCTGATAGGAATATTAAAAGCCCAAAATAAACAGGAATAACACCCACAATCAAACGCCAAAACTCACGCTTAGGGAGTTTAATGACAAATAAAAGTATTGGCATCGAAATAAGCACGATAGGTAGTACTGCCAAGGCAACGTCAAGTAAGTTTGCCACCACGATGTCGCCGAGCGCAAAGCCCGTTTTTATTATATATTCGTTGGCAGGGGGAATACCACCGTTTATAGCTTTAACGATGATGCCATATAATAGAACAGATATAATAGGTCCAACCGAAGCGATACCTATAATGCCAAACGATTCGTCGTTTTTCTTGCTTTTAGAAAAGGTCGAAGAAATGCCAATTCCAAGCGCCAAAATAAAAGGAACGGAAACGTCGCCCGTAGTTGCGCCACTTCCATCAAAAGCAAGTGAAATAAATTCAGGTGGTGCAAAAATAACGAGTGCAAACACTATTATATATAAAACGCCAAACACAAGTTTGATGTTTATATTTTTAATCATTCTAACGAGTGCTAAAGCCACGCCAATGCCTATACCTGTGCCTGTAATCCAAATAAAAAGTGTGCTACTAACTAGAGGAAGAATAACGGTAACTTGTCTTGCAAGAACTGAAAGTGCAGGCTCAGCAACCGTTGATAAAAGCCCAAAAATAAAGCCGAAAGATAGCACAAAAATTAGTTTGTTGTATTTAGAAAAAGAAGTGCCAAGCATGTTTCCAATAGGTAAAATACTAGAGTCTAAGCCGACTAAAAATAACGCTTGCCCAACGATAACCGAAAAATATCCCACCAAAATTTTGCCATAAAGATTAGGGTCACTAAAAGGAAAGAAAATAAGACAAATAGCGACAATTATTGCGAGTGGAAGAGAAGATATAGTTGTTTCTTTAATTGTTTTTAAAAGTTTCATTTTGCTCTCGCTTTTTGCTTTTTTATTTGGTGAAAATTTATTATTTTTAGTTAAAGATTATTATAACATTTATATGCAAAAAAGTAAAGGGCATTTACCAAAAACTTAGCAATTGTAAAAACTAATAGAAATATAAGAAAAAAATAAAAAATTGTTGGATTTATTATTGACTTATTTTTCTAGGTATGGCATAATATTTTTAATTGGTTATTTTATGTTAAAATAAAATCAAAAAAAATAACCTAAGGAGAATATTATGAAAAGTAATATCACAGTACCTGGTTTATCGCCGGTAGAAAGCAAAAGAGTAGATAACACTTATGAAGCATCAGTATGGAATAGAAAATACACAATTTCTGATACTCCATTTTTTTCTTCGATAATATCGGGTGGACAAGAAATTCTTGCAGGACCTATTCGTTTAGTGGGCACATGCTTTGGTAAGCCTATTGAGTGGGAAAAATGCGAAAATTTTGAAATGGTAGATACAGACGGCAAGTCAAGGACTTTTGTTCAAACAACAAAGTTTAGAGAACTTGTTCTTAATACATCAATGCAAATATTCTATGATGGTTGCGTTAAGTGTAATGCAAAACTTATGCCAAAATCATCTGCTATTAGTGAATGTTTAGTTCTAAATGAACTTTGGCTTGAAATTCCATTCAAGAAAGAGTCTGCTAAAATGTATCAATTATATCCATTTGGCAACATAAAAGTTAACGGAAGAGAAACTGTT
>JAZNAX010000021.1:0-1787 GCA_045586765.1 Christensenellaceae bacterium | reverse complement strand
GTTAAAGAACTGCGCAATAACAGTTCCATCAATAATAGAATTAAATAAATCAGATATACTCATTTTATTTCACCAAGTAATTATCCTAAAATAACGATAGCGTCTTTATTGTTAACCATGTCGCCAACCTTAACGCAAATTTCTTTAACTGTGCCTTCAATTGTAGAAGGAATTTCATTTTCAAGTTTCATTGCTTCAACAACAGCAACAACTTGGCCTTTTTTAACAGTGTCGCCAACACTTACTTTAACGCTTAAAATTTTGCCAGCGATAGGTGCTTCAACAGCGTTTGAGCCGTTAGATGCAACTGACTTTGCTGGGGCAGGTTGGCTTGCAGGTGCGCTGATAGTTGCTGTAGATTCGCTAACTTCTTCTAATTGTACTTCGTAAAGTTTTCCGTTTACTTTAACTTTATATGTTTTCATATTACTTAATCTCCTTTATGCTAATAACTTTAATATCTTTTTTAGTTTGTTGTCTATAATCTATAGAAGCAACAAGTGTTGCCACGATAGCGTCTTCATCGTTCATATCCACGTCAATTTTACTTTGAGCGCTCATATTACTTGGGGTTTTTGGGGCTGCAGGTGTCTTTTTGTCATCTTTTTTAGCGCAACTATCAATTAGTTTGCCAGCGCCAAAAGTTATTGCGATTATAACTGATAAGATAGCAAAAACCAAAATAATAGCAATTACAGAAACAAGACCACCTTGACCAAAGTCTTTTCCCGAACCATCAATTAAACTTAATAATAATGTCATAATAAATTAACCTCTAAAAAATAACGTTAAATTCTTCAACTTGATTTTCTTCAGCTGGTGCATATTTCTTTTTCAAGAAATCTGTTGCAACGTTTTCAAAAAGGGCAAGTGAAAGAACGTCTTCATCGCTTTTAGCAATATCAGCATATTTTTCTTTAAGCGATTCAAATTCAGGCTCTAATAAATCAGCAGGACGGCAAGTGATAATTTCATCATCGCCAACTATTGGCTTAGCAATAGTTTGGTCAATTTCAGCAGGTGCTTTGCCGTATTTTCCGTGTAAGTAATCTTTAATTTCCTTAGCAACGATTTTATATCTACCCATAAGCACGTTAAGAACTGCTTGAGTGCCAACCATTTGAGAAAGTGGAGTTACAAGTGGTGGATATCCCATTTCCTTTCTAACTCTAGGCACTTCCTTTAGCACTTCATCGTATCTATCCATAGCATTTTGACCTTTAAGTTGGCTCATAAGGTTAGATAGCATGCCACCAGGCACTTGATATGTCAAAATATTTGGATTTGCAGTTAGTGCCTTAGGGTTCAAAGTTCCGTTTGCAAGATATTTAGAAACAACCTTATCCATAATAGGTTCGCACTCGTGGAGCACGTCTTCGTTTAGGTTAGGTGCATATTCTGTTCCTTTAAGCGCAGAATTAAATGCTTGAGTAGAAGGTTGACCTGTTCCACCAGAAAGTGGGGAAAGAGAAGTGTCAATTCTATCACAACCAGCTTTAATTGCAGCCATATAAGTCATTTCACAAATGCCACCCGTACAGTGTCCGTGAAGTTCTAATGCAAGGTTTGTGTTCTTTTTTAATGCCGAGAAAAGTTTTGTTGCATCTTCTGGAAGAAGAACACCTGCCATATCTTTTACGCAAAGTGAATCAGCACCAAGGCTTTCAACTTCTTTTGCAAAGTTTACATAATAGTCAATAGTGTGCACAGGTGAAGTTGTATAGCTTAGTGCAATTTGGCACTCGCCACCATATTTTTTAGTAGATTTAACTGCTTGACGCAAGTTT
>JAZNAX010000020.1:0-10001 GCA_045586765.1 Christensenellaceae bacterium | reverse complement strand
TCCACTAAAGCGAATTGTGGATAACAGGGCATCGCTAACTCCCCGCATAGCACGGCTATATTATTTTACATTAAATAAATATTTTTAGCAAGTAAATTAGTGATAAATTTTGCTGATTATCATCGAAAATTTGAGCTTAAGGCGATAAAATTAAGAAAACACTAAAAAATATTTAGTGCAAAATATCATTGCATAAAAATTTTGGAGTAAAATAACTTGCTTTAATTTAAATAACATTATATAATAGATAAGATAAAATTAACACAATATTTATAAGGAAATTATTTATGAAAACAAGACCAAATTGTATAATAATTATGGATGGTTATGGCATCAACCCACAAAGCGTTGGCAATGCCATTAAATGCGCAAACAGCGAAAATGTAGACTACTTAATGGCAAACTACCCAAGCACACTAATCGGTGCAAGTGGCATGGATGTTGGTCTTCCAGAAGGTCAAATGGGCAACAGCGAAGTTGGACACTTAAACATGGGTGCTGGTAGAATTGTTTATCAAGAACTCACAAGAATTACAAAGTCTATTTCAGATGGCGACTTCTTTAATAACGAAGAATTCTTATATGCAATAGAAAATGCAAAGAAAAACGGCAAAAAACTCCACCTTTATGGCTTGCTTTCTGATGGTGGCGTTCACAGTCACATAACCCATCTTTATGCACTAATAAAACTTGCAAAAATGCAAGGGCTTGACAATGTTTATGTTCACTGCTTCTTAGATGGTAGAGACGTTTCTCCAACAAGTGGTGCAGATTTTATTAAAGACTTACAAACAGAAATTGATAAACTCGGTTTTGGCACAATAGCATCAGTTGGTGGCAGATATTATGTAATGGATAGAGATAATCGTTGGGACAGAGTTCAAAAGGCTTATGACATGATGACTTTGGGCGAAGGCGAAAAAACTGAAAACGCTGAAAGTTATGTTAGAAGTTCTTATGAAAAAGGCACAACAGACGAATTCGTTATTCCAGCATGCGTAGTTAAAAACGGCAAACCTGTTGGCTTGATTGAAAATGGAGACAGCATCATTTTCTTTAACTTCCGTCCTGATAGAGCAAGACAAATCACAAGGGCAATGAGCCAAAGTGAATTTGATGGTTTTGAAAGAAAAACAGGCTTTTTAAACCCAGCATATGTATGCTTTACAAGATACGATGCAAGTTTTGAAGGTGTAAAAATTGCATTTAAGCCACAAGTTTTAACAAACACACTTGGCGAATATATTTCTTCGCTCGGCTTAAATCAACTTAGAATTGCAGAAACTGAAAAATATGCGCACGTAACTTTCTTCTTTAATGGTGGCGTAGAAAAACCAAATGATAAGGAAGATAGAGAACTCATCGCATCGCCAAAGGTAGCAACTTATGATATGCAACCTGAAATGAGTGCAGTTGAAGTTACAGAGCGTGCTATAGAAAAACTCGATAGCGAAAAATACGATGTAATGATATTAAACTTTGCAAACTGCGATATGGTTGGTCACACAGGCGACTTTGATGCAGCAGTTAAGGCAGTTAAAACGGTTGATAATTGCGTAAAGAAAGTTGTTGATAAAATTTTATCACTCGGTGGCTTGGCAATCATCACAGCCGACCACGGCAATGCAGATAAAATGCAAGAAGAAGACGGCTCTCCATTTACAGCGCACACAACAAACAAAGTTCCACTTATCGTTGTAGGAAATGACGTTAGTGGCATTAAACTTCGTGAAGGTGGAATTCTAGCAGACGTTGCACCAACACTT
This sequence comes from Christensenellaceae bacterium, assembly GCA_045586765.1. GTDB lineage: Bacteria > Bacillota > Clostridia > Christensenellales > Borkfalkiaceae > UBA1259. The sequence goes on along the minus strand of JAZNAX010000020.1, from coordinate 8,235 downwards.
TTAGATTTAATGCAAGTGGAAATTCCACAAGAAATGAGTGGCAAAAGTTTGATTATTAAATAAAAATAGTAAAAAATAGTTGAAAAAATTGATATTGTATGGTATAATCTATATCGCAATGTTTGAAAAACACCTTTTAAGGAGATAATTATGGAAATGTTAGCAATGCTTATGGCATCATTTTGGTCTATATGGCACGGTTATGTTAAATATATTGTTCTTGCAATAATGGCAATTTGTGCAATTTTTATCATACTCGTTGTATTATTTCAACCAGGCAACTCATCTGGTGTAAGCGCACTCGGTGGACAATCTGAAACATTTTTAAGCAAAAACAAAAGCAAAACTTTTGAACATAAAATGAAAAAATTAACTGTTGTTGCAAGTGTAGTATTTGCAGTTTTATGTATCGGTTTTGCAATTGTATTCCATTTTGTTGGATTTTAATAATTAAAAAATGTTAATTTTGGTGGTTGGCTAACGCTTAACCACCTTTTTTTATAGGCTCTGTCTCATCGCTTTGTTGATTTTTTAACGGAAAAAACCTGCGATATGCTTGGCTTTTTGCTCAGTTAAATACTTTCCAAGTATTCGCCTTCGCAAGAAAACCTGTCTATCTTGTTTTTTTCTCGTTAAAATTACAAAACTAAGTTTTGTATAAATCAACAACTCTCTGCGACAAAGCCTTGTTAAGGATATGTATGGCAAGAGAAATTATAGAAGGGAAACTTCAGGGTAACGAGCGTGGTTATGCCTTTTTAATCCCAAACGATGAAAATTTACAAGACTTTTTTATTCCACACTCTGATTTAAGGGGTGCAATGCATGGCGACACAGTTATTGCAGAGCGCACTCGTGGAGATGGACCAAGAACAACGGCAAGGGTACTTAAAATTGTTAGCCGTGGAATTACAGAACTTGTTGGAACTTATTTTTCACACAAGGGCTGTGGTTTTGTATGCCCTGATGAAAAGAAATATTATAATGATATTTACGTGCCTTTTTCAAAAGGGCTTAGGGCAAAATCTGGGGATAAGGTTGTGGTTAAAATCACATCATACCCAAAAAAGCAAAATCCAGAAGGCATAATAACCAAAATACTCGGTCGCCAATTTGAAAAAAAAGCAGAATTAAAGTCAATTTTATTTAACTATGACCTTCCAGAAAAATTTAATAAAGAAACCATAGATAAAGTAAATGATTATTCGCCATTTATTGCTAAAAATCTAAAAGGAAGAAAAGATTTTAGAGAGCAAGTAACCATGACCATTGATGGTGAAGATGCAAGGGATTTTGACGATGCAATTTCAATCAGTCAAAATAAAAATGGCGACTTTATTCTAGGTGTGCATATCGCCGATGTAACATACTATGTCAAAAAAGATGATGCAGTAGATAGAGAAGCATACGAAAGGGGCACTAGCGTTTATTTTCCAGAAAAGGTTATTCCAATGCTTCCAGAAAGGCTTTGTAACGACCTTTGTTCATTAGTAGAAAATGAAGAAAGGCCAACTCTATCTTGTGTTATGACGGTTGGAAAAGATGGCAAGGTAAAAGATTATGAAATTTGTCCATCGGTTATAAAAAGTAGTGCTCGTATGACCTATACTAATGTTCAAAAGATTTTAGATGGCGATGAAAAACTTATAAAAAAATATAAAAATATCCACAAAGAGATATTGCTTATGGATAACCTTGCCGATATTTTAATCGAAAGGCGAGATATAAATGGCAGTGTGGATTTAGATGTTAAAGAAAGCACGATTTATGTAGATAAAAAAGGTGAAATCGTGGTTGAAGCAACCAAAAGGGATAAGGCACATAGAATTATAGAAGAATTTATGATACTTGCAAACTGCACGGTTGCCGAGTATATGTTTTATCTAGATAAGCCGTTCATTTATAGGGTGCACGGCGAACCTACAGAAGAAAGACTTGATAACTTTTATGATTTTTTAGATGGCTTAGGATTAAGGGTAAAGCACAAAAAAGAAGGGGTATATTCAAAGGACTTTCAAACGATATTAAAAAATGCAGAAAATACGCCGGCGTTCACCCTTATCAATAGGGTAATGCTTCGCACAATGCAAAAGGCAAAATATTCACCAACGGATATAGGACATTTTGGTTTGTCACTCAAGCATTATTGCCACTTTACTTCGCCAATAAGAAGATATCCAGACCTTCTTATTCATAGAATAATAAAAGACTTTTTAAATGGCGAGCAAGATTTAGAACAAAAGTATGGCGAGTTTGTTTATTCTGCATCGGCAAATTCATCAGAAAGGGAAAAGGTTGCAACCGAAGCCGAGCGTGCTGTTGATGACTTTTATAAACTTTTATACATCAGTGGATATGTTGGCGAAGAGTTTGAAGGCGTTATAAGTGGCGTAACTAATTTTGGAGTGTTCGTTGAACTTGAAAACGGAGTTGAAGGGCTAATTAAGATAGAAACTTTAAGAAGCAGAAAAAGGCTTGAACTAAATGCTAAAAACTATACGCTTAGCGATGGAAAAACCACTTATAAACTCGGTCAAAAACTAAAAATTCAGGTGGCAGGCATCAACTTGGGGGATAGAAGGGCAGAATTTATCTTAGCCTGAACAATTATTTATCAATAATTGTTGCAAAAGTTAAGTAATTGTAGTAAAATATTTATTTAGAGGATATTATGGAATCAAAAGTAATTTGCCTTAATAGGCAAGCCACACACGAATATTTCATACTTGATAGATATGAAGCAGGAATTGTGCTTGAAGGAAGTGAAGTTAAGTCACTAAGGCTTGGCAACGTTAACCTTAAAGATAGTTTTTGTATCATGCAAAATGGCGAACTTTTTATCAAAAATATGCATATTGCCATTTATGATAAGTCGGGGGCATTTAACACAAAAGATTCTAAGCGTGATAGAAAACTTTTGCTACATAGGGGCGAGATTCTAAAGATAAATGCAAAGATAACCCAAAAAGGCTTAACGCTAATACCACTTAAACTTTATTTTAAGGAATCGCTTATCAAAATGGAACTTGGTGTTTGTCAAGGTAAGCATACATACGATAAAAAGCGTTCTATTATGGAAAAAGACTTAAAACGAGAAAAAGAACGCCAAATTAAAAATTATAGATAAATATACATAAAACATTAGGAGAAAATAAAATGGAAAACAAAAAGAGAATTGAAACTATCTGTGTTCAAGGTGGTTATACCCCAAAAAATGGCGAGCCAAGGCAAATCCCAATTTACCAAAGCACAACATTTAAGTATGACACAAGCGAAGATATGGGCAAACTTTTTGACCTAGAAGCAAGTGGCTATTTTTACACAAGGCTTCAAAACCCAACAAACGACTTGGTTGCAGCAAAACTTTGCGAATTAGAAGGTGGCTCGGCAGCAATGCTCACATCATCAGGTCAAGCAGCAAACTTCTATTCAATCTTTAACATTGCAAACTGTGGCGACCACGTAATTTCAAGTTCAGCAATCTATGGTGGAACATTTAACCTTTTTGCTGTTACAATGAAAAAGATGGGAATCGACTTCACTTTTATTTCTCCAGACTCAACAGAAGAAGAAATCGATGCAGCGTTTAGACCTAACACAAAGGCAGTGTTTGGCGAAACTATTGCAAACCCAGCGTGCTCGGTTTTAGACATCGAACTCTTTGCAAAGGTTGCGCATAAGCATGGCGTTCCTTTCATTATTGATAACACATTTGCAACACCAATAAACTGCCGTCCTATCGAGTGGGGCGCAGACATCGTTACACACTCAACAACAAAGTATATTGATGGACACGGCGTTTCAGTTGGTGGTGCTATCATCGATGCTGGCAAGTTCGATTGGATGGCTCATAAAGATAAATACCCAGGGCTTTGCACACCAGACGATAGTTATCACGGCATAGTTTATGCAGAAAAGTTTGGTAATGGTGGTGCATTTATCACAAAGGCAACAGCCCAACTTATGAGAGACTTTGGTTCAATCCAATCTCCACAACACGCATTTTATATTAACCTTGGCTTAGAAAGTTTGCATGTAAGAATGAAACGCCATTGTGAAAACGCACAAAAAGTGGCTGAGTTCTTAAATGCAAGTGATAAGGTTGAGTGGGTTAGATATTGTGGACTTAAAGAAGATAAATATTACGAGCTCGGTCAAAAATATTTACCAAACGGCTCTTGTGGTGTACTTAGTTTCTCAATTAAGGGCGATAGAAAGACAGCTGAAACATTTATGAAAAACTTAAAAGTTGCAGCCATCGAAACACACGTTGCAGATGCAAGAACATGTTGCTTGCACCCAGCAAACGCAACACACCGTCAAATGACAGATGCTCAGTTAGAAGCAGCAGGTATCACACCAACACTTATTAGATATTCTTGTGGTATCGAAAATGCAGAAGATTTAATCGCAGATATCAAGCAAGCATTAGATGAGATTTAAGAAAAAAGTTACATAAAAAGTACATTAGGAGAAAATAAATGCCTATCATAGTTCCAAAAGATATTCCAGCCGCAAAGATTTTGCAGTCGGAAAACATATTCGTTATGAATAATCAAAGGGCAGAAAAGCAAGATATAAGACCACTTGAGATTGCCATTGTCAACTTGATGCCGACCAAAATCGTAACGGAAACACAACTTATGAGATTGCTTTCAAACTCGCCACTTCAAGTGAACATAACTTTGGTCAGCACTACAAGTTATGTGGGTAAAAACACGCCTTTTGAACATTTGGATAAGTTCTATAAGACTTTTGAACAAGTTAAAAACCAAAAGTTTGACGGCATGATTATCACGGGTGCGCCTGTTGAAGAAATGGAGTTTTCGGAAGTTAAGTATTGGAAGGAACTTGAAGAAATTTTTGAGTTTGCTAAAAAAAGCGTAACAAGTACTCTCTTTATTTGCTGGGGGGCTCAAGCAGCACTACATTATTATTATGGCATAGAAAAACACCCTTTAGAAAAGAAACTTTTCGGCGTGTTTAAGCATAAAAAACTAGTTAACTATGATAAACTATTAAAGGGAACTGATGATAGGTTCTTTATGCCACACTCTCGCCATACCACCGTGTATGAAGAAGATATTAAAAAGTGTAAAGACATCGTGCTTCTTGCAAGTTCAAAAGAAGCAGGTGCAGGCATTATTCGTTCAAAAGATAACAAGTTTATATTCATAACAGGTCACGCAGAATATGATAGAGATACCTTAGAACTCGAATATAAGCGTGATTTAGATAGGGGGCTTAAAATTGAGCCACCACAAAACTATTATGTGAGTGGAGATAAGGGCGAAATTAAAATGTGCTGGTCATCAACGGCAAACCTTATCTATATGAATTGGCTAAATCACTATGTATATCAATTAACACCATACGAAATAAACGATATTTAATTTTTTGCCAAGATTTCTTGGCAAATATGGGGGCGTGTTAGATTCGATTGTGCGTTGTTTATAAGGGTATAAGCATACCGAAGTGTTTTTGGGCTTCGTAAAAAACCTGAAAATTAAATTTAAATGCAAACAATAACGAATTTGCATTCGCTGCTTAATTAAGCGAACGCTGTTTCCTTTCTCGCCTGTTGGAAGGGAAAACGGCGTCAACAAGACAGGGAACTATCCTTTAGTTTGATTTCGCTAAAGGGTGGACTTAAGAAATCTAAGGATAATTCTTGGTCGCTGACTACCAAAATTATCACAAAAATTAAAGCACAGCTAAGTATGTAGAAAACTTTTGTAAAGCGTATAAGACCAGAGTGCAAGTCTCTGCGCTTCCACCACCACATCGAAGCACTGCTAAATGTCAGCAGTTTGCTTAAAAACAAACTGCAAGACTTACTAGCAGGCTTCTCCTTTTTCACAAAATTCTTTTGCTTTGCAAAATTATTTTGTGATTTTTTTTATTAAAATAACTTATTCTTCCTTTTTTGCAAAAAGTTTTCGATTTCACTTTTTTAATAACAAACAAAAAAACTCTTTCCACACATAAAGTGTAAAAAGAGTTTTTGGTGCGAGCAAAGGGACTTGAACCCCCACGGTCTCCCACTAGATCCTAAGTCTAGCGCGTCTGCCAATTCCGCCATGCTCGCGTATCAGCGAAATATATTCTACCACATTTTATAAAAAAATAAAAGCGTTTTTATGCACAAAAAAATATTTTTTTTATCTTTTATACATTTTATGCGCTTATTTTACAATTGACTTTTAATTTTTTGTTTGATACAATATATAAAACTAGTTTTAAGGAGAAATTATGGTTAAAATTTTAGTTGTTAGGCACGGATTTAGTCAGTCTAACCTTGACGGAACATTTACAGGGCATTTAGATGCACCACTAACTGATTTAGGGCTTAAACAAGGGGAACTTGCAAGCGACTACATTTATAATAATTATAAAATTGATGCCATATATTCAAGTGACCTAAATCGTGCAGTTAGCACAATAAAGCCACTAGCCGATAAACTTAATATGCCAATAAAAACAACTAAAAACTTGCGTGAAATCTATGGTGGGGCGTGGGAAGGTAAAACCATCGCACTGATAAATGAACTATATACTAGTGACTATAAAAAATGGCAAAACTATCATGAAGATATGCGAGCAACCGATGGCGAAAGCATGAGTGAAGTTATGCAAAGAGCAAAAAACGCACTTCTTGATATAGCCAAAGAAAATGAAGGAAAAACTGTTGTCGTTGCAACACATGGTGGGCTTATAAAAGGGCTTCAAGGCGCACTTATGGGCTTATCAGTTGGCGAACTTAAAAACATAGATTATGTATGTAATGCAAGCATAATGGAAATCGAATACGATGGCGAATTTAAGATAGTTAACGAGTGTATATCTCATTATTTAGGAGCGTTACTTACCGAAATGACAAAAGGCGTATAGTAAGCCTATAAAAATAAGTAATTAACTAAATAAATTGACAAAATTTCTCAATTTAGTATTGACTATTTTTCAAAAACCATATATAATGTATTTGTATTGTTATAACTAAGTTATAAATAGGTAGGAGAATTTAGAGTGAAAGCGATTATAAACGCAAACATAATAATGCCAGACCATGTTATAGAAAACGGCGTTATCCTTATCGATAACGGCGTTATTGTTGACTTTGGTAAGGCTAAAAAAATTGATATTCCAAAAGATGCTGAAATTATCGATGCAGAAAACAATTTTGTTGGTCCAGGCTTAGTTGATATTCACACCCACGCAGCAGGTGGAAGTTATATAATGGACAACCCTAAGGTTAGTTCAGCTGAACTTCTAAAACACGGCGTTACAAGTGTTTTACCTGCCTTATACTATAGCCTTGATAAAGAGCATTTCTTAAAAGCCATCGATGACATTATCGATGCGCATAAAAAGGGCGAATTTGACAACTTTTTAGGCTTTTATATGGAAGGTCCATATCTTAATCCTAAGTTTGGTTGCGACCAAGAAAAGAACGCTTGGAGACACGGTGTGTTCCAAAAAGATTATCTTGACCTTATCGAGCGTTCAAAGGACTATACAAAAGTATGGTGTATCGCACCTGAAAGAGAAGGCATCGAACAATTTGTTATCGATGTTAAAAAGGCAATTCCAAACTGCGTGTTCTCAGTTGCACATAGCGAAGCAACGCCAGAGCAAGTTGAAAAGTTTATCCCATACGGCTTAAAGATAGCAACGCACCACACCAACGCAACGGGCACACTCGAGCATTATTCAGAGTGTAGGGGGGTATGTGTTGATGAAGCCGTTAACTACAATAAAGAAATTTATGCAGAACTTATCTGTGATAGAATAGGTGCACACGTAGTGCCATATATGCAAAGGTTAGTTAGGAAGATTAAGGGCGATGATAGAATTATTCTTATCTCAGACCAATTTATAGCAGACGGACCTGTTCCAGAAGGCTTTGAAGAAGCAACCGACATCAATTTTGACTGGGCAGGCGAAATTGCAGGCTCTGGCATGACGCTTGACCTTGCTTGTAAAAACGTTTTATTCCATATGGGCTGTTCGGTATGCGATGCGTTTAGGTTTGCATCAACAAACCCAGCAAGAGCATTAGGCTTGTGGGATAGGGGCTACATAGCAAAAGGAAATGTAGCAGACTTAATAATTGTAAATCATTTGTTTGATATAAAGAAAGTAATATTTAAAGGAGAAAAAATATGAACAAATTGTTTGAACCAGCAACAACATTCAATTTTACCCCAGCAAGTTTCGTTCCATTTAAGGACAGAG
>JAZNAX010000019.1:0-2652 GCA_045586765.1 Christensenellaceae bacterium | reverse complement strand
CAGAGTCTGTTTACCCTGAAGAGAACATAAAGAGACTTTCCGCTGCAAAAGCTGAAGAGTGGCTTGCTGCAAAATAAGCGGAATTTATCGGAACTGTCGATCATCCATAAAAAGAACGGAGAAGTTTTAGCGTGATACTCTTAACGGAGTATCACGCTAAACTATGATTGCCCATACGGGCAAGTTATGAGTTATGGGATGCTCCGCATCGTTATGGTTGGCTTCGCCAAGTTGAAGATTGCAAGGGCAATCATATCATAACGTTTGCGATAGCAAACTCACAACTCATAACTCCAAACTAAAAAGCAAAGAAAGAGAGAGTTTCACGGAATTTTGTAACCGTGTTACTCTCTCTTCTGCTTTTATTGCCAGTTTCGCATTTGTATAACAAACGCATCGGGCTATGCCCATACCCTTATTCTATTTCTCCGATAAGGACATTACCCTTTAGCGTGATGTCCGTAACGGACGATCACGCTAAACTATGATTGCCCATACGGGCAAGTTATGAGTTATGAGATGCTCCGCATCGTTATGGTTGGCTTCGCCAAGTGGAAGATTGCAAGGGCAATCATATCATAACGTTTGCGATAGCAAACTCATAACTCATAACTCTAAACTGAAAAGCAGAAAAAGAGAGAGCTTCACGGAATTTTGTAACCGCGTTACTCTCTCTTCTGTTTTTATTGCAAGTTTCGCATTTGTTTAACAAATGCACAGGGCTATGCCCATACCCCTTATAAAATCTCTCCGATAAGGACATCACCCATTTTCTGCACAGCTTTAAATTTTGTCGTTTTCTTTAGGCGATACGTAAAAAAGTGGGATTAAGATAACTTATTCAAATCTATTAAATATTTGGCGGGTTTGCAATTTTCTTCTAACAATAAACCTATTTCTCTTAATTTTGATAAGCGTTTATTTACTGTTGACTCGCTAATATTTAATTCCGAACCTAGTTGTTTTTTTGTAATTCCCTCATTAGAAAAAAGAGAAGTTTGAATTAGAACAAAAGCAAAGTCTTTTAGTTCTTCAGAAAGGTTTTTATTGCCGGTAAGAGCATCTGAAAATTTTGACAGAAGGTGGTTTCTTTTTTCTAAAGCCTCATACAAATTTTCAAAAGACTCAAGAATAATATTAAGAAACATAATTATAAAAGGCGTTAAGTCTCCCTTATTTTTTTCGTTATTACATTCTTTGAACGCATCGTAATATTCTTTAATATGCGCCTTTATAGTGTACGAAAGTCTAAAGCCAATCAAATATTCAAACTCTTTTGAAAGCAGGTAACTGCTTATAAAACGAGAAGTTCTTCCGTTGCCATCATAAAACGGATGAATATATCCAAAAAGATAATGAAAAATTGAAATTCTGATTAGTATGGGAATTTCTTTTTGGTTTAAAATATTGAGGGATTGTTCCATAAGCTGAATAATTTTTGTCTCAGGATAGGCGCCTTTATGAATTACCTTTTGGGTTGGTGTTGTAACCTCAGCCATATCTTTTCTGAATATTTCACCGTCAGGAACATTGTCGGCACTATCTTCGGCAACCTCTTTTAAAACCAAATCATTATAGATTTCTCTTATATCGGTGGACGTATTTAATGCAAACTCGGTATCACTTATTAACATTTTATATTTATTAAGCAATCCGTAGAAACGCTTTTTTTTAGCCTTACCGTCCATTTCTCTCAACACAGCAGCAAGCTCTTTTCTTGTACTATAAACGCCTTCAATATCGTTTGTAAGTTTGATTTCATCAATTAAGCATTTGTTAGCAAATTGAATTAGAGCCGCGTTAGGAAGCTTGCTTCTAATGTGAGATATGTTTTTATCCAGTTGCATAATTTGCATACTTATATTGTGTATTTCGGGACATAAACAGTAAAAGGCGTTGTGACAGCCTATTTTTATAGGTAAGTTATACGTCGATTCCGACGAGCATCTTTTTTCGTATAAGGCATCGTATTCATTTTTATCTTTGTAAAACAGATGAGATAATAAAATGTAACTCATAATAGTCATCCTCCGCTAAAAACAATAGATACATTGGCATTTGACAAGCAAATCTAGTTAAAATTGCGATTTTTAACTAGATTAATCATATTTTATCACTACAATCATGTTTTGTCAAGGTTATTATAATAATATTTTAGTATAATTTTTCATAAATATTCGTTTTCTATGCTTAAAATCGCCTTTTTTTATTTAATATATTGACTAAATCGAGAAAAAATATTAAAATAAGAATAGAAATTTATTCGGAGGAAAAAATAATGGATGATAAATTAAATCAAGAGTATAATCCCGATATAGTAACCCTTTCTGATGACGATGGCAAGGAATATACCTTTGAGGTGCTAGACGCTGTTGAGAGCGACACCGGAAGATATTTAGCACTTCTCCCTGTTTTTGAGGACCCACAGAAGATGCTTGACGATTCGGGTGAACTAGTAATCGTTAAGGTTGAGGAGGAAAACGGTGAGGAGTTCTTCTCTGAGATTGAGGACGACGAAGAGTACGATATGATAGCCGACGCTTTTGTTGACCGACTTCAAGACCGTTTTGAAATTGACAATCAGTAATGCAAGGCTTAACCTTGCAAGTGAAAAGTGAAGAGTGAAAAGTTAAGGTGTTCGCAGAGCGAACG
>JAZNAX010000018.1:0-66690 GCA_045586765.1 Christensenellaceae bacterium | reverse complement strand
CCTGTGTAAAGCGAATATCCCCTAAAACAAATTACCAAAAGTGCAACTGTAAATAGGATTGAGCCAACAACCTTATTTTCGCACGCTAGAAATACCGTGCAACCAATAGATACCATAAGTGCGGCACTTATGCCGTTTAATACTTTGCTTAGCATAATTCTATCTTTGAATCTGACTTAACGATTTCGCCCATAATGTAAGCATCTTCGCCAGCGAGTTTTAATATATTTAATGCCTTGTCAGCATCTTCTTTCTTAACAACAACGCTCATACCAACGCCCATGTTAAACGTGTTGAACATATCTCTTTCAGCAATGTTACCTGTTTTTGCAAGTAAATCGAAGATAGGAAGAATGCGAACTGCACTTTTTTCGATTTTTGCACCAAAGCCATCTGGGATACTTCTTGGAATATTTTCATAGAAGCCACCACCTGTGATGTGTGAAATGGCACGGATATTAACTTTCTTTTCAAGTAAAGACATAATAGCCTTTACATAAATTTTTGTTGGAGTTAAAAGTGTTTCGCCAAGGCTCTTGCCACCGAGTGCTTCGATAGGAGTTTTAATGTCTGCCTTTTCAACATCGAAAACCTTTCTTACAAGTGAAAAACCATTGCTGTGTACGCCTGTTGAAGGAATAGCAATAACAACGTCGCCTGCTTGCATTTTCTTGTTGTCTAAAATTTTCTTTTTGTCAACAACGCCAACTGCAAAACCAGCAAGGTCATATTCATCTACAGGATAAAAACCTGGCATTTCAGCAGTTTCGCCACCGATTAAAGCACAACCTGCTTGAACGCAACCTTCAGCAACACCTTCTACGATAGAAGCAACTCTTTCTGGCACGTTTTTGCCAACGGCAATATAGTCAAGGAAGAAAAGTGGTTTTGCACCACTGCAAATTACGTCGTTAACACACATTGCAACGCAGTCGATACCAACTGTATTATGCTTGTCCATTAAGAAAGCAATTTTAAGTTTTGTTCCAACGCCGTCAGTACCACTAACGAGCACTGGGTTCTTAACCTTGCCAAGTGCAAATAGCCCACCAAAACCACCGATGTCTGAACATACGCCGTCAGTCATTGTTCTTTTGATGTGACCTTTCATAAGTTCTACTGCTTTATAACCTGCAGTAATGTCAACGCCTGCTGCTTTATAACTTTCGCTAAAACTCTTTTCCATAATTTTTATCTCCATTAATGTCTTTTTGTCTTTTGTTCTATATCAATTTTTGTTTGGTATTTATCCGTTTGCTCCGATGGTGTTTTTGTAGGATATTTTCCATCAAAGCACGAATAACAAAATGATACGCCGTTATCATTTTTGGCAAGTTCAAACATATCTTCAAGTTTAAGATAATGCAAACTATCAACGCCAATCATTTGTCTAATTTCTTCTTCGGTATGCTTGTTTGCAATTAGCATATCTTTGTTTGGAACGTCTGTTCCATAATAGCAAGGGAATAAGAACGGTGGCGAAGAAACCATAAAGTGAACTTCTGTTGCACCTGCTTCTCTAAGAAGGCTTACAACCCTGCCACTTGTTGTTCCACGAACAATTGAGTCATCAACCATAACTACTCTCTTGCCATTTACAACTGATTGAATAGGGTTAAGTTTTTTTCTAACTTGGTCTTCTCTATCCTTTTGCTCTGGGAAGATAAATGTTCTTCCAACATATTTATTCTTTAGGAACCCTAGTTCATAAGGTATTCCAGATTCTTTTGCATAACCGATAGCAGCATCGTTACCAGAGTCTGGAACGCTTATTACTACATCGGCATCTACTGGGAATCTCTTTGCTAAATATCTGCCCATTTGAACCCTTGCTTCGTGAACAGGATAACCATCAACGATAGAGTCTGGGCGAGCATTATATACAAGTTCAAAAATGCAAAGTGACATTTTTTCTTTTTTGCAATGGTCGGTAATCGAGCGAACACCCATCGAATCGAACACAACAACTTCGCCAGGCAAAACATCTCTAATAAGTTTTGCACCAACAGCATCGAGTGCGCAACTCTCTGAAGCAACTACATAAGAACCGTCTTGAGTTTTACCATAGCATAGTGGTCTAAATCCGTGTTTATCACGAGCAGCGATGAGTTTTGTTGGCGACATAACAACCAAACTATAAGCACCTTCAAGTTTATCCATTGCCCTAACTATTGCTTGCTCGATAGATGGTGAAGAAAGTCTAGCCTTAATAATCTCATAAGTGATAACTTCTGCATCGCCGTTAGATTGGAAGATAGAGCCTTGAAGTTCAAGTTCGGTTTTAAGTTCGTTCTTATTAACAAGGCTTCCGTTAAAACCAATAGCCAAACTGCCTTTAACGTGGTTTACCACAAGTGGTTGAGCGTTTGCATAAGATATAGTGCCTTTTGTGCCTGCCCTTACATGACCAACGGCAATTTTGCCATTACCAAAGCTCAATAAATTTTCTTTTGTGAACACATCACCAACAAGACCCAAATCTTTCTTTGCTGTAAAAACGCCACCGTCATTTACAACGATACCACAGCTGTCTTGTCCACGATGTTGAAGGGCATACAAGCCATAATATGTCATGCTTGCAAGGTTTTGCTCTTTAGATGCATAGACACCAAACACGCCACACTCTTCACGAAGTTCGTCCATAAATTACCTCCAAAAAAATCACAATTAAACATAGAAAAGTGAAGAACTATTTTTTACTTCACCTTTCCAAAACGACCACCCGTTAGCCGAGCAGTCTATCAAATATTTCGTTATATGCTTCTTCAACATTACCTAGGTCACGCCTAAAACGGTCTCTATCAAGTTTTTCGTTTGTGATAGAGTCCCAAAGCCTGCAAGTATCAGGCGAAATTTCATCGGCAAGAATAATCTTACCGTCAGCCGTTCTGCCAAACTCTAGCTTAATGTCTATAAGTTTTATTTTTTTATTTAGAAAATACTCTTTCAAGATTTGATTTATCTTTTGAGCATATTCAGTTATTAAATCAAGTTCTTCTTTACTAGCAAAACCCATTGCCAAAATGTGATATTCGTTTATCATAGGGTCGCCAAGTTCGTCTTTTTTATAACAAAACTCAATAACAGGCTGTCTCATCTTAGCGCCTTCAGGAAGCCCTAATCTTTTAGAGAGCGAACTTGCTGCAACATTTCTAACTAACACTTCTAATGGAATAATATCAACTTTTTTAACAAGCGAGTCTCTGCTTGAAAGTTCTTTAACAAAATGAGTTGGCACGCCGTTATCTTCTAAAATTTGCATAAGATGCCCACTTATTTTGTTGTTGATAATGCCCTTTCCAGAAATTACACCCTTTTTTAAGCCGTTAAAAGCCGATATATCATCTTTGAAACTCATGATATATTCATCTGGCGTATTTAAGGCAAAAAGTTTTTTTGCCTTTCCTTCGTAAAGCATTTGTTTTTCCATTATCTACCCTAGTTTAAATTAGTTATATTTTTGATTGATTTCTTTATCAACTGCCAAAATCTTTTGCATTTTTTGTGCTCTTGCATCAGCAAGTTTTTGTGCTAAGTCCCTATCTTCAACTGCCAAGATTTGAATTGCTAAAAGTGCAGCGTTTTCAGCACCATCGATAGCAACGGTTGCAACAGGAATACCTGCTGGCATTTGAACTGTTGATAAAAGTGCATCCATACCATCTAAAACCGATGCCTTAATAGGAATACCGATAACAGGAAGAGTTGTGTTTGCTGCAATAGCACCAGCAAGATGCGCTGCTTTACCAGCACATGCAATGATTGCACCAATGCCGTTTTCTCTTGCGTTTAATGCAAAGTCCCTTGCTTCGATTGGTGTGCGATGTGCAGAATAAACGTGAACTTCTGTTTCAATGCCATAATCTTTTAATGTGAGTATTGCTTTTTCAACAACCTTAAGGTCGCTGTCACTACCCATAACAACTGCAACTTTTTTCATATAAAATCCTCCAAATAACGCCCATTTAATGCAAAAAGACAGTTTGAAAAAACCCAAACTGCCCAGACGGCCGACAATAAAATGTTTTTTACTTCCTGTGGACAATTCCACTCAGCCGTCAGTCGCAAAAAACTAATATTCATCTAAGTACATATAGTATAACATTTAACATCAAATTTTGTCAAATGTTTTCCTTAACAAAAACAACTTAAAGTTAAATATCGCACAAAATTTTTTCTAGCCTTTATTTTATAAAATAAAAGTATAATAGAAAGCCACTTAATCGGTTAGATAAAAGGTGCAAGTGCTAAGTTTTTTTCTCTTTAACTTCATCACTTTTCCACTTTCCATTTTGTAAGAATATCCATCTTCATAAAGGCAAGTAGAACAATTAGCGTTAAGCAAGTTTTTCATAGGGCAATGCCTTAATGTCATATAGGCAAAGTCCACCCTTTTTGCCATGTCACCTTCGGCAACAAAAAACTCTTTTTCAAGTTCAAAAGCCGTGAAATTATTATACACGTTTAAGCCTGCGCCAATAACAACATCATCGGTTAAGTTAAGCGCATAATAATTGTTTGCCACTATCCCTATTTTACAACTATCCACTATGCTCTTGAGCAATTCTATATCTTTTTCTAGTGCAAAGTTAGGCGTATCTAAATAAGGCTTTTTTCCTTGTTCAATACACCTATTTTTAAACGCCAAAATATCACTTTTGTCGTATTCACTTGGCGAATATATAACATTTTTTGCAGTCATTTTATCGCTTAGCTTTTCTACTATGCAAAAGTCTTCAAAAGTCTTAATTTTAGGTAATTTTGGCAAACTTTTAATCTCTACGCTATACCTTGGCTTTGTTAAAATTTCTATAGCCTTATCAAAAACCTTTCTTCTAAAGGAATTTAGGCTTTGCTTTAAGATAAACACATTTTCTAACTTGCCTACCTTAATATTTCCCACAAAATATTCGCTTTTAGCAAAATTACTCTCTATTTCTTCTATTTTTAGTGGTTGGTTTTTGGCTTCGGTTAAAATTTCCCCTTCGACCACTTGTTTTTGACCTAAAAGATTAAACTCTGCCCTAATAGGCGACCCAACACTAGCAAAGATTTCAATTTCTATAGGACACTTTATAGAAAAGGAAAGAGCATTATTTTCACTTTCGCTATCCACGATTAAATGCACGATAGCCCCTTTTTGAACTTGGTTTGTTGTAGTTAAAACAAACTTGTTTTCCCCTAAATCTTTTATGTCAAATGCTGAAATTGTAACTTCATTTTGACCTTGCAAAAATTTAAGCGTTGATTTAGGATAAATTTTTCTATTTGAAGTAAAAAACACTTGGTTAAATTTTTTGCCTTGCCTAAAGTCATAAACCTTGCCCACCGATAGACCGATGTGGCTTTGAACGTTAGAAATTATCTCGTCATTGCCATTAAAATATCCTTCGGTATAGTTTCTGTTAAATGCAAGTTTTAAGTTTTCAATGCTTGCACCCATGCCATCTAACGCCCTTCTATATTCCCTTGTCGCTGTGGCAACATAAAAAGGTCTTCTTGCCCTACCTTCTATTTTTATTGCATCAACGCCAGCGCCACTTAAATCTTTAAGCCTATCTATCATGCAAAAATCTTTTGCGCTTAAAAGATAACCTTTTTTAAGTTTTTTATCGCCCTTATAAAAGGTATAAGGTAGCCTGCAAAGTTGCTTGCACTTACCCCTATTTCCACTTGCAGATTGAGTATAAGAACTAAGATAGCAATTACCCGAAAAAGACACGCATAGTGCCCCTTGCGCAAAATATTCTATCTCTACATCGCTAAACTTTTTTATTCTTTTTATTTCTTCAAGTGGGGTTTCTCTTGCAAGCACCACCCTTGAAAACTTATATTTTTTAAGTGCCAAAATTCCTTCTAAATTATGGATAGCCATTTGCGTGCTTAAATGCACGTCAGCCATGGGGTATAGCCTATTTATAAGCGAAATTAACCCTAAATCTTGCACGATAAAGGCGTCGACACCCATGTTTAAGGCTTTTCCAACCACTTCTATGGCACACCCAAGTTCGCTGTTAGAAAACAAAATGTTTATTGCAAGGTGAACTTTAACATTATATATATGGGCAAAATTAACGGCTTCTTTTAAGGTGTCTAAGCTAAAGCCTTCTATATTATTACGTGCGTTAAAATCGCTTATCCCAAGATAAACTTCATCTGCGCCGTTATATACAGCCATTTTAAGACTTTCAAAATTGCCTGCTGGAGATAATATTTTCATAAACTGCCTTGCCACCCCATTTTATAGTTAAATTATATCATAGATAACCACTTTTTTGAAATGTATTTATATAATTTTTTTAGATTTTTTATTATTTGGTATTTTAAATTATTGCAAATTGACTTATAATTTGTTATAATACACTTGTTATTAAACTTTTTATGAGGTTATTTTATGAAAAAACTTTACACAGGTAAAACAAAAGATGTTTTTGAACTTGAAAATGGCAATGTTCTACTTAAATTCAAAGACGATTGCACAGGAAAAGACGGCGTGTTTGACCCAGGTGAAAACAGCGTTGGCTTAACAATTGAAGGTATTGGCAAGGCTAACTTAAAGTCTTCTGTTTATTATTTTGAAATGCTTAAAAAAGCAGGCATCAAGACACACTATATCGGTGCTGATATCGAAAACGCTACTATGGAAGTTCTTCCTGCAACAGTTTTCGGCAAGGGCTTAGAAGTTATTTGCCGTTTGGTTGCTACAGGTAGTTTTATCCGTAGATATGGCGAATATATCGAAGATGGCACTGTTTTAGAAGGTGGCTATGTTGAATGTACTTTCAAAAACGATGCTAAGGGCGACCCACTTGTTACAAGCGAAGGTTTAGCAGCACTTAAGGTTATGACACCTGAAATGTTTGAAAGCATGAAGGCTCAAACACTTAAAATTACAAAAATCGTTGCTGATGACCTAAAGACAATCGGCTGTGACCTTTGGGATATTAAGTTTGAGTTTGGTTACAACAACGGCGAAGTTATGCTTATCGATGAAATCGCATCAGGCAATATGCGTGTTTATAAGAACGGCGAAAAACTTGACCCTGTTGAACTTACAAAACTCATCAACAACAGATAATATCTATTATAAAAAATTAATAGCGTGGAATTTATCCACGCTATTTTTTATTTTCCTAACAATAATTGTGTCAATCTGTTTGTCCAATTATTAAAAACTTTAATTTTTTTCTTTGACTGCTCAATTTCTTGTTTTTCAACAAGCAACATAAATTCAGTATCTGCACGTAAATCGCTAACACAACTTAAACTTGCATCTAAATATTCTTGAAATTCCTTTTCGCTCATCACTATTCGTGCTTCTTCAATAAGCGTTGCTTTTAAGGCAAACATTGCACCAGCATCATCAGCAGACATTTTTCTAAACTCTTTTTTGACGTTTTCTTTATCATCTATATCAATAAGTTTATAAATCAAAGCACTTGCGCCAACCACCATTGCAGAAAAAATAACGCTTCCCGTTAAAGTTTCAAAAAATGCGCCACCCACAAGTAAATTACTACCCAACGTTGCAAATGCTGTTGCAAGACCAATACCTAACAATACCTTTTTGCCTATCTCATCAAAACTTGTTCTACCACAAATTTTTACATAATTTTTTTCTAAAGCCTTTTCAAGCTCTTTTATCCTACCTTTGTTGTTAAATAAAACTTTAGAAATCTCTTCTTTTGTCTTTTCTTTGTTAACAAAATCTTTATTTTCTAAAATAGCAAGCAATGCTAAATTCGTTCTTAAAAGTGGTGAATTAGATTTTTTTATTTGCTCGTTTAAGTAACTACAAAGTTTATCTTCTTTTGCATATTTATTAAAATCAATACCACTATGCGCATCAAGAAACTCTTGTTTTCTTTTTTCAATACTTGCTTTATCAGCATTATGTTTTTTAAGCTCATCGCCACGAACAAAGTTTTCAACGTTTTTGTTCCAAAACTTTACTAAAGCATTTTGGTCTTCAGTTATTTCTATTAATTGATTTTCTTGAATTTTTGCTTCAGTAAACTCTAAATCTTTTTCAAGCCTGTAAAAATATAACAATTCTGACAAGTGGTTGTTCTCAAACTCATTTTTTCTCATTTTCAATCTCCATTAATATAAATTCTTTTATTTTTGATAAATTTATTTTTTCTTTGTTTTCATTTAATAAATCATAAATTTCTTTAATTTCATCTTTATTATCCACTAACAATAAATTGTAACAATATTCATAAATGTTGCTTTTATTAAACTTTCCATCTTCAACGCTATCAAATAACGTTTTTATCACAGGTGGAATATTCTGAAAATTTCCTTTTTCATAATCCGAAAGATATTTATACGTTGACGGCCTACTTTTGTTAAGTAACCTTGAAAGTTCAGTTATAGTGAGAATCTCTTGTATTCGCATTTTTAACTCCTTTTTTACACTATTTTACACTTATTGTAAAAGTTTGTCAAGTGTTTTTGGTAAAAATTGTAAAAAAGTGTAAAATTTTTAAAAAATTAACCCCCTACCAGAAAAACTGATAAGGGGTTAAATTTATTTTTAGTTATTTTGCAAGTTCGTTTGCAAGCGCTTTAATTTGTTCTATATTTTCTTGTTTTACACCTGATAAAATCTTAACGCCTTGATTTGCAAAGGTAATGTTTTTGCTCTTTTCAAGCATGCCCTTTATTATCTTATCAGCGAGTGGAGCCCAGCTTCCGTTTTCAATAATTCCCACAAACTTGTTTTGGAAGTTCCTTTCGGTTAAGTGAAAAACAAACTCTTTCATAAATGGGAAGATGTCCCCATTATAAGTTGTTGTTGCAAAAACCACCTTGCCATACCTAAAGGCATCTTCAACGGCTTCTGCCATATCGCATCTTGCAAGGTCATTTACTGCAACCTTAACGCCTTTTTCTTCTAATTCTTTTGCCAAAATTTCTACAGCCTTTTTAGTGTTGCCATAAACTGAAGTATAGTTTATAACCACTCCTTCGCTTTCAACCCCATAACTTGACCAAGTTTTATAAAGGTCAATATAATATCCTAAATTTTCAGTCAATATTGGTCCGTGCAATGCGCAAATTCTTTCCACTTCAATATTTTCAAGTTTTTTTAGAACTGCTTGAACTTGCACGCCGTATTTTCCAACGATTCCAAAATAATATCTTCTTGCTTCGCAAGCCCAATCTTCATCTGTGTCAAGTGCGCCAAACTTACCAAAAGCATCGGCAGAAAATAAAGTTTTGCTTGCCACTTCATAAGACAGCATAACTTCTGGCCAGTGCACCATAGGTGCTGAAACAAAAGTTAATTTATGCTCGCCTAAGTCTAATTCATCGCCTTCGTTTATAATAACCCTTCTATCAGCGAAGTCTGTGCCGAAAAAGTTTTTCATCATGGTAAATGCTTTTGATGATGAAACTATTTTTGCGTTAGGGTATTTGTCTGCAAAAGCCGTTATGTTTGCAGAGTGGTCTGGCTCCATGTGTGAAACGATAAGATAATCTACATCGCCACCAGCCATAACCTTTTCAATATTAGAAAGCCATTCACCCTTAAAGTTTTTATCCACACTATCTAAAACTGCAACCTTTTGGTCTTTTATTAGATAAGAGTTATAAGCCATGCCGTTTGGCACGATGTATTGACCTTCGAATAGGTCTATAGTTTTATCATTTACGCCTACATAAAAAATGTCTTTTACAATTTCCATAATACTTTCCTTTATATTATCAAAAAAGGATTTAAGCTAGCTAAATCCTTTTTTTCATTTTTTCAATTATTTTGCAAACTCGGTTGCACGCCATTCTCTAATAACGTTAACCTTAATTTGACCTGGGTATTCCATTTCTTCTTCAATCTTTTTAGCAATGTCTTTTGCTAAGAACAATGTTTGAGCATCGTTGATTTGTTCTGGTTTAACCATAACCCTAACTTCTCTACCAGCTTGGATAGCATAGCATTTTTCAACGCCCTTAAATGAAGATGAAATTTCTTCAAGTTTTTGAAGTCTCTTAATGTAGTTAGTTGTTGTTTCCCTTCTTGCACCAGGTCTTGCGCCAGAGATAGCATCGGCTGCTTGAACGAGCACTGCTTCTAAAGTCTTTGGCTCAACATCACCATGGTGAGCAAGGATAGCATTAACAACATTAAAGTTTTCTTTATACTTTTTAGCAAGGTCACCACCAATTTGCATGTGTGTGCCTTCTATTTCAAAGTCAACAGCCTTACCTAAGTCGTGAAGCAAGCCTGCACGCTTTGCAAGGTTTGCATCAATACCAAGTTCGTTTGCCATAACACCAGCAAGGTGCGCAACTTCGATAGAGTGCTTTAATACGTTTTGTCCATAACTTGTTCTAAACTTAAGTCTTCCTAAAAGTTTAACAACTTCTGGGTGAAGTCCAAAAATACCACACTCAAACATAGCAGCTTCGCCAGCTTCTTTGATTTGGGTATCAAGTTCTTTTTTAACCTTTTCAACCGTTTCTTCAATTCTTGCTGGGTGAATTCTGCCGTCTTGAATAAGTTTTTCTAAGGCAATTCTAGCAACTTCCCTTCTAACAGGGTCAAAGCCAGAAACGATAACAACTTCTGGGGTATCATCGATAATAAGTTCGATTCCCGTTGCATTTTCAAGCGTTCTAATATTTCTACCTTCTCTACCGATAATTCTTGCTTTCATATCATCGTTAGGAAGTGGAACGACAGAAACTGTTATTTCTGTTGCTTGCTCTGTGCTACATTTTTGGATAGCAAGGCTGACAATTTCTTTTGCCTTTCTTTCGCCATTTTCTTTTGCTTCTGCTTCTATGTTTTTAACCATACCAGCAGCCTCACGCTTTGCTTCTTCTGTAATAGCATCAACAAGTTCTTTTTTGGCTTCTTCCTTGCTCATTTGGGCAATTTTTTCAAACTCTTCAATCATCTTGTCGTGTTGTTTGTTGATTTCGTCAATCTTATTATCAAGTTCGATTTCTTTTGCCTTTAAATTGTTTTGTTGTCTTGTAGTTTCTTCGTTTCTCTTCGCAAGATTTTCTTCTTTTCTTTCTAGAGTTTCTTCCTTTTGGTTAAGTCTATTCTCTAGTCTTTGAAGTTCTATGCGTTTTTCTTTAGATTCACGCTCAAACTCATTGCGAAGTTTAATTTCCTGTTCTTTTGCTTCTAAAATAGCTTCTTTCTTTATAGCCCTGCTCTCTTCTCTTACATCATCGAGCATTCTGTTTCGTTGAGTTTCTATATCTCCTGCTTCTTTTTCATATTTTTTAGTTAAAGATTTAGCACTTAATTTCCAACTCAAAAGCCAAGCGGCTATTGCTAATACCACTAATACTGCAATAATAACAACGAAAACCGTGTCATTACTACTCAAGAACAGGGGACTGTAATTAAAATTTTGCATATATCTATGCCCTCCTGTTTTTATTTAACGCACAAGCGTTTTTATCATTTCTATTTTATACCAAATTAACAAAAATGTCAATAGATAATATTAGTCATTTTTGTTCTTATTTTTAAATGCATCTAAAATTCTATTTTTAATTTCTTCTGCAACTTCTGGGTTAGTTTCTAAATAAAGAACGGCTTTTTCTCTGCCTTGAGCAATCTTTTCGCCGTTATAAGAGAACCATGCCCCACTTTTTTGAATAATATCGTATTGAATACCAAGGTCAATTAGGCAACTGCCTTGAGAAATGCCCTTGCCGAAAATAATGTCAAATTCTGCCGTTTTAAATGGTGGTGCAACCTTATTCTTAACGATTTTTGCCTTTGTGTGACTGCCGTATGCACCTTCGCTATCCTTAAGTGCATCAGCCTTTCTTACATCGATTCTTACACTTGCATAGAACTTAAGCGCCTTACCACCTGCTGTAACTTCTGGGTTACCAAACATAACGCCAACCTTTTCTCTAAGTTGGTTGATAAAGATAATACAAGTTTTGCTCTTGTTTGTAATTGCTGTGAGTTTTCTAAGTGCTTGGCTCATAAGTCTTGCTTGAAGTCCTACGTGAGAGTCACCCATATCCCCTTCGATTTCAGCCTTTGGTGTGAGCGCAGCAACAGAGTCAACAACGATAATATCAACAGCCTTACTGCTAACGAGTGATGCTGTGATATCGAGTGCTTGTTCGCCTGTGTCTGGTTGAGAAACGTAAAGTTCATCAAGGTTAACCCCTAATGCCTTTGCATAAACAGGGTCTAAAGCGTGTTCAGCATCAACAAATGCCGCAATGCCACCTGCTTTTTGTGTTTCAGCGATTACGTGAAGTGCAACCGTTGTTTTACCAGAAGATTCTGGTCCATAAATTTCAATAATTCTTCCCCTAGGAAGTCCACCAACACCAATTGCTAGGTCAAGTGATAGACAACCTGTTGGCAAAACTTCTATATTAGTGTCGCCAGCATTTTGTCCTAAACGCATAATTGCACCCTTGCCATATTGTTTTTCGATTTGTGCCATAACGCCGTCAAGCGCTTTTATTTTTGCTTCATCCATAATAATAATTTCCCTTTATATATTTTTTAATTTTTTTATTGCCAAAAACAGCGCAGTATTTTTTGCTGTTTCAGTAATTTCTTCTCTTGAACCCGATAATTTATACTTATAAGTATGAACGCCGTCTTTCATGCCGACAGCAATAAAGCAAAGCCCCACAGGTTTATCGGTATCATCGCTTTGTGGCCCTGCTATGCCCGTTGTCGATACGGCTATGTCGCACCCTTCTTTCAATAAGCCTACTGCCATTTGATATGCAACCACGGCGCTAACTGCACCCTGAGTCTTTAGGTCGGCATCTTTAACACCAAGTCTACTAAGTTTGCTTTGGTTGGAATATGATACAATTCCTTCGTTCACTACATCTGATGCGCCAGAGTTTTTGATTATTTCCGATACAACTCTGCCACCTGTAAAAGATTCAGCAGTTGAAAGTTTTAAGTTCCTAAGTTTTAACAGGTCAAATAATCTTTCACTTAAACTTACGTCATATTCGGCGTAAATATTGTCTTTTAGGTTAGATACTATGTATCTTACCATTTCTTTTTTTCTTTCTTCTGGCGTTTCGTAATCAAACAATAGGTCAACCGTTATATCCCCATACTTTTCAAAAATAGTGTAATAAAACCCTTGCTCTAATAAAAGTTCTGGTTGATGTAGCGTTTGCTTAAGTTTTTTCACGTCGCCAAAATATTTTAAAGTAAGCCTTGTTTTCTTTATGCCTAGTTTGTTTTCAAGATAAGGCAAAACGTACTTGTCCGTCATTGTTTTAACTTCTTTATAGTCAAAAGGAAGAACGGAAAGCGTTATATCGTTAGTGTCGAGTATAAAGCCTTGAAATCCACCATAAATGTTTGGAATAACCACCCCTTCTATTGGCAAAAGCGCAAATTCTTCTGGATAATTTATTGCGTTTGCCTTTGAAACGGCATCTAAAAAACTCCTTGCGTTTTCATTTTCCACAAGTGGTGTGTCAAAAGTTTCTGCAATTATATTTTTAAGGTTAAATCTCACTGTATCCCCACCAATTATGATAAGGTTATCGAACATATCCTTAAACTCAAGTAGCCTTCTCTTAAAACCTAAGTCATCGGCGAAAGATAAAATCTCAATGGTGTCAATATCAAGCCCACCGCTGCCAAAAACACTAAGAACGTTATTAAAATAATTTCCGTCAAAATCGGTTTTTATGTTCCTAAAAAATATAAGTGCACTTTTCATTAGTTATTATTTGTTTTCCTTTAGAACATCAATGTTTTTTACAATACACTCTATGCCAGAATAAATGGTTAAAAGTGTTGCCAAACCTAAAAAGCAAAGTCCCACGATATTAAGCGTAGAATAAAGTCCTGGCATAAAGTCTGCGCTAAGAAGCAAAATGATTACTGCAATGTCTTGAACAAAGGTTTTAATCTTTCCTGACTTATCAGCAGCAAGCACCTTGCCGTTTGATGCAGCGACAATTCTAAACCCACTAACGATTAACTCTCTTGCAAGAATAATTGCAACTGCAATAGCGCCATAAAAAGGAAGTATTGCTGGCTCGTTTGTCAAAGGAACAAGCATAACGATAAGTGCAGTTGAAACGAGCACCTTATCTGCTATAGGGTCTAAAAACTTGCCAAGGTTGGTTACAAGTTTATATTTTCTTGCTATGTATCCATCTAGAAAGTCGGTAAACGCTGCAAGCACGAAAATTATTGCCGAAATTAAATAGTTATAAGGCAAAATTGTAAGATAAAATGTAGCCACGAAAAGTGGTATCATTATAAGTCTTAAAATTGTTAATTTGTTTGGTAAATTCATTGTCTTTCTCCATACAAGTCATATCCCGTTGACTTTAGTATTTCTATATCATAACTTTCGCCATATTCAACTTCATCACGAGAAAAGAAATAAACCTTTCCATCGATGTCTGGCGCATTGAAATATGCCCTTCCATAGTAAACGAGTTGGTCACAATCAAAGCCTTCTGCCACAACCTTAATGGTTTTGCCTATAAATTTTTTATAGTTTTCCTTAACCACTTTTTTCTGCAAGGAATAAAGTTTTTTAAGCCTTTGGGTTTTTATTTTTGCTGGAACTTGTCCGTCGAGTTTATATGCCGGTGTACCCTGCTCTCTGCTATACTTAAAAAAGCCTGCGTTAAAGAGTTTTGCTTTAAGTAAAAACTCGGTTAAATTGTTAAACGCTTCTTCACTCTCTCTTGGAAAGCCCGTTATAAAGGTAGAACGAATTGCTATTCCCTTAACCTTTCTTCTAAGTTTTTCAATAAGACTTAAATACCCCTTAGCCGTGCCCTTTCTATTCATGAGTTTAAGCACTTTATCATCGGCGTGTTGAAGTGGCATGTCTATGTATTTAATAACCTTAGGATTGTTTGCAATCTCATCGATAAGGTCATCAGTTATGTTTTCAGGGTAACAATAAAGAAGCCTAATAGCATTTACATTTTCGAGTTTAGATAACTCTTTTATTAAAGTAACTAGTGTGATTTCTCCGTCTAGGTCACAGCCGTATTTAGCAGTGTCTTGCGCAACTAAAATAAGTTCGCTAACCTTTCCTAAAGATTTTGCTTCTTCTATTAAGTCGGCAATCGCTACCGAACGATATTTGCCCCTAATAGATGGTATCAAACAGTATGTACAGTGGTTAGAACAGCCGTCTGCTATTTTTAGGTATGCATAGTTATCGGTGGTAACAACTCTTTTCTTTCCACACTCGCCCCTTGGCTCGCCAACACATATAACTCTTTCGCCAGCATAAATTCTGTCAATAACTGATAGAATTTCATTATAGTCACTAACCCCCAAAAAAGCATCGACTTCAATGAGTTCATCTTTTATTTGGTCGATAAAGAGTTGTGGCAAACAGCCCGAAACGATAACCTTTTCTACACCACTTTTTTTGCTTTCTATTGCCATTAAAATTTCTTCAACGGCTTCTTTTCTAGCACTTTCTAAAAAAGCACAGGTATTTACTATTAAAATCTCAGCATCATCGATATCGGCTGTTAAAGTGTGCCTTTTAGAAAGAATAGCAAGCATTTTTTCGGTATCCACTCTATTTTTGTCGCAACCGAGCGAAATAACACCAATTTTTTTATTTAACACTTGTTTCATATCAATAATCTTCTACACCAGGTCCAAATCTTTGTTCGTATTCTTCTGGGGTAAGTAGCACCCTTCTTGCCTTTCCACCTTCGTTAGGTGAAATAAATCCTTTTTGTTCCATCTTGTCAAAAATGCTTCCTGCCCTTGGGTAACCTATTGAAAATCTTCTTTGCAATGAAGATATTGAAATAGTTCCCGTTTTAACAGCAAACCAAAGTGCCTTTAAGAAAAAGTCGTTGAACTCTTCGTTAGCGCCACCTTCTTCGCTAGAAGAACTTTCTTCTGGTTGTGGGCGTGTTTCTTTATCTAAGAACTGCATAATCTCTTCATCAAAATAAGCAGTGTTCTTTTCTTTGATGTATTCAACGATATTAGAAATCTCTCTGCCACTGATATACGCACCTTGATAACGCTCATAGTCACCCATAGATGAGTTTTTATAAAGCATATCGCCGTTACCCAAAAGTTTTTCAGCACCACCACCTGCAAGTATTGTTTGAGAGTCGGCAAAATTCATAACTTTTAGGGCAATTCTTGATGGCAAGTTGGCCTTAATCGTACCTGTAACAACATCGACTGATGGACGCTGTGTTGCAAGCACTAAGTGAATACCTGCTGAACGAGATTTAGCAGCAATCATTCTTATCCTTGCTTCTAAGTCTTTTTTGCACGCTTCCATAAGGTCGGCAAGTTCATCAATAACAAACACTATTCTAGGTAATTTTGCTATCTTGTCGTTTGCAATCATTGAGTTATAATCATCGATATTACTAATGTGTCCACCACAAGCAGTAAACATTTCGTTTCTTCTGTTAGTTTCATCATAAGCCCATTGCAAAAGACTTAACGCACGCTTTGGCTCGGTGACAATTTCATCAACGAGTAGGTGTGGCAAGTGTTCGTATTTTCTAAACTCAACGCATTTAGGGTCAACTAAAACGAGTTTAAGTTCTTCTGGGCTATATCTCATAAGCATACTTACAAGCATAACATGTAAGCACACGCTCTTACCAGAACCTGTTGCACCTGCAATCAAATAGTGTGGGCCTTTCGTAAGGTCATCGCTGATGGCATTACCCACGATGTCTTTGCCAAGAGCAAACATAAGCGAGCCAGCCTTTTCCTTTTTACCCACTAAGCCTTCCATTACTTCTTTTAAGCCAACGGTTACTTTTATGTTGTTAGCAACTTCTATACCCACTAAATTCTTACCTGGGATAGGTGCTTCAATTCTAACACCATTTTTTGCCGAAAGGCGCATCTTAAGGTCATCATCATACTTTAATACGTTTTTAACCGAAATGCCTGCTGGCATCATAATTTCATATCTAGTTATAGATGGCCCTTGAACAAAGCCTTGTGGCACTGCATCGATTCTAAATTCTTCTAAGGTGCGCTTTATAATTTCCATGCGCTCCTCATGATTTTCTTGCTCTGCGTTAAACGGCTGAGCGTAACTTTCGAGCAAATCAAAAGGTGGCCTAAAGTACTCTCTATTTATAGGTACTTTTGGTTTTTCTTCTATAGGCTTTTCTATTTCTTTCTTTTCTTCAAACATAATAGAGCGCCTTGATGACAAGTTGTTGTCTTGAGCAACCCTACTTGTAAATGCAACAGACTCAGCGTTTTCTTCTGGCTTAGAAAAAATATCTCTTAATCTGTCGTTTGCCCTTATGTTTGTTGGTGCAGGCTGTTCGGTTTTATCTATTTCTTCTTCAAAAACACTGTCATCGCTAATGCTATCGTTGTCTAAAGAAAAATCGACTATTTCTGGTTCTTCTTCAATCATAGGTGGGTTTTCTTCAACACCAATGTTATCTAATCTTGCAAAATCAAACCTGCTTGTTCTACTGCTTGAAAGTTCTTCTTTTGGTTCTGTTTGGCTAAGATTTGGAGAAGTAAATATTTGTTCACTTGCATTGTCATTAGAAAAATCAACTTCGGTTGATTGTTCTTCTATGATAGGCTGATTAAAACTAGAATTTATTTGATTATCGTTTATGCCTAAATATCTTTCGCCAAAAGCTTCGGCCCTTGCTTCAGCGCTGTCTTGGTTTGTTTTTTCACTACTATCGTTATTATGCTCGATAAATGGAATATCATTATTGCTATTTAACGGCTTATCTTCCACTTTGCTTGGAGAGATATAACTTGACACGGTCGTCGCAGAAGTTGGTGGAACTGAAAAAGAACTCGTTTGATAACTATTAGAAGTATATTTTTCCATATCGATAACTGATGGCGTTTTTATATAGTCAATTTTCTTTTTGTAGTCATCATCTTTTTTAATTGTGTTTTCTTTAGCCGTTTGAGTATGCACAACGTTTAGTCCACCTTGAGAAAACTCAAGTTTTAATGGGTTTGCATTTGAGTCCTTTTGGATTTCACGCTTATTCTTAAAGGAAAATTCTTCTGGATTATTTATAAAAAGTTTTTGTCTTGCCTTAGGCGTTGCACTTTGCATAGGCTGAGCGTTGCCAATAGTCCCTTCTAAAACTTGCTCACCACTGCCTTCATTTTCTTGAGTGCTTTCGATTGCACTATCTTCATCCTTAACGAAAGAACTTCTAAACTTTTGTCTATCTTTTCTTTTTTCTTTATTGTCTTGGTCCATAATGTCTTTTACTAAAGCAAAAGTTATCAAAGCGATTACAAGCCCTAAAATAACATAACTGCCCACACCTGTGAGTAGCTTACAAAGAAAATAACTTATAATGCCAGCGAATAGCCCACCAGCACTAGCAGAAGATATACCTTGCTCGCCCATACCATAGCAGAGAGAAAGATATTCGCCAAACTCAAGCGAAATAGCATCTACTGTCACTAATTGCAAAATTAAAACGAGTGCAAAACTTGCCACTGTTATAAGTGCCTTTCTCTTTTTAGAAAGGTTAATTTTTTTGCCACTTACTAAAAGCACGCCAAGTCCGAAAAGAGAAATAAACACAGCATAGGCAAAAAAGCCAAAGCAACCGAAAAGAAAGGCATTAACAACCCTTCCTATTTCAGAAAATACAGTTTCTCTTGTTATCAAACAAACAAGACAAAGCGCAGAAAAAAGCGCCAAAACAACACCACATGTTTCTTTGGTAAAAATCAAGCTTTTTTCTTTGTTTTCTTTATTGTCTCTTCCCAATCCGTTCAAAATAGCACCCCTATTATAATAATCACTTAAATTATATCAAAAACAAAGACTTTTTACAATGCTTTAGACAAAAATTTTTTTAAATATTTATTTAAAAAAGAAATATCCAAAAGCATTGCTCATGGATATTCATAATTTTACTTTTTAATTGTAATTTTTTGACTATTTTTTACAAGTTTTCACTTTATAGTCCTAAAAATCTGTTTATGTATCTATCGTTGCAGTTTTTAGTGTCTAAAAGCACAAAAGTGTCTATGCTTCCAAACTCATAATCGCAAAAGGTTTCTTTTGATAAAAATGCACCAAAACTAACGTATGCCCTAATAAGCGGGGGCAAACTGCGTTTAATTTCACTTTCACTTAGTTGTTCTCTTGGCAAAATTTCCACTTGGTTTTTATCTAAACTCGTTATCTCATATTCAGGATTAAAGTGGTTATATGCAATGTAGGATATTTCCTTTTGAAGCGCCATTTTATCAGTGCCATAAAAACTTGCTTCACCTATAATATACCTATAGCCGTTTTGTTTTATAAACCCTATAACAAAACGCAAAAGTAACATAAGCACCATACTGCCCCTATATTCTTTTTTAATAACGGCACGGGAAAGCTCTGCAATGCTCTCCCCACTATTTTTAAGCGAAGATATGTCAAATTCCCCTTCGCTAACAAAAGGCTTGCCCTTTGGCAAAGCGTCAGAAGTAATAATTCTATAGCAACCCACCACTTGATTTATTTCGGTATCAATACAAATAGCAAGTTTTCCATATTCGTCATAAGGTGTTATATCATACCCCTTTTCATTTATATTTTCAGGTCGATATTCCAAAATGAGTTCATTATAACGAAGTTTATAAGTTTGCATTTTTTCTTGCTCAGTCTCTGCAAATTTCACAACAAACTTTTCCATTTTATCTCCCCCTTTTCTTAGATTGATAACTGCATTATACCACCTTTTTTATCGTTTGGCAAGCATTTTGTTGAAAAGTCAACAATTTGTAACAAAAAATAAAAACTCCTTACCCCTTAAAGACTAAGGGGCGTGGGGTTTTGAGGAGTTTTACAGTTAGGGTTATAGGGAAAGGCTGTATTCGGAAAAAAAGCCTTTCCCTATATATAAAAATTATTAAGTTAGGGATTGTTAAAGGGGAAGGCTATTTTACAAAAACCTTCCCCCTTTATAAATTTATTTTATTGTTCTAAATAAATCATTCTGCCACATTGTTCGCAGTCTATTACTTCGCCGTTTTTAAGTTTGTTCATATCCGACATAGAAAGATTCATTCTGCACGCACCACAGGCATCGTTTTTAACGGCATATAAAATTGGATACATTTTATCGGCACGCTTTTTTAAATATCTTTCCATAAGCGAAGGTTCAACTTCTTTACTAAGCGATTTTAACTCGCTTTCAAGACCTTCTTTTTCTGCTTGATAAGAACTCTCTAAAGCCTTGTATTTATCTGCGTTTTCTTTATATTGAACTTGTGCTACTTTAGTTGTCTTTTTAATCTTTTCATACTCAGAAACAACGCTTTGCATTTCCTTAGAAATTTTTTCGGCATCGGCATTTAACGCTTTAATTTTTGCCAAAATTTCATCAACTTTTTTAATCAAAAATTGAACTTCTTTTTCATCGGCAACAGCATCTAAAGTTTGCATAATTTCTTGTTGTTGTTCTTCTAGTTTTTTGCCATCGAGCATAATTTTATCTAATGTAGCCTTTAACTCTATAGCCTTATCATCTAGTTTATTTACATTTTCTTCAACGCCCAAGATGTATTTTTTTGCAGAATTTCTTTTCTTTCTTTCTTCGCTTGACAAGAGTATATTTTCAATCTCTTTAAGTCTTGCGTCCTTGGTTTGATATTCTTTTAAAGCCTTTATCATAATCAAATCTCCTTTACATAAATCTATTATCTAAAAAGTAAAAAGTTTGTGCTTTTTTATCTAATTTTTCAGTTACTAACTCATAAAATTTTTTATAGCCGAATTGTTCGCTAACGTAATGTGGAATTATAACCACATTTTTGTTTTTCTCTACAAGTTCTTTAAGTTGATGATGTGCTAAATCTGACGTCACAATTGTGTCAACGCTATCTAAGCAATCTAAATGCTCAATTGCATGCGAGCCACCACTTCCACAAAAAGAAGCATATTCTTCTACAGGCCTATCGCCATAACATAAAATCTTTTGCGAGCCAAACACTTCTTTAATGTTTTTAACAAAAGTTTCAAGCGACTGCTTTTGAGTTTTAGCACGCCTTCCATATCCACAATTTCTTTCAATTTCATCAATGATTTTTATATTTTTTCCACCTAAGCCTTGGCATAAACAGTTATCTATCCCTAAGCTACAAACATCTAAATTTAGGTGCATAGATATAATGTTTATCCCCTTTTTTAGAGCAAGGGCAAGTGCCTTGTCGGTGTCAATATTTATGGACTTAATTGGCGAATAAATTGCTGGGTGATGGGTAATAATGGTGTCGCAAGAGTTGTTTTCGGCACACATAACGGCACTCTCCGAAAGGTCCAAACTAAACAAAATCTTTTCAGCACTTTCAGATAGTTTAACTAAAAGCCCACTATTATCGTAACTGCCCATTTCAATTAGTTTATGGCTAAGAGAAAGTGGTGCAATTTTTTGGATTAAAGTCATTAAATCACTGATTTTATACATATTTTTGTAATTTTTCCTTTGTTTTTAGCATTTTTTCTCTATCAAGTTCGCTAATATCTTGGCTTAATAAAATACTATCTAATCTAACAAGTTTTTGACTTATAAAATCTATAAAATCTTGGCTTTTATCTTTAATATTATCTCTACCAAACTCGATTTCTTGCTCGGTCAAGGTGTCTTTTCCCTTAACGACAAGCATTAAGTCATAAAACTTATTTGCACTTTTAAAAACGTAATCTTTTTCTATCTTATACCCTAATTCCACCACGCACAAACGCACTTTATCGGTGTTTTTCATAGGTTGCAAAACAAGGGTTTTTGGCAGAGTTTTTGCACTTGTTAAAATTGTGCAAATTTCTTCGCCACCCATACCTGCAATAAGCCCAACATCGCTATCAGGAACGCCAATAAATCCGTTTGCAACCACGCTTTTTGCCCTGCCACCATTTATGTAAGGGTATAATAAGTCTTTTGCTTTACTTAAACACTTTTCGCTGATATCTGCAATTATAACCCTTTTTGCCTTATCACGAGTAAGCATAGCGTGTGCCATATAGCCGTGGTCACAACCGATGTCTGCAAATGTTTGGCACTCTGGGATAATAGAAAAAATCTTTTCTAATCTATCTGTCATTTTTTTCTATTTATTATTGTTTGTCAATATATTCTTTAAGTCTTTTTGAACGGCTTGGGTGACGGAGTTTTCTAAGCGCCTTTGCTTCGATTTGGCGAATACGCTCTCTAGTTACGTTAAACTCTTTACCAACTTCTTCTAGTGTTCTTGGCTTGCCATCATCTAAGCCATAACGAAGCCTAAGAACCTTTTCTTCTCTTGGTGTAAGGGTATCAAGTATGCCGATAAGTTGTTCTTTAAGCATTGTGTATGACACTGCATCGGTTGGAGCAGCACTCTTTTCATCTTCAATAAAGTCTGATAAGTGGCTGTCTTCTTCTTCACCGATAGGTGTTTCAAGTGATACAGGGTCTTGTGCAATCTTTTGGATTTCCCTAACCCTTGCTTCATCTATATCCATTTCTTTTGCAATTTCTTCAGGAAGTGGTTCTCTGCCGAGTTCTTGTAAAAGTTTACGAGAAACTCTAATTAACTTATTGATAGTTTCAACCATGTGTACAGGAATACGAATAGTTCTTGCTTGGTCTGCAATAGCACGGGTGATTGCTTGGCGAATCCACCATGTTGCGTATGTTGAAAACTTAAAGCCCTTTTGATAGTCAAACTTTTCAACGGCTTTCATAAGTCCTAGGTTTCCTTCTTGAATTAAATCCAAAAATTGCATGCCCCTACCCATGTAACGCTTTGCAATAGAAACAACAAGTCTAAGGTTTGCTTCTGATAAAAGGCGTTTAGCCCTTTCATCGCCTTCCATCATTTTTTTAGCAAGTTCTGTTTCTTCATCAGGTTGAAGAAGTGGAACTTTACCGATGTCTTTTAGATACATCTTAACAGGGTCATCCATACTGACTTCTTTTAAGAGTTGGTCAAGCAAATCCTTGTCCTTTTCATATTCTTCAACAACTTGAATACCTTGGTTATCAAGCATTTTATAAATTTCTTCAAATTGAGATGCTGCTAGTTGGAATTTTTCAATTCTTTCAAGCAAAGCAGTGCTTTTAATGCAACCACTCTTTTTGCTCTCTATTATAATGTCAGCAACAACATCCATAAGTTCTGGCGAAAGAATTTCACCCTCTGCTACAGTTCTTTCTTCACCATTTTGGTTTAATATTTCTTCCATAAAGTTCCTCCTACTTTATACCGTATTTTCTAAATTAGTTTTTTCTTTTGGACAACGAGCGAAGCCATTTCTTTAGCATAAGTTCGCCTTTTTTCGGTGTCCGTTTCCACTTCAAAAAGTGCCGTAAGCCTGTTTATATCTCTATTTAATATTTCTGTCTTTATCGTTTTAATGCAGTCAAAGAAATATGTGGCTTGGTCTAGTTTATTATTTTCTTCGGTTTCTAAGCCAGCAATAATTCCCACTTCATCAAAAAACTCTTTAGATATGAGTTCATATAAATCGTTGAACTTAACAACTTGTCCACTTTCTTGTTTTTCAATAATATAACTTTGAATTTCCTTGTGAACAGGAAGGTCAAACTGCAAAGTCCTTATATCCGTTTCTTTGGCAAAATTCTTGTTAAATAGATAAGATGCCAAAACATATCTCGAAGCAATAGTGATTTTATCGCCCTTGTTTTCTACATATAACTTAGTTTGTGCAGTTATGTTAGGTTTTTTACTCTCTTCGCTATAAAGTTCTCTTTTTAATGCATCAAGGCTAGTGCCAGACACATCTCTAACCGTTTTAAGTAGGTCTTCTTGTTCGGCTGGCGAAGAACTTTCACGAATAACCTTAACTGCATTTATAACGTACTTTCTCTTTCCATCAACCGTATTTACATCATAAGCCCTTTTGATTATGTCAAGTTTAAAGTCGATTAAAAGTTTGGCATCTAAAAGCAGTTTTCTATATCCTTCTGCCCCATAAGTCTTAATAACATCATCTGGGTCTAAGCCTTCAGGGAGTGCCACCACCTTTACTTCTAACCCTTCTTCGCTTAAAATTTCTAAGCCACGGATAGCAGCCTTTTGCCCAGCAAAGTCCCCGTCATAGCAAATATACACTTTGTCGGTGTATCTTTTAATTATTCTGGCTTGGTCTTTAGTTAAAGACGTGCCCATGCTTGCCACAACGTTTCTAAACCCTGCTTGAACTAAAGATATGGTATCCATATACCCTTCGACTATTATAACGCCGTCAAGTCCGTTTTCGTTTTTAAGTTTTTTAAGGTTGTTTAAGTTATATAAGTTGTTTGACTTAGAAAAAACAAAAGTTTCCCTTGTGTTTTTATACTTAGCGAAATCAGCCTTTTCTAAAAGTCTTCCACCAAAAGCAACAACTTGGTTAAACTGATTTATAATAGGAATTATAAGCCTACCACCAAGTGCATCATAATATCTTCCATCTTTGCTATCAACCACCCCAGAAAGCGTCATTTCTTCATAGGTGTAACCTTTAGAAAGCAAGTGCTTTGGCAGGTCGTTAAAGTTAAGCGATGCGCCTATGCCAAACTTTGCCACAGTCTCAGCAGACATCTTTCTTTTTAAGATATATTCTTTATGTTTTATAGACTCATCTTTTTTAAGATTTGATGCATAGAAACGAGCAGTGTCAACAAGTAAAGATAGCACCCTTTCCTTTTGGCGTTTTTGCTCTTTAATCTTTTCATCATCATACTTGATTTCAGGAAGTGGCATTTTAACTCTTTCTGCCAAAAATTTAACGGCATCGTTAAAGTCAAGCGCCTCAATTTCCATAATAAAACTTATAACGTCGCCACTTTTATGGCAACCAAAACAATAGAAAAACTGACCATTAGGGTTAACCGAAAACGAAGCCGTCTTTTCATGATGAAAAGGGCATCTTCCCCAATAGTTTCCACCTTTTTGTTGAAGCTGAACATATCTTCCAACCACTTCAACTATATCGTTTTTGTTTTTAAGTTCGTCTATGAACTTTGCGTCAAAGCCTTTCATTTTTCTTCCTAAACTTATTTATTATAACTTCCAATTCTTTGGAATAAATATCTCGCTAAAAGTTTTTACTGCGTACATGTCACTCATGCCCGAAATATAATCGCAAAGCACGGTGTCAATATCATCAACATCTAATCTTTTAACATAAAACTCTGGCATTTTTTCTGGCGACTTTTTATAGTATGTATAAAGTGCCGTAAGCATACGCTTTGCCCTTTCTTCTTCATCACGGAAGGTCTTGTGTTTATATACTCTTTCAAACAAGAATTCCCTTAGGCGCATGGTCGCATCATGTATTTCAGGTTGCATTTCCACCTTATTTTTACCTTCGCTGTTTATATAAATAGAACTGAGCATAGTGTTTATTCTGTTTCTTGAAGTATCGCCTAAAATGTCAATTAAGTCTTTAGGTATATCTTCTAAGGTTATAAACCCACCGTCAATAGCATCGTCAATATCGTGATTTATGTATGCAATTCTATCGGCAAGGCTAACTGCCCTTCCTTCAAGTGTTTTTGGCGTGGTGCTTAGTTTATGGTTGATAATGCCATCAACAACTTCTCTTGTTAGATTAAGTCCTAAGCCTTCGTTTTCGAGCAAGTCAACAACCCTGCCAGACTGCTGGTTATGTTCAAAACCTTTTGGGCTAAGTTCGGTTAAAATTCGCTCGCCCGAATGACCAAAAGGGGTATGCCCCAAATCGTGACCGAGTGCTATTGCTTCTGTTAGGTCTTCGTTTAATGATAGCACCCTTGCAATGCCACGAGCCACTTGCGAAACGGCAAGCGTGTGGGTAAGTCTTGTCCTATAATGGTCGCCTTCTGGCGAAAAGAAAACTTGCGTTTTGTTCTTTAAGCGCCTAAAAGCCTTGCAGTGAATAATTCTATCTCTATCACGCTGAAATGGTGTACGCATAGGGCAAGGCGTCTCTTCCCTAAGCCTACCAACAGTGTTTATAGACTTAAAGGCAAAAGTCGATAAGAACATATCTTCTTTTTTTAAGGTTTTTTCCTTCATGCGATTGCCCCCTTGTTTGCATTTTTCATTACACTACATATTATAACTAAATATATATACAACATTTGGTGTAAAAACCCTTTTTTTATGAAAAAAATTTTTTTAAAATTAAAAGCCAGCCCACTTTTTATGGACCGGCCTTAAATTTTTTCGTTTACTTAATATTAGTTTTGTTCGATGAAATTGCCTTTAGACATTGCTTTTACCTTTTCAAAGGTTTGGGTAATTTCTTCATCTGGCTTTTTAGTTAAAAGTGAAACGACAACTATTGCAATTAGAGAAAGGATAAATGCAGGAAGAAGTTCGTATATTGCGAAAACGCCACCTATTGGATTTAATAAAAGTTTCCAAACGAATACCATAACGCCACCCGTTATCATGCCTGCAACTGCACCCTTTTGATTTATTCTCTTCCAGAAAAGTGACATTATCATAACAGGACCAAACGTTGCACCAAAGCCTGCCCAAGCAAATGAAACTAGCGTGAAGATAATACTGTTTTCATCCCAAGCAATAACAACGCCAATAATAGCAATGATTAAAAGAACTATCTTAGATGTTACCATAACTTGTTTGTCTGATGCATCTTTTTTAACCAAACCACCATAAATGTTTTTAGCAAATGCTGATGCTGCGATTAGTAGATATGAGTCTGATGAACTTATTGTTGCAGCAAGTATACCTGCCATAACGACACCAGCAATTAGTGGTGGCAACAAGTTTTGTGAAAGTGTTATAAACACGTTTTCTGCACCACTGCTTGTGTTTAAGCCTTCGTGAGTAGGATATACGCTTCTGCCGATAATACCTATCATAACGGCAACGAAAAGTGAAATTACAACCCAAACTGTTGCAATTCTTCTTGAACGCTTAAGTTCATCTGCCTTTCTAATTGCCATAAAACGAAGAAGAACTTGTGGCATACCAAAATAGCCAAGACCCCAAGCAAGTGTTGAAATTATGCTTAAGAAACCATAAGGTTGAGCCTCGCCGAAAAGACCAGAAATTTGAACGCCGTTAGCATCAACTTCAGGACTTGCAATACCTGTAAGCATAAAGTATCCGTCAATAGACTTAGCGTTTTCGATAACTTGGCCAATGCCACCAGCATTTACAACGCCCACGATTAAAACAACTAGCAGTGCAAAAATCATAACTATTGCTTGCATAAAGTCCGATGCGCTTTCTGCTAAGAACCCACCGATAAATGTATAGAACACAACGAATGCTGCGCCGATTAGCATCATCACATGATAGTCTGTGCCAAAAAGTGTGCTGAAAAGTTTTCCACAAGTAACAAAGCAACTTGCTGCATATACAGTAAAGAATATAAGGATAAAGATTGCAGAAATACTTAAAAGCACCTTTTTCTTTTCATTAAAACGATTGCTAAAAAATTCTGGCAAAGTAATAGAATTGCCTGCAACAGCTGAATAGTTACGAAGTCTTTTTGCAATGATAAGCCAGTTTACGTATGTACCGATAGCAAGACCAATAGCCGTCCAAGCAGCGTCTGCTAAGCCACACCAATAAGCAACCCCAGGAAGTCCCATAAGTAGCCAGCCACTCATATCAGAAGCTTCTGCACTCATGGCAGCAACCCAAGGTCCTAAAGACCTGCCACCTAAAAAATAGTTGTCAGAACTTTGTTTTGCCCTTTTTGCAAAGAACAAACCAATTCCCACAACAACAAGCATATAACATACCATAGAAATTAAAATTTGAATTGTTTCTGATGTCATACCTTCTCCTTTTGTCTAAACACAATAAAAAATATGTTATTTATTATAATATAATTTGACTATAAAATCAAGTAAATTAACCTTTAATCACAATAAAAGAGCAAAGCGCCCTACCTTGTCCCTTAAAAATTTTTCATGATTTATTTAAGTTTTTCATATCTATTTTATAAAGTTTATAAAAATGTGACAGCCCTTGTAGATTAAAGACAAATACAAAAAATGAGCAAAAAAGCCATATTTTAGGCGTTTTTATGACAATTTTTTGCTTAATTTTAATTTATCCCTTGACTAGCAACATATATAATGGTAGTATAAATAGTGATATGTTAGTGTAACTTTAATCTAACTTAAGCCTAAAGGAGAGTTTTTATGAAAAGTGGTTATTATCTAAATATAAACGGCAAATATGGTATGGGTGCATACGCTCAACCAGACTATCCAACTATGCAAGACTTGCTTGATTCTATGGATAGACTTGGAATTTGGCAAACGGTTGCATACCACCTTAACGCAAGGGATTTGCACCCTGTTTTTGGAAACAAGTTTCTTCTCGAAGATATAGAAAAAACGCCAAATGCAAAGAAAAGAATTATTCCTGCATTTTGTGCAAACCCTGCCATGCTTGTTGGCAAGGGCGAAATGGAAGCACTTGAAAAATGTCTTAAAAAAGGTGTTGGTGGATGCGTTATCATCTTCCCTGTAACAAATAGGTTCCGTATGGTTGAATATCGCCCTGTTTTTGAAAGGATAAGAAAATATCAACCTGTTATTTTAATTGACATTACAGAAATGACTGCAAACGATGTTGAAGACCTTGCTCATATCGCACCTGAGTTCCCAGACCTTAATTTCGTTATTAAAGAAGTTATGTGGTGGCAATACTCAAGAGTTTTAGACCTTATGAGAAGAACTAAAAATGTTTATTGCGACATTTCGTGGT
Source organism: Christensenellaceae bacterium (assembly GCA_045586765.1). Taxonomy (GTDB): domain Bacteria; phylum Bacillota; class Clostridia; order Christensenellales; family Borkfalkiaceae; genus UBA1259. Next base: position 38,015 of record JAZNAX010000018.1, on the reverse strand, counting down.
TACATACGAGAGATGCTATAAAAATCTTGTGCGAACAAACCGATTATAGCCGTGTTGTTTTCGGTGTTGGATATCGCTCACACGGTGGTGCGGCAATAGGTGGACTTGCTTGGGCAAATATCCCACAAAAAAAGAAGAACCAAATTGCTTGGGATAATTTTGTTTCACTCTTGCCAAAAAACACCAAAAAACACGCCTCACGCAACAAAAAGAAAGTTCAAGATAAAATAGATAATCGTTTCTGGAAACAATTTATAAACGGCAAACCACTTTCAGATGTTCTCGTTATCGATGCACACACTCATATCGGTCCATTTACACGCAGTTGGTATCTTCTTGAAAATGGAATTGAAGACCAAGTTGCAACTTTCAAAAAGGAAATGAAGGCTTTTGGCATAGATAAAATGCTTTCTCAACCAGAAACAGCCCTTTTCGGCACACCTATCGAAGGCAATAAAATGGTTGAAGTGGCTATCGATGATAAAGAGCGTTTTAGGGGCAACCTTGTTGTTAACCCAATTTACTCTGAACTTTATACCGAAGAAGTGCTTGATTCCTTCTTTAAGGGTGGGTATTTCTGTGGCTTTAAAGTAGCCCCACAATACCTAGGCGTTAATGTCGATGATGAAAGATTCTTTAAGATGTATGAATACGCCGACAAACACTCAATGCACATTTTATTCCACTCTTTTGATGACGGCGATTGTGGAACGCCAGAAAAGATTGCAAAAATGGCAGAAAAATATCCAAACGCCAACTTTATTATAGGTCATAGTGGTGGTGGCACAAGGGGCAGAAAACAAGCAGAACAAGTTGCTAAAGACTCTCGCTATAATAACTGCTATTTTGAGTTCTGTGGAAGTTTTACAACCGATGTTCGTTGGGAAGATAGCCTTAAACACATAGACTACCATCGTGTTGTTTTTGGAACTGACACCGTTGTTCACGATATCGCTTGGGAACTTGCAAGACTTTTATCACTTGATATCCCAGAAGAACAAATAGAAGCAATCCTTGGCAACAATATGCAAAGCGTATTAGATAAAACAGTTTTACCAGAATAAATTTTTTTCGGGCATACAAAAAAGACCATCAAACGATGGTCTTTTTTTATTTGTGTTTTATTATAAATTACTCAATCGTGATAGTTGGTGGCAACGAATTTATGCCAAATTGTACACTATATTTTGAGTCAGCTGTTCCATAAACAAAGTTAAGTGAATAATCTTCGTTTTCGCCATATGAATAACGGAATAAAAGTTCATAATTAGGAACTTTAATTGTAAGGTCATTATAAGTGCTTGTGTCTGGTTCTAACTCCCACATGCCAATACTTATTGTCCAATAGATAAAGTTATTATCATAATCATTATAGTTGCCCCAATCACCTGTATAGTTTACGCTTGGGTTTAACTTGTCTTCAAAATGATAAGTCGTTGCCCAGCCATTAACAAAGGTTATAGAAACCTTAACTCTATTATCTTCATAAGTCAAAGTTCTGTTGCCTAAACCAGAATAAAGCACCTCGCCATCAGAGAATACGATTTCAGAATAGTTCTCATATTCAGCGTATAATAACCTTGTTATATATGCTTCGCCCAAACCTCCCGTGCGAGCAAGTAGTTCTTGTTTTGTGCCGTTAAAGATAAGTTTTGAGCCATAGACATGGATTCTATCTAAAATTACAGCAAGGTTATCATATTCTTTCATACTGCTTGCAATTTCAACAATATTTGCACCAAAAATAGAAGATAATAGTCCGTTTTTATCAAGGAACTCTTTACTTACACTAATAAGAACATGCGTGTCATACTCACTTGCACCAAAATTAAATGATATTTCACCTAACACGCCACCTGTCATTTGTTTAACAAAACTTAAGAAATTATCATCAATAACAAAATTTGTTAAATTAGAAGAACTCTTTAATTCAACGCTGTATCTATTAAAGTTAAAGTTTGCAATGAACTCATTTTCAGCAGGGTGTGGGTCGCCGTATTCAATTATATATCTGCCAGAATTTATGGCTTCAGAAAGCCAACTTGCATCATTGTCCCACGCTATGCTTGCAAGTAACCTTTCCATATAAGCTTCAGAACAATTAAACTTTATTTTCACTACCCTGTTTGAATCTTGCCACTTCCTATCTGGGTCTTCCCAATCTCGCCACATAAAATCTTGAATTTTGAAAGAACCAAAATCAATTCCTGCAATATTTTCAAACTCTAAGGTGAGTTTTCTATCTTCTGGCATAGGGTACAGACCTAATTGCAATAAAGAATGGTGAATTCCAAGTTCAGTGACGCTTGATTTAATAAGCAATGTTTCTGCATCTGGGAAAACAGGAAGTTGATAATCATTATTATAAATTTCGACAACTTTTTTACCAAAAACAACGCTGTCATAAGATAAATGTGCGTTTGGTCTGCCGTTTAATTCATAATCTTCACTGATAGCATAAGTTCCAATAATCTTTGGTCCTTGTGGCACATCGCCTGGTTTAACCGTTTCCATCATGTTTCCATCACCAATTGGCTGTCTTGGTTCATGCTCATCTATTGTGTAACCATTTGTATATGTAATAGTTTCAAAGTCGCCGTTTAAGATAACCTTTTTAATTTTTGTTTGACATACTCTCACAGGATATGCCATATCATAAATGTCAAACTTGATTACTTCACTACTGAACATGGCGCTTATATCTACTCTCGCCCCATCAATGATATTATTGATAGTAAGGGTGTCAAAATTCCAGTTACAGCCATACATAATGCCCTCTGGAGTTTCATAACTCATAAGGAAATTGTTTCTTATAAGTTTAAATCCAGGCTGAATTCCCATTTCTGGAATTTCTTGCTCTGTAACGTAACCATCTACAACAAGGTGTTTGATTGTAGCTACATAATCATCAAGTTTGTCAACGTTTTTTAAGCATTCTGAAAAATTTCCACCATGGAAATGTTCAACTTCAATATACCTGCCATTTATCGTTTCATAAGTTGGCGATGGTAGATAAAGAGTATCCGATTGTGGCTCACTTACAAAGCCCCACAAATAATTCTTATTGCCGTTTGAATCTTTTACCCAAAGGTTACCCATATCATCTAGTATAAAGGCATCCGTTTCATTAACTTCCTCGCCGTTATCATCTAAAAGAATAAACTTCTTAAATGGTTTTTCGTTGTGAGCCCAAAACTCGCCGTTATCATCTAAAACATAAGATGTTAAAAGTCCACCCCACGCTCTATATCTGCCGTCTTCATCATCATAGCAAAGGGTATCATCTAAAATAGAATGGCTTCCGTTATGGTCGTAAACCACTATACCTCGAATAGAAGATGGAATAACGAGCGTGTCGATATCAGCTTGAAAATATATGCCACCACTTAAATAGTTGAACTCATCAGGGATTGTTAAGGTTGTGCCGTCAACACTTTCGCCATCATCAACAAAGGCTTGAAGTGTTTTTCTGCCGATTAAATCTTCTGCATTTTTGTTAGAAACAAAACCGATTGGTGGCACGTATTCTTCATCTTCCATATCGATAATAATGCCAAGGTCGGTTTTCGCTTTGACAACTTTCTCATAACTTATAGAATAATCTTGCGTGTTATATAAACCACCTATTTTTGCTTTGTCTTGGCTTGACAAAGCAAACTCTTGCGACATAATGCTATACAAACTGCTTATTGTGTTTGTTTTGTCGCCTTGAAGAACGTATGCAGGACCTGTTTCGCCCAAATCAAAGAAAGCCATTCCCGTTTTTGGATTTTCAATATCTCCACTAAGCAAAAAGAAGTCTTTGTTGCTTGATGCATAAATCATCGTTTGTGATGTAATATTATCTTGTTCATCATAAGCATAGTCTACAACTAAAATGTTAAAATCTGTTTGACTTGTAAAGTTTATTTCAGCATAGTTATACTCTTTAAAAAGTTCATTTCTAGAATTTTTAAAGGTTGTAAACAAATAGGTTTTTATAGTGTTACCTTCTTTTTCTACGCTTGCGTTAATTATAGTATTTCCACCATAATCCATCAAAATATTTAAGCCGTAAAATGAACTCACCTTAAAATAGTTGTTTGCTGCATATCCTGCAATTCTTGCAGTCATTGTAGAAAAGTCTATGCCATAAGCATAATAGTCCATATCGTTAGACTCTTTCTTGCTTGAATCACCATCCATCATTGCAAACATGCCTGATATTAGACTTTCTTTAGAACTTGCAATATATGTTTGCGAATTATATAAACTTGCACCCATTGTGCCGTTTAATTGCTTTTCGCCATTGCCATTATTTGCTTTCATTAAAGTATTTGCACTCATTGATGCTGGCTGATTAGAAACTTGAGCAAACACAGCCTTCATTTGGTCAACTATTTGGTTATACTCGTCAAGTTCAACATTTGCAACAGGGCCAGTGTCGCCCCCACCACCACCTTTACTTGGGCTACAAGCCACAAAAGTAAAACTACAAATTGATATAATCGCTAAAATTATACAAAGTAAAGTCTTTTTCATACTCTCCCTTTCCTTTATAAAAATTATATATATTATATCAATAAATATATAAAAAATCAATAGGTTATAAAAAAATACCACCTAAAGCCCCCAAAAACAAACCATTTTACCAACAAAAACTTACCGTTTTTAATAAGCCCAAATGCTTTTCTTAAAAACAAAAGACGAGAAAGTTCTCGTCTTTTTTTGTGCTTGTTTTTAATAAGTTTATTAAGCCACCTTTATTATTTTGTTGTTTTTAATCTTAAAACAAGTGTTTTGTGGCGAAATTTTTACCATTTTATTGTCTTTAGACAACAAGTAATTTAAAAGTAAAAGTTGCTCGTTTTCGATAGTTTTAACGCTTTTAGGTATATTTATGCAAGTTATTTCTTCCATAAACTTTACTGCGCTATTTAAGAAAGTGTCATCACCATCTTTGCCTGCCCAAAATGCTTCTTGTCCAATAATTTCCGTTCCATCTAAAATATTTAACTCGCCTTCATAATGCAAGGGAACTGCTATTAACTCTTTTCCATCTTTGCTGTATATACACCCATCGTTTGAACTATATCTTGGGTTATCTGGCTTAACAGCATAACTTTTTATCGAAGTATAACAATATATCGCAACACTTAGGCTGTTTCCACTATTGCTCGTTAATTGTGAATGAGTTTGTGGCGATATAAACCTAACAATTTCATAACTATTAGGCAAAACCAAAGTTTCAATTTCTTGGGTGCGATTAAAAGATAGTTCGTTAATCCACACAACACCTTCTGGCACATAAAAGGTCTTTTTGTCAAACTTTTTTCCACCCGGAACGCTTATCAATCTCTGCCCGTCAATGCTGTATAAAATTCCATCTTGACTTTTAAAGTAGTTGTTCTCATTATCGACTATAAACTCATTAAAATTTTGGTTTTTGACACAAACATCAACGTTTTGCAATAATTTTATGCAATTATTTATCTCATCAAACTGAATCTTAGTGCCAAAATCATACCACATGTGCTTATATCCAATTCTGTTTACATCTTTAGGAATAAAAAAATCACTGCCACTATACGTAGGCACATGGTTAAACATAAAATTATCATAGATGGTTAGAGTCGATGGAAGTTTTATATCCAACGGAATTGTAGAATATTGCCCACAGCCTTGGAACATTGCCACCCCACTATTCACCTTAGACATATCCCACTCACTCAAATCTAACACGCCTTCTAGTTTAGCACAACCATCAAATGCGTGATTTAAATTAACAACGTTATTGGAATTTAAAAGGTTTAATCCTTGTATCGTTTTTAAGTTACTAAATTTATCATTTGAACGATAAGAACTAAAAAGATATCTACTATCTTCGTTTAATTGTATTTCTTTTTCACTATAAATAGTAAGTGTTGATTTATTGATATAACAAATAATATCGTTATAATCTTTTGATGCACTCCAATATTCGTCTTCAAAACCTGTTTTAATATAACTATTTACAATTTTTATCTCAGTAATCTTTTTCTTTGCCGTTCTACCTTTATACCACGTATCCCTTGCAAGCAAAATGTTTTCTTTATTATCATAACAACCATATACAGGCATAATCATTAAAAGAAACAAAACTAATATAACAAATGATAGCGTCAAACGTAGCCTAAAGTTTTTATTCATTGTTAACCAACTTAAATTTATTTTACTTATTATATCAATACCAAAACTCTAAGTCAACTCTGCATTATATAATTTCTAAATATAATAAAAAAAGGACACCCTTTGGTGTCCTTTAGTTATGTAAAACTACCCGAAAAGTTTGGAGCAATTTAGCCCACCCAAAAGATAAAAATATTTAGGTTTACGCAACTCTCCCGATAGGGTTATTTTTCACCTAATAATTTGCTGATAACTATAAAACAACATTACTCAATGGTTAAATTAAACTGTTTCTTATACTTTTGTTATTTTATAATGCGCAATATTTGCATTACCTTTATATCCGCACTTACCACATTTGTTAAACATATTATTGAACTCAATGAAATAGTCTATAGAGTTAATTTTTACTATCATTTTATCCCTTGCGTTTTTAGACATTGCTTTCCCCAATCTTTGTCTATCCATTTTACTATAATTATTTCCACGCACAAACACATCACAAAAATTTTTTTCCAATGTAAAATCATTTTCTTTGTGTTCATTTACTACACCATTAAGAATTTTTACAATTTCAAGCCCAATATTCATAAAATTTTCTCCTTTTTTTAATTTAATTTTCAACCTAAAAATCCCCAAACCACTCTGCAGTTTGAGTTCCAACGGCTACTCCAACCACTAGGCTTGCTTGCAACTTTGCATAATATTGTTAAACCATTACAAGAAGAGAATACATCTGAACCTATACTTGTTACGCTACTTGGTATTACTATACTTGTTAAACTAGAGCAAGAAGCGAAGGCGTAGGCTCCTATACTTGTTACGCTACTTGGTATTGTTACACTTGTTAAACTACTGCAACCTTCGAATGCATGAGAACCTATAATTCTTACGTTGCTTGGTATTGTTACACTTGTTAATCCACTGCAACCTTCGAACATAGAAGAGCTTATTGCTGTTACTCTATAACCTATTGTTATGCTTGTTAAACTACTGCAATCTTCGAACGTAGAAAATCCTACACTTCTTACGCTGTCTGGAATTATCATACTTGTTAAACTAGAACATTTGTAAAATGCATAATCACCTATGCTTTTTACACTATTAGGTATTATTATGTTGGTTAAAATTGAGCAATTATAGAATACATAGGAACCTATACTAGTTACGCTGTCTGGAATTATCATACTTGTTAAATTAGAACAATTGTAAAACGCATAATCACCCATACTTGTTGCGCTATAGTCTATTGTTACACTTGTTAACCTAAAGTAACAATGGAACGCATAGGCATTTATTTTAGTTGCTGTCGTTATATTTGCATTTGTTACTAATTCATTATTTATATACAAGTCAGCTCCATTGCTTAATGGATTAGAATATCCATTACTAAACGATATTTGCACCCAATTATCTATTGTGCCCAAGTAATTTACGATTGTTAAATCATCGCAAGAAGAGAATGCATCTGAACCTATACTTGTTACGCTCTCGGGGATTGTTATACTTGTTAAACTAGAGCAAGAAGTGAACACAGAATCACCTATAGTTTCGCCACTAGTTATAACTACTGTTTTCAAATTTGATTTAGGAATATCAGATATAGCAGTTATAGGTATTGTTAGATTTTCTATTTGACAATCAGTAAACGCATCTGAACCTATACTTATTACACTATCGGGGATTGTTATACTTGATAAACTAGAGCAGCCAAGGAACGCATAGGCGTTTATTTTCGTTGCTGTCTTTATATTTGCATTTGTTACTAATTCATTATTTATATATAAGTTTTTAGCATAAAGTAACGGATTTGAATAACGATTATCAAAAGTAATTTGAACCCATTGGTCGATTGTACCAGAATACTCTACTCTACTTAAACTATTGCAATTATAAAATGCTTCTTTACCCACACTTGTCACACTATCTGGGATTACTACATTTGTTAATGAGGTGCAATTTCCGAACGCATAATTATCTATAGTTGTTACACTGCTTGGTATTATTACTTCTTTTAAACCACTCCAGTCTGCAAATGCCGAAGAACCTACTTTTGTTCCTGTTACAACAACTGTTTCTAGTGAACTTGGAATAGACAAATATTCAATTGTGCCATTAGTATATTGAGCCTTTGCAAAGTATTTCTTAAAAATAGTATAGTGGTCAAGAGATACTGAAAGTTTTTTTAGAGAATTACATCCATAAAACAAATAAAAACTAATTAACTCCACACTATTAGGTATATTAACTTCTTCCAAACTGTAGCATTGATAAAAAGCACCATAAGATAAAGTTTTTATAGTGTCAGGCAAAACAATCTTTTTTATGCTTGTACAATATGCAAAACCAGTATTGTGCTCTTCCCATACACCAATTGCAGTGACAGGTTTGTTTTTATATGAGGAAGGAACAACTACTTCAGTTGCTGTACCGTTATATGATTTTAGCGCATAACTACCGCCAACTAATTCAAAAACAAAAGGTGACGTTACGACAATAGAACACGTTGCCGTTAAACCATTTGCAGTTGTCACTATAAGCATAGTTTCGCCTTCTGCAACAGCAGTTATCTTTCCATTATCAACTCTTGCAATACTTGTATCTAAAATAAGCCAATCAACTGCTTTATTTGTTGCATTAGTTGGTAACATTGTTGCTACAACGTTAGTTTCATTACCTTCTTCTAAAGATATCGACGTCTTACTTAAATATATTGCTGTAGGTAAAATTTGTTTAGGTATAACAGTTACCTTACAAGTAGCCGTCAAATTATTATTTGTCTTAACCGTAATAACTGCAGCTCCCGTTGAAACAGCAGATATTATCCCATTTGATACAGTTGCAACCGAAGTATTGCTACTGCTCCAAGTTACGCTTTTATCTGTTGCATTACTCGGACTTATAGTCGCAGATAGAGAAAGTGTATCTCCAACTTCAATTGTTTCATTCGTTATATTAAGACTTACTGAATTTACTGCTATAGTTTGCGGATTTACTGTTATGTAACAAGTAGCAGTTTTATTGTTACTCGTTTTAGCAGTTATAGTTGCAGTTCCTTCTGATATTGCAGTTACTATTCCATTTGATACAGTTGCAACCGAAGTATTGCTACTGCTCCAAGTTACGCCTTTATCTGTTGCATTACTCGGATAAATTGTTTCATATAAATTTACTGTGTCACCAATTTCAAGCGTAACGGAAGAACGATTTAAAGTAATGGAGGTTACTTCTACAGTCGAATTTCCACCACAGGCTGTAAGTGTAAACATACACGTACAAAGTGCTAAAATTGTTATTAAAATTGATAAAACTTTCTTTTTCATAAATTTTTCTCCTTTTAGCAAAATAAAAAAGTGCCGACTTGCGAACAAGCCGACACTAGCAAAGTGACTTTGTTCGCAAAGTTGCGACACTTAATTTAAACAAATAAATCCACATAAAAGAATTGTGTGTTGCGAAAAAGATACACTTATGCCCAATATAAGTATACTTTTATGTGAAAATATTAAATTAAGAGTCGCAAGTTTATTTTAGCATTTTATAATATAAAAAGCAATAAGTTTTCAAAGAAATTTAAAAAACCCTTTTTCAAGTGCTTTATTTAGGTCTTTCAAAATCAAAGATTATACCTGCAACACCTTTAACAAAGATATATTTGATTATGGTAATAGAAAAAGCAGTCGCATCAGAACGTGAGTTCAAACGCGACTGCTTATGGCGGAGAAAGAGGGAGCGCATCTACGCTTTCGCTACGATGGACTTGCCCATCTCTGCTTGCCCATCATTTGACGTCAGCCCCCAAAGAACCAAACCAAAACTCTTTTTACGCCACGGAAAAAGGACACCAAACATGGTGTCCTTTATCGTGGCGGAGCGTGTGAAACGTAAAACTACTTGGGAAAGATAAAACTACTTTTTACAAACTAACTCTATGTCTTTTAAGATAACATTTGAAAATTTTTCATTCCACTCTTCTGTAGATCCACTGTAGATTAATTGTTTTAAGTTTATGTATTTTTTTTCTATTACATTCCCAGAAACTCTAACAAAAACATGATCTTCGATAATTTTAACATTTTGTGGAATCTTTATCTTTTCCACATCTCTACATATTATCAATACATCAAACGCATTGTTTTTTATATAAGTTGCATTTTTAGGAACAACTAATGACCTTGGGGAAGAATATAATGGGAACCCAAACCTACAAAGAGTAGTTCCGTCTTTTTCATATATACAATTATTTATTATTCTTTTTACTATATTACCTTGTTTATCTGTTAATAGCCTTTCTTTTAATGGCAATTTATCTATATCCTCAACCATAACCTTCGGAAGGTGAATTCCTATTATTTGCAACAAAAATTTTAGTTTCTTTATGTTCGTAAAATACGACAATTTTTCTAGCTTATATCTTGAAAATACGTTTTTGTAATTTAACCAATAATTTGCACATTCTTTGATGTTCCAATGTTTCCAATCAATAAGTTTCTTATATAATAGAGTTATTTCTGTACTATCCATATATGAATAGTATTCATCTTTATTTTTTTGTATTAAACTCAAATATTCCATATCAAAGGCATAAACATCTAACGCAACAGCAGCATCCCAAATGTAGTTTGGTCCACCAGACATAAAATCTTTTCCTCTAATAGAATCAATTAGATAATGCAAAAGAAAATGTTCTATTTTGTTAGCATAAACTAATTTTTCTTTTGCATTGTAAGGCTTAAGTTCATCAATAGTATTTGCATACCCAATAATTTGAAGACATAATTTTGGATTGTTTATTTGTTCCTTTTTATAACTAAATTGAACTTTTCTTTTCTTCTCTTCAAAGTCATTATCAACCTTGAACTCTGCTACCATATAGTTTCCTTTTATTTGTATTCTATCACAAGGCCTTGCTCCTTGCGTTCGTCTTGCAATATCGTCTAATTCATATTCCATTATGTGGTGAATGTCTAACCATTCTTTTCCACGCCGTGTAGGATTTTTATCATAATCCTTGTCAACTAAGCCATATTTATCTTTTAATAAATTACAAAGAGTTTCATATAAAAAAAACGCTTCTTCTTTATCGCCTAAATCGTGTTCCAATATCTTATCTTTTAATCTTAATAAATCTTCCATGACTAACCACAATTGTTTTCTTGTAATTATATCACCAAAATTTAAAAGAGTCAAAAATTTTTATATATTCAAGATTATAATATTAAAATACAAAATAAACTTTGCTTATTATAATACTCTTCGTTTTATTACTAAGGCTTTGTCCAAATTTATCTTTATGCCATAACAAAAAAACAACCTAACCAGAATTTTAGTTCGGATTAGGTTGCGATTGGCGGAGAAAGAGGGTGATTCCCCTACTAGGGGAAATGTCGCATAGCGACAAAAGGGTTGCCGTCCCACGCTAGTGGATTGCGCCCTCGCATTTTCTCCTAATGCTTCTTCGTTTCACTACGAAGGACTTCGTCCAAATCCCTCTAAAAATCCAAAACAAAAAACCTAAAACAAACTTAAGTTCGTTTTAGGTTTTATGTGGCGGAGAAAGAGGGATTTGAACCCTCGCTGCGCTTATCACACACTACTCCCTTAGCAGGGGAGCCCCTTCGGCCTCTTGGGTATTTCTCCGAATAATTTATTTTATTTATTTAGTTGCTCCGTATTGCTACTTTTGATATGTTACCATAAAAATTTGATTTTGTCAAAGTTTTTTTTATAATTTATAAATATTTTAACAACTTTTATTTCTTAATAATAAGTTTTCCCTGATGCCGAGTAAGTTTTTAATTGCATTTTGATTTTCTTTTTGCTTATCATTAGGTTTTTCTGCCGTGCCATAAACGATTAATCCACGAGTTGGACTATACCTATCCGAGCGAATTTTTTTCTTTTCTGTCTTTTTGCCCAAAACTTTTAACACATACCCTTCGCTCATAAGCCCTTCTTTTCCGTACCTAATCCACCTATACTCCCCTTGAAAAATATCAGGATAATTTCCATCGGTATCAAAAATGACCTGCTCTTCTAAAGCAGGCAACGTTTTAGTGACAACGCTTTTTCTAATATATTTTTCCTTCATCTTTTGTCCCCAAATTTCAATGAGCAATCTATCGCCGTTTGCAAACGCTTTTATAATGATAGGGTTATGAGTATTGTTTATAAACTTAAGATCTGCATAGCCAGAATTGACCATAGCATCAAAAGACGGCTCTACATAACTGACCGGAAGGCTATGTGGGTGGCACTCTAAGATGTCAAGTCCTGCAAGAATAAGCGCATTATAAAGCGTGGTAGAAACTTGGCAAACCCCACCACCAACGCCATCGACAAACTCGCCACTAACGATAATTTTAGCCTTTTGATATCCCCTTTTCTCTGTGCGCTCGCCCACACACTTATTAAAAGAAAACTCGCCAAAACTTTCGACCAAAGTATTGTTTAGCGACTTAGATGCCACGGCAATATTATGCTTTCTCTCTTTAGATGATGCCGAATAAGTAGTATAAAAACTTGCTCTTAAAACAATTTCACTTGGCTGTAAGTCATAAAAAGGCATAGCGAAAGCGTTTTTAACGCCACCGACAAATGCAATCAAAGTGGCTATTGAAATGAGCACAGCAGTTATGCCAAGAATTAGGCTTGTTTTTAATATTTTATAAACTTTTTCAGCATTTTTCATAGCATATATAGTATGAATAAAAAAGCCTTAAATAATACTCATTAAAAAGTATTGCAATTACATAAAATTATGTTAAAATATAGATATAAATGATTTTTAAGGTGAAACATGCTTAAATTTGACAATTTGCCAAACCAAATAACACAAAAAATAGAGCGTGATAGAGCAAACGGCGTGAATAACCCTTATGCCTTTTGTGATGGCAATGCTATTCGCAGAAAAAACAATGCTCACGATGAGCCTACCCTTCTTCGCTCTAATTTTATAAGGGACATAGACAAGATTTTGAACTGCCCTTTTTATAACAGGTATTCGGATAAAACTCAAGTGTTTTCTTTTTATAAAAACGATGACATAACAAGGCGAAGTTTGCACGTTCAGTTAGTTTCTCGCATTGCAAGAACTATAGGAAAGGCACTTAATCTAAACACCGAACTTATCGAAGCCATTGCGCTCGGTCACGATTTAGGGCACACCCCTTTTGGTCACGCAGGCGAAAAGATTTTGGACCAAATTTTGTTTGAAAGAAAAGGCTTGCATTTTGCGCATAATCTTCAATCAGTAAGGGTTTTAGATGTCATTTTTCCATATAACATAAGTCTTCAAACATTAGACGGCATTGCAGGACACAATGGCGAGATTGAAAAGGAAGAATACCACCCTATCGCCATTTCAAACTTTAACGAGTTTGATAGCCTTATTGAAAGTTGCTATAAAGATAAAGGTGCACTAGTAAAACTTTCGCCATCAACTTTAGAAGGGTGCGTGGTTAGAATTTCGGACATTATCGCATACCTTGGAAAAGATAGGCAAGATGGCTCTAGAACAAGCACCTATGATGAAAATGAGTTTGAGAAAAATAGCATAGGTAATATAAATGCCGAAATAATCAACAACCTTTCGGTTAACATTATTAAAAACAGTTATGGCAAAAATTATCTTAAACTTGACAGCGAATATTTTGCCGATTTAGTAAAGGCAAAAACCCAAAACTATGCTAAACTTTATAACTCATCATCAGCAAAAAAGCACTACTTAACCATTGAAGATATGATGAACAAGGTTTATGATAAGTTGCTTTTAGATTTAGATAGTGATAAGTCTTCCCCTATTTTCACCCACCACATAGGCTATATAAACGCAAGTTATTATAAAAGGGAAAAAGGTTATTTAGAGCAAGATAAGGAGCGAATTGTTGCCGATTATATTGCAAGTATGACGGACGATTATTTTATAGAACTTTATAATCACCTATTCCCAAAAGATAGGGTTAAAATAGAATATAAAGGTTATTTTGAATAACAAAAAAATAAAAATAGAGCAAGGCACTCGCCTTGCTCTTTTTTGATGCTAATTTTATTTTATACCATTTTGGAAAATTCTTTTTGAAGGCGAGAAATTATCTTTTTTTCTAGCCTTGATATGTAACTTTGAGATATTCCGAGCATATCTGCAACTTCTTTTTGGGTTTTTTCTTTTTCCCCACCAAGTCCGTATCTAAGGCGCATAATCTCTCTTTCTTTATCGTTAAGTTTAGTCAGTGCAATGCCAAGAAGTTCGTTTTCCACCCCGTTTTCTATCTTTTTATAAACTATATCGCCGTCAGTTCCCATAACGTCGCAAAGCATAAGTTCATTGCCTTCCCAATCGGTGTTTAGTGGCTCTTCAAAAGACACTTCGCTTTTGAGTTTAACCGTACGCCTTAAATGCATAAGGATTTCGTTTTCTATGCAACGAGAAGCGTATGTGGCAAGTTTTATGTTCTTTTCTGCGTTAAATGAGTTTACTGCCTTGATTAAGCCTATCGTTCCAACTGAAACTAGGTCATCAAGGTCAACCCCTGTATTTTCAAAACGGCGAGCGATATAGACAACAAGCCTAAGATTATGCTCTATAAGATTGTCCCTAATGCTTTTATCCCCTTCAGAAAGCCTACCTACCATTTGAGTTTCTTGCTCTGGAGAGTAAGGAAGTGGCAAAACTTCGCCACCACCGATAAAATGCACAGCATTTTCGCTTAAAGTAAAATGCTTAACTAACTTTTTGAAAAAACTTATTAGATTCAATGCCATTTTGCTCCTTTAACAGTGCTGGGTGCAAAATTAGTTGATATTCAGTACTATCAAAATCTGCAATGCACACCGTTACATAATTAAATATATGCTCTTGTTTTTGGTTATATAATATAAATTTATCAATCTTAAAACATAAATTTGTTTTTTCGCCTGCAACAGTTGAAACCTTTAGTTTATTAAACTTAGTGGTTAATATACTATCCCCCAAAAATTCTTTTGCAAAATCATTTGAACATAAAATAACGGCATTTTCTTTGTAATAAAGGCTGTTGCCTGTATCTAAAAACCCCTTTGCCATTATGCTTTTATCCTTATAAAAAAGTTTAACATCATAGCAAAACTTATTGATATTTACCCTTTTACATAAATACACAATAGTTTTGCTTAATAGTTTAAGCACCAAATAAACGGGAAGAATAACGCTTGCCACCACACTTTCTGTGCCGAGCGAAATGCCCAAAAGATTATATAACCCTGTAACTGCCCCACCAGATATAAATGTTAAAAGAAAAAACACTATAGCACATCTAAAAAATGCGTTAAACCTTTTATAGTTGTTGGCAAGGAGTAGTATAAGCATTCCACTCATTATTTTTAGGCATGTGAGTATTAAGCCGTTCAACCTTACCAAAGGAAAGACAAGAGAAATAAAAGCACCCAAAAAAGCGCAAAGAAAAAGCCTACATTTTCGAGAAGAAAATCCCGTAAACACAAATGTGGCTTTTAAAAGTAGATAGTCTATTATTACATTATCTATAATAACATACTCAATATAAACGGTCATATTTTCCTCTTGCAATAAGTCTAACATGGAAAAAGGCCGTTTTTAAGTAATATTTTTTGGTATTTAATTATTTTTTGTAGAAAAGAAAACACGCCCAATTTTTTGAGCGTGTCTTTTATTAACCTTTCATAAAACTTAATATAATATCATTTTGAACGTATAAATACTTATCCTTTATTCGTAACGTATCGCCGTCGACACTTAAGAACTTGCTTTTTTGTTTTAAGATATCGCCATATTCAGCCATAAAGTCACTTGAAAAAGTTTTGTTAAACTTATCTATGCTTATGCCGTTTGTTGTTCTTAAGCCTAGCATAATAAACTCGAACTTAGCATCTTCCCCTTCGATAATTTCGCTTGAAATTTCTGGGTTTTTGTTATAGATAATGGCGTTCATATACTCATCGATTTTAAAGGTGTTAGTAAATCGCCTATTTTCCATAAACGAACTTGCAGAAACGCCAACGCCGATATACTCTCCCCTTTGCCAATAGTTCATATTGTGGCGAGAATAAAAGCCGTTTTTAGCAAAGTTAGAAACTTCGTATCTATCAAAGCCTTTTTCTTTTAAGTAAATAACCACTTTATCATATATATCAGCCACTTCATCATCGCTAAGCAGTTCGCCGTTTAGATAATCGGTGTAAATTGGCGTGCCAACTTCTGGGGTTAAGGCATAAACTGAAATATGAGATGCCCCACCTGCGATTGCAAGGTCTATAGTTTTATAAACTTGGTCAGCCGTTTGCTCGCTTAAGCCTATCAAAATGTCTGCACTTATGTTTTGACCTTTAAGCATATTTGTGGTTAGCAAAAAGTCTTTAGCCGTGTGGATTCGGTTGAGTTTTTTAAGTTGGTCATCAAAGCCTGTTTGAAGCCCTATTGAAAAGCGATTTATCCCCACGCTAAGATAGTCTTTAACCTTTTTCTCATCGACTGTGCCTGGGTTAAGTTCAATGGTTATTTCGGCATCTTTTTTTACGGTAAAGCATTTTTTTATCTGCCTTATTGCGCCCATAATAAACTTTGAATCGACAGCCGATGGCGTGCCACCACCTATATAGATAGTGTCAATAATAGCCATTGGATATTGCTTGCTTCTTCCTTCTATTTCACGATAAAGGCAGGCAAAATAACTTTCGGCTTTGCCTATCTCTTTTGGAAAGGAAGCAAAATCACAATATGTGCATTTTTGTTTGCAAAATGGCACGTGCAAATATAGTCCACTCATTTTTCTTACCTATCATTATCGGTTTTAAGTATTGAAATAAAGGCTTCGCTTGGAATTTCAACCGTACCGATAGAACGCATCTTCTTTTTGCCTTCTTTTTGTTTTTCTAAGAGTTTCTTCTTTCTTGTAACGTCACCACCATAGCACTTAGCCAAAACGTCTTTTCTAAACGCCTTAACCGTTTCTCTGGCGATAATCTTGCCACCAACAGCTGCTTGAATAGGAATTTCAAACATTTGGCGTGGAATAACGTCTTTAAGTTTTTCGGCAATTTGTCTGCCACGCTCATAAGCCTTGTCCTTATGCACAATAATTGATAGAGCATCACAAATATCGCCATTAAGAAGCATATCAAGTTTAACTAAATCGCTCTTTTGGTATCCTGCAATTTCATAATCGAAAGATGCATAACCCTTTGTGCGAGATTTCAAACTATCAAAAAAGTCATAAATGATTTCGTTTAGTGGAAGAGTGTATTTTAATTGCACCCTTGTCTTATCTAAATATACCATATCTTTATACACGCCACGCTTAAATTGACAAAGTTCCATAATAGGCCCAACATAGTCTGGTGGGGTAAAGATACTTGCGTTTATAATAGGTTCTTCCATATACTCGATTTCGGTTACAGGTGGAAGGTGTGTTGGGTTTTCAACAACCAACTGCTGTCCATCAGTTTTATAAACTTTATAGGAAACAGATGGCGCTGTGGTTATAATTTGAAGGTCGAATTCCCTTTCAATACGCTCTTGTATAACATCCATATGAAGTAGCCCCAAAAATCCACATCTAAAGCCAAAGCCGAGCGCTGCAGAGTTATCTGGTTCGATAGAGAGCGCTGCATCGTTGAGTTTAAGTTTTAAGAGTGCATCCTTTAGGTCGTTAAACTTACTTCCATCAAGTGGGAAGACGCCAGAGAACACCATAGGTAATGCCTTTTGGTATCCAGGGAGCGCTTCTTGTGCCCCACCTACTACAGTCGTTATAGTGTCGCCAACGGCAGTATCTTCAATGCTTTTAATGCTTGCAGCGATATACCCAACTTCACCGGCAGAAAGTTCATCTTTTGGTTGCATTTTTGGAGAGAATACGCCAACTTCGGTAACGTCAAACTGCTTGTCCGACATAAAGGTTTTAATCTTTGTGCCAATTTTTACCGTGCCGTCAACCACCCTAACAAAACAAATAACGCCCTTAAAGTTATCGTAATAACTATCAAAAATAAGTGCTTTTAGTGGTTTATCGGCATCGCCTTTTGGTGCTGGAACTTTGTGAACTATTTGCTCTAAAACATCTTCTACATTAAGCCCACTCTTTGCCGAAATTCTTGGTGCATCCGTTGCTTCAATGCCCAAAATATCTTCTATTTCCATTGCCACTTCATCAGGCCTTGCAGATGCTAAGTCCATTTTGTTGATAACAGGCATAATCTCTAAATCGTTATCGATTGCAAGATAAGCGTTTGCAAGTGTTTGGGCTTGCACGCCTTGAGTTGCATCGACTATTAGTATTGCACCTTCGCACGCCTTAAGTGAGCGAGAAACTTCATAAGTAAAGTCAACGTGACCTGGGGTGTCGATAAGGTTAAAGATATATTCCTTGCCGTCTTTTGCCTTATAGAACATTCTAACAGGCGTAAGTTTAATGGTAATACCCCTTTCACGCTCTAAGTCCATAGAGTCAAGTAGTTGCTCTTCCATATCACGCTCTGAAACCTGACCTGTTTTTTCCATAAGTCTGTCTGCCAAGGTCGATTTACCGTGGTCGATGTGTGCCACTATACAAAAGTTTCTGATATTTTCTTTATTTATTGACATAAAATTCCTTTTAATATATAATATTCGTTACATAGTATATACTAAATAAGGAATTTTTGCAAGTAAATTAAAAAGGGTGTTTTATGAGATTAAAAAGTGATAGTTGGCTTTTAACAAAACCTATTGCCCACAGGGGACTTTGGGGGGAAAATATTATAGAAAACTCTCTTTCTGCTTATAAAAATGCCGTTATTAACGGCTACCCTATTGAAATTGATTTATACTCTTCTATCGATGGAAAGTTGTTTTCTTTTCATGACCAAGATTTAGAGCGTATGACAGGCAAAAAAGGTTTTATCTACCAAAAAACTGCTATTGAACTTAAGGCTTTGAAACTTAAAGGCTCAAACGAAGGCATACCTACTTTTGATGAAGTATTATCGGTTGTTGACGGCAAAGTGCCACTTTTAATAGAACTAAAAGACCAACCGACAAAAAATTATGTCGATAAGGTAATAGAAAGGCTAAACTCTTATAAAGGCGAGTTTGCAATTCAATCTTTTAACCCAATGTATATAAAAAGGGTTAAAAAACTTGCACCTTTCTTTATCCGTGGAATTTTAGGCACAAAAACTTACTCTAAAGGCTTGCCTTTTATAAAGCGACAAGTAGTTAAATATATGCTACTTAACTCTATTATAAAGCCTGATTTTATAAGTTATTCGTTTGAAGATTTGCCCTTAAAAAAATGTAAAACAAAACGCCTTCCCGTTATAACTTGGACAATTACAAATGAAAAAGATTATAAACGAGTTAAACCTTTCGCAAAAAACATTATTTTTGAAAATTTTATTCCAAAAAAGCAATAACACAAAATGAACAAATAAAAAAGGGACTGAAACTCAGTCCCTTTAGTTTTATTTATTTTTTATCATCTAAGTTTATTTCGCTTTCTCTTTTTGGTTCGCTTGTGACGTTTATGCCAAGCGTTTTAAGTGTCTTTTTGTCAACGTGAGAAAGTATTACCGATGAGTGGAATTCACTGCCTTTAAGGAGTGATAGTTGTTCCATTGCCTTTTTAGCCATTGGATTAGTTGTTGCACTAACTGCAAGCGACAACAATATTTCATCGGTATGTAGTCTTGGGTTTGCTGAGCCCATATGATTAACTTTTAACAACTGAATAGGCTCTAAAACCTTTGATGAAATTATATCTAAGTCATCATCGATATCAGCAAGTGCCTTTAATGCGTTAAGAAGTGCTGCTGCGCTTGCACCCATAAGTTTGCCCGTTCTTCCCGTTACTATTTTGCCGTTTGGAAGTTGAAGTGCACATGCAGGAGCACTCGTTTCGTTTGCCTTATCTAAAGCATATTTAACAACTGCCCTATCGTTTATTGAGATAAGAAGTTTTTGCATAAGCACTTCTATCTTAGAAACAACGTCTTTTGAAATTGCGCCCTTTCTAACATCTAAAAGTGCTGAATAATATCTTCTTATAACTTCTTGCTTAGAGGCACTAAAAACAATGTCCTTATCGATAATGCAATGCCCTGCCATATTAACGCCCATATCGGTTGGTGACTTATATGGACTTTTGCCCAAAACCTTTTCAAGCATAGCAGAAAGCACAGGGAAAATTTCTATATCTCTATTATAGTTTACTGCCATTTCGCCGTACGCTTCTAAGTGGAACGGGTCAATCATGTTCATATCATTTAGGTCTGCCGTTGCTGCTTCGTATGCGATATTAACAGGGTGATTTAAGGCTAAGTTCCAAACAGGGAAAGTTTCGTATTTAGCATAGCCTGCCTTAATGCCCCTTTTGTTTTCGTGATAAAGTTGTGATAGGCAAGTTGCCATTTTGCCACTACCTGGGCCAGGTGCTGTTACAACAACGAGTGGGCGTGACGTTATAACGTATTCGTTTTTGCCATAACCATCATCGCTAACGATTTTTTCAACTTCTGAAGGATAACCTTCTATTGGATAATGGCGATAAACCTTTATGCCACGCATTTCTAAGCGTTTTTGGAAGGCTATTGCGCTTGGTTGATATTTAAACTTGGTTAAAACAACGCTTCCAACATAAAAATCTTTTTTAAGGAAAATGTCAATAAGCCTTAAAACATCAACATCATAAGTAATGCCAAGGTCACTGCGTTGTTTGTTCTTTTCAATATCGCTTGAGTTAATAACGATTAAAATTTCGGCTTGGTCTTTAAGTTGAGATAGCATGTTGATTTTGCTATCAGGCTCAAAACCAGGAAGAACCCTTGATGCATGATAGTCATCAAAAAGTTTTCCACCAAACTCTAGATAGAGTTTTCCCCCAAACATTGCAATGCGCTCTAATATCTTTGCCGATTGCATTTCTAAATATTTTGCGTTGTCAAATCCCTTTTTTTCCATAGTAACCTTCATTTTTTATATAAGTAAGTTTGCGTTTTTTAGTTTTTCAATAAACATTGCAATATCTTTTCTTGCAATTTCTTCATCTACATCATATTCGCTAAGTAATGCTTTAAGCAAGGTTTCTTCATCGCCACCTTCACTTAACTTTTTCCACAAAAATGCGCCCGTTGGGTTTAGGTTTATAACCCCGTTAAAAGTTTTAACGGCATCGCCAACGGCAACAACTATAAAGCTTCCTGCAATTTCTCTTAAAATAAAACCATCTCTAATTTTCATATTTATTTTCCTTTAACCATTGTCTTATAAGATAACTGTGCTGCTTCGGTTGAGATATTACAGCCAAGTGAGTATAGTTTAGCGCTATTTAACATTTGTTCTATTAGCCCTAAAAGTTTGTCCATATTTTCAACCTTTTCAGGTCTAATTGTTTGATTTAATATTATAGGGAGCATTTGGTGTGGGCTGATTTCTTCTATAACGTTTTCTTTTTCTTGACGAATTTTGCAAATTGCTTTAAGTTTTGCCCTGATGTTAGAGCCTAGTTCGTGCTTGCCCATCCAAGGCGTGCCGTAAACATAAAACTCGCCGTCAATTAGCCTTATAATAGGCTTATCATCATTTATCATAACGGCTTTTTCGCCCAAAAGTTCTCTCCAAAGTCTTGTGTGTGTTGATTTACCTGTGCCAGATGGGGCTGTAAATAAATAAGCACCATCATCTACCATTATTGCACTGCAATGAAAAATTAGTCCGTTTGCGTGTTCTAAGGCATACTCACAAAGCCTTCTATACACAAAAACACTTTCTATAAAAAAGTCTGGATAATCTGGCATTTTGGCTTTTTCGTTTAAGATGTCTTTTTCAGTTACCTTAACAAAAAAGTCATCTTGTTCTTGCCCTAAATATTCATAATCTCTGCACAGCCATTTTGTAAAGCCATAAATAGTTTCCACACTAAACACAATGTCTGCAATTTTATATCTTGACATAATTTTCCTTTAATCAAACACAAAAATCAACTTGTATATTATTGTATCAAAGCATGCTAATTTTGTCAATATAAATTTAGTTTTTAAAATTAAAAAGGCTAACGAAAAAACTTTCTTTAGCCTTTAATGTTAAACATCACTTAGTTTGCTGTCAATTTATTAGCCAACGCTATCGACTGCACCTTGCAAAATATTAAAATATACTTGGCATTCTACACCGAAGTCACCTTCTAGAACTACATCGTTTTCACAACTAGAAGCAAATTGTTGTTTTTGTGCTAACACTGCTTCTACAAATGTGTCAGTTTGCTCAAGTCCTTCATACCACATGTATCTACCATCAAGTGTTAATGCCATATCAACTGCCATGTTGCCTTGTATGCTAATAAAGTTAAACGCCTTTACTTCTTTTGAATCAAAATCATAGTCTATTTCAGCATAGCAATATTGTTCTGAACCTTCAAACTCGCTAACCCCACTAATACTTTCTAAATACACTTTGTCATTTTCAATGTCTAAAGAAGTTTTTAAGGTAAAAGAATAGTTAACGGTCATTCCAAAAAGGCTGACTACAGCATTAAACTTTGCAATGCCGTTAGTTAAAATAAATGCATCGTTTTCATACAACAACCCAATCATATATACTACGCCGATAGCAGATTTTGCGTTGCCTTTAATATTGGCAATTTTTTGAGCGTCGGTAGTTTCAACCTTTTTATCAGGAATTGCAGACATTAAACTTGGTTGTACAACATCTTGATATCCAATTTTTTGCCAAGACTTTTGCGCAACTTCTTTATAAATTGTTGCAATTTCAGCCCTTGTCAATTGTTCTCCACTATCACCGTCACCATCGCCTGGCTTATCAGGTTTACATGCCACAAGCATCATCGAACAAGATAATGCTAAAATAAACACTAAAAATAAACTAAATAATTTTTTCATTTAATTTCTCCCCTGTTTTTTCTTATTATAACATTTTTATAAAAAAGTGTCAATATCTTAATCACAAAGCCACTTTAACAAAAAATCACTTTTTTATCACTGCCATGTTGCAGATTTTTTTGAAAGTTTGTTAAACAAAAACTCTACTATAAGCCCAAGCAAAAGCACCACCACCGTTAGTGCAAGCACTTTTGCCACTTCAAAAGGTGTTGCTAAATTTATCATATTTCCCAAGGATTTTAGTGTTGCGCTTAAAACTTCTGCTGCTACCATTAACTTAAAGTTTAGTGCTAAGCCACTGCCCACCACACTATATAGTTCTGGGGCTATTTGTGGAAGTTCTATCTTAAAAAACAAACTTAACCAGCCAGCACCATCAACCTTTCCTGCTTCAAGCGTGTTTTTGTTTACACACTCAATAGCACCCTTAATTTGAGTATAAGATGTTGGAAGAACAACTAGCATTGTTATAACAACAGGTGCAACTTGACTATTTGTCCAAAACAAAAGTAGCCACGCAATTGCTATTGTTGGAAGCGTTCTGGTTATGCTTATAATAGGCAAAATAAGTTTTTCTGCTTTAGTGCTTTTTGCCCCACAATATGCAAGAATAGCCGACCCAAAAAAAGACAGCAAAAAGGCTATCACACTGCGAAGTAGGGTTGCACCTAGTGCAATGTAAAACTTTTTTTCGCCTAGTAATAAGCCAAGTTCTTTTAATGTGCTTTCCACCGTTGGCACAATGTATTGGTTATCATATGCCTTAGCAACCCCCTGCCATACGATAAGCAAAAAAACTATTGTAATTATTGGCAATATTAAGTTAAAAATATTGTTTATCTTTTTCATTATTCAACTGTTACGTTTGTTAGATTATTTTTGTATAAAACCATCTTAAAAGTCCAATCAGGAACAGCCCCTTGGTTAGGCACTGCAACTTGCTTGCCTTTTAAGTCTTTAATAGAAATTTCGGTTGTGCTTAAAATATAAAAGTTTCCGTGTGTGATAGCTGCAACCATAACGTAGTCATTGCCATTTGCCTTATAATATTTACTTGCAAGGTTTACAGGTGCAACGATAATATCGGCACTTCCACTAGAAAGATTTGGCATAACTAAAGTTGATGAAAGCACGCTATAGTCAACGCTTCTTCCTGTGCCTAAGTCGTCGTTATCATAAATAAGTTTTGCAATGGCTAAGGCTGGTGCGCCGTCTGGTGCCATAAATGTGTAAACTTCTTTTTGACTTCCCGTTTCTACTGCACTTGTATAGAAAAAGTCATCGCTAACAGCACTTGCCTTTGTGCTATCAATATCAATAATCTTGTTTATATATTTTTTAACCGATGTTTTGGCATCTAAAGCACTTTGCCAATAAATTTTGCATCCATCAATTGCATTTTCAGTTAGCGTTTGTGCATTTAAATCTGCACCACCATTACTATTTATTGCATTTACTGCAATTGCTTGATTTTGCTTTATCCAACTTGCACTTTCAGTAATCTTTGTTTGAAGCAAACTTACTAAGTTTGGATTTGCCCCTAAAACGCTTCTCTTAACCATTAAAACGGCTTGTGGGTATGCCTTGGCGTCTTTATCATAAAGTTCTTGAAGGTCTAGCCTATATAATGGAGTGCCCTTTTGCTCTAAATATTTTGTTTCAAGGTTTGTTGCAGCAGGCTCTGGAACAAGACCGATAGTTTCGCTTCCAGCCAACATAGCACTAACAATTTCTTTACCTTTATTATAATATTTAATGTTTACTTTGCCCTTTTCTAATTCTGGCGAGCATGCACTGCCAAACACAGCCACCAAAGACAATATCAAGGTTAAAAATAATGTCGTAATTTTTTTCATATTGTATCTCCTTTTTTAAGCTAAACTTTTAGGTTTTTATGCTTAGCAAAATGAAAAGTATTTCGTAGGTTTTTTCCATTAACTTAAAAATTAGGCTTTTGAGCTGAGAATAGCCGAATAATAAAATGGTTTAATGAGAAAAAAACAAAAAAGACATTTGTTCTTGTGAAGGCGCATACTTGAAAAGTCTGCAACTGAGCAAAACAAATAGGATTTTGCAGTTTTTTTCCATTAAAATTCGGCTATGCGAAGTGAAAAAGCCTTAAAAAAACTCCCTTTCGCATGGCAAAAGGGAGGAACGTGATTAAACAAGGCCACTTGCCTTGCAAATTCCTTTAATTTCCCCTTCGCTATCAGGCGCACCTTTTAGTTTAGGTATTTTGTAGTTAAAGTATAATAAATTTTAGTGGTTTTGTCAATTATTATTATAAAACTTTTTAATGCAATTTAGTTTGATATTTTTTCTTAGTTGCAAGTCCGCCACGAATATGCCTTTCGCTAAGGTTTTTTTCTAATACTTTTTTTACCTTTTTATATAGTTCTTTATCTATGGTTTTAAGCCTTTCAGAAACGTCTTTATGAACGGTTGACTTAGAAAAATGAAAAACCATTGCCGTTTCTCTAACCGTTGCGTTAGTATTAGCAATGTAGTTTGCTTCTTTTAAGACCCTTTGTTTAATATCTTCGCACAATTTATTATTCCCCCAAAATTAGAATAATAAATTTTATGCTCTCTTTCGACAATTTATGATGTCCTTTGCCTTTTTTAGTGAAAATATGATAAAATAAAGGAGTCTTCTTAAATCAACACTTTTTATTTTTAATGTTGCGTAAGTTTTGAACTTAGGTTGGTATAATAATGGTATCAAAACAAAAAGGAGATAAAAAAATGAACACAGACAAAATTTATGCAGAACAAATTGCAAACGAGTATGCACCTAAAAAAACATCAAAGGTTATTGCTCTAAGAAAATTAGACCAAAAGGCAAAAAGACCAGCCGAGATTTTCACCTACACCTTCGGTATTATATTTGCACTTATTCTAGGAACTGGAATGAGTTTATGTATGGGCGCTATCGGTGGTGGAACAATATTATCAATGATAATTGGTATTGCTGTTGGAATTATAGGAATAGGTGGTTGCTCTATAAACTACCCTATTTACAAAAAGATGCTTGAAAAAGGCAAGCAAAAATATGGCTCTGATATTATTAGTTTAGCAAAAGAAATTGCTGAGGAGGAATAAAAATGCAAAGCAACAATTTTAAAAAAACAGAAAGTAAATATTATAACACTGCTTGCTTAATGGATGAAGCGTTAATTTTGTTGCTTGAGAAAAAAGATTATTCTTTTATAACAGTAAAAGAAATTTGCGAAAAGGCAGGGGTAAATTGCTCAACTTTTTATTTGCACTATCAAACTATAGACGACTTAATGTCTGAGTGCATCGAATACGTGGGTGCTAAAATCCAAAAAAAGTTTAATGACAAAATTATGGATAAAGGCATAATAAGAACTTCTCGATTAGAAGATTTAGTGCTTATTACCCCAAACTATTTATTGCCTTATTTAGAGTTCTTAAAAGAAAACAGAGCCGTTTATAAAATTGCCTATTCTCAACCTAATGTGTTAAAAGAAAAATTTGTTATAAATCATCTTTACAAAAATATTTTTGAGCCAATTTTAGATAGGTTTTCAGTTCCAAAAACCGAGCAAAAATATATGCTTAGTTTTTATCTGTCAGGTTTAGGGGCAATAATGATTGATTGGATTAAAAATGATTGCAAAGAAGACGCTAAGACCATTGTAGACATTATAATGAAATGCCTAAACTTAGATGATATCCAAAAACAATTTAATATAGAAATAAAATAAAAACTTTATCGCAAACAAAAAGAGTGTAAAAATCAATGTTATTTGACTTTACACTCTTATTTTTGTTTTTAACAATCGATATAAAACTGAAAGTGAAAAACTCCTCTTTTTATTTTTGTTATCAATATTCTTCTGTCCATGCATCAAGCCATTTTGTGTACACTTCTCTATAGTCAATTTTTTCTCTAATAAAATTGATGTTTATACATTTAGTATCTTCGCACGCTTCAAGCATTGAAAGTGCTTCTGCCGTTATTTCTACACCTCTTGCGTTTGTATTCTCTTTAGGCAGTTTTATATACATATCTCTACCAATTTGATGTAACACATCGCACTGTGATTCTTTTGAAAATAAAAGCAACTTTCCTTCACCATTCCATCGGATTTTAGCAATTAACATATCACAAGAAGGATTATATGTGTTTTTAAATTCTAATGCTTTTTTAGCATCAACAGTCCATATTAGCTTAACAGGGCACCACCTTCCACTATTTGTTGTCATTGTTTTTATTGATAAAGGCGTATTATCAACAATCACATCTACTTCTGGAGCAGTAATAGGAATTTCGGGGTCAACAATATCTATTCCAAACTTATACATAAGCAATGCTATTAAAATCCTTTCTCTAACAGAGCCTATTTCCATTCCTATTTTTCCGTTTCTAGAACTTTCTAATTCAGCCAATTGAAATAAGTGTGGCAATTTATTCTTAACTCTTTTAACAATTATATTGTCATCGAACAACTTATTATATACGCTACCCATTTTCTTCTCCTTAACTTAAAATTTTCTTCAACATTTGAGATAGGTGCCATGCAAAAACAGGAGCAACAGCATTGCCAACTTGTCTATATGCATCTGTTGTAGATTTTACAAAAACAAAATCATCTGGAAAGGTTTGTATTCTTGCAGCTTCTCTCGCAGATAATCTTCTTGGCAAGGAATAGTGAAACTCTATATTCCCGTGATGTTCTGCCCTCATTGTTGGAGCTGGCTTGTCTGCTTTAGTAATAGTGTTTCCTTGTTTTCCCTTAAACATTTTTGCTTTAGAATATCCATTATTTGGCAACAAATCATGTGCCTTTTCATCTTCTAAATCCCCAATAGCATCTTTAATTGTTAACCAAGGTTTTAAGTTTATATCATTAATAGAATGTGTTGGTTTAGGCCATTCAATATCGGCCTTTATATCATTTCTAACCCCTACTATAATAACTCTCTCCCTTGTTTGTGGGACCCCATAGTCTGCTGTATTAAATAATTTATATTCAACTTTATAACCAAGAGTCGAAAAATCTTCAATTATTGTATTGATTGCTAAACCATCTTCCCATGAAATTAAGCCTTTTACATTTTCTGCAAGAAACACTTTTGGCTTTAGTTTTTCTATCACTTTAGCCATGCTTTGATACAACTTTCCTCTTTGCACATTAAAGCCTTGCCTCTTGCCAGCCAAACTAAAATCTTGACAAGGAAAACCTCCAACAACAACATCTGCTGACTTTGGCAGTTTTAGCTCATTGTCGGAAATAGATATTTGCTCATTTTTGCCATTATCCAAAATTTTTGTTATATCTTGACATACAACGTTAATGTCTTGAAAATTAAGTTTTTGCGTTTGTGTTGCTTTTTCGTTAATGTCGTTAGCCCAAATAATTTTAAATGGATTTTTTTCGTAATAGTTATTTAAATATTTAAACCCACCTTCAATACCTAAGTCAAGGCCACCACAACCCGAAAATAAAGATACGACCTTATATTCTTGCATTTTTAACTACATACTCCATATTAAATATATTATATCACACAATTTGATTTTGTGTCAATACATAGAATATCCATGTCTAAATCAAAAAGTGCAACATATTGTTACACTTTTTTACCCTTTATTTTTTCTTAAATACATTTTTTATATCAGCATTTAACCAAAATTGACAGAACTTTTTTTGACTATGCTTATTAAACAGACTATAGAAATATTTGCTTAAATAATATCCTATAGTGCCAGCAACTGCACCCACCACAACGCCTGCTAGAACATCGGTTAAATAGTGAACGATTAGATATGTTCTTGAGATACAGGTTAACAAAACAAAGATAAACACAGCCCAACTTTTCTTTTTGTTATTAGATGATAAAAAGAGTGCCGTCATGCTTGTCATTGTAACGGTGGCATGTCCTGATGGGAAAGAATATTCGCCCACCATGGTCGCCCCTGCGCTTTGCCAAAAGGACTGATACAACGCATTTTTATAAAAAGGTCTTATTCTTTGAACGGCATTTTTTATAATTACATTAGTAAATAGTGCGCCTACGCCGATAGCAAGTAGCATTGCCATACCCATTTTTCTTGTATTTTTAAAAAGCATAAGAAAAATGGATAAAATTATTAAAAATATTCCACCTTCGCCAAAGAAAGAGACAAACTTAAAAAATGGGGTTAAAAAACCACCTGCCAAACCTTCAAGTTTGCTCATAAAAATCAAAAACGCTTTGTCAAAATTGTAAAATGTGCTATCTAACCAATTTGCCATAATAAATTAAAGTAATTCTTTCCACTTATCAAACTCAAAAGCCACATTTTCTTTTGAGTGGCTATCGCTTGAAAGAATGAATTTTCCACCTTTTTTCTTTATGTAGTCATAAACTTGTTTTGATGGATAAGGCGAAAGCCTATATCCCCTTGAAATAACGCCCGTGTTGATTTCAAAAGGCTTATCGAACTTAACGAGTGTGTCCACGGCCTTTTTATATGCCGAAATATATCTAGGGTCATTTTCATCAAATAGATTATTGTCTATATTAAACTTTGTTATTAGGTCAATATGCCCAATAACGTCGCAGTTTGTGTTTTGAACAATATTTGCTACATTTTGATAATATTCTTCAGAGGCCAAATAATAATCGCCATTAAAAAGGGTGTTTACACTATTTATAAAGTCTTGCTTGCTTTTATCTACAGGGTAAAACTCATTGCCACGCCTATAGTAGTGCATAGAGCCGATTACATAATCGTACTCGCCCACACTCGATGTGGTGCATAAATCCCACTCAATGCCACAAAGCACTTTGATTTTACCTAAATACTTTTCTTTTAACCTTTTTATTTCTTCAATAAAGTCTAATTCGTTTTGTGGGGTTATAGAACAACCTTCTTCAAAGTGTGTGTAAGAGTGACAAGTAACCCCCACCACTTTTAAGCCTTTGCCTACTGCACTTAAAACCATTTGCTCTGGGGTGTCTTTACCATCGCAAAAATTAGTGTGCATATGAAGGTCTATAAATGGCAAGTCTATTTTGTCAATGGCAAAACTCATTTTGTCATTTTCTCCTGTTTGATTTTGTGGTCAATAACGTGGCGAGAAGCAAGTTCACGATGGATATCTTCAAGCGAGATTCCTGCTTCTATCATAAGAACTAATGTATGATAGCAAAGGTCTGCAATTTCATAAATTGTTTCCTTTTTATCGTTTGCCTTTGCAGCGATAATAACTTCGGTGCATTCTTCGCCCACTTTCTTTAGAATTTTATCTAAGCCCTTTTCAAAAAGGTATGTTGTATAAGAGCCTTCTTTCTTGTCGGTCTTTCTGCCCTTAATAAGTTCAAAAAGTGCTTCATAAGAAAACTCTTTCTTGTCTTCGTTTTCATATAAACGGTTATTAAAGCAACTATCTGTTCCTAAGTGACAAGCAGGGCCGTCTTTTTCAACCATAACAATTAAGGCATCGTTATCGCAATCGGCAGTGATTGACACGATGTGTTGATAATTGCCACTTGTTTCGCCCTTTAGCCAAAGTTCTTTTCTTGACCTTGAATAAAAACAAGTTAAATTCTTTTCCATAGAGATTTTTAAACTTTCTTTATTCATGTATGCTAAAGTTAGCACCTTTTTAGAAATAGCGTCAACCACTATTGCTGGAATAAGTCCGTCACTATCAAATTTTAAGTTTTCAATATCTATCATAATCATCCATCCTTTATATTCTAACAGGAATATTATTTTTTCTTAATTCTTTTTTAAGTTCGTTTATTTTTACTTGTCCAAAATGGAAAATAGAAGCCGCAAGTCCTGCATCTACATTTGGCAAAGTTTTAAACAAATCTATAAAATGCTGAATATTGCCAGCACCACCAGAAGCTATAACGGGCACGCTTACATTTTCGCTAACCACTTTTAGCATTTCCAAGTCAAATCCACCCTTAACGCCGTCAGTATCGATTGAATTAAGCACAATTTCGCCAGCGCCATTATTTTCGCCACGCTTTGCCCACTCGATTAAATCTATGCCTGTGTTTTCTCTGCCACCTTTAGCGAACACTGTGAACTTATCGCCAACCCTTTTTGCATCGACAGAAAGCACCACACATTGATTGCCATACCTTTTTGCTGCGTGATAAATTAGGTCTGGGTTTTTAATAGCGCCAGAGTTTACGCTAACCTTATCTGCACCACACTTCAAAACCCTATCAAAGTCATCGAGAGTGTTTATGCCACCACCAACCGTTAATGGAATAAAAATTGTTTTTGCAACTTCTTTTAATATATCGGTAAAAAGTTCTCTACCTTCAAACGATGCAGTTATATCATAAAAAACAAGTTCATCAGCACCGTTATCGCTATAATATTTGCCAAGTTCTATTGGGCTAGATACATCTGAAAGTCCACTAAAGTTCACGCCCTTTACAACTCTGCCATTTTTAACATCTAAACAAGGAATAATTCTTTTTGTAATCATCTTGCCACCTTTAGCCCTTCCACAAGGTCAATATCCCCTGTATAATATGCCTTTCCTATAATTGCGCCATAAATATCTAAATCTCTTAGTCTTTTTATGTCTTCTATGCTCGATACACCACCAGATGCTATTATTTGAATATTTAAATTCTCTTTAAGCGTTTTATAAAGTTCGTGGTTTGTGCCTTGCATTGCTCCGTCTTTGCTGATGTCAGTGCAAATTATGGTTTTAACCCCCATTTCTTGCATCTTTTTGCAAAACTCTAAGCCTGCAAAATTAGATTTTTCCGTCCAACCCTTAATTGCGACATAGCCATCTTTAATATCCACGCCAACGGCAATTTTATCGCCAAATTTTTTAACGGCTTGGCTTAAAAAATCTGGGTCGTTAACGGCTGAAGTGCCAAGTATCACCCTATTTACACCTGCATCTATATAAGTTTTTATAACTTCGATACTTCTAATTCCACCACCAACTTCAACGAATGCTGGAGTTGCAGAAACAATCTTTTTTATCGTTTCAAGGTTTGGTGTATTACCCTTTTTAGCCCCTTCTAAATCTACAAGATGCATAAATAGAGCACCCTTGTTATAAAAATCAACGGCAATTTCAGATGGGTTTTCGCTATATATCGTCATCTTTTCATAATCGCCCTTATAAAGCCTAACAGCCTTGCCATCATATAGGTCGATTGCTGGAAAAAGTTTCATCTTTTATTTCTCCATTTGGCAAAATGCCTTTAAAATATTTAGTCCTACTTTTCCACTCTTTTCTGGGTGGAATTGACAGCCATAAACGTTGCCACTTTCAACACTTGCAGTTAAGTTCGCTCCGTATTCAGCCGTTGCATTTACACTTTCATCACAACCAGTGGCATAATATGAGTGCACAAAATACACATAGTCGCCGTCGTTTATGTTCTTAAAAAGTTTGCTGTCTTTTTTCTTAAATTTAAGTGCGTTCCAACCGATATGTGGAATTTTATAGCCTTTTGGAATAACATCGGCTATAGGTCTAATTTGACCTTTTATAAGCCCTAATCCCTTATGCTCGCCATATTCAAAACTTTTTTCGAATAAGAGTTGCATGCCAAGGCAAATGCCAAGAAGTGGCTTTCCACTATTAGCTTGCTCGATAACAACATCGGCAAGTCCACTTTCAAAAAGTTTTTTAGAAGCATCTTCAAAAGCGCCCACACCAGGTAAAACAATTTTATCGGCTTTTTTTATTAAATCGACATCGCTTGTTGCAACGGCTTCTTCACCTATTGCTGAAAATGAGCTCACTAGTGAAAACAAGTTGCCCACGCCATAATCAACAATTGCAATCATTAAAGCACTCCTTTAGTAGATGGAATTTCGCCATTAAGCGTGCTATCAATAGCAACTGCCTTTTTAAGTGTTCTTGCAAGGCTCTTAAAAATGCCTTCGATAATGTGGTGAGCATTTGAGCCTGCGATTTGTCTAACGTGCAAGGTAATGCCTGCATTATAACTGAACGCAATCAAAAATTCGTTAACGAGTTCGGTGTCAAAATCGCCCACTTTGTTTGATGTGATATTTATATCTTGAACAAAAAAGCCCCTTCCAGAAATATCAACAGCAGTTAAAATTAGTGCTTCGTCCATAGGAAGCGTTGTGTCGCCATATCTAACGATACCAGCCTTATCGCCAAGCGCACTTTTAAATGCTTGACCTAAACTTATGCCGATATCTTCAACCGTGTGGTGATAATCTACATATGTATCCCCCTTAGCATTAACGGTAAGGTCAAAACTTCCGTGCTTTTTGAAAAGAGAGAGCATGTGGTCTAAAAAGCCACAGCCTGTGCTTATATCGCCCTTGCCACTTCCATCAAGGTTAAGACTTAAACTAATGTCTGTTTCGCCTGTTTTTCTTTTAATATCTGCAGTTCTCATAATTCCTCCAAAATTTCTTTGATAGCACAAACAAATGCTTTCATTTGAGTGCTATTTCCAATAGTAATTCTTATATATTCCCTTATCCTATCCGTATCGAAATGTCTAACTAAAATGCCTTTTTCTTTTAGTTTAAGATAAAGATTTTTTCCGTCTATTTTATTAGATTTTGCAAATAAGAAGTTTGCTTTTGAATCGGTTACATAAAAACCTAACTTTTCAAGTTCAGCCTTAGTTTTCTCTCTATTATTTATAATATGATTACAATTTTTTTCAAAATAATCCTTGTCTAAAATTGCGCCCATGCCCATTGCCGATGTAAGCCTGTTTACATTATAAGGGTTTGTTGAATATTTAATTCGCATAAGGTCAGCAATAATTTTTTCGTTTGCCACGCCAAAGCCGAGCCTTGCACCTGCAAGCGAGCGTGATTTTGAAAAGGTTTGAGTTACAAGTAAGTTGTCATACTTATCAATTAGTTTAACTGCACTTCTGCCCCCAAAGTCGATATACGCTTCATCAACGACAACCACTCTATCAGGGTTAGACTTAATAATTTTTTCAATTTGCTCTAGCGAGAGCAAAAGTCCTGTAGGTGCATTTGGGTTTGCAATAATTATCGTGCCTTTCTCTTTAATAAAAGCATCAATATCGATAGAAAAATCTTCTTTTAGTGGAATAACCTTACTTTCCACTCCGTGAAGTTTTGCATATACCTTATAAAAACCATAAGTGATGTCGTTATAAACTGCAGGCGTATCTTGGTCGCAATATGCCATAAAAGCAAAGTTTAATATTTCATCAGAGCCGTTTGTTAAGATAACTTGATTTTCTTTTACGCCAAGTTCACTTGCCAAAAGCCTTGTTAGTTCCGTGCAGTTTGGGTCTGGGTAAAGATGACAAATCTCTGCCTGTTCACTTGCAAGTTCTAAGCCCTTTTTTGATGGTGGATAAGGCGATTCGTTTGTGTTTAGTTTAATGTATTCCCTTTGCTTTGGCTGTTCGCCCGGTTCATAAGGGGTTAAACTGCTTATCTTTTGATTTAAAAATTTACTCATTTTCTTCAAACCTGATTGTAGCACTCTTTGCGTGTGCCGTAAGTCCTTCTTTTTTAGCAAAATAATCTATGTCTTTATAAATATCGTTTAGTGCATCTTCTGTGTAATACACATATTGCATCTTTTTAATAAAATCATCAACTGAAAGTGGGCTTGAAAACCTTGCCGTGCCACTTGTTGGAAGGGTGTGGTTTAGCCCTGCCATATAATCACCAAGTGCTTCTGGTGAGTATCTGCCCAAAAATACAGAGCCTGCATTTTTGATTTTATCTATATAGTCATACGCATTATCAATGCAAAGTTCTAAGTGTTCTGGTGCAATTTCGTTTGCAAGTTCAATTGCACTTTCAATATCCTTTGCGATGATAATCTTTCCATTATCATCAATAGAAGTTCTTGCAATATCGCATCTAGAAAGTTTTGATAGTTGAACTTCGATTTCATCTCTAACCTTATATGCAAGTTCTTCGCTGTCGGTAATAAGAACTGCGCTAGCAAGTTTATCGTGTTCGGCTTGAGATAATAGGTCGGCACTGATACATTTAGCATCGTTATTTTTATCTGCCACAACCATAATTTCACTTGGCCCTGCAATCATATCGATTGAAACCTTGCCAAACACTTGTTTTTTTGCCGTTGCAACAAAAGCATTACCTGGCCCAACGATTTTATCCACCTTTTCAATGGTCTCTGTTCCATAAGCAAGTGCTGCTATTGCCTGTGCGCCACCCACCTTATAAATTTTATCAACGCCAGCAACGTAAGCCGAAACTAAAATGTCTGGATTAACGTTTCCGTTTTTGTCTGGTGGAGTTACCATAACGATTTTAGATGAGCCTGCTATTTTTGCAGGGATAGCGTCCATTAAAACGGTCGATGGATAGGCTGCCGTGCCACCGGGAACGTATAAGCCTACCTTTTCGATAGGAATTATCTTTTGCCCTAAAATTATACCATTTTCCTTTCTTATTTCAAAGCCTTCTCTATATTGTTTTTGATGAAACTCATAAATATTTTGCTTTGCCCTATTAAGTATCCTTAAAAACTCTTTATCTGCGTTCTTTACAGCACTTTCAATTTCTTCACTTGTAACTTCTAAACTCGTTAAATTTACCTTATCAAACTTTAAGGCATACTCGAAAAGTGCTTTGTCGCCATTTTTAATCACGTTTTCAATAATATCGCTTACAATTTGCTCCACATCGATTTTAACTTCATTTGGGCAGAAAATTTCTTCTCTAGTATTAACGCCTTCTTTTAAAACCCTAATCATATTACATCTCCGTTTGCATTGATAAACTTGCCATGATTTTTTCTATTATTTCGCCCTTAAACTTAAAACTAACCTTGTTAGAGATAAGTCTTGCTGAAATTGGCAAGAACTTTTCAACAACTTCAAGTTTGTTTGCCTTTAAGGTTGAGCCCGTTTCTACTATATCTACAATTACATCAGAAAGATTGAGTATTGGTGCAAGTTCGATAGAGCCGTTAAGGTGAATAATGTCTATTTCTCTGCCACGGCTTGAGTAATAGGCTTTGGCAATACTTGCAAACTTTGTTGCAACTGTTAAGGTCTTTGTTCTATCGTCCTTAAAATCAGCCTTAG
The DNA here is from genome assembly GCA_045586765.1 of Christensenellaceae bacterium. Taxonomy (GTDB): domain Bacteria; phylum Bacillota; class Clostridia; order Christensenellales; family Borkfalkiaceae; genus UBA1259. The sequence goes on along the minus strand of JAZNAX010000018.1, from coordinate 1,931 downwards.
CAGCAACAGCCATATCGCACTTTCCAATATTGAGGTCTAATAGTTCATAAACATCAGGGTTATATTCAAGCAAAATATCTTTGCCTGCAACACCAATGTCGGCAGCCCCACGCTCTACATAGATTGCAACGTCTGATGGCTTAACCCAAAAATATCTTACGCCCACTTCTTGATTTTCAAATATAAGTTTTCTATTGTTTTCTTTTATCGAAGGGCAAGGAAATCCTGCCTTTTCAAACATATCATAAACCTTTTCGCCAAGTCTTCCTTTTGGCAAGGCAATATTAAGCATAGTTTTCAACTTCTTACTCCTATAATTTAATAATCTCTTTGCATTGAACATCGTTTGGAATTTGTTTTTCTGCAAGCACGCTCTTTCCTTGTTTTATAAGGTTATTAACAACTTCTAAAACCTTGCTCTTTGGTGCATCGCCATACTCCACAGCCACATCAAAGTCATATTCCTTTTTTGCTGACTTGAATTTAGAAAGTTCATCAAGATAAACAGCAAAACCTATCGCACGAGATTTTTTGTTCATTTTTTGCATTAACTTATCGTATTGTCCACCAGAAAGTATGCTGTTTGCAAGCCCACTAACAAAACCCTTAAACACCAATCCATTATAGTAATTTAGGTCGTTTACAACAGAAAAGTCAATGTTAATTTTATCGCCAAGCCCTAACTTTATAAGGTCATTTACTATACCGAAAAGATTGTCAACGGCTTTTTTAGTATTTTGGTCAAGGTCAAAAGTTTTAAGCACTTTTTCCACCTTTTCTGGCGAGCCGTATGTTAAAACCAAGGCTTTTAATAGTTCTGTGTCTAAAAGAGCAACCTTTTCTTGATTGCAAACACTTTCCACGCCCTTAACATTTTTTTGTGAAAGGCATTCTATTATTTGCTTTCTTGCACTAGAAGATAGGTTTGCCTTGTCAAATATCGCATTTACAATGTCAAGGCTTGACACGTCTAAAACGTATTCGCTTGAAACAATTTCTAAACTCTTTACAGCAAGCATTAAAACTTCTAAAATAGCATAGTCATCAATTTCACCCACACACTCTAAGCCTGCTTGCATAATTTCTTTATATGACTTTGTGCCTTTTGAAACCCTATAAACGTTTTCGTTATAGAAAACTTTTTGAATGCCACCCTTGTTATCCGTACCGTTCTTAATTATCGAAAGGGTTACGTCAGGTTTAAGCGCCATAAGTTTTCCGTCTGTATCGGTGAAAGTTATAATGTTATCCGAAACCAAAAACTCTTTGTTGAGTGCATATAAATCATATTCTTCAAACTTGCTCATCTTATATTGAGAATAACCATATTTACCATATAAAGAGCGAAGTTTGAAAATCGCCATTTCATCATCTCTTAAAACTAAATCTAAATTCATATCTTTTCTTTCCTTATTTACCTAGCACAATTTTATATCCGTTTTTGCCGTATTGCAAGCACTTATTTACCCTGCTTATCGTTGCAGTGCTTGCGCCCGTTGCTTTTGAAACTTCTTGATAGTTGTTGCCCTCACTAAGTAGCGTTGCAACTTCTAACCTTTGCGATATATCTTCAAGTTCTTTTATAGTGCAAACATCTTCAAAAAATCTTCTGCACTCATCTGTGCTTTTTAGTTTTAGTATTGCCTCAAATAAGCCGTCAAATTTTTTAATATCAAAATTTTCCATATCTACTTCCCTTTATAAAACTACTTGGCCTTTCGGTCCACTTTTATTTTGCTTTATCATTTTAGCACGCTAAAGTGATAAAGTCAACTATTTTATTTAAGTTTTTTTATTTTTTATAAAAATTTTCTGCACGCCTTTGATGGGCATTTATAATGGGCTTAGTGCTCAGGAGCGTTAGCGTATGAGAAGGAAGCAGTGTTCATGTGAAATATTTACATATTTTACCTATTTTACTTTTAAAAATT
>JAZNAX010000017.1:0-3628 GCA_045586765.1 Christensenellaceae bacterium | reverse complement strand
CGTTTTAATACTTTCTGCAAGTATGTCAACGCTTTCATCCGTTTCGCTTTCAAGTGCTTCAGTTGTTGCAATTGACCTTTATAAAGGTTTTATTGATAAAAAGGCAGAAGATAGAAAAGTTAATATAATAATGCGTGTTTTATGCCTTGTTTTTATTGCAATTTCGGTCGTTTTAGCAGTGCTTAACGATATATATCAAATTTCGGCAATTGCTTATCTTATGGGGTTAAGTTGGGGTACGCTTGCAGGTTGTTTTATTGGGCCATATGTTTTAGGTCTTGTTTGGAAAAAAGTAACAAAATGTGCCGTTTGGGTATCGATGATTACTTCATTAGTGTTAACAATTGTTCTCATTTTTGTTTTAGGCTATATTAAATGTGGCTGTGGTGGAACATTTGGTATGATAATTCAAAATGGTATAAATTGCTCGCCACTAATCGGTGTTATTTGTATGGCAAGTTCAATGATTTTAACACTTGTTATAAGTTTGTTTACAAAACAACTAGATAATAAAATTGTTGAAAAGGCTTTTAATGATGTAGTAGAAAATAATTAAACATTGTAGTTTGATTTTAAGGAGATAATATGATTTGGTCAAAGGAAGAAACTCTTTCAAGGAGTGAAATTGAAAAAATTCAACTTGAAAGACTTCAAGAAACTGTAACAAGGGTTTATGAAACTGTGCCTTATTATAGACAAAAAATGCAAGATAAGGGCATTGTTCCACAAGACATAAAGTCGCTAAGTGACCTTAAAAAATTGCCTTTTGTTACAAAACAGGATATGAGAGACACTTATCCTTTTGGGCTTTTTGCTGTTCCAAAGAATAAACTTGTAAGAATTCATGCTTCAAGTGGTACAACGGGTAAACCAACGGTTGTAGGTTACACACAAAACGATTTGAAAGTTTGGACTGAATGCGTTTCTCGTATTGCTTGCATGGGTGGTGCAACAGCAGATGATGTTGCTCAAATATGTTTTGGTTATGGAATGTTTACCGGTGCTTTAGGGCTTCATTATGGCTTAGAAAATATTGGCGCAACAATAATTCCATCTTCAACTGGTAATTCAGAAAAACAAATAATGTATATGAAAGATTTTGGAACAACACTTCTTGTTGCAACACCTTCATATGCACTTAGACTTGCTGAAGTTGCAAGAGAAATAGGCGTTGACCCAGCAAAAGACTTGAATGTTAAAATAGGACTTGTTGGAAGCGAACTTTTAACCGATGCTATGCGTGAAGAAATGCATAAAGCGTGGGGCAAAGATATGCTTGTTACATCAAACTATGGCATGAGCGAACTTATGGGGCCGGGTGTTTCTGGCGAATGTGAATATCTTTGTGGTATGCACATAAATGAAGACTATTTTATTCCAGAAATTATTGACCCTATAACTGAAGAAGTTTTACCAGCAGGTGAAAAGGGTGAACTTGTTATTACTTGTATCAAAAAGGAAGGAATTCCACTAATTAGATACAGAACAAAAGATATAACAAGACTTTTCTATGAACCATGTAAATGTGGAAGAACTTTCTGCAGAATGGAAAACTTGTCTGGTAGAAGCGACGATATGCTTAAAATTCGTGGTGTAAATGTGTTCCCAAGTCAAATAGAAGAAGTTATATTAAGTTTTGATGAGTTAGGTCCACACTATGAAATAGTGGTTTCAAGAGAAGGTTATACCGATAAACTTGAAATTAGAGTTGAACTAACTCACTCAACCGATTCGTTTGCAGTGCTTGAAAAATTATCAAATGCTGTTAGAAATAAACTAAAGGTTATTTTAGGTCTAGATGCTAAAGTTAAACTAGAATCACCAAACACACTTCAAAGATTTGAAGGTAAAGCAAAAAGAATAAAAGATTTAAGAGGAAAATAAAATGAAGGAAAAAATTATTATGCTCGGCAATGAAGCCATTGCTCGTGGCGTGTATGAAGCAGGTGTTAAGGTTTCAAGTGCATACCCAGGAACACCAAGTACAGAAATCAGTGAATACCTTTCAAAGTATAGTGAAGTTTACACTGAATGGGCACCAAATGAAAAGGTTGCAACAGAAGTTGCTTTCGGTGCATCATTTGCAGGTGTTAGAAGCCTTGCTTGTATGAAGCACGTTGGCTTGAACGTTGCAAGTGACCCATTATATACTTTTTCTTATACGGGTGTAAATGGTGGTGCAGTTATCGTTGTTGCAGATGACCCAGGTCTTGCAAGTTCACAAAACGAACAAGATACTCGTATGATTGCTCGTGCATCTCATATTCCTGTTGTTGAACCATCAGATAGTATGGAAGCCAAAGAATTTGTTAAGTTCGCATACGAATTAAGCGAAAAATACGATACGCCTGTAATACTTAGAACAACAACAAAACTTTCTCACTCACAAAGCATTGTAGAACTAAGCGACAGGGTTGAAGTTAGCGATAAAGATTATAATCGTGATGTAAGAAAATATGTTATGATGCCAGCATCAGCAATTGCAAGACACGTTGTTGTTGAAGCAAGGGATAACAAAATTGCAGAAGACGGCTGTAATTTCCCTATAAATAAAATGCAAATTCTCGATAAGAAAATCGGCTTTATAACAAGTGGTATTGCTTATCAATATGTAAAGGAAGTTTGCCCAAATGCAAGCGTATTAAAACTTGGTCTTGTAAACCCACTTCCTAAAAAACTTATTGAAGAATTTATAGCCCAAGTTGACACAGTTTATATTTTTGAAGAACTTGAACCTGTTATCGAAGAACAAGTTAGGTCTTGGGGTTATGATGTAAAAGGTAAAGAACTTTTCACTCGACAAGGCGAATATAGTGCAAATATGCTTAAAAAAGCACTTTTTGGAACTAATGAAGTTGTTTTTGAAAAGAAAGAGTCTCCAAATCGTCCTCCAATTCTTTGCCCAGGTTGTCCACACAGAAGCGTGTTCTCAGTATTAAATAAACTTAAAATTCACGCTGCTGGCGACATTGGTTGTTATACTTTAGGTGCAGTCGCTCCACTTGGCGTAATCGACAGCACACTTTGTATGGGTGCAAGTATTTCAACACTTCACGGCATTGAAAAGGCAAGGGGTAAAGATTTTATTAAAAATTGGGTTGCAGTTATCGGCGATTCAACATTCCTACATACAGGTATTAACTCTTTAATCGGTTTAGTATATAACAAGGCAACAGGAACAGTTCTTATTCTTGATAATAGAACTACAGGTATGACTGGTCACCAAGAACACGCAGCAACAGGAAAAACTCTTAAAGGTGAAGATACAAATGCTATCGATTTAGAAGTTCTTTGCAAGGCTGTTGGTGTTAAAAACGTTTTAACTATTGATGCTTTTGATATTAAATCATTAGAAAGTGCAATTAAAGAAAGTGTTAATGGCGATGAACTCACAGTAATCATTGCAAAAGCACCTTGCGCACTATTAAAAGGTCAAAAATTCCCATATAAATGCGTATGCGATACTGAAAAGTGTAAAAAATGTGGTATGTGCTTAAAAATAGGATGTCCAGCAATAACAAAACAAGCAGATGGAACTATTAAAATAGATGAATCTATGTGTAATGGTTGTGGTTTGTGCAAGAGTTATTGTAAATTTGATGCTATAAACAAGGTGGAAAAATAATAT
>JAZNAX010000016.1:0-9283 GCA_045586765.1 Christensenellaceae bacterium | reverse complement strand
TGTTCCCACCAATAATCATCATTGCAACGTGCGGGAATGGCTCAGTGGTAGAGCGTCGCCTTGCCAAGGCGAATGTCGCGAGTTCGAATCTCGTTTCCCGCTCCATTTTTTTATTATGGGGTTTTTCTCATAAGGTTATGTCGACGGCGCCATCGCCAAGTGGTAAGGCCCGGGTCTGCAAAACCCTTACCCCCAGTTCGAATCTGGGTGGCGCCTCCAGTTAAACCTCACAAAATCTAGTGAGGTTTTTATTTTAATAACAATTGCCGCTGTGGTGGAATAGGCAGACGCAAGGGACTTAAAATCCCTCGGAGTAACATCCGTGCCGGTTCAAGTCCGGCCAGCGGCACCACGAAAATCGTTAGGTTTTACCTAGCGATTTTCTTTTTATTGCTTTTGCCCCTTACAGCAAATTTTCACGTTTTACAAAATTGGAAAGTAGGCTTAGGGATACTCATTAAAAACAAAAATCTTTACTTTTAACAGCCGATTTTAGCCAAAAAGTAAAGATTTTAAGTATTTTGTTAATTTATAAGTAAAGATTTAGTCAATATCCAATATATTTATTTTATTCTTTTTGAGTAAGAAAGCGTAGGCAATGAGTGAAACGATTGCATCAAAAGCGTTGCCGATACCAAATAATAATGCTATTCCGATAAGCGTTGGTTCCCACACCCCACAAAGATAAAGAATAAACGCACCACCATAATAAATAGCATTTGTTACTACTGATTCAAAAAGCATATAGTTAGTTTTACCGAGTCCGTAAAAGGTTGAATCAAAAACATTTTGAAACGCATATAACATATAAAAACCTAGTAAAACCATAACGAGTTCAAATAGTTTATCTACATCGTTAAAGTTGAGTATGTGTGACATAAAAGGTTTCCAAATCGGTATTGTAATACACCAAATCACACAAACAATAGCAGTTATTGCAAAATACCCTAGCGAATTGTTCTTTATAGCGTTTTCATCAGTTGCAGTTTCTCTCTTTACAAGTTCTCCGAGTTGTAAAATTGGAAGCAACAACCAACCCCAAATAAAGTTGTTTGCAACCCAATACGTTCCCTGCTCGCCTACCATATTTACCATTCTGGCAATCATTAGCATATAAGCAATGTTTCTAACGAAAGACTCTAAACCAGATATTCCACCAATTTTTACAAAGTCTTTCATCCAAGCAAAGTTTAGCTTTTCTTTTTTGAAAATAACTATCCCCTCTTTGCTTAAAAGAATAATTGCAGTTATAACAAGAACAAGGTTAACGATTATATTTGAAAATGCAATTCCGTTTACACCAAGGTTTAATGATATAGGCAAAGTTGAAACCATAAACGTATCTACAAGAACACATAAAACGAGTTTTACAGCAGTTAGTATGTAAACGTATTTTTCTTTACCGAGCGTTACCATTCCAACCATTATAAAGTTAAATGCAAGAGAGAATATACTTGCTACGCTTTCTATTCTTATGTAGGTTGCCGAAGCCTCAATTATGCTTAAATCGGTTGCCATAAGCGTTAATAATGGTTTTGCAAGTGCAATTATAACGATTGACAATAACGTATAAGCACTCATAGAAACGATTAAGCCTGTGCGCATTCGGTTAGAAAATTCTTGCTTATCCGTTAATACTTTACCGATAAAGAAAAACAATGGCAAAACAATTGCTTCGCTTAAAATCTCATATAAAAGATTTACCCAAGAAAGTTGTCCCGCAATTGAAAACGAATATTCCCCAGGCAACTCCCCTAAAAAGAACACTCGAAGTGTTGTGTAAATTGTTGGACAAAGCCCTAACACTAAAAGTGCTAAAAATAGTTTGTAATTTATTTTCTTTAATGAAATTATAATTTTTTTCATTTGATTCTCCTTTATTATAAGGGCGACATTTAGTGTCGCCCTTACCTTTTATTCTTCTTCCTTTTCGTTTCCTTCACGACTTTCATAATACGCATCATTATTAGGATTGCATTGATTAGAGTGATTATTTAAATTATCCCAATACGCATGGTTGTTTGGATTGTGCTGATTTGCATAATCATCTAATTGCCTTTGTGAATGCGTGTAAGAAGAAACACCATGTCCTTTACTCATTTTGAACTACCTCCTTTGACTTATTAATGAAAAGGACAAAAGAAAAACGCCTACCAAACATCCGTAGGCGTAATAATCATAAATATATTAAAATTATTGACAAATCTACGGACAAAAACTGAAACGATAAACGTTGCGTGTACCTTTGGACAGTCAACCCCTAAGTACAACACTAAGCTGTTTAATAAAACAACCGCTTAAGTCACTATTCATTTTTCTTATTATAGCAATAGAAAATATATTTGTCAAGACTTTTCCCAAAAAAATTATATTTAAAATCTTGGGAAAAAGTTTGTAAAATTAGGACTTTCATTTTATAAAAAATGCTTAGAAGTAATAAAAAACACCCAAAAACGAACGATTTTTGGGTGAAAATATCTAACTCAATGGGACGATGAGGCAAAAAATAGTGAAAAAACTATAATTTTAAAGGCTTTTTAAGTTTGAACAAAACCCTAGGGGGATTTTGGGAACAAGTCTTTTTAAGTTTTTCAAGAAAAAAGGCAAGATTTATCTTTGTTTTTCTAATATTTTTAATCGTAAAATTTTTTGATTTTTTAGGTGGCTTTTTTAAATTTTTCCCAAGAAAAGCCCCTGTAATCAGCCTTAAAATTCCTTTAAGTTAAATAGAAAGTTAAAGACTGACTGATTTTATACTAAATCTTTTCGCATTAGGTAATCGGTTTGTTCGTCATCTCCCATAAAAAAGGAATGCTCGCCTATTTTATAAAATCCTTGCTTATTATAAAATCGTTTTGCTTTTTCATTATGCTCCCAAACACCGAGCCAAACGTACGACTTATTCTTTTCATTAGCGATGTCAATCGCCTTTTTCATTAAAGTCTTTCCTAATCCTTTACCTTGAAAATCGCCTAATATGTAAAACCTTTCAATTTCTAAACTTGATTCATCATTGATATCTGTTTGAGAAGGAAAGTCATTGACTTTTAAGTAACCAGCAAGCCTTTCATCTTTATATAAAAAATAAAATGCTGAATTGCTATTTAACAACTCTTTTTTTAGTTTTTCTAAATTAAAAGCGTCATTTAGATATGCTTTCATTATTGTTGAACTATTAAATTTTTCAAAAGTTTGAACATAAGTATTTATTGATAATTCTTGTAAAAGTGCTATGTCTTTTATAGTGCATAATTTAATTTTTATGTTTTGCATATTTATAAATCTTCTTATTTTAATTTTAATCCATCCACAAAAGCACTGCCTACCTTTTTGCCAAGTGTGTAATAACAGTTGTTGCAAGTATCATAGCAAATAGGGTTAAACTTTTCTAGGTCTATTTTGCCTTTTTTATTTAAAATATTCTCATCGACAGAAACGTTGACTACTTCGCCTATGCAGATTTCAGTTTGCTCATTATAACTAACAAGTTTACATTCTAACACGAGTGGCAACTCTTCTATAATAGGCGCATTTATAATTTCACTTTTTGTTATTTTCCAGCCTGTTTTTGCAAGTTTATCTGGCTCTTTATTTCCAGAAACAACCCCTACATAATCTGCTTCAATAACATTATTTTTATCAGCAATAGCAACCGTAAATGCCTTAGTTTTTAATAGGTTTTTAATAGTTTTATGACCTTTGTCAATACAAATAGAAACCCTAGCCATATCGCAAACCGTTCCCCAAGCAGCATTCATTGCATTTGGCACGCCATTTTCATCATAAGTACCAATAATTAAAACAGGCAAGGGATAAATATATGCTTTTGGTTTTAAGTTTTTTCTCATTGTTTTCTCTCCTTTTATATAATTATACCTTTATTTAGAATTTTTTTCAAATGTTTTATAAAGAAATGCCCTTTTTTATAAAGGGCATTTCTTTGTATTTTTAATTTTAAATTAAAACTTTCTCCAAACCATTTTGTCAACGATTCTTGTGTATGATTGAATTAGTTTTACTACCTTTGTTGAAACATTTTCTTCAACATAATCAGGGAATTGAGAGTAAAATAATTAAAGCCCTAACCCTTTAAGAAGAATTTCGATTCGTTCCTTTTTATCTTTAGACACACTCATATTAGCTTCAAATTCTCTCTTTGCTAATTTTGTGCGTTTTCCGAATAGCAAGTGCCACCACCGAACTATTTGGCAAAATGGCATCAAAATTTTATGTTTTTCCAAAACAGGAAATTGTACTTTCAATAAATAATACGGCAAGAACACTCTTGAAAGTATCGCTCGAAATTTCCCACCTTTTGTTGCTTGTTGGACTACCACTCTATTTTCAATGTTTCCATATACACCACCATGTAAAATATATTGTTCTACTAATAAGTTAAATGGAGTGTGAGGGACTCCTGCAAACCACGAAGCCGACAATTGTCGTATTTTATCGGCAAAAGTATTTAGATGTCCTTCTTTTAATAAATATTGACGTGCTTTTTCGTTGCTTTGCGTTTGATTTAATATCCAATCGTCTAAAATAGGACGTATACCACAACCACCGTTTCTAAAATGCTTTGCCATATGAGCTATATGATAAAAATAGAACACTTCATCACTCATTTCGCAATGATATTCGCAGTTCTCTTTTATTAAAGCTACTTCCCATATGTCTTTTAAAACCGCTTTACTTTTTTCAAACACAAAATCTTCTATTAAATCAAAATGAAGTTCTAAATGCACACCGCTTTCCGCATACATAGAAATATCATGGCTATTTTTTCCTTTAACAGTATAGTGTAGGTTTTCTACTAAATACTCTTTTGCAGTATCCGCCAAATCTTTGGATACAAGGATATCAATATCACAACTAGTCCGCATCCAAGGCTCAGGATAATATTGCCTAATAACACTTCCTTTCAAAGGAATAAATGGAATTCTTGCATTATCTAAGGCCTGACAAATTTGTTCTAACTCATATTGTTGCTGTTCATAACGGCACACCGCCATATTCCGTTCGTTTAAAAACCATTTTCTCGCTTCTGACCCTTCTGACAACAGCCCATTCTTATCGAGTGCACAACCAACCAAGTGTGCCAAATCATGCCTTTTTGATAGTTTAAATAATGTAGGCAATATATCAGGCGTTATTAAATTTTTCACATCTTTGCAAAGTTCCGTTCCACTTATTTCAAAACGAATCAACGCAAACATAATATTTGATACTTCCATATCACCTACCTCAAGCTATCTTTTAGTTTTTTCTCCAAACCATTTTATCAACGATTCTAGTATATGATTGGATTAATTTTACTACCTTTGTTGAAACATTTTCTTCAACATAATCAGGGACAGGAATTCCATTATTACCATCTTTACATAACTCAACTGATGTTTCAACTGCTTGCAACAAGCCTTTTTCATCAATGCCAGCGATAACAAAGCATGCTTTATCTAGTGCTTCTGGACGCTCTGTGCTAGTTCTTATACAAACGGCTGGGAAAGGTTTTCCTATGCTTGTAAAGAATGAACTTTCTTCTGGAAGTGTGCCACTATCTGAAACAACAGCAAATGCGTTCATTTGCAAGTTGTTGTAGTCGTGGAAACCTAAAGGTTGATTTTGGATAACACGCTTATCCAACTTAAAACCACTGATTTCTAAACGCTTTTTACTTCTTGGATGGCAACTATAAAGAATTGGCATATCATATTTTTCTGCAAGTTTATTTATTGCAGTAAATAGAGAATTAAAGTTCTTTTCTGTATCGATATTTTCTTCTCTATGAGCAGAAAGTAAAATATATTTTTTAGGCTCTAACCCAAGTCTTTTAAGCACATCGCTTTTTTCGATTTCTTCTAAGTTATTATGCAAAACTTCTGCCATAGGAGAGCCTGTAACATAAGTTCTTTCCTTTGGAAGACCACAATCAGCGAGATATCTTCTTGCGTGTTCTGAATATGCTAAGTTTACATCTGAAATTATATCAACTATACGGCGATTTGTTTCTTCTGGTAAGCACTCATCCTTGCATCTATTACCTGCTTCCATATGAAAAATAGGAATATGCAATCTCTTTGCAGAAATTGCTGATAAACAGCTGTTTGTATCCCCTAAAATTAAGAGTGCATCTGGCTTACAAGCATTCATAAGCTTATATGAACAATTTATAATGTTTCCAACTGTTTCGCCTAAATCTTCACCCACGGCATCCATATAAACTTCTGGGTCTTCTAGTTTTAAGTCCTTAAAGAATATTCCGTTTAGGTTATAGTCATAATTTTGACCAGTATGTGCCAAAATGCAGTCAAAATATTTTCTACACTTATTGATAACTGCCGCCAAACGAATTATCTCTGGACGTGTTCCTACGATAATAAGTAGTTTAAGTTTACCATTATCCTTAAATTTTACATTTGAATAATCTACTTTAATTCCCATATTTTCTTCTCCACAATCATTGTTATACCTTTTCAAAAAAAGTATCTGGATGGCTTGAATCAAACTGCTCGTTTGCCCACATAACAGTCACTAAATTTTCCGTTTCAGATAAATTTATAATGTTATGTGTATAACCAGGAAGCATATGAACTGCTTGGATTTTATCGCCACTAACTTCAAAGTTCAAAACTTCATCAGAGCCTATTTTTCTTTGTTGAATTAGGCCTTTACCAGCAACAACGATAAAAAATTCCCACTTTGTATGATGCCAATGCTGACCTTTAGTAATACCCGGCTTAGAAATGTTAATAGAAACTTGTCCACATTTTTGTGTTTTTAATAGCTCGGTAAAACTACCCCTGTCATCAACATTCATTTTTAAGTCAAAAGCAACCTTTTCTTTAGGCAAATAACTTAAATATGTTGAATATAATTTTTTAGCAAAACTACCATTTGGAATTTCAGGAATAATTAAATTTTCACTTTGGTCATGAAAAGATTTTAGCAAATCAACTATCACACCAAGTGTAACCTTGTGTGTTGTTGGCACAAAATAATACCTTCCATCAGTTTTTTCTGTAGGATTAAGCCCATCGTAATCACATCGATGTCCTTTACCTTCTAAAAGGTCTAACATTTCACATACTAAATCATCTATATATAAAAGTTCAAGTTCTATAGCCCTATCGTTCACAGTAATAGGTAAATCGTTTGCTATATTATTGCAAAAGGTTGCAACAGCACTATTATAATTAGGCCTACACCATTTACCAAAAAGGTTTGGAAAACGATATACGCAAACCTTTGCACCTGTTTCTAAAGCATAGTCAAAAAATAATTCTTCGCCTGCCTTTTTGCTTTTTCCATATTCACCATCAGCATAACGACCGATTAGCGTTGCTTGAATTGATGAAGAAAGCATAACAGGACATTTATTGTTATTATCTTTTAATTTTTGAAGCAAAGTAGATGCAAAACCAAAGTTTCCTTGCATAAATTCTTCCTGCGTTTGTGGGCGATTTACCCCTGCAAGATTAAACACAAAATCTGCTTTAGCACAATATAAGTTCAAATCTTCTAAATTGCTGTCAATATCATATTCAAAGATTTCTTCTATAATAAGATTAGGTCGAGTTTTATCTTTGCCATCTTTTATATTTTTCAAAGCGCTACATAGATTTTTTCCAACAAAACCCTTTGCACCTGTAACTAATATTTTCATTATTTAATATCCTTGGCAAGTTCTTCTTGAATATACTTTAAACTTGCAATTTTTTCTTTTGTTTGTTCAACCGTTAGAAGTTCTGTATTATTTGAGTTGAACTCCGTTAAAGTATTACGCTCTTTATCGCCTTTGTTAAAATATTTATCGTAGTTAAGTCCACGCTTGTCGCAAGGAACACGATAGAAATTTCCAAGGTCAATAGCATTTGCACACTCTTCGTTAGTAAGAAGTGTTTCATACATTTTTTCGCCGTGTCGAATACCTATAACTTTAATGTTGTTTTTGTCGCCACCAAAAAGTTCACAAACTGCTTCTGCTTGAGTTTGAATTGTGCAAGCAGGTGCTTTTTGAACTAAAATATCCCCACTTTCGCCATTTTCAAAGGCAAATAAAACAAGGTCAACGGCTTCATCTAATGACATGATAAAACGAGTCATCGTTGGGTCTGTGATGGTTATTGGTTTTCCTAAACGAATTTGTTCTATCCATAGTGGAATAACGCTACCACGAGAACACATAACGTTGCCATAACGAGTGCAACAAATCTTTGTCTTTTCTGGTGAAACTGTTCTTGATTTAGCAACGATAACCTTTTCCATCATTGCCTTTGATGTTCCCATTGCATTTACAGGATATGCTGCTTTATCAGTTGAAAGACAAACGATATTTTTAACCCCAGCATCTATTGCTGCTGTTAAAACATTTTCTGTGCCTAAAACATTTGTTTTAACGGCTTCTATTGGGAAAAATTCACACGAAGGAACTTGTTTTAATGCTGCAGCGTGGAATATAAAATCAACGCCGTGCATTGCATTTTTAACCGATGCTAGGTCACGCACATCACCGATATAGAACTTAATTTTTTCTGCTACTTCTGGCATTTTTGCCTGAAATTCATGGCGCATATCGTCTTGCTTCTTTTCGTCGCGCGAGAAAATGCGGATCTCGCCGATATCCCTTTTTAAGAAGCGATTGAGCACGGCATTGCCAAACGAGCCCGTACCGCCTGTGATCATCAGTGTTTTACCTTTGAAAAGTGACATGGTACATCCTCCAAAAATAAAGTGTATATTTCTTCAAACATTCATTATAACATAGTATGTGAAAATAAGCAAGGGTAATTTTTCGCTCATTCCTTGGCGCGGATGATGTGCATGGGCTTTAACGCGCCAATGGCAAGCGTTGCCGCAAAGGAAGCGAGCAGCGAAGCGGAAAAGACGAGCAAAAGATCTATTGCGAGCACGCGCGTAGACAGCGACAGGATTTGCGCATCTTTGAGCAAGGAAAGGGAAGCGTCCTTCATAAAGGTTTCAAAGCCTTCGAGCAAAAGGGAGTTGGCGATGCCTGTCAGTGTAAAGAGCCCTGCTACTGTGCAAAGCGACACAGTCAGTCCCATGATCCCTGCGTGCAAAACGAAAATCACCGAAAGGTGCGCGGTTTTGCCGCCTAATGCCTTCATGATACCGATGTCGTATCTGCGGGCGCGCACGTTGCCCAGCGCAAACGAAAAGACCAGCAGCGCGCCGACGAAGCAAAGGCCGAGAGCGATCAGAGAAAAGTACTCCTTGAATACGCGCACCACCTCTACCACCTCGTACACCGCCTCATAGCGCTGTG
>JAZNAX010000015.1:0-20617 GCA_045586765.1 Christensenellaceae bacterium | reverse complement strand
ATCTAAATTTTAATCTTTTTTTAGTATACCATAATCGTGCTTTTTTGACAATTATTTTTTATCTTTTTTTATGCTTTTTTGTTATTTTTGGCTAAGTCTTTTATGATAAAACAAGTATTGTTGATAATATCCTGCATTTTCTCCGAATCTAAGCATGAGTTCATCTGCAATCTTTGTTCTATCCTTAAGCGAACCCTTAAAGTCTTCAATATAAACTTTTTCTATCCAAGTATCGACAGGAAAACTATCGCTTTTATGATAGCCGAATAGAATTGCGCAATCTGCAACCTTCGTGCCTACTCCTAAAATTTTGGTTAGTTCTTTTCTTAACTCTTTAGTAGGGAGCGAACTGAAATTTTCTAAATTTAAGCCGTTATTTAGCATTTCAGCAAGATTTTTTATATACCTTGCTCTATACCCGAGCCCTATCTCTTGATAAAACCTTAGGTCTATTTCAGCCATTTTCTTAGCAGTTGGAAAAGAATAGTATTCTATACCTAAAAACTCTTTTCTTTCGCCTAAGCCTTTGCAAAGTTTTTCTATTATGCTTTTTATCCTTGGTATATTATTGTTTTGGGAAATTATAAAAGAAAAAAGCGTTTCAACTTTATCTTGATTTAATATCCTTATTCCTTTAGCTTTATCAACTGCACTTGACAAAATCGAAATGTTTTCTTTTTTTGCACTTTCGCAAATAGCCTTATAATCTCTATCTAAGTCGAAAAAATTTATAAAATAGTCTTTATCTTGGGCGTGGCACTCAATAGTGGTTTTATTATTTTGAGTACAAACAACTGCGCCCTTATCTTTTGATAGGACTAAAAAGCCTTTATCTATTTTTTTAAAACGAAAAATTTGACCACAATCAAGTGTTGAGAGTGCATCAAAATATTCGCTATCAAATACTATCTTTTCAATATTATTCATATTGCTACCTGAGAAATTTTTCTCTTAAATAAAAATTTAACGGACTGAAAGTTCAGCCCGTTTTAATTTTAGTTTTCTTTTGCGTAAACGCTAACTTTTTTGTCGTTTCTGCCCATTCTTTCGAACTTAACAACACCGTCAATCAAAGCGTATAATGTATCATCACTACCGATACCAACATTGTTGCCTGGGTGAATCTTTGTGCCTCTTTGACGAACAATTATGCCACCAGCAAGAATTTCTTGACCATTAACTCTTTTAACGCCAAGTCTTTTTGCGTTGCTATCTCTGCCGTTTTTGGTACTACCGCCACCTTTGTGGTGCGCAAATAATCTAAATAATATCATATTCTATACCCTCCGTCCTTACTTCGCAACGATTTCAAGAATCTTAACAGCCGTGAATGGTTGTCTGTGACCTTGTTTCTTTCTTTCGTTTTTCTTTGCCTTGTATTTGAAGACGATAATTTTCTTATCTTTGCCTTGTTCGAGCACTTCACCTACAACTTTGAATGCCTTTGCTTCTTCAGCCACTTTAACGCCGTTTTCATCTGAAACCATTAAAACGCTGAATTCTACTTTGTCGCCTACATTTGCTGAAAGTTTTTCAAATCTGATAACTTGACCAACTTCTGCTTTGTACTGCTTTGAACCGTTTTCTACGATTGCGTACATAATATTACCTCCTGCTAACCAGTCTCGCCGAATTTATTTTTTGGGGTGGATTACACACTTAAAAAACCCCTATCGAGCGGCTACCTCAGTATTTTATACTATTACGAAAAAAATGTCAAACGTTTTTGCATATTTTTATTAACCTTTCACAAACTATTTTTATAAATTTTTATGTAGGAGTTTTAGTATGGAATTAAATGAATATAACCAAAAAGCGATAAACGATATTTACAAAAATGCACACATTGCTCTTCAAAGCATTTCCGACCTTATCCCTTCTGTTGAAGATGATGATATTAAAGATGAACTTAGAGAAGAATATGAAGGCTATGAAAAAATTATAGGAAAACTTTCTTCTTTTATGGCTGAAAACGGCGTTGAGCCAAAAGATATTAACCCGTTAAAAAAGGCTATGATGTGGAGTAGCATTAAAATGAAAACGCTTTTTAACAGCAGTCGTAACCAAGTGGCTGAAATGATGATTAACGGCACTGTTATGGGCATTAACGAACTTACTGCAATGAAAAACGAAGGCTCTAACCTTGATGAAGGCGTTTTATCTTTGCTAAACGAACTTCTTTCTCTTGAAGAAAAGTACGAACAAGACTTAAAGAAATATTTATAAAATTATTTGGATTGTAATATAGTTCAAAAGGCACAGCCAAACGGCTATGCCTTTTATTGTTTTGTTTTTTATTTTGTGCCGAAAATTCTGTCGCCAGCGTCCCCTAAACCTGGAAGGATATATCCTTTTTCGTTTAACTGACGGTCAAGTGTTGAAATAAAGATTTCGACATCTGGGTGGTCTTCTGCCACTTTTTTAAGACCTTCTGGCGCTGCTAAGATACACATTAGTTTAATTTTCTTACAGCCCCTTTTCTTTATCATTGTTATGGCGTCGCTTGCGCTTCCACCAGTAGCAAGCATTGGGTCTGTGACCATAACCACCTTTTCTTCAATACCTGTTGGAAGTTTGCAATAATATTCTTGTGGTTCTAAGGTTTCTTCGTTGCGATACAACCCTATATGTCCAACTTTTGCTGCTGGGAATAGTGATAGTATGCCGTTTACCATGCCTAAGCCTGCCCTAAGAATTGGAACGATTGCAATTGAATTTTCTTTAACCACCGTTTGCTTTGTTGTCTCAAGTGGTGTTTCAACCAAGATTTCTTGGGTTGGAACGTCCTTAAAACTCTCATAAGCCATAAGTGTTGCTAATTCTTCAACAACTTCACGAAATTGCTTTGTATTGGTGTTTTTGTCCCTTATGATAGCGAGTTTATGGCGAATAAGTGGATGGTCTAAAATATGTACGTTTTTATATTCTTTCATTTTCTCACCTTAAATTAAGCGATTTCTTTTTCTTCTTTATTTTCTTCTTTAGCCTTTGCTGGCTTTAGGATAAGGTTTGTTATAATACCTAAAATCAACGCACAAGCAATTGCTGAAATTTTAATTAATGGGCTTACAAATGTGTTGATGCCACCATCAATAACACCAAAGTTAAGTGTTAAACCACCGATACCAGGGATAAGGATTGCAGCAACAACAAATAGGTTTTTAGAATCAGATAAATCTACATCTTTAAACATCTTCAAGCCAGATACTGCGATAAAGCCATAAAGAGCAATACAAATACCACCGATTACACAATCAGGAATTGTTTGAATAAATACCATTACAGGATAAATAAAGGCTAAAATAATACACATAATTGCAGTTGTGAAAATTGTTTTAATTGATGCGTTACCAGAAATAGCAACACAACCAACAGCTTCACCATAAGTTGTGTTAGGGCAACCACCAAAGAAAGCACCTGCCATAGAACCAACACCATCACCTAAAAGTGTTCTATCAAGACCTGGGTCTTTAAGCAAATCTTTACCGATAATACTTCCTAAATTTTTGTGGTCTGCAACGTGTTCTGCAAATACTACTAATGCAACAGGAGCAAAAGCAAGTAAAATTGAAACAACAGCAGCACCATCTAACGATAATTCACCGCTTGTTAATTCTTTAATAGCACCAACAAAAGTGATATTTGGTAGCCAATTGTTAAAGTCTGCAACTGCTTGGAATTTTGAAAAATCTATAATTTTACAATATAAACTTCCGCATGCGTGATAACCGATAAGAGTGATAATAGCAGCTACAAGATAGCCAGCCAAAACACCTATAATGAAAGGTATCATTCTTAAACCTTTGCTTCCTTTAACAGAAATAACTACTGTTACCAAGAAGGTTACAATACCCACTGCAATACCTAATAAGTTGTAGTTAGCAGAATCAACAGCTATGTTCATTACATTGTTCATTGCTGAACCTGCAAGGCTTAAACCAATAAGAGCAACTGTTGGTCCGATAATAACTGGTGGCATTAACTTATTAATCCAACCTGCACCAACTTTCTTTACGATTAAAGCAATAATAACATAAACTAAACCTGCAAATATTGAGCCCAAGATTATACCGCAATAACCATACATAACACCTGTTAGTAGTGGTGGGATAAAAGCGAATGAACTGCCTAAAAATACAGGGCTTCTAAACTTGGTGAATAGCAAATATACTATTGTACCAACGCCTGCACCGATTAAAGCAGCTGCTTGGCTCATTCTGCCTGTGCCTTGGTCAACTAGGATAGGCACTAGCACCGTTGCAGCAAGAATTGCTAATACTTGTTGGAAAGCAAAAAGTAGATTCTTGCCAAAAGGTGGTTTTTCATGAACATCATAAATTAATCCGTTCTTATTCATTTGTTTTTCCTCCACAAATATTTTTTTCTATTAAGGCTATATTATAAAGCCGATATTAAAAAAGAAGCCACTAAGGGCTTCTTTTAAAAACTTATTTTATAGGCATGCGAAAAAGGCATGTTTTGTAATTCAGTTAATAAAAAACTTCTTCTCATAACAAAACCTTTTCCTTAGACTTACTAGTTATTATAATATCACTTTTACAACAACATTTCAAGTCCTTTTTAAAAATTTTGTCAATTAAAAAATTTATTTTTTAACTAATACCTTTTTAAGTTTTGCAAATCTTGGGAGTCCGTCTTCTTTAAGCATGTTAACTTCGCCTTGAATAAGTGGAAGTGCATAATCAACGAATTCGTTAGAAATGCCTGTGCCGTTATTGATAATCCATTCTAGTGGAACGGTCTTTTCTGTGTTTGCTGCTAGTTCTAATGGTAAAAGTTTATATTCGCATTCATACTTAGCACCTTCTTTTCTTGCATAGCAAACCATTTTGTCTGTTTCGCCATTAACTGCTGCTCTAACTGCTTGCTTACCTGCTTCAAATGTTTCTTCAACGTCTGTTGCACTTGCACAGTGTGCTGCACATCTTTGCATAAGTGAAAGTTCGATTGCTCTAACTTTTGAGCCTGTTTCAGCCTTAACGATGTTTGAAAGTGTTGCTGCAACGCCACCGAGTTGAGCATGTCCAAAACTATCACGAGCACCTGTTTGTCCTAATGCTTCGCAAACTAAAACGCCATCTGCATTTTTAATACCTTCTGAAACAACTGCAATACACTTGTTGTTATTCTTTGCCATAACGTCTTTAACGTCTGCAACGAACTTATTTACATCAAAAGCAACTTCTGGAAGGTAAATAAGGTCTGCGCCTAAGCCTTTAGCATTTGCAAGTTGAGCAGCAGCTGTAAGCCAGCCTGCGTTTCTTCCCATAACTTCGATAACGCAAATCATTGGTGTATCGTAAACCTTAGCGTCAAGGTTGATTTCCATGATAGATGTTGCGATATATTTTGCAGCAGAAGCAAAGCCTGGGCAGTGGTCTGTGCCGTAAAGGTCATTATCGATTGTCTTTGGAACGCCGATAACGTTCATTTCATAGCCAGATTTAGCCATGTATTTGCTGATTTTGTTACATGTATCCATACTGTCGTTACCACCATTATAGAAGAAGTAACGAACGTTATACTTTTTGAATACTTCTAAAAGTCTTTTGTAGTCTGTATCATCAACTGATGCGTCTTTGAGTTTATATCTAACTGAACCGAGTGCTGATGATGGTGTGTTTTTTAAGAGTTCTAATTCTTTGATATCTTCTTTAGACATGTCGTAGAATTCTTCGTTAAGAATACCCCTTATGCCGTGTGCTGCACCATAAACTTCGGTTATCATATCGTTATTTAATCCTTCGATAAATACGCCTGCTGCACTTGCGTTGATTACTGATGTTGGTCCACCTGATTGAGCGAACATCAATGCGCCTTTTAATCCTTTCATTTTGTTTTCTCCTTTATGTAAAAAATGTTTATTTATTAAAATTTAATGATTGCTATAGTTGCTGCTGGAACAAATATATCGTATGTTTTATCATCAACTTTTTTAATATCTAACTTGCTTGATTGGTAAATACTTTCAAGGTTTGGTGTTTCTTTAAATACAACTCTAACAGTCTTATCTGCTTCGTGATGGATAATATCACCCACATTTTCGTTTCTTTCGTTACCTTCGTTATTGAAGATTGTAACAAAATCTTCGCCCTTATCGTTCTTAGAAACGATGTATGGAAGACCTTCAACATAGCAAGGCATAATTTCCTTTTCTAAATCTTTTAATGTCTTTTCAAGTTTAGCAAGGTCTGAGCTATCGATAACGTTAAATTCTTTGCCTTTCTTCTTTAAGAAGTTACCTTCTTTTGTTGCATCGATTAGATATTTGTAGTTCCCTAATGCTTCATCTGGCGTATCATCATAAATAACGTCAAATATATCACCAAACTTAGAGTTTGTGAGAACAAAACCTTCGTTGCCACAAACAGGGTCTGCATTTGCAAAGATAAGTTTTAAAACATCTTCAACATGACCAAAGAAAGCAATTTCTTGCTCTGAAAGTGGACTTTCTAAGTGCGTTGTCTTATGTTCGCCAACTGTCCAAGGTGTGAAGATGTCTGGAAGTTCAATAACACTAAATTCTTGTGGCAACACGATAGCAAATGGAACGTTTGCTTTGATGTTACCAAGTTGTTGTGTTCTATCAATGAATTCTTTCTTTAACTTACCATAAGATGAAAGTGTGAATTCTTCACAGTCTTGATAACTGCAGTAAGCACCCCATTCTTCTGACATATAGTCACAACCACTCATATAGCCGTGGTTATAAATTCTGTCTTGAAGTAGTCTTGAACTACCACCATTTTCGCCATACTTACTGATATATTCTACCTTTGGTAAGCATCTTTCATTGATACCCTTTAAGCAGTAGTTTGGCATGATATAATCGCCTGGAATTTCTCTCCAGCATTCATAATAGATACCCCAAGTTTTGTTATAACAAGTTGCAACGCCACGAGCAACTGCAACAGCTAAGCGCATAAGTGGGATTTGTGCACCAACTTCTGGCATGAAAGTTCTCATACCCAAGTCGTTTTGGATTTTTGTTGCCAAATAATAACTATCACATGGGATAACGTTATCGTCGGTATCCTTTAATCTTCTTGCAAACATTTCCTTGAGTTCTTCAATGAATTCCGGATATGTTTCAGCATAAGTTTTTGTTGCATAATATTCTAAGCAATCTGTTGTGATTGAGTGAAGTGGCGTGCCATCTGGAAGTTTAGCAAACCTGTGAACCATTGTTTTCTTTAATTCTTCTAAGTCGTATGGACCTTTATGCCCCATTCTTCTTATAAGCCCTTTCCATTCTGACCTACGACGGTTAGAACCACTTTCGTGAACTTGGAAGCCCAAGAACCAGTCGCCAAGCATTTCACGATATTCGTTTGCAAGTTCTAAGTCGAACTTATAATTATGCCATGTTGAACCACCACAAAGTCTATCTACATACATAGGTGTTTTTGTTTCTTTTATGTAGTTATAGAACTTGCTACCTTTTTTAGCATATTCGTTGAACTTGATGTTATCTGGGAATCTATAACTTTGTTGAATTCTAAGTCCTGAATCTTTGTTCAATAAGCCGTTCTTTTCTAGACCTTTTATAAAGTGGTCATCGTATGCATGAAAAAATTTCATTTCCTTCTCTCCTTGTTGTATGACATCTTATATTTTTTCGTTTATATTACAAGCCTAAAATATGGGCTATGTTATAAAGTTCTGTATCAAATTTATCCCTTGTGCCTTGAACTTCGCTAAATGGCACGGTTATAATCTTATTATCTCTTATACCGACTGCACAACTTTCTTTCTTTTCTTTTAATAGTTCAACTGCCTTATATCCAAACCTTGCGGCTAAAACTCTATCTGCCATGTTTGGAGAGCCACCCCTTTGAATATGCCCAAAGTTTGTGACCTTTACCCCAATTCCACTCTTTTTGGAAATATACTCGGCAATCTCATCACGGTTGCCTGCGCCTTCTGCCAAAATTATCATGTTTGAAGTTTTGCCACGAAGATAACTCTTTTTTATTGAAGATGCAATTTTATCAAGGTCATATGGCACTTCTGGAACTAAAACATATTCAGCACCACCAGCAACGCCAGCGTAAACTGCAATGTCGCCACAATTTCTGCCCATAACTTCTAAAAGCCCTACTCTATCGTGAGAGTGAAAGGTGTCTCTAAGATTATTGATTGCCCAAAGCACTGTGTTTACTGCCGTGTCAAACCCAACGGTATAGTCTGTGTAAGATAGGTCGTTGTCGATTGTACCTGGGATACCGATAACTCTAATACCAAAATTATCAGATAAATCTTTTGCACCCCTAAAAGTGCCATCGCCACCTATTACGACAAGACCTTCTATGCCATAAGCAGATAATGCTTCGGCTGCTTGTCTTTGAACTTCTATATCCTTAAACTCAGGGCATCTTGCCGTGCTTAAAAAGGTTCCACCCTTATGAATCATGTCCGATACAGAACGAGTGTTAAGCCTGTTGATTTCCCCTTTAACGAGACCAGCATAGCCCCTTTCTACACCATAGATATCCATTTTGTTGTTAAGTGCGCTGCGCACAACTGCCCTAATACAAGCATTCATGCCCGGAGCATCGCCACCACTTGTTAAAACAGCTATTCTATCCATTTTAGTCCATCCTTTTGCACTTTATTTTGTCAATAACCTACTTTGTAGATTATTTTATCATATCCACAATTTTTTATCCACTATTTTTAAGCAATTTTATGTTTTTTTAGTGAAAAATATTATGTCTTTTTCTGGGATATAATTTTTGAGTTCGCTAATCAAACCCTCACATTTTCTTATAGCACAATTTGCGCTGTATTTTTTGCCACCGAGCGCAATGATTACAGGTATGTCGCCCACATAACTTGTTAAGATGTCAAGTATTTCGTCTTTTTTGTCTATCTTGTCATCTGGCACTATTATGCCCATGTATTCTTGCCCTTCTTTTGGCTTTTCTTGTTCGGTTATAGTTAAAATTTCCACGCTATCAGCAATGATTTGCGCTTCTTTTTCTTTTAGTTGTATCTTTCCTGAAACTTTTACTATTTGTTCTAACTTAAGTGCATCAATTGCCCTTTCGTAAACTTTTGGAAAGCATATTACTTCAATTTGTCCGTTTATGTCTTCTACCTTTGTAAAAGCCATTGTTTGACCACTCTTTGTAACGAGTTTCTTAAATTCTGTGACAATGCCACCCATCACTACGTGTTCGCCGTCTTTAATTTCGGTATAAGTTCTATTTTCATCTTCATCTTCTTCATAATAGTCTAAGACCGATGTATTAAAACTAAACTTAGAGAACTGCTCTCTATAGTCAGAGAGTGGGTGACCCGATAGGTATATGCCAACCACTGTCTTTTCGAGCGTTAGTTTTTCTTTTGATGAAAACTCATCAATCTTTGGATATTCTAGTTCTAAGCCTTCATCATCTGCAAGAAGAGTACCGAACATTGAAATTTGTTGCTCGTTGCGTTTCTTTTCAACTAGCGATACCCTTTCCATATAATCGCCATACACCGTCATAAGCGTTCTACGATTTATATTAAAGCAGTCAAACCCACCAGATAAAATTAAACTTTCTACAAGCCTTTTGTTTATGCCAAGACCTATACACCTGTTGATAAAGTCTTCAAATGACTTAAACTCACCACCCGAATCTCTTTCTTTTATGATTTGTTCTACAACGCCAAGCCCAACGTTTTTAAGACCAACAAGTCCAAAACGCACCCCACCATTTTCGCAAGAGAACATTGCCTTGCTCTTGTTTATATCTGGGGTTAACACGCTTATGTTTTTAGATTTTAGGTATGATAGATATTTTGAAAGTTCTTCTATCTTATCTATTCTGTTGTTTAAAAGTGAGCAGAAAAACTCAACTTCATAATATCTTTTTAGATATGCCGTTTGATAAGCAAGCACGGCGTATGCTGCAGCGTGAGATTTATTGAACGCATACCTAGCAAAAGGTTTCATGTTATCATAAATCTTTATTGCAACTTCTTCTGGAACGCCCCTTTTGATAGCACCATCAACAGGCTGACCTGTACTCTCGTTTATACCACCATAAACGAATATGGCCTTTTGCGCTTCCATGATATCGAGCTTTTTCTTACCCATCGCCTTTCTAACGACGTCTGCGTGACCGAGTGTAAACCCACCTAAGTTTTGACAAATCTGCATAACTTGTTCTTGATAAACGAGTATGCCATAACTATTTTTTAATATTGGCTCTAAAAGTGGGTGGTCATATTTAACTAGTTCTGGATTATGCTTATTCTTAACATAATCGTCGATTGAGTCCATAGGACCCGGTCTATAAAGCGATATTCCTGCTATGATATCTTCAAAAGTTGATGGTTTTAAGTTTCTCATAAACCTTTTCATGCCCGGACTTTCAAGTTGGAACACGCCGTCAGTTTCGCCTGAGCCAATAAGTTCGTATGCTCCCATATCTTCATAGCCAAGTTTATGGAAGTCTATATCTAAACCGTGATTTTCTTTTACATATTGACAAGCAAGTTGCACATCGGTTAGCGTTCTTAAGCCTAAGAAGTCCATTTTAAGCATACCTAATGCTTCAACTTCTATCATGTCAAACTGCGTGGTTATATCATCGCCGTTTCTTTGAAGCGGAACGTTTTCCATTATAGGCTTTTCGCATATAACAACGCCTGCAGCGTGCATTGATGCTTGCCTAGGCAATCCTTCTATCTTGATTGCCATGTCTATTATCTTTTTAAGTTGGTCGTCTGTATCGTAAATTTCTCTAAGTTCTGGAACGCCTACGTTTGTGCCGTCTTTGGTTAGGTCTAAGCCTAAAGATTGACGGATTGTTGACTTTCCATCCATTAGTTTTGTTATCTTATCCACATTGGCATAAGGCACTCTGTACACCCTTGCAACGTCTTTGATAGCACCTTTTGCTGCCATCGTTCCAAAAGTGATTATTTGAGCAACCCTTTCAGGGCCGTATTTGTTTCTTACATATTCAACAACTTCGCCACGGCGAGCATCGGATATATCAACGTCAAAGTCGGGCATGCTTACCCTTTCTCTATTTAAAAATCTTTCAAAAATAAGTTGATATCCAAGTGGCTCAACGTCGGTGATTCCCACAGAATATGCGATGATACTAGATACGCCCGAGCCACGACCAGCGCCCACGGGTATACCCACGCTTCTTGCATAATTGATAAAGTCCCAAACGATAAGGTAATAGTCGCAAAAGCCCATTGAACTTATAACGTCAAACTCATATTCAAAGCGTTCTCTTATCTCTGGGGTTATCTCGCTATATCTCTTTCTTAAACCATCTTCGGCTAATCTTCTTAAGTATTCTTTTGATGTGCTTCCATCATCTGGAACGTATTTTGGAATAAGCGAATCATCTCTTATTGGGTCACCCTTTTTTGTTAGGCTAAACACTTCTTCGGTAACTTTATCGGCAATCTTTCTGGTGTTTTCTATTGCATCTGGTATATGAGAGAAAAGTTTTTCCATTTCTTCTGGCGACTTTAAGTATGATTGGTCGCTTTCCATCTTTAGCCTTGTTGGGTCATCTATTGTTGTTTTCATGCTGATACACATAACAACGTCTTGCATTTCAGCATCTTCTCTTTCTAAATAGTGAACGTCGTTTGTGGCTACGAGTGGAATATTTAGTTCTCTTGAAAGTTTTATAAGTAATGGATTTATGCGTTTTTGGTCATCTAAACCATGGTCTTGTATTTCGATATAAAAATCATCTTTGAAAATATCATAAAGCATAAGCGCCGTTTGTTTTGCGCCTTCATAATCATTTTCAAGTAACCTTTTAGACACTCTACCAGCAAGGCATGCAGATAGGCATATTAGCCCTTCGCTATGCTCTTTTATGGTTTTATAGTCTATTCTTGGTTTATAGTGAAAGCCATCAACATATGCTATTGAATCAAGTTTGATTAGGTTTTTATAGCCTTGTTTATTTTTACATAGCAAAATTAAGTGGTCATAGTTTTGCTTGCCACTTTTTTCTTTGTAATCATCACAAACATACATTTCGCAACCGATTATGCCCTTTATCCCTGCCTTTTTTGCTTCCCCAGCAAAGTAAAGCGAGCCGAACATATTGCCATGGTCGGTTATCGCAACAGCATCCATGCCCTTTTCTTTTAGGCTTTTGAATAACTTGTCTATTCTCGTTGCGCCATCGAGCAAACTGTATTCTGTGTGTAAATGTAAATGTACAAAATCAGACATAATTTCTTCCTTTATAGTTCATTTGCTATTGTCATAATCTTTCTTAGTCTATGGTTTAGACAACTTTTGCTAACATTTAACCTTTCAGCAAGTTCTAAAAGTGTGTCGTCTGGATTTTCTAGCCTTGTTCTTGCTGTGGTTTCTAAGTCTTTGCTTAAGGTATCTAAACCTACCACTTCTTTTATCTTTTTAATTGCTAAAACTTGTTTTCTTGATGCTTCAACTTGTTTATTAACATTTCCTAAGTCGCAATTTTTTTGCCTGTTTATCTTATTGGAAAGTTCTCTATTTATCATAAGGTCGGTTATTTTAAGCACCGATATAGGCGCTGGCAAAAATGCAAGAAAGTCTTTTATTTCTTCTGCACTCTTAATGTAAATTATATAGCCTTCCCTTCTTTTAACAATCTTTGTCATTATGCCATACTCTGCGAGTTTAGAACTTGTTTCAAGGGCTGGAGAGTGGTGCGAAAAACTTATCTCTAAATGATAACTCGTGCTAGAACTATCATTTTCGTTTGGCAAGGTGCAACTGCCCGTTGCAACAAATAGCCCCCTTATAAATGCTTTTAAGCAACACTCTTTTTTTGTAATTTCATTGAAAAATGTTAAATCTACCCCCACCCCGTCTTCATCGGTTACGAGAATGCCGAGTTCGGTTAGTATGTCAACGGCTTTTTCCCCACTTAAAGATAGATAAAATTTGCTTTTACTATGTTGACCTTCGCTTACAGTAACTTCCCTTATCTCATAATCAAAAAGGTCATAAAAGGTCGTAGTTAAAGTCATTGCCGTTTGTTCATCAAAAACCTTAAACTCTACACCAAGTTCGCCGTCCTTTTCATATAGCACGCCAGAGCCACGAATAAGCCCTGCTATAAATGCCTTTTTGCAGTGCGTTTCTTTTATAGGCTTTGATAATATTTCCTTTTTTATCTTATCTGTAAAATTCATTATGCCTTCTCCTTAAACGCCTTAAATCGCATTGTTGGAAGCCTGCCGTCTATATTTGCTATTTGGTCTTTATTTATTTTTATTGTTTCAAGCATTTTTTCTACGAGTGAAATTTCGCCAACCCTATCCGGCGTGTGTGCATCTGAGTTTATTATAAACTTTACGCCCGTTGATGCCACTTGATATAATTCTTCTTCGGTTAAATGTGTCTTTTTAGAATTTAGTTCTATATAAGTGCCATAATCACTTGCAACCTTTGCCACTTCTTTTGCATTAGCATAACAGCAAAAATTTAGGTGTGTGATTATATCTACAGGGTTGTTTTTGATTACATTTATAAAAGTTTTCGTGTTAGTATCAATCAAACTTTGTGGAATATTTTTTTTGTTAAATGTAGAGCAAAAAAAGTTTCTTGCAAAAAGCGAAAAAAGCGTGCCGAATTTATAAAGCACAAACTTATGCACACCTGCCAAGAAAATGTCAAAGTCATCGTACATGTTTTGCTTTAAGTCCACGCTTCCGTCTGTTCCTATTATGTTTGATTCTATGCCGAGTAGCACATTTACACCCGTTTTCTCACTCGCTTGTTTGCAAAGTTCTTTCATCTTTGGAACTTTTCTTTTTGTAAGCCCAAAAGCAGGGTGCGAAAAGCCGTGGTCGGATATACCAAGTTCCACTAGTCCCTTTTCTTTTGCAACAAGTGCATTATCAATTATTTGACCCTTGCCGTGACTAAACACTGTGTGGGTGTGATAATCTGATGTAAGAATCATTAAAACTCCCCTACGCACTCGACTTCTTCACATAATTCTACGCCAAATGCGTCTTTAACTTTTTGTTTGATTGTTGTTATTAACTGATAAACATCTCTAGCCTTTGCTTTCGATGATGTTATTATAAAGTTTGCATGCTTTTCAGAAACTATTGCACCACCGATGCTATACCCTTTTAAGCCTGCTTGTTCTATTAGCGCCCCTGCCGAAAATGGTTTTGGGTTCTTAAACACCGACCCACAACTCTTGCCTGCCGGTTGAACCAATCGCCTTAAGTCTTTATACGACTTCATGCTGTCCACTATTTTTTCTCTATCGCCATTTGTTAAATCAAAGGTTGCTGACACAACCACTTCTTTGCCTTTTAAGAACCGACTTGTACGATAACCAAACTTGCAACCACTTTTGTCATAAACCTTTATCTTGCCACCATCAAGCGTTTCAACCGTTTCGATGTTGTCGCTTATATTATGCCCAAAAGCACCTGCGTTCATAACTATTGCACCACCAACCGTTGCCGGTATGCCTGCAAGGGCTTCTAAACCACTAAGTTTATTATCTAGGGCAAACTGCAAAAGTTTTTCTAGTTTTGCGCCTGCCATTGCCTTAACTTGTTCTCTTTTAAAGAACACATCGCTAAGCCGTTTGGTGTCTATTATCAGTCCATCATAGCCTAGGTCGGAAACTAATATGTTTGTGCCACTTCCTATAACTTTATATTTAACTTTATGCTGTTTTGCTAAAGTAATAAGGTTATTCAGCGAGTAAAGGCTGTCTATTTGAGCATAGTATCTTGCACAGCCACCCACACCATAGCCAGTGTGTTTTCTCATAGGTTCATCAAATGTAATTTTGGCATTTGTGGTCTCTAGCAGTGCATTTTTAAACACAAATTACTCCTTATATCATTTTACTATATTTTAATATTTTTTTCAAGACTAAATTAACAAATTTTTCACATATTTTATTGCATTTTTATCGCCTTTTATTGCAAGCATTGACATGGTGTGTATTTCAGTTAAAACATCTTTAGTATTAAATGCTGAAATTGTTGAAAAACCACCAATATTTTGCATTAAATTTAAATTTTCTATGTCAAAACTAACATTTTTATATGGCGAAAGCATATTTATTTTATTTAACCTTTCTTGCACCTTATCCGAAAGCAAATAGTCTATAAATCGCTTTGCTATAATGCTTTTATTACTATTGCTAGCAGTAATCGAAACATACTGATATAGGTCGTTAAAATTTGTTAGTGGAGTTGCTGAAAAGTTAGCCCCCCTATTAGTTAATCTCACCACATCTCGTTGCGTTCCTAACATAAACGCATTTTTGCCCAAAGTAAACTTTGTGTAGGCATCCATAGGGCTTAAAACTTCTATATTTTCAAACTCAAGTCCTTCTAACATCATTGCTAAAATCGGTTGAGTGTTTTGCCCTTTGGATACTATTAGTGGGGTCTCATCTTTACCTTCTAAATCTAGGTTTTTTATTAAGACATACCCACCACGACACCACGGCGTTGCATATACCTTTTCTCCAACCTTGCCACCCCCAACACACCTAGATGTGTTTATAGATGACATCTTTTTTATGTCTAAGCCGTTTGAATAAGAAATTATGTCTGGATATATCCCCTTAGAAATATTATCTTCTGCACTAGTAAAGGTGTGATTTATAACCATGACAAGCGTGCCTTCATTTTGCTTTTCAAAATCTCTAGAGACGCTTAAAAGAAATTGTTTTCTTGAGCCCGAGCCACCTTCAAAGCCATCTATTTGCCAAATGGTGATTATTCCTTTAAATTCTTTTGGGGCTTTAAGTTTTTCTTCACCTATCTTTTTATAGCCAAAAGTTAAGGTAAAAACCGTGCAAAATATAATTAAACTTGACATTACTATTCTAATTATTTTCATAATTTAAGTATATTCCCATCTAATAAAAAATAGGACTTCACAATGTGAAATCCTATCTGTTTTTTGCCTGTTTCTATGGCTAAAAATTACTAAAATTATCTCTTAATATTAACTTAAATTTTTAGTGGAGAGCGTTTTGAACCAACCGTTGCCGTTGCCATTGTTCTTACATCAAAATACTTATCAATAACATCGCTTACATCCTTCATGCTAACGCTTTCTAACCTTTTAATTCTATCGGTTAAATCAAATTCTTTATCTAAAAGAATAAGGTGTTTTGCATACAAAAGCATTTGCGATGCCGTGCTTTCTTGCCCCATTATAAATGCGCTTTTTATTTGCGCTTTGCCACGGCTAAATTCTTGCTCGGTGATTTTATTCTTTTTAAGCACTTCTATTTGCTCTAAAATTGCACTTACTGCTAAATCTCTAAGCGAAGTGTTTACACCTGCATATATTTCTAAAATGCCGTTATCTTTATATCCTGATGCATAAGAATACACGCTGTATGCAAGTCCAAGTTCTTCTCTTATTTTTTGGAATAAACGACTGCTCATGCCACCACCAAACACGATGTTTGCAATAGCAAACGCATCGCTATCTTTATCGTTTAGGCTTATGCCTTTCATTGCAAAACCAATGTGCGTTTGCTCTATTCTCTTGTTTCTTAATAGGTGTTGTGGCTCGGCAAGTTCTGTCTTTGCTTGCTTTTGGCTTTTTAGCCTTGTAAATTTATCGGCAAAGTATTTTTCTACTAAACTCGTTGCCCTTTCTATATCGATATTACCAGCAACTGAGATTACCACGTTGTCTGCTGTGTAATACTTGTCCATATACTTAATAACGTCGTCACGAGTAAAACTTTTTATGTTTTTACTACTTCCAAGTATGGTTTGTCCAAGCCCACTCTTTCCATAATAGCCTTGTGACAAAAGGTCTAAACACACTTCTTCAGGCGTGTCTTCGCTCATTTTGATTTCTTCTATTACAACGCCCTTTTCCTTTTCTAATTCTTCTTTGTCAAACTTAGAATTAAAGAATATGTCCGACAAAATTTCTAAGGCTTCTTCAGCATGCTCTCTCGTTGATTTTGTATAATAACAAGTTAGTTCCTTTGATGTAAAGGCGTTTATTTGTGCGCCTATTCTATCGATATGGTCGGAAATTTCAAAGGCAGAACGCTTTTCTGTGCCCTTAAACATAACGTGCTCTATATAATGGGATATGCCGTTATCTATATTTCTTTCGTTCATACTGCCCGTTTTAACAAGCACGCCTATGCTAACCGATAGCATGCCTTCCATTTTATTTACAACAAGTCTTAGTCCATTGTTAAACTCTTTATATTTAACCATTTTTTTCTCCAATTATGTACTTTCAATATTTTGGCTGACACTCACCACATCAAACCCAACGCTTTTGTAATAATCTATTATCGATGGCAAAACTTCTAAAGTATGCTTTTTTGGGTGCATAAGCACTAAGTCCCCACCAGCAAGGTTTTTTGTTGCCCTGTTATATAATGTTGTTAAATTACCATCACGCCAATCAATAGTGTCTTTAGACCACATTATAACCTTATAACCTAAGTCATAACTCGCCTTTAAGGTGTTTGGGGAAAAACTGCCAGATGGTGGTGCAAATAGTTTCATTTCTACGCCACATAGCGCCTTAACAACGCTATGCGTGTTTGATATTTCTTGTTCGTTTTCGTTATAACTAAGTTTTTTGTGGTCTTTATGAAAATAGCCGTGATTGCCTATTTCGTGACCACTATTTATTATTCTAACTAACGTTTCCCCATTGTCATCTGCCCAACAACCACCCACAAAAAAGGTTGCTTTTACGCCCTTATCATCTAAAACATCTATTATAGAATTTACAATTTTTGTGTTTTCATACACATTGAACATAAGCGACACATTGTTATTTAAAGGGTTGCCGTTGTATATTGCACTAAGCGTGTCATTGCCATATGCTTCAAGTGTGGTTTTTGGCATAAAGTTTATAATATACACAACAAATAAGGTCATAACTAGCATTGTGTTTATTATAAAAGTGTGTCTTTTACTTAGTTTTTTCATTTTTTGCCACCTCTATTCGTAGTTTATGCCGATAGAGCGCAATAAAATTACTATTTAAATCAAAATATGCAAGGCGTTTGCCTTGCATATTTTTCTTGCTTTATTATAGACTAGTCATTAACAATTTCTAAAAGTTTAAGGTCAATTCCCTTTTCACCGATTTTGATGATTTCTACCTTAACTTTGTCGCCAATATGCAATACTTCTTCTACACTGTCAATACGCTTTTCACTCATCTTGCTGATGTGGATAAGTCCGTCTTTACCAGGGGCAAGTTCGCAGAATGCACCAACTTTTGGAAGAATTCTAACAACTTCTGTTATGAACATATCGCCAACTTCTGGGTCTTTTGCAATTGAAAGAATAATTGCTTTTGCTCTTTCTGCATTTTGAGCATCGCCAACTGTTGCGATATTAACTGTGCCGTTGTCATCAATATCAATCTTAACGCCTGTTTCTTCAATAATCTTGTTGATAACCTTTCCTTGCTTACCAACAACATCACCGATTTTTTCAGGGTTGATGCTAAATGATATAATCTTTGGAGCATATTTTGAAAGTTCTGCTCTTGGCTTATCAATAGCTTCAAGCATCTTAGACAAGATGTGTTGTCTGCCAACGTTTGCTTGTGCAATTGCTTGTCTTAAAATTGCTTCGTCAATGCCCTTAATTTTAATATCCATTTGGATTGCTGTGATACCCTTTTCTGTACCTGCAACCTTAAAGTCCATATCGCCAAGGAAGTCTTCTAAGCCTTGAATATCTGATAAAATTGATACCTTGCCACTTTCTGTGTCCTTGATAAGTCCCATTGCGATACCAGCAACAGGGGCTTTGATTGGAACGCCTGCATCCATAAGTGCAAGTGTTGAACCACATACACTACCTTGTGATGTTGAACCGTTTGAACTTAATACTTCTGATACGATTCTAATTGCGTATGGGAATTCTGTTTCGCTTGGAATAACAGGTTCTAATGCTCTTTCTGCAAGTGCACCGTGACCGATTTCACGCCTACCTGGGCTCTTTAATGGTCTTGCTTCACCAGATGCATAACCTGGCATGTTGTATTGGTGCATATATCTCTTGTTTGTTTCACCATCAAGACCTTCAAGTTTTTGTGCTTCGCTAAGCATACCAAGTGTACAAGTTGACATAACTTGTGTCATGCCTCTTGTGAACACGCCTGAGCCGTGTGCTCTTGAAAGAACGCCTGCTTCACACCAAATCTTTCTAATTTCATCAAGTTTTCTTCCGTCTGGACGAATACCTGTGTTTGTGATTTTTGCTCTGATTTTTTCTTTTGTCATGTAGTAAAGAGCATCTTTAATTTCTCTTGCTGAGTCTGGGAAGATTTCAGCAAAGTGATTTAAGCAGTCTTTTTCTACGTTATCTTGACCAACTTGTCTTTCATGTCTATCAAATGTGTCAAGTGCTTTGTCAAGCATATCGTTTGCATATGCTCTAACAGCGCTATCGATTTCTTCTGGAACGTGATAGAGTTCAATTTCCTTCTTAGGCTTGCCGATTTCAGCAATGATTTGTTCTTGGAAAGCGCAAAGACGCTTGATTTCTTCGTGACCGAATAAAATTGCACCAACCATTTCGTCATCAGAGATTTCGTTTGCACCTGCTTCAACCATCATGATAGCATCTTTTGTACCAGCAAGGTTAAGAGTGAGTAAACTCTTTTCTCTTTGTGCCTGATCTGGGTTGATGATATATTCGCCATCAACTAAACCAACAACAACGCTACCTGTTGGACCTGCAAATGGTATGTCTGAAATGCTGATTGCAATTGAACTACCAAGCATTGCAAGTGGTTCTGGTTGGATATCTGGCTCAACTGAAAGTGCTGTTGCAATTACAACAACGTCGTTGAAAAGTCCTTTTGGGAAAAGTGGACGAATAGGTCTGTCAATAAGTCTTGACGTTAAAATCGCCTTATCTGATGCTCTACCTTCTCTCTTTTTAAAGCCCCCTGGAATTTTGCCGATAGAATACATCTTTTCTTCAAAGTCAACGCCGAGTGGGAAATAGTCCATTCCATCACGAGGTTGTGGTGCCATTGTCACGTTGACCATAACTTCTGTTTCGCCACACTTGATGATACATGAACCATTTGTTTGTTCAGCATACTTACCTGTTTCAACTATGAGTTCTCTGCCACCTACTGTAGTCTTAAATACTCTAAAATTTTCTGTCATTTTTGTCTCCTGTTTCTACTCTAATTTTTATTGAAGTTGCACGCAACCTACGCCCAAACATAATTACTTTTTAAAAATGGCATTTTAGAAAAATTAGGCGACAAGAATTATGCCGCCTTAATTTCCTTACTTTCTCAAATTTAAATCTGCAATAATCTTTCTGTATCTTTCAATATCGATTTCTTGCAAATACTTTAAAAGACCACGTCTTTCACCAACCATTTTCATAAGACCACGTCTGCTGTGATTGTCGTGCTTGTTTGATTGCAAGTGCTCATTTAAATGATTGATTCTTTCAGTCAAAAGTGCGATTTGAACTTCTGCTGAACCTGTGTCGCCTTCATGACGACCGAATTTTGCGATTATTTCTGCCTTTTTTGCCTTTTCCATATTGTTTTTACCTCCTATAATTTATGGATTAATTCGCTTTACACAAAGCATTGGGTGGAGAA
>JAZNAX010000014.1:0-13295 GCA_045586765.1 Christensenellaceae bacterium | reverse complement strand
ATTATTGTTTGGTATATTCGTTATAACGGCTCTCGGCTATCTTTTAGGTAAAATTAATATTAAAGGCGTTTCACTTGGAACGGCTGGCGTATTCTTGGTTGCAATCGCTTTTGGTGTTTTATGTACTTATATCCCAAAAGACTTGCCAGTTTTATCTGCTCTTAGATTAGATAGTGCATCAAAGGTTACAGGATATTATAAATCGGCTATTTCTAATATCGGTTTAGTTTTATTCGTTGGCTCTGTTGGTTTTATCGCTGGTCCTAAGTTCTTTAGAGACTTAAAGAAAAACTTTAAGACTTACATATTCTTAGGGATTTCTATCATTGTTATCGGAACGGCTGTTGCGGTGTTATTTATCTTTATTTCACCATACGGCTCAGATTTCTGGTCAGGAGTTTTATCTGGCGCATTAACTTCAACTCCAGGTTATTCTGCAGCACAAGAGGCTATGTATTTGAAAGGTCAATCGGATGCTTATGTAACAATCGGTCACGCAATTGCATATCCATTTGGAGTTATCGGCGTTGTTTTGTTCGTTCAACTTATGCCAAAAATCTTAAAGAGTGACATGGCAAAAGAAAGAAGTTTCTTAAAGCCAGATGTTTTAGAACAAACAGAAAAAACCATTGATAAATCAAAACTCTTTAAGTGTGATGATTTTGGTTTTACTGCCTTAGCGCTTGCAGTAGTTAGTGGTTTGATTTTAGGCGCAATTAAAATTCCACTCACTGGTGATGGCTTCAATGGTCCTTGCTTTACACTTGGAACAACGGGTGGCGTTTTGATTATGTGCTTAGTGTTCGGTCACTTTGGTAGAATCGGTAAATTTTCACTTGAAATCCCTGAAACAACACTTAAAGCACTAAAAGAATTAGGCTTAATGCTTTTCCTTATCGGTGCTGGTGTTGAAGGTGGTGTGAGCCTTATTGACAAAGTAGGTAATAATTTAGATATTCTTGCTTGGGGCTTTGTAGGTGGCGCAGTTATGACAATGGCACCTATGATTGTTGGCTACTTTATCGGTGGCAAACTCTTAAAAATGCCACTCCTTAACAACCTTGGTTCAATAACAGGTGGTATGACAAGTACACCTGCACTTGGTTCACTCATTGCAACGGCAGAAACTGATGACGTTGCTGGTGCATACGCATCAACATATCCTATCGCACTCGTACTCATCGTACTTGCTTGCAACCTAATGATAGGCCTTATTTAATGGCTTGTCGCATCAATTAGTTGATTTTTTAACGGAAAAATTCTACGAAATACTTTGTTTTTTGTTCAGTTAAATACTTTTCAAGTATTCGCCTTCACAATAAAACTTGTCTTTCTTGTATTTTTCTCGTTAAAACTACAAAATAAAATTTTGTATAAATCAACTACTTTCTTTGACAAAGCCTTGTGAAAAACAAATAAAAAAGCGAGAGCATTTTGCTCTCGCTTTTGTGTTTTAATATATTGTTAAGTGGCAATATGCTCACTTATACACATTAGTCTTCATCCATTGCATTAACGGCATCTGAAATAGCAGAAAAACCTGTTTTGCCGTGCTTATCAATACGCACTTTGTTAATATCGCCGTGGGTTAAACAGCCTGCGCCACCAATGCAACCACCCATGCATGCCATACCTTCGATAAAGTTACCGTCAAGCATTTTCTTATGTGCTTTAAGAAGGGCAACTCGGCAAGCTTCGATACCATCACAAGGCACTGCTTTAAGGTCAAAACCTTCAATGCCTTTTTCTTTTAAGCCTTGTGCAACTGCTTCAGAAAGACCACAGTTTCTTGCAAATATTCTTCCATAGTATGATGCGTTCTTAATGCTTTCGCTCTCTAAATTTGCAAGAAGAATATCTTTGCTGTCAAATAATGCTTGCAACTCTTCAAAGGTAATAACCACATCGACATAAGGGGCAACTTCTTCATTTTGAATTTCCATTTTCTTTGCTGTGCAAGGTCCTATGAAAACAACCTTTGCATTTGGATTATGTTCTTTAATCTTTTTAGAAATTGTTGCCATAGGTGATAGGTTGTGTGAAATATATGGAGCAAGGTTAGGGAACTGCTTTTTAACATAAGACACAAATGCAGGGCAACACGAACTTGTTAAAAATCCTTTTTCAGCAAGTTCTTTTGCTTCATTAAGGGCAACTATGTCAGCACCGAGCGCTGCTTCAACAATATCATAAAAACCTAAAACCTTTATGCCTTTAAGCACTTGACCGAGCTCTGCATAAGCAAATTGACTGGCAATAGCAGGAGCAACAACGGCATATACAGGGTATTTTGTGTTGTTTTCGCTATTCTTAATTAAATCTATTACATTTAATATGTAAGACTTATCGTTTATAGCACCCCAAGGGCATTGATAAACGCAAGCACCACAGGCAATGCACTTTTCATCGTTAATTTTAGCAGCCTTGTTTTCGTCCATAGAAATTGCTTTAACTTTGCAAGCTTTTTCGCAAGGGCGTTTGTGGTTAACAATAGCACCATAAGGGCAGACATTTGAACAAAGTCCACACTCAACGCACTTTTCTTTGTCTATATGCGCCTTTTGGTTTGCATCAAT
Organism: Christensenellaceae bacterium; assembly: GCA_045586765.1. Classification (GTDB taxonomy): domain Bacteria; phylum Bacillota; class Clostridia; order Christensenellales; family Borkfalkiaceae; genus UBA1259. The sequence goes on along the minus strand of JAZNAX010000014.1, from coordinate 10,719 downwards.
AGTAATGGCGTTTTTCTTGCACGCACCTCTGCAACGTTGTGCCAAACAGCCACGGCAAGCATCGGTAACTTCATATCCACCCATAGGGCATTCATCACAAGCAATGTCGATAACTTCTATAACATTTTTATTGTTTTTATCGCCACCGATAGCAAGCTTAACCCTTTCATTAACAATAGCTTGTTCTTTATAAATACAACAACGCATAGTTGCCTTTTTGCCCGGAACAATAATTTTAGGGATATTAACGATATTTTCAGTTAAAGTTCCTTCCCAAGCAAAGCGTGCCACTTCTCTTAAAACTTTATACTTTAATCTTTGTACTTTTGTGTCAAAAACTCGCATAATTTTTTCCATTTCAATATAAATTTTTTATGCAAAAAACTACTAAATTTTGTAGTCTTATTGCCTTATATCAGTATATCATATTTTATATTTTTGTCAAGCAAAAATTAGAGTAATTAAGCTGGGATTTTAAGGTGCTAATTTATAAAAAGAGTATTTATAAAATTATTAAAAAATACCTTAAAGATATTGCAATTTAACGGCTTTTATGTTAAACTATTTTTGTATAATAGGCGTAGTATGGAAATTTATAAAATAGAGATAGAAAATCAAAAGAAAAAATTACTTACAAAGGGGATAATATAATGACAAAAATTAAAAGAATTGCACTTATTGCACACGATAACAAAAAGCCTGAAATTATTGCTTGGGCAATGAAAAATAAAGACATACTAAGCAATTTTTCACTCTGTGGCACGGGCACAACTTCTAAAAGAATTCAAGAAGCGACAGGGTTAAATGTAAAGGGATATTTATCTGGTCCACTCGGTGGCGACCAACAGATAGGTGCGCTAGTTGCAACGGGCGAGATTGATTTGGTTGTCTTTTTCTGCGACCCACTTCAAGCTCAACCACATGACCCAGACGTAAAAGCATTACTTAGAATTACAAACGTATATGACGTTGCAATTGCAACAAACGTGGCAACTGCTGATTTAGTTATTGCTTCACTTAGCAAAGATAATTAACAAACAAGGGATAAGTTTTAAGGAGATAAAAATGAACGCAAATAATATTCCAGAAATATTTGGCTCAATGGTGTTTAATGATAAAGTTATGAAAGAGCGTTTACCACAATCGGTATATCAAGATGTTAAAAACGCTATGGATAACGGCACCCCACTTACGCATGAAAGTGCAAAGACTGTTGCTGTTGCAATGAAAGAGTGGGCTATAGAAAAGGGTGCAACACATTATACGCACTGGTTCCAGCCTATGACGGGTATCACTGCCGAAAAGCACGATAGTTTTATCGAGCCTTTGGGGAATAGTGAAGTCATTATGAAATTCTCTGAAAAGTCACTAGTTAAAGGGGAGTCAGATGCATCTAGTTTTCCTTCTGGTGGCTTAAGGGCGACTTTTGAAGCAAGGGGCTACACTGCGTGGGACCCAACTTCTTATGCCTTTGTAAAAGATGGCAGTCTTTATATCCCAACAGCATTTTGTTCTTATGGTGGCGAAGCTCTTGATAAAAAAACACCACTTTTGCGTTCTCTTGAAACTTTTAACAAAGAAGCACTTAGAATACTTAAACTTTTTGGCAAAACAAACGTTAAAAAGGTTATGCCAACTTGTGGAACAGAACAAGAATATTTCTTAATTGACAAAAGCGTTTATGAAAAGCGTTTAGATTTAATACATTGTGGTAGAACTTTGTTCGGTGCAAGACCTTCTAAGGGACAAGAACTTGAAGACCATTATTATGGCGCAATCAAGTCAAGGGTTTCTGCATTTATGAAAGAGCTTGACTTAGAACTTTGGAAACTCGGCGTATATGCAAAAACAAAGCACAACGAAGTTGCTCCTGCTCAGCACGAACTTGCGCCTGTGTTCACTTCTATAAACATTGCGTCCGACCAAAACCAACTTACAATGGAACTTATGAAAAGCGTTGCAAACAAGCACGGCTTAGTTTGTTTGTTGCACGAAAAACCATTTGCATCGGTTAACGGTAGTGGTAAGCACGATAACTGGTCAATCAGCACAGACACCAACGAAAACCTATTAGACCCAGGTGCTACCCCAAGCGAAAACGCACAATTCTTGCTTTTCTTAATGGCAGTTATCAGTGCTGTTGACAAGCATCAAGACTTGCTTAGAATAAGCGTTGCATCTGCAGCGAACGACCATAGACTTGGTGCTGATGAGGCCCCACCAGCCATTATTTCTATTTATCTTGGCGAAGAACTTGAAGATGTTTTATCGTCAATAGAAAGTGGCATTCAATATAACGCTAAACAGAAAGCCGAACTTAAAATAGGCGTATCTGTATTGCCACCAATACCAAAGGATTCTACCGATAGAAACAGAACTTCTCCTTTTGCATTTACAGGTAACAAGTTTGAGTTTAGAATGGTTGGCTCATCATTTAACGTGGCATGTCCTAACTTTATTATAAACACAATAGTTGCAGATGAACTTAAAGAGTTTGCCGACAAACTTGAAAATGCAGTGGACTTTAATGCTAGCCTTAACGAACTTATCAAAGCAAAGATTAAAGAACATAAGCGTATATTGTTTAGTGGTAATAACTATTCCGAAGAATGGGAAAAAGAAGCCAAAAAGCGTGGGCTTTTAAACCTAAAATCTACTGTAGATGCCCTTCCACTATACACTCAAAAGAAGAATATCGAACTCTTTACAAAGCATAATGTATTGTCGGAAAACGAAATTCACTCTCGTATGGAAATCTTGCTTGAAAACTATTCTAACATAGTCCATATCGAAGCGCTTACTGCTATCGATATCGCAAGAAAGCATATTATTCCATCGATAATTTCTTACCAAACATTTTTACTTAAAGAGATTAAACTTAAACAAAACTATTCTAGTAAGTTACCAAGTAGGTTAGAACAAAACTTGATTAGCACAATAAGTAATCTTGCTGATAAATTCTACGAAGCACTTGAAAAACTTGATGCCGATGAGAAAAAATACTCAAAAACTTGGGATAGTCTTAAAAAGGCAAAATTCTGCAAAGACAACTTGCTTAAAGGCATGCAAACCGTAAGAGAATATGCCGACCAAATGGAACTTTTAATTGGTAAAGAGTTTATAACTTTCCCAACTTATGAAGATATCTTATATAGCGTAAAATATTAAACATCAAAAAACCTTGTGGATAAAATCTACAGGGTTTTTACATTTATGTAATTACCAAAAAAAATGGCTATTTAAAAATTAAAAAATGCTCAAAAAGGTTGAAATGAAAGAATAAATGTGATAAAATATATTGGATATAAAAAATAAAAGTTTTTACTAGTGGTAAACTCCACTAATTACTTAGACAAAGGAGAGTTTATGTTCAAAATTGTTGACAAAAAAGTTCTTAACCCAACTGTTACAAGAATTGACGTTTATGCACCATTTGTTGCTAAAAAAGCAGAGGCTGGTCAATTCGTAATCATCAGAGCAACCGAAGACGGCGAAAGAATTCCTTTAACCGTTGCTGACTACGACAGAGAAAAGGGCACTGTTGCCGTTATTTTCCAAATCGTAGGTGCTACAACTTACACACTTAACCAACTTGAAGTTGGTGACTCTGTTGCAGACTTCGTTGGTCCACTCGGAAACGCAACTCACACTAAAGGCTTAAAGAAAGTTGCTGTTGTTGGTGGTGGCGTTGGCTGTGCTATTGCATATCCTGTTGCTAAGAAACTTCACGAAGAAGGATGCGAAGTTCACTCAATAGTTGGTTTTAGATGCAAAGATTTAGTTATTTTAGAAGATGAATTTAAGTCTGTTAGTGATAAATACGTTCTCATGAGCGATGACGGAACGGCTGGTACAAAGGGCTTAGTAACAGATGCTCTAAAGAACCTTATCGAAAGTGGTGAAAACTATGATGAAGTTATCGCTATCGGACCTGTTATCATGATGAAATTCGTTTGCAAACTCACAAAAGAGTATGGCGTTAAGACAATCGTTAGTATGAACCCTGTTATGATTGACGGAACTGGTATGTGTGGTGGCTGTCGTTTAACAGTTGGTGGCGAAACAAAGTTCGCTTGCGTTGATGGACCAGAATTCGACGGTCACTTAGTTGATTTTGACGAAGCTATGAAGCGTGGCGCAACATATAAAGAATGGGAAAGACACAAGTACGAAGAAACTTGCAACCTTTTTAAAAAGGAGGTTAAATAATTATGCCAAATATGTCTTTAAAGAAAAATCCAATGCCACATCAAGAGGCAGATGTTAGAAATAAGAACTTTGAAGAAGTTGCTTTAGGTTATACACCAGAACAAGCAATGGACGAAGCAGAAAGATGCTTAAATTGTAAACACAAGCCATGTATCAGTGGCTGTCCTGTTATGGTACATATCCCAGAATTTATCGCTAAGGTAAAAGAAGGGGACTTTGAAGGTGCATATCAAATTATCTCTGAGTCATCTTCACTTCCAGCAGTTTGTGGTAGAGTATGTCCACAAGAATCTCAATGCGAAAAACACTGTGTTCGTGGTATTAAAGGCGAACCTGTTGCTATCGGAAGACTTGAAAGATTCGTTGCAGACTATCACAATGCAAACTGCAAAGAAAAGGCTGTTAAACCTGAATCTAATGGCAAAAAGGTTGCTGTTATCGGTTCTGGTCCATCAGGTCTTACTTGTGCAGGTGACCTTGCTAAAAAGGGTTACGACGTAACTGTATTCGAAGCATTCCACTTAGCAGGTGGCGTTCTTGTTTATGGTATTCCAGAATTTAGACTTCCAAAGAGCATAGTTCAAAAAGAAATCGACACACTTAAAGATTTAGGCGTTAAGATTGAAACAAACATGGTTATCGGTAAAGTTTTATCTATTGAAGAACTTATCAAAGAATATGACTTTAAGGCTGTGTTCGTAGGTTCAGGCGCAGGTCTTCCAAAGTTCATGAATATCCCAGGTGAAAACTTAAACGGCGTATATTCAGCAAACGAATTCTTAACAAGAATCAACCTTATGAAAGCATATAAAGACGATGCTACAACACCTATTAAGCGTGGCTCAAAAGTAGTTGTTGTTGGTGGTGGTAACGTTGCAATGGACGCTGCAAGATGTGCTAAGCGTTTAGGTGGCGATGTTCATATCGTTTATAGAAGAACACTCAACGAACTTCCAGCAAGAAAGGAAGAAGTTGAACACGCAATGGAAGAAGGCATTATCTTTGACCTATTGACAAACCCTGTTAAGATTAACGGCAACGAAACAGGTTGGACAAGTTCAGTTACATGCGTAAAAATGGAACTTTCTGAACCAGATGCTTCTGGTAGAGCACGCCCTGTTGAAGTTAAGGGAAGCGATTTCGATATCGAAGCAGACGTCGTTATCATGGCACTTGGAACATCTCCAAACCCACTTATTAAGTCAACAACAGAAGGCTTAGAAGTTAACAAGCATGGTGGTATCATCACTGATGAAAACGGTTTAACATCAGTTCAAGCAGTTTATGCTGGTGGCGACGCTGTTACAGGCGCTGCAACAGTTATTCTCGCTATGGGTGCTGGTAAAACTGCCGCTAAAGCAATCGATGAATATTTGAATAAATAAATTTTGATTTTAATCGCCCAAAAATTTCTTTGGACGATTAAATGCTCTAAAAAAGAAATTAGTTAAAAAGACAAACGGAGGAAATGTATGTTTGATTACACTATACTAGACCGTGCAATTGAAAAGTTTGGCAATGAAGAAAAAGCACTTATTGCCGTTTTACAAGAAGCACAAGAACATTACAGATATTTACCAAAGGAAATTTTCCCATATCTTGCTGAAAAACTTAGCATAAGCGAAGCAAAGATTTATGGCGTTGTAACCTTTTATGAAAACTTTTCTTTAGAACAAAAAGGAAAGTATGTAATTAAGGTTTGTGATGGAACTGCGTGTCACGTTCGTCACTCTGTTCCTGTTCTAAACGAACTTAGAAAAATCTTAGGTCTTAAAGAAGGTCAAAAGACAACGGATGACCTTATGTTCACGGTAGAAACCGTTTCTTGCCTTGGCGCTTGTGGTCTTGCTCCTGTAATGATGGTTAACGAAACCGTTCATTCAGCAATGACACCAGAAAAGGTAAGACAAGTTATTAAGGATATCAAGGAGGCTGAACATGTCTAAACTTAAAAGTGTTGAACAATTAAGAAGTTTTAGAGAAACCTGCGTTAAAGAACTTGATGCACAATCAACAAAGATTTTAATCTGTGCTGGTACAGGCTGTATCGCTGGTGGTGCTCTTAAAATTTATGACAGATTATTAGAACTCTTAAAAGAAAAGGGTGCTAACGTTCAAGTTTCTCTTGAAAAGCATGTAGACCACCCAATCGGTGCTAAAAAGACAGGTTGTAACGGCTTCTGCGAAATGGGTCCACTTTTAAGAATTGACCCACAAGGCTGGCTTTATACAAAAGTTAAGGTTGAAGATTGCGAAGAAATAGTTGAAAAATCTATTATCGGCAAAGAACTTATTGAAAGACTAGTTTATGGACAAAAAGCAGAATACGCTAAACAAGAAGAAATTCCTTTCTACAAAAAACAAACTCGTATCGTGTTTGAAAATTGTGGACATATCGATTCAGAAGATATAGGCGAATACCTTGCAAGAGGTGGATATAAGGCTTTAGAAAAAGTTTTATTCGAAATGGATGCTGAAAGCGTTATTAACGAAATTTCAGAATCAGGTCTCCGTGGCCGTGGTGGTGGTGGATTCCCAGCAGGCAAGAAATGGAGCCAAGTTGCAAGACAAAAGAACTTCCCTAAATACGTTGTATGTAATGGTGACGAAGGTGACCCAGGCGCATTTATGGATAGGTCTGTAATGGAAGGCAACCCACACGCTATGATTGAAGGTATGCTTATCGCAGGTATTGCAACAGGCGCAACAGAAGGTTATATCTACGTTCGTGCAGAATATCCACTTGCAGTTGCAAGACTTAAAAATGCAATCGCTCAAGCAGAAGAATTAGGTCTTTTGGGCGAAGATATTTTAGGCTCTGGTCATACATTTAATTTACATATCAACCGTGGTGCAGGTGCTTTCGTTTGTGGTGAAGGTTCAGCCCTTACTGCTTCTATTGAAGGTAAGCGTGGTATGCCAAGAACAAAACCACCAAGAACTGTTGAAAACGGCTTGTTTGAAAAACCAACCGTTCTAAACAACGTTGAAACTTTTGCAAACGTTCCACTAATCATTTGTAATGGTAGTGAATGGTTTAAGAAAATCGGCACAGAAACTTCAACAGGCACAAAGGCGTTTGCTTTAACAGGTAACGTAAATAACACTGGTCTTATTGAAGTTCCTATGGGCACAACACTCCGTGAAATCATTTTTGATATCGGTGGTGGTGTTCGTGGTGGTGGCAAGTTTAAGGCTGTTCAAATCGGTGGCCCATCAGGTGGATGCTTAACTGAAGAACATTTAGATTTACCACTTGACTTTGACTCACTCTCTAAAGTTGGCGCAATCATCGGTTCTGGTGGACTCGTTGTTATGGATGATAAAACTTGTATGGTTGAAGTTGCAAGATTCTTTATGGACTTTACACAAAAAGAATCATGTGGTAAGTGCGTTCCTTGTAGAGAAGGTACAAAGCGCATGCTCGAAATCTTAAATCGTATCGTTGATGGCAATGGTAGAGACGGCGACATCGAACTCTTAAAAGAACTCGGCGAAACAATTTCTAAAACTGCACTTTGTGGTTTAGGAAAAACTGCTGCAGGTCCTGTTCTTTCAACTATTAAGTATTTTGAAGATGAATATAGAGCACACATCTATGATAAGAAATGCCCAGCAGGTGCTTGTCAAAAACTTAAAACAATCACTATTGACGCTGAACTTTGTAAGGGATGCTCTAAGTGTGCAAGAAACTGTCCGGTTAATGCTATCACAGGCGAAATTAAAAAGCCTTTCGTTATTGACCAAGATAAATGTATTAAGTGTGGGGCATGTCTATCAAATTGTCCATTCCACGCTATAAAGGAGATATAATTATGAGTGAATATATGATTATAGATGGAATAAAAGTTGAAATCGAAGGCGAAAAGAATATTTTAGAACTTGCAAGAAAAGCAGGTATCGAAATTCCAGCCTTTTGTTATGACCCAGAACTTTCTATTTACGGCGCATGCAGAATGTGTATGTTCGAAGATGAAAGGGGCCGTTTTGATGCTTCTTGCTCTTGCAAGCCAAGAGATGGTATGGTTATCAAAACTAACACTCCAAGACTTAGAAAGTATAGAAAAATGATTTTAGAGCTATTGCTCGCTAACCACTGCAGAGATTGTACAACTTGTCACATGAGTGGTAAATGTAAACTTCAAGAATTTGCTTATAAGTTTAATATTGAAGGTATTCGTTTCCCAAACAACTCTTGCTCACTCGCTTCAGACAACTCTTCATATAGTATTGTAAGAACTCCAAGCAAATGTATTCTTTGTGGTAAGTGCGTTAGAATGTGTAACGAAGTTCAGACAGTTGGCGCAATCGACTATGCTTTCCGTGGCTCAAAGATGAAGATTGCAACGGCTTTCGATGGCGATATCAACAATTCACCTTGCGTTGGCTGTGGCCAATGTGCTGCAGTTTGTCCAACAGGCGCTATCGTTATTCGTGACTGCGCAGATAAGGTTTGGAAAGAAATCGGCGACCCTAACGTTGAAGTTTCAGTTCAAATCGCTCCAGCTGTTAGAGTTGCTCTCGGCACAGAATTTGGTCTTCCTGAAGGCACAAACGTAATGGGCAAACTTACAACAGCTCTTAAAGAAATGGGCTTTGATAAGGTTTATGATACAAATATCAGTGCAGACCTTACAATTATGGAAGAAGCAAACGAATTTATCGGTAGAGTTACAAATGGTGGCAAACTCCCTATGTTCACATCTTGCTGTCCTGCTTGGATTAGATTTGCTGAAGAAAATTATCCAGAACTACTCGATAATATCTCAACATGTAAGAGTCCAATGCAAATGCTCGCTGCAACAGTTAAGGCTATGTATAAGGGCGAAAAGAAACATGTTCACGTTGCTATCATGCCTTGCTCTGCTAAGAAAGATGAAGCTAAGAGAGAAAAGTTTAATGGCGATGTAGATTTCGTTTTATCAACTCAAGAAGTTGTTAGAATGATTAGAGAACATGGTATCCACTTCAATCACTTAACTGATACAAATCCAGATAACCCATTTGGCGAATATACAGGCGCAGGCGTTATTTTCGGTGCATCAGGTGGCGTTATGGAAGCTGCTCTTAGAACTGCTGTTGAAAAGATTACAGGCGAAAAGCTTGGCAGTGTTGAATTTACAGATGTTCGTGGTATGGAAGGTATTAAAGAAGCAACTTACGATGTGGGTGGCTTAAAAGTTAAGGTTGCTGCTGTAAGTGGCCTTAAAAACGCAAGAGACCTTTGCGATAAGGTTAAGGCTGGCGAGGCAGATTATCAATTTATCGAAATTATGAGCTGTCCAGGTGGTTGCGTAAACGGTGGTGGACAACCTTTCGTTGATGCATTCACTCGTTCTGATATCGACTATAAGGGTATGAGAGCAAAAGGTCTTTATAACGACGATGCTAATAAAGAAAATAGAAAGAGTCACGATAATGCAAGCATTAAAGCACTCTACGATAATTTCTTTGGCGAAGTTGGTGGACATAAAGCACACGAATTATTACATACTCATTATGAAGCAAAGAAATAATTTTTAAGAAATTTCTATTAGGGCAAAGCGAAATCGCTTTGCCCTAATTTTTTGCTCATGGTGGGGATACTATGCAATAAACGACAATAATTTATAAAAGTTTTTATCATTACTATAAAAATACTTGAAAAATTTTAATAAAAATGTTAATATGTTTAAGCAAAGGAACATTAAAACATTTGCTTCCTTAGTTAAATGGATAAATCTTGTAAATGCCCGATGGTGTTAGCCCCATATGGCTCGGCTAAGCATTGTTCTATCCGTTATAAACTAAGCACTTGTAAAAAATTAAAATAGTAGATTGTTGCTACTCATAAGGTTCCATAGTTAAACGGATATAACAAGCCCCTCCTAAGGGCTAGTTCGGGGTTCGATTCCCTGTGGGACCGCCAAAAGAAAAAGACCTTTTTTAGGTCTTTTTTTGGGTTATTATAGATTGCGAGAAGTCTGATGTTTGGACGCCTATAACAAACAAGCATAGATGAGAAAGTCCATCTTAGCTTTAGCGTAGAGTTTCCCGCAGGGAGTATACAAATAGTTTTATCACTAAATTTTAATTTTATAGATTTACTTTTTTAATATGGTGTGATATAATAAGGGGCGAGGTAAGGATATGCAAATTTCTAAAGATTTATTGTTTCAAACAGTAGAAAATTATAAAGACCAATACATAGACTTTTTATGCAAAATTTGTTCTTTTGAAGCAAGAGCGTATGACAAAGATACTATTGACCAAATGGTTGACTATATAACCGAATATGCTAAAAGCGAAGGCTTTTGTGTAAGGCGTAAAAAAATGCAAAAGTGTGGAGATTTTCTTATCATTGACATTAACGAAGGCAAAGAAAAAAGTTGTATGTTTATGGCACACATGGATACAGTGCACGAAAAGGGGATTTTTGGCGAGCCTGCAGTAAAAATAGAAGGGGGCAAAATTCATGCTCCCGGTGCTATAGACTGCAAGGGAGGAATTGCTATTGCTTTGCTTGCCATG
>JAZNAX010000013.1:0-9520 GCA_045586765.1 Christensenellaceae bacterium | reverse complement strand
ATGATTAGCGAATTAATTACAGAAACACCTAACTATACAATTTTGTCAGGAGCCAAGAAATTAATTACTATTAAAAAAATCTATGCAGTTGTCAATCTACCGTGTAAATAAATTGACGGGAAGATAAAAAAAGTGTACAATGTATTTGTACACGAAAAGCAAGATATGTTCAAGGCAAAGCCTTGTGTATATACCATTGCGGTGACGTTAGCGGTGAGGTCCCACCTGTTCTCATACCGAACACAGAAGTTAAGCTCACTAGCGCCGAAAATACTTTGCTGGAGACGGCACGGGAAAATAGGTTGTTGCTGCATCCATTATTAAACTTTGGCTTTTTATAAAGCCAAACATTGCCCCTTAGCTCAGTAGGTAGAGCATGCGGCTGTTAACCGCAGTGTCGTCAGTTCGAGTCTGTCAGGGGCAGCCAAAAAGAAAGCATCCATCTTTTGATGGGTGCTTTTCTTTTTGCATTGTTCCCTACCGATGACGAGAACTGCCGTTCGTCCGTCATATGATGGACAATCTTTGATGGGCGAGGACTCCGTAGTGAAACGGAGGAGCGTTTGTCAGGGATAGCCAAAGCCTTATGATTTATCGTTTATTAGAGTAAACTCTATAAACAATATAATCAATAATGATAAAGTAAAAGTTTTTTAATAAAACTTTTAAGTCTTAACAACTTTGCAAAACAAGTTTTGCACTTTATCATACGGCTTACGGCACGGGAAAAGGTCGCAGTTAATTTTTCGTTCGATTTTTGCAAACAACTCTTTTTGAGCAAAGTTGTTAACATTATATAACTTGTTGCGACATATTTGGCTATCGCCAAATGAATGGTTGTTGCCCTTAGTGTAGATGCGTCTGTCAGGGGCAGCCAAAAATAAAACGCCACCGAATTTTCGGTGGCTTTAGTCTTCTATACCTAATAAATAATCTGATGAAACATCAAAAATTTGGCAAAGTTTTATTAAATTACTTATAGTTGGTTCGTTTATTCCATTTTCCCAAAAAGATATCATGCCTTTACTAACACCAACTAATTTGGCAAGTTCAGGTTGAGATAACTTTTTTTCTACCCTTAATAATTTTAATCTTTCACAGAAAATACACATCATAATCTTAGTATACTAAATTTTTATAAAAATCACTTGACATCTTAGTATACTAAGATTATAATATAATTATTACTAATAGTGAGATACACTTAAAAACAAAGGAGAGAAGATATGGTAAAACAAAAGACAAAAGAAAAAGCATTGAAAGAAAACAAAACGACTTTCATAGTTTTAGAAGCAATAGGGGTAGCCTTTTTGGTATTAGGAATTATACTTTCTGATTTGTTAATTTTTGCAGCCGTATTTGCAGCGACATTTATATTATGTGGCGTTTGGTTGTTTTTTAGAGGTAAAAAAATTATAAGCCGTTCTTTTTGCCCACATTGCAACACTAAGTATGACTATCAAAAAGATATTAGCTGGGAAGAAATTCAGCGTGATGAAACTGTTGATAAAGTGATAGCAAAAGTTGAGTTTCAATGCTGTTGCCCACAATGCAAAGAAAAAATTGATTTTGTTGAATCATTTACAATTATGTATTATGATAAACAAAAAAATACTTGGAAACAAAACAATCTATCAACAATGGCTAGAAAATATTTTTGGAAATAGTTGTTTGAAACTAAAGAAAAACACCAACCTGCTGGTTGGTGTTTTTAGTTTTAATAAATATATTCAACTTTTAATATTACTTATTTTTTAAGTATTCTCTCATAATTCTTAAGTTTTCTTTAATGATTGTGTCATCAGTGTTGTTTTGGAGCTTATAAAGTGTTGCATACAAGAAGATTTCGATTTCATAGCCACCCCTTGCCATTTCTGTTTGTGTTGGGAGATAGAAATGTGAGCCGTTTGTATTACATGTGCAAAGTGTGTTTTGGAATGGGCTATATGTTCTAAGTCTTAATGCAATTTCAGAGAAAAGTTCAAATGGGAAAGGTACAAATACCGTTGAGTTGAACTTAAACATTACTTGGTCGATGTGCATATGGTCATCGAACTTAGCATTTTCTTCGTGCATCTTGATTGTTTCTTGAAGAACTGCGTGTTCACGGAAGTCAACTTCGATAAGTTGTTCTTGAGCATCGAGTTTAGCAAGTTTAGCCTTTGCTTCTTCTAGTGTAGGGATAGGTTTATATGGAAGTTTGATTTCGCCCTTAATAATGCCAAAGTCAACTTCATTAAAATCTTTAATGCTTCTAAATGCTCTAACAGCATCGATAGCAGCGAGATTACCTATTTCGTTTACATAATCAACATCGCCTGTTTCACCTGTAGTGCTACCATTAGAAATTCTTGGACCCATATCGCCTTCAGAACCATTGAAGAAAACACTTGTTGCACCTGATTGAAGTTCTAAAGCATCAACCATGATACCTGGCCAGTCACGAGTAATCTTTGTACATCTGCCAGCAGATGTGCCGTGGCAACTATAGTGAACCATGCTTAAAATATTTTTGCCATCTAAATCTTTAAATGCTAAAACGGTCATAGTAGTATCACAAACGCCAAATGGGTTTTGACCTAAAAGAACTTTGCCGTCTTCATCGATTTCACGCCTGTTAATACCAACAAGGCTTTGTGTTGTGCCAACGCCCATAACAGCAGGAATCATGCTAGCAACTGCATCTTTAGCAGCAGCAACAGTTTGTGGGATTAAAATTCCGTTTATGTATTCTGTGTTAGCAACGCCCCAACCACCAGAAGACTTAATTGCTGGGCCAGAGTGGGTGTGTGTTGCAGAGAAAGAAATGTTTTCTTTTAGAACGCCTGTTTCCTTTTGGATTTGCTCTCTCATTGTATCAACGATTTGTTCTGTAACACTACAAATATCAGCACTGATGATAACGCCACGAAGACCATCTTGTTCGCAAGCGACAGCCGTTACTGTAAGGTCATCGTTTACGCTTGATGCTGGTCTTTTTGTTGTATATCCATAAAGTGGAGTTCCTAGTGGTGGAGTAATAATTTTTTTACTACTTCCAATCTTAAATTGTTTGCTCATAATAATTCTCCATAAATATATAATGTAAATTTAAATTGTTAAACTCATTTTAGCACAAATATTTATATTTGACAAGATTTTTAATGCAATAAATCTTGCTTTTTCTATAAAAAACTTCTGCCAAAATTTTGGTTTATTTTAGAAGGTATATTGCGATGGGGCAACCCCCATAACCTTTTTGAAATTTCTTATAAAAGTGCTGTAATCTTTATATCCACAAAGGGTATAAACCGAAGTTAGTTGATAGCCCTTTTTAATAAGCGAGATTGAGTGCTCAATTCTTTTAATGTTTAAGTATTTCTTAAACGGCTTGCCTGTAATTTCTAAAAAAGCATTGCAAAAACTGCTCTTTGACATTGCCGAGCGCTTTGCCATTTCGGTTAGCGATAAATCTTCGTGTAGGTTGGTTTCGATATACTTAATACAGTGCAAAACGTATTGATTAAGGTTGTCAAACCTATCGGGGATACTGCCTTTTATAGACTCGAAATAGGTGCGAGCAAATATGGTAAGCAAAATAACCGTGCTTGCCTTTATCATTTCTTTAGAGCCGATGCTTTGTTTGTTGAACTCTTTATAAATGCTTTCCATAATAGTATCGATAAAAAGCAGTTCTTCGTTAGGCAGGGTAATTTTTGGGTGAATTGCACTTTCGCTTATGCTCTCTAATTGTTTTAAAAACTGCATGGCGATGGTGTCGCTTTGGTTTCTATCTTCAAAAATGCTTGGCATAAACGAAAAAGAATAAAAGGCAGTGCTACTATCGGTTGGACCTATGTGGTGTTTTTTGTTTGGTGGAATTATGGTCATATCCCCACGATAAAGGGTAGAAGACGTTTCGCCGACAAAGTGGGTTAAGTGACCTTCTATCACATAGAAGACCTGAAAATATTCGTGGGTATGTGGCTTTTGTGCTATTGAGCTGTCCTTAACCCTTTGAATATGCACACCTTCTGTTGCGTTGCCATAATATGATAAAATAAAATTTTTAATATCCATAACTGAAGCCTATTATATCTTTTTGATATATAGTATAACACACTTTAATAAAAATGCAAGAAATTTTAATAAAAATGCAAACTATAAAAAATAAAAAAATAAAAAAATGACTTTACAAAGCATTTTAATAGTGATATAATTAAATAAAAAAACAAGAAGGGATGAACAATGAAAATAGTTGCATTAACTGGAATGCTTGGCTATGGTTACAGTGAAGAATCATTAGAACATGCATTTTCTGAAAAAGTTGATTATGTAGGCGTTGACGCAGGTTCTACAGACCCTGGTCCATATTACTTAGGTAGTGGCAAGTCTTTTACTGACAGAAATGCAGTAAAGCGTGACTTAGCATTAGCACTTCCAAAGGTATTAGAGCACAAAGCACCATTTATTATTGGTTCTGCTGGTGGCGCAGGTAGTAAGCGTCACGTTGAATGGCTCAAAGAAATTTTATTTGAAATTTGCAAAGAAAAGAAATTATCATTTAAGCTTGCTGTTATTTACAGTGACGTTTCTAAAGAATATGTTTTAGAAAAATATGATAACGGCAAAATGATTAATATGAGCGAATGCTTCCCTGCAAACAGAGAAGAAATCGAAAAGAGTGAAACAATCGTTAGCCAAATAGGTGTTGCACCTATTATGAAAATGTTAGAACAAAAGGTTGACGTAATCTTATGTGGTAGAGCGTGCGATACAGCAATCTATGCTGCTCCATGTCTATTTGAAGGTTATGACCATGGTCTTGCTTTCCATATGGCAAAAATTATGGAATGTGGTGGTATGTGTGCTGAACCTGTTTCTGCTGCAGACGTTATGCAAGGTTATATGTATAAAGACCACTTTGAACTCCGTCCAGCAAACCCACAAAAGCGTTGTACGGTAGATAGAGTTGCTGCTCATACACTTTATGAACAAACAAACCCATATCTAATTTTTGAACCAGACGGAGTTGCTGACCTTAAGAACAGCAAGTTCGAACAAATCGATGAAAGAACTGTTAGAGTTTCTGGCTCTGAATTTAAGATGGCAGAAGTTCCAACACTTAAACTTGAAGGTGTTAAATGCTCAGGCTTTAGAACAATAAGCCCAGCAACAATCAACGATGATAACACTATCGCTCATATCGATTTAATCACAAAGACAGTTTCTGACTTCGTAAAAGAAAATACAAAAGACATCATTAAGCCAGAAGATTATAACCTATCATTTAAACTTAGTGGTGGCAAAGAATCTTCACTTTCTGTAATTATCGACATCGTTGCTAAGACTCAAGCAATTGCAGACACAGTTTGCGCACTTGCAAGAAGCCGTATGCTTCACTGCGACTATGTTGGCAGAAAATCTTCTGCAGGAAACCTTGCTTTCCCATTCTCACCATCAGATATCCATATTGGTGAAGTATATGAATTCTCAGTTTTCCATTTAGTTCAAGTTGATGACCTTTCAGAAACTGCTAAAATCGAAATTATGGAGGTGTAATTATGAAACAACCACTTATCAATTACACAAAAATTTTAAGAAGTAAAAACGCAGGTCCACTTTACATTACTTTTGACTTGATTTTCGATACAAAAGAAAATTACGAAAAAGTTAAATCTCTTTTAACAAAAGAAATGGTAGCTGATGCTTACAATATGGACATTAAACTCATTGACTTTATTTTCTATGATGTTGTTAACTCATTGAAAATAACATTCCCAAGAAAAAATATTAGTGGTAGCTTAGCTGATGACGATATTTATGGTTGTCAACAACATATGCCACTAGCAAAAATTTTAATAGGTGACTAATATGATTAAAATTGATTTATTTGAAGAAACAATATTTCAGACAATCAAGCGTGGCGCAACTGAAATCTCTCCAGACGTTAAGTTAGCGTTTGAACAAGCGATTGCAAGAGAACAAAGCCCAGAAGCAAGAAAGGGTTTGCAAGCAACTTATGATAGCATGGCTTTATCTAAAGTTCGCCAAAACCCACTCTGCCCAGACACAGGTTGGCCAATTTTCTACTTCAAAGTAGGTAACAAGTTCGAAGTTGAAGGTGGTTTCATGGCTATGGAAGAAGCAACTCGTCGTGCTGTTGCAAGAGCAACAAAACTCGGCTATCTCCGTGCAACAATGAAGCACCCACTAACAGGTTATGACCCAGGTAACAACATCGGTATGAACATTCCAGACTTTACTTATCAATTCGTTGATGGTGATGCAATCGAAATGTCATATGTTGCTAAGGGTGGTGGCTCTGAATGTTTCGGTGGTACAAGACACCGTATCGTTGCATTTGCTGACGGCGTTAAGGGTATCGAAAAGTTCATCTTAGACTGCGTTGTAGCATCAACTCGTGCAGGTGCTGTATGCCCACCAACAGTTTTGGGTATCGGTATCGGTGGTACAGCTAACGTTGCTGCTAACCTTGCAAAAGAAGCTGCTTGTCTTAGAACAGTTGGTTCTAAACACCCAGACCCAATGTTTAGAAAAATCGAAGAAGATTTATACGAAGCAATTAACAGCTTAGGTATCGGTCTTTTAGGTGCAGGTGGTTCAACATCTGTTCTTGGCGTTAACGTTGAATATGCATATACACACATTGCTGGTATTGCAGTTGCAACAAGTACAAACTGTATGGTTGCTCGTAGAGCATCATCAAGAATTGATGCAGATGGAAAAGTGACAGCAATGTCAAGTCCAAATTGGTTTGAAGGAAGGTAATAAATATGGCAGAATATCATTTACAAGCTCCTCTTAAAAACGAGGATATTGAACAATTAAAACTCGGCGATACAATTTATATCAGTGGTGAGGTTTTCACTTGTCGTTCAAGACTACATAAATATATTTTTGACGAAGGTCACGAACTACCTTTCTCAACAGATGATAGAAACGTTTTAATCCACAATGGACCTATCATCGTTAAAGAAAACGGCGAATGGTCACTTAAATCTTTCATGCCAACATCAAGCATTAGATTTGAAAAATGGGGTGCTAAGAGTGTTGAAAACTGGAAATTAAAGATGATTATCGGTAAAACAACAATGGGCAAGAGCACAGCAGAAATGATGAAGAAAATGAAGTGTGTTCACTGCTCACCACGTTCAGTAAGTCCAAACCTTTGGATTGACTCTATCGAAGTTCAAGACGTGCATCTATTTGATGAACTCGGCAGTATCGAAGCATCTTGGTTCTTTAAGGTTAAAGACTTAGGACCATTTATCGTTGATATCGACACAGAAGGTAACAACTACTTTGATGCTTTAGATGGCGACATCAAAAAGAGAAAGGAAGAAGCATTAAAGAAATTGGGCATCGACCCAGATTATGAGTTCACAAAACTCTATTAATATTATAAAATTAAAGGTGGTACGTAAATCGTTGCCACCTTTTTTATAATGGTTTGTTTTTTGTTTTATTTATGGGCGATGATAAATTATAAAAAGTGGGGCTAATGATAAATTTTTGTTTGCCAAACAAAAAAGATTGTGCTATAATAATTTTTAGTGGCACTTAGCCATTATTTACATTAGATATTTATATTTAGCGAGGGTAGATATGAAAAAATTTATTATGTATGGTGCAGGCAATATCGGTAGAGGTTTTATTGGTCAATTGTTTTCACAAAGTGGTTATTCAGTTGGTTTTATTGATATCAATAAAGAAGTTATCGCAAGACTTAATGCTGACAAAGAATATCCTGTTGAAATCGTTACAACTGAAGGCATAGTTGAAGACGTTGTTAAAAACGCTTACGGCATTGACGGAACTGATATTGAACTTGTTTCAGAAGAAATTGCTACAAGTGACATCATGGCAACAGCAATCGGCGTTAACGTGTTAAAGTTCATTGCAAAACCTATTGCTTTAGGCTTAAAGAAGCGTTTTGAAAGAAATGCAGGTTTCTTTAATATCATTATTTGCGAAAACTTAATCGGTGCTGACCATTTCCTTAAAGGTTTAATCAAAGAACAAATTCCAGAATATGCAGATAGAATTGACAAGGAAGTTGGCTTTGTTGAAGCAAGTATCGGCAGAATGGTTCCTGTTATGACAGAAGAAAAGAAACAAGGCAACCCACTTAGAGTTTGCGTTGAACCATATAACATTTTACCTGTTGATAAAGATGCTTTCAAGGGCGAAATTCCAGAAGTTAAGAATTTATATCCTTTCGCTCCATTTAACTTATTTATTCAAAGAAAACTCTTTATGCACAACATGAGCCATGCTCTCTGCGCATACTTAGGTTACCAAAGAAATTATGAATATATCTATGAGGCAATTGGCGATTACGACATTAAGTGCGTTGCATTTAACGCTCTTTGTCAATCAGCAATGGCAGTTGCAAAAGAAAACGGCGTTGAAATTGAAAGCCTTATCTCTCACGCACAAAACTTACTTTATCGTTTCTCTAACGTTGCTCTTGGTGACACAGTTGCTAGAGTTGGTAAAGATACAATTAGAAAACTTAGCACAAACGATAGACTTATCGGTGCAATCAACCTTGCAGATAAGCATAACGTAAATTGCGAATATTTGTGTCTTGGCGTTGCTCTCGGCATGCGTTTTGCACCTGATGGCGATGAAAGAAGCCAAGAATTATGTGCATTTGCAAAAGAAAACGGCGCAAGAAAAACTCTTGAAAAATACTCTGAATATAATGGCAGGATGACAGATTTAATTTGCGAATTCTACGATATGTCAGTTAGTGGCAAATCTGTTGAAGAACTAATTAAATATTGCGAAGAAAAGGTTGGAAAACCAATTAGAGTTTAATAAAAATTTTAATTTATGCCCCTAAGCGAAAATGCTTAGGGGTAATTTTTTTTACATAAGCATAGGTTATTTATATTATAAATATAAAAAAGATAAAAAAAGTTTAAAAATGATATAAAAACGTTTGCACTATAAATCGAATTATGCTAAAATATACAAGCAAAAATTCACACCCAAATGCAAGTGGGGTTTTCGTGTTTCCACAAAAAACTATTACTCGGTGGAAATGTAACCCCAAAATAAACGGCGTTGGGGAGGAATAACGGAGGTAAATATTATGGCAGTTATTACAATGAAGCAACTTCTTGAAACAGGTGTTCACTTCGGTCACCAAACAAGAAGATGGAACCCAAAGATGAAAAAGTACATCTATGGCGAAAGAAATGGTATTCATATCATTAACCTTGAAAAGACAGTTGAACTTATCGAAAATCAAGTTTATCCAGCTGTAGTAGAAATCGCTAAACAAGGCAAGAGCGTACTTTTCGTTGGTACAAAGAAACAAGCTCAAGACGCTATTAAAGAAGAAGCAGAAAGATGTGGTCAATTCTATGTTAACCAAAGATGGCTCGGTGGTATGCTTACAAACTTTAAGACAATTAGGTCAAGAGTAGAAAGACTTAACAAACTCAACAACATGGAAAAAATGGGCGAGTTTGACCTTCTTCCAAAGAAGGAAGTTGCAAACCTTAAG
>JAZNAX010000012.1:0-24904 GCA_045586765.1 Christensenellaceae bacterium | reverse complement strand
CTGTCGCTCTCTTTTATGCGGAGCCTGCCGGCGTTTATAAACTCCGTTTTCCCGGGGCTTACTGCGGCAAGCACCGAGAGGACAGGCACAAGGTCGGGAATGTCTTTCACATCCACAATCGCTCCGCCCTTTTTTATCTGTTCAATCCATAGGGGCACAACGGAGCCGCGGGAGCAAAGCACATTGCCGTAGCGGGTGCAGCAGATCTTGGTCTTTTTCGTGGTGCGGCTTTTGGCCACAACCACCTTTTCCATCATGGCCTTGCTGGTACCCATGGCATTGACAGGATAGGCAGCCTTGTCCGTAGAAAGGCAGATCACCGATTCTACTCCCGCATCAATGGCGGCCGTAAGGACATTTTCCGTGCCAAACACATTTGTTTTCACTGCCTCAAGGGGGAAAAACTCACAGGAAGGCACCTGTTTCAGTGCGGCCGCATGGAACACATAATCCACATCATGCATTGCATTCCTGACGCTGTCCAAATCCCGCACATCACCGATAAAAAACTTTATCTTGTCGCTCACTTCAGGCATCCTCGCCTGAAATTCATGGCGCATATCATCTTGCTTTTTCTCATCACGAGAAAATATACGAATTTCACCGATGTCCGTTCTTAAAAATCTTTTGAGAACGGCATTACCAAAAGAACCAGTTCCCCCAGTTATTAACAATGTTTTATTTGTAAAATGCGACATTTCTATATTCTCCATTTTTATAAATTTTATGACATAAACTATTCTATTAAGATATATCTTTTTTAGATATTTTCCTTCTCTTAATCATATTTATAATGCTTTTTAGTGTTTTTATATCTATCAAGCTATATACTATTATGCAAACAATACTATCTATTACAAATGTTATTGCTGCAAATATAATCCAACTTGATATGCCCGTAATTTTACTGCCAATAAAGTCATTTAGCAAATAGAAATTACCAACAATTATTAAAACCATGATAACTTGCTTCACTATGCTTCTTAGTATTCCGTTATGTAATATTACTCTAGTGTTAACAATACTTAACGTTATATTCCTATGAAGCGCTGCAATTATCATAATGATTAGCAACCCAAAACCGCCCCAAATAAGTGTTGCAATAGTGCAACCTACAACTTGTAAAGTTAAATTAATTATATTGTGCCATCTATTTGGTCTATAAATACCTGCCGCATTTATAACGGCAGTAACAGGAATTCTATATGAATATAGCGCCGCCCAAACGCAGAATAATACAGCATATGTTGGCACAACATAATTTATATCGTCAACAACACTTGTATATAATACAACAAATGGAATTATCATAACAACGGTTATTGAAAACACTATTATAATTGCAAGTGTAACTATAAAATCATAAATATCATACGATTTTCTTATGTCTTTTCCTTGTGCAATTGCTCGCCCAAGCATTGGTGACACACCTGAACTAAGTGCAGAAACAATAGAAATCATAGCACAAATTATTAGGCTGTATAAAGCAAAGACATTTGCTTCTTTATATCCAAGAATTTGTGAAACAACGATTGTTGGCAACGCAACACTGGTACTTATAGATATTTGCAATAATAGCGCATCCCACCTATCCTTAGCCATAGAAACTTTCGTTTTTTCTAATGTAGAAAAGGAAAATTTTGGATATTTTTTAGAAATATAAATTTTTAATATTAGAGTCCTAACAAGCAACGTAAGAATTGGCACTATTTTTACAAAAACAACGCTTAAATCAAATTTGAGTAATAACCAAACGAAAACAAAACGAAGTAATTGTGCTAATATCATCGCATTAGATATTACATACTCTTTTCTGTCAGCGGTTAACAAAACTCTATATTTTGCCATTGAATAAAAGTCTAGCGCCCCGTATAAGCCTATAACAAACACAAGAGAAACAAATTCCACCTGAGTGATATCATTTGCAATTTTCAATAATGGGAAAACTAAAGAAAGCACAACCACTAATACAAAGTATAAATAACTTATCTTTTGGTATTGTTTCTTTGAGTAAGTTAATATCCCATTTGTAGCATCAATATTACTCTCTGCCAATGGCTTAAATAATGAATGTATTAAAGTTAGACCTAACCCTGCCTCTAAATATGCAAAATATGTTGTAAAACTATTAATAGTTGAAATAATACCATTTACTTCGGAACCATAAACAGCCAAGTACAATCTTGGCAAAAACAGCCCTACCAACATGTTTACTATTTGCAAAATTGCATAACTTAGCATATTTGTAAGCAAACGGTTTTTAGATTTTTTTACCATTTTTACTCCGCACCATTATATCATATAGTTGTTCTGTAGAAACGAACTCAACATCAGGATATTCTTTCATAATTAGTTCTAAAAGTCTTTTTAATCCACTTAAATTCTTTGCTCTATTATTAGGATTGATTGAACCAATATAGTTTAACCTATGTGTGTTTATAATAGCTGGTTTTTTCGCCTTAAAGGCTTTCTTTATTTCTCCCAAACAACTATGAACACACTCTGTTGCATTTTGATTATACGCAGGTTCAAAACTGCAATTTCTTACACCAAACAATACCTTTTTATTATTTTTTTGTCCCGTATAGTGTATCACTCTTTTTAAGTTATAATCACCATTTGAACCAATCGGTTTGTTTTGCCATGGTCCGCTTTGTATGTATCGTATACCATTACGTACTAAACACTCTTCCAAATAATCGTTCCAAACAAAGCAAGATGCAACAAACGTTGAACTTTTATATCCGAAAACATCTGCAAAAATTTTAGCAGCATCATCAAGTATATAAGACAACTCTTTGTTTGAGCAACAATCCGTATTAAACGAATCCATATATCCATACAGGTTTAATCTATGAAAAGACGATCCTATCCCCATCGTTTTACATTCAAAAGCTATAAGTGTGTCTTCTCTTTTTTGCCGCAAATCACGCATCCACCTGCCTACATTTAAATGTTCTCTACAATGAAGTTGTGGTCTAATTAATTTTTTACTTAATCCTTCTTTGATAACCTCCATAATTCTATTTTCACCATAATACTTTTTGTAAGTATCGTAAAATAGCTCATATTCATAAAGGTTTTTTTCTATATCTATTTTATCAAAATTTGGATTTGCCATAGCAAAATTCAATGTAAAGATTGGATTATTTCCTTTGCTATCTACAACAGATGAGAGCACGTCATATAAAGCATTTAAATCACTTTCATTTTCAAGACAATCATTACTTAAAAATGCATTTTTGTCAGGATTATCACCTAGCTTTTTTAATTTTTCAAATACTTCTTTTGAGGGCATGCGAATACTTCCCCAATCATCAGATTCAAAAACAACGAGTTTCCTTTTTGTATGAAAACCTCTTTTATTTATATAAAAATTTTTTAGTTTTGTTAAAAAGGCTGGCATTTATTCATCCTCATTTAAAATATAAATATCGTAACCCTTTCTTCTTTTTTCAACAGGGGGCACTGTCATATAATCATCGCCATATAATGTTGATAAATATTCATGAATATTCTCTGGCGCATATAATTCAGTGTCTTCAAATTTATATAAAGTTGGTGTACCGTAAATTGTTTTCAACATAACTTGTTTTTTGAAAGAATATTGACTACACAATGAACAAATCCTAAAAGTATCATTATATCTATATTTCTTCATCAAGCGGTCAAAAGTCTTCAATATTCTTTTTCTAAAAGGCTTTAATGTGAAAGATATAATATTTTTAACGAGAAGCTTTATTTTAGAGTTCTCATAAATTCTAACATCGACTTTTTGAAGTCTTAATTTCATTTTCCTAATTCTTTTCTCATACTTAGCCAACTCCACATCATCATTAGGTACGTTGTCCAAAGGAAAAATATCAAAATATAGTCTTTTGTCCAATTTAGTCTTGAGTATGGTTGAATTATCAATATAGGTATTTTTTATGTAAATTCTAGTTAATGCGTAATCGCAATTATTTGCATTTTTAAAGTTTACAACGTCGTACTCCGAAGAAAATTCTTTAGATATTTGGATAAACCTTTCGTAATCTTCACGAAACATCCCTATATCTATATCATCATCCCAAGGTATAAAGCCGTTATGTCTAACCGCTCCTAAAGCACTCCCTGCAATAAGATAATATGGTATATCTTTTTCTATTAAAAAAGCATGAAGTTTTTTCATGAGTTTTAATTGTATTTCTTGAATTTTAGAAATATCTAGTATTTTCATCATCTACCTCTAACTTTGTGCCAAATTTCTTTTATGAACATAGGAATGCAGGAATGTAAAATCATTTTCCTAACGTTTTTGCATCTCATTTTTTCTAACAAGGCTTCTTCGCCTTTTGTTTTTAGAATATTTTCAAGTTCTAGCTTGCTATTATAACAAGTACTAGTTACATTTTCCTTAAATGCTTGATTATTAGCAGACGCTTTTTCAATTTGATATTCATACACCCTACAGCAAGATTTGATTTTATCAAACAATTCTTTACCATTAGGGGTATTAACTGAAATCATAGAAACCCCTTTCCAGTCTTTTAATTTTCTATTATATTTTTGTATTCCCCAAAAATCACCTAAGGTAATATCTCCAACCCTTTCATTGCGAGTATATTTACATTTGTAACAATATTCGTTAAATATATTGTATTTCAAATACGAATTATAATAAGGGAATTCAAAATTATATCCTTTTACAAGTTTCTTTTTGCCCTCGCGCAATAATTCATATTTAAAACTGTGTCCTATGTTCCTCGATTTTGCTTTAAAGGAAAAATTAATTATCTTACCATTTCTCTTTTTTTCTTCATTTTTTATACATATGTCAAATATTTTTTGTGTGCCTGTACCATGACATAAAAAATCTACTAAAACAAGTTGTTTGTTATATTTTTCTAAAAAAATATTTTTAACTGCACTTACTTGACATGGCGTTCCAACAAACATAACTTTTAAGCCACTTTTTAAACAATTTGAAATTTCGGTATAAATTCCACTCATATCACTATGTAAATATTTACTTTTACACAATTTAATCAATTCGGAAAGGTCAGTTGCCTTTGAGTGTTTCAATTTTAATGTCGTATCAAATGAAGCACCAAAAACAACGCCTCCTTCCTTTATAAACTGACTCGCTAATTCGTAAAAAACACCACCAGATGAACCTACGCTATGATTCTTTCTTGAAATAGCTGCATAAACATTTCTAGATGCAATGTTAAATTTATTTACCTTACTTGGACAATGCAATTCACAAAGCCCACAATTATTACATTTATCACTATCGACAATTACACGCCCTTCTCCCCACTCATTATAATGAAACGATAGTGCTTTTCGGGAACAAAACTCTACACAAGCTTGACACCCAATACAACTACTCTCTTGAATCATTTTAACTCCTTTACCAAAATGCTATTTTTTAGATGCAAGTTTTTCACAAATAATTGTTGAACTAACCCCATCAGTGTGAGGAAGGAATACAACATCTACACCAACACACTCCATCTCGGCAATTATTTTATTGTACATATCACTATTTGCCCAATCGCTACCATGAAAAAGAGCATTGAATCCATAACGTTTATATGCAACCATCTTATCCATTGTATCTTGAGGGACAACTTTGTCTACATATTTTATTGACTCAACAATAGCACAACGTTCACTAAACGGAATAATCGGTGTTTTATGTTTATAAGTTTCTACAATCTCATCCGTAGAAACACCTACTATCAATGTCTCACATTGTTCTTTTGCTCTCTTTAAAATATTTAGATGCCCTATATGAAACATATCAAAGACACCAGTTGTATAACCTATTTTATATTTTTTCACCATAATATTTCCCCTATTTTTTATCAATATCTCTATCTGCTTAAAAAAATCAAAATGAACACACTATTTTTTATTAGTTATTTGTTTATATGGAAGACAAACAATAATTAACACGAAAAAGACAACGTCGCTCGCATTTGCAGAAATACCAAAAGAAGTCACCGCAAACGCTAAAATTGGAATAATTAAATATGACCTTGCATTTTTTGAAATATTCTTAAATGATGTTTTGAAAACACATATTAATGAAACAAGTCCAATAATACCAAACTGCACTAGATATTCTATATATAAATTATGAGGCACATCGTTTGCTACAGGCGCTAAATACACAGTATTAGATGCTCCGCACCCCAAAATTAAACAATCGAGTCTATACCTAAGAGCGTTTAAATATTCTAACCAAATATCCCCTCTTCCTGTTAATAAATCATCGCTTTGACGCTTTTCAAAAATAACTTTTAAAACATTTTCATAAATTAAAACGCCACCAATAATCACAATTATAAAAAACGGTATAATTATGAATAAAGCACTTGTCCCATGTTTTTTTAAGTATTGAAATAAAAATACTATTGAAAGGATAAAAAACAAAAATAATAGCGTTATTGCATAGCTTTTTGAATAAGTTAAAAAACCCTTGCTAACCAAAAAAGCAAAAGGTATAATGCAAAATGCTTTTATAATTTTACTATTGATCA
Organism: Christensenellaceae bacterium; assembly: GCA_045586765.1. Classification (GTDB taxonomy): domain Bacteria; phylum Bacillota; class Clostridia; order Christensenellales; family Borkfalkiaceae; genus UBA1259. The sequence continues at coordinate 18,374 of JAZNAX010000012.1, read as the reverse complement.
TAGGGAAAATAGCAATTAAAAGTCCTAATGCAATCAATACAAGTTGTGTGTACTCATTAGGGTCAATGTTTAGGGCTGCATATCGTCCTGCATTTTCTAACAACAAGTGTTTTTTTGCAGAAATATAATTAGGAATTTGCGTGAATAAATCTGCACAAATAGTTTCAAGGCATAATGCCCCAACAAAAAACAAAACGAGGTTTACAAACAAATATCTATAATTATTTTTTTGTTGTACAAGATATTCTCCAGCCATAAATACAAATACTATACTTAACAAAAAAGAAATAATAGAAATCAAATTAGCATTATAAGCAATGCAAGCTAAAATTTGGAAGCATATAAATATCGCTATTGCAATTATACCACTAGCACTATAATTTACTCTTTCTGTTATTAATAATTTACAAATAACAATTAGATACAAGATTGGTATTATTGTTATGCCACCATCACTCAGTTTCAATATAGAAGAAAAAGGCAGACAAAACGCTATAACAAACAAACTTTTTTGTATGTCAAAAAAAACAGTAGCAACAACAATCAATACTGCAAATAATCTGCCAATATTATATCCACTACTATTAAATAGCATACAGTCAATAAATAAAACTGCACAAAGTGCTATGAATTGATACCATTCAATTTTCTTGTCTTTTATATAATCTTTCATATGCCTCTACTGTATTGCTTTCATCATAATTTAAAACAATTTTTTTTGTATTTTGAACAAATAATTCTCTTTGATTTGAATCGGAAATCATTTTATCCAATGCTTCTATATATTTATTCTTTTCCCCAAGAGGAACTAAATAACCATTATATCCATCTTTTATAATATCAGGGATACCCCCAACATCATTTGCTACAACAGGCAACCCTGCAGCCATTGCTTCTAACATTGACAAAGGTAATCCTTCAAACAATGATGTTGATGCAAAAATATCAGCTTTTAGTAAATAACTTTTCACATCGGCAACTTCGCCCACCAAAAAAACTTTATCCGAAATGCCTAATTGCTCAACCTGCTCTTGCAAGTCTTTCCTTAAAGGTCCATCCCCCAAAATAGTTAAAGATATATTCTTATGCTTATGAGTAATTTCATAAAAACAATCAATCAAATATTTATGATTCTTTACTGCATATAGCGTTCCTGTTGCGACAATATTTACTCCAGAATGAGGAATTTTTTCCCCTGCATAATTTTTGCAAACCACTCCGTTGTAAACAATTGGCACTTCTTTTATCTTGTAACAAGTTTTAATAGATTTCGCCACAATATCACTAATCGCTACTGGTTTCACATTAAAAAATTTAAATGCTACTTTTCGCACAAACCTTTGAAGCCATCCACCAGCCTCTTTTTCAGCTATACTATGTACCGTGTGCAATTTAACCTGCCTTTTCTTAAAAGCAGGAAGCAAATACAATAAAGTATCTAGATGCGTGTGGATAATATCAGGATTATATTCTTTAACAACTTTTTTAACTTTACTAAAGAAAGAAAAATCTATACCAACTTTTTTATTAAGCCTTATAATTTCTACTTCTTCAAGATTGGATATTTCCTCTTTAAATGCATCTGCTATAGCATCATAATAAATTAATATTTTTACTGCATATTGTTTTTTGACTAAGCCACTCGCCAAATCCAATACAAATTTTTGCCCCCCACCTTGCGACAAGGAAGGAATAACCATTAATACCTTTTTCATATACATTGCCTTATTACAATTTTTCTTCAAATCGATGTTTGATTACCTTCGCAGGACAGCCTCCTACAATCGTATAAGGCGGAACATCTTTTGTGACTATTGCTCCAGCCGCAACGACACTTCCCTTGGCAATTTTTACACCTTTTAATATAACAACATTTGCTCCAATCCAAACATCTTCCTCTATTATAACATCTTGATCGTTTTCTGGAAGCTTTTCTTCATCCGAAACAAATACCATCGGTTTGTTAGGGATGTCTATACGATGATCTCCTGTAATAATGGTAACATTAGGACCAAACATAACGTTATCTTGAACCATCAATCTCGCTCTCGTGCATAAAACAGTCATTCGTGCACCAAAAAAAACATTACTTCCAACGTAGATATTTTTTATACCAGAAAAATTACAAGCACGTGGAACTCGAACATTTTTTCCACATTTAGCAAATGCCTTTCTAATAAATGGTTCGATTAAATATTTATGACATCCGTTTTTTATACGACTGAAAAATGTATATACCGACATTAATTATAATTTGCTGTATTGAATCAGCATTTCCTCCATAACTTTATCAGTGGTATAATTATTAAGCACCTTATCAACACACCAATCTGACATTTCTTTTCTTTTTATAGGGTCTAAAAGTTCTTTAATGCATAACTCCATCGCATCAACATCGCCTTTTTCAACAACAAGCCCACCTTTATTTTCAAGCATGTCAAAGTTAGCTCCTACATCTGTTGCGACCGAAGGAAGTCCCCGTGCCATTGCCTCTGCCAACGCAAGTGAAAATCCTTCAGAGTGTGACGGAAACAAAAACAAGTCAGAATTATCTAACCACTCAATCACTTCTTGATTGGCCTTAAAGCCTAAAAGACTGCAGTTGTCAGGCTTTTCCCATGTTAAAACTTCTTGCTCAGGTTCGCCAATAAAGTTAAATTGCATTTCAGGAAAACGTTTTGCCAATTCATACATTTCCTTTGCACCTTTATTTAATGAACCTCTACCCACAAAAAGCACATTTTTAATTGTTTTGTTTATCTCCTTGCTCTCACAAATATATTTTTCGTCCACAAAGTTTGGAATTTTAACACTTTCAACACCAAACTCCTGTTCTAAATATTTTCCACTATTTTTACAAAGAACAAAATTCTTTTTTGAAAGGTTTATAAGTTTTTTAAGATAGTGTTTTACTACACGATTAGTAACCCAAAAAGGAATATCACAGTGAAAATGAACTACTATTGGAATTTTCTTTTTTGCAATTTTTTTCGCTATAAAATAATCTCTTATAACGCCAACAACACCTATACTACTATTTAAGTGAGCAATGTCAAACTTTTTTTCTTTTAAACTTTTTTTCAAATCCTTAAAAATTCGCCTTGTACGTTTTATCTCACCTATTAAGCCACGTTGAGTGCTAATTTTGGCAGTATTAACTATGTCAAATTCAACATCTCTTGTTTGACATCCCTTTTCATAATATTGAGTCCAAATAGCAATTCCACCATTTGGATTTTTCATTTTTGGAGATATTAAAAGTATTTTCACTTCACTTTTTCCTTTTTAATTTAGTGAATCTTTAATTACTTGAATATATTTTTCCGTACACACCTGCTTAGAAGCATGCTCTAAAACATATTCTCTACCATTAGATGTGAATTTTTCATTTTTCATCTCTAATATTGCATCTGACAAAGCCTTTGCATCTTCAGGCTCAACCACAACCCCTGCCTCTGCACTCGTTATAATCTGTTCAAATTCACTATCCTTATCAAAACTTGCAATAATTGGGGTATTACAAGCCATAATGCTCCAAGTTTTACTTGGCATTCCGCTATTTCCAACACCTTTTTTGCAGGTTATTAGTGCAACGTCCCCTAAACTATAAACTTCTGATATTCTGTCGCTTGGCAAAAGAGAATCTACTATCACGTTATCCATTTGAGTTGCCAAAGTTTTAACTTGTTCAAAGTTTGCTCCGCCACCAAAAATTACAAACTGAATATCTTCTTGCTCTTTAAGAATCTCAGCTGCTTCAACAACAATATGTGCTCCTTGTGCTGAGCCAAAGTTACCAGCATATACAACAATAAATTTTGTGGCATCTATGTTATATTCGCTTATTAACCTATTATCTTTTCTTTCTATTGGCTGAATGCTATCAACATCAACCCAATTTTGAACAACAACAATTTTTTCTTCTGGCACGTTTTTTGCTAATAAATTGCTCTTAAAAGACTCGGAAATAACGATAATTTTATCTGCGTTGCGATACGTATAATTTTCAATCTTTCTGCCAATTTTCCAAAGCAATGAGCCCTTCTTTGTTAAACCTGTAGTAACCAATGAATCAGGAAAAATATCTTGCAAATTATATATAAACGGAACTTTTTTCTTGTATTTTTTAGATAACTTTTTAGCAACTTTTGCACAAAGAACCCCTTGTGTCGGCGGAGTGCTGCTACCAAACACAACATCTACCCCTTTCGCTTTTTTCCCTTTACGATATTGAATAATATTGCAAAGTAAATAACGAATAGCACGCAAAATAGGATTCTTTCTTTCTCTCATCAACGAAAAACGATGAATTTTTAAGGTTCCATCATATTGCTCTTCATATTTAATCTTTTTATACTTTTTATATGTTGCATTATCTATTCCACGCGTTGGCGTTGGAACACACAGTTCAGTTTCAATTCCAGCAGTAGCAAAGGACTCACTCATATCCTTAACCAAATGCAAACTAGAATATTTTTCAGGCTCATAGTAAGCCGATAATCTCAAAATCTTCAAGAGAATTACTCCGCTTTTAATTTTTTTTCTTCTTTACCTTGTTCTTTCGAGGCACTTTCTTGAGTTTCATCGTTTGTGTAAACGTTTTCACGTTTCAAAACTGTTGCAACAGTTTTGAATAAAATTTTAATATCTAGCCATATCGATACCTTATGAGCATACCACGCATCATATAATCTTTTTTCTCTAACCCCAAGGTTGTTTCGATAATATGCTTGAGTATAACCACTAATTCCAGGACGAACAAGCATCTTGTCTTTTTCATCAATTTCATAAGTATCTTTTGACTCAACGTCACCTGCTCTAGGCCCTATAAGGCTCATATGCCCTAACAACACGTTGAAAATTTGAGGAAGTTCATCCAAACTTGTCTCACGAAGCAAGCGTCCAACACGCGTAACTCGAGTATCATTTTCAGAATTATACGTGCTACCATCATCATTTCTCAAATCAGGGGCATTTACTTTCATAGAACGAAATTTCAACATGTTAAATTCTTTAAAGTTCTTACCAATCCTTTTTGATTTATAAAATATCGGCCCACGATCCTCAATTTTAATTGCGATAGAAATTGGAATAGTTAGTAATAATATTATTGGTAAAACCATTATGCAAACTACAATATCAATAAATCTTTTTATAATAATTTGATAAAGCCCCTTATATTTTTTCTTGTGTTTGCATTGTTGATAAAGATCTTCTACGCTTATATTTTTATCTCTTTTACCTTTTTGCATCTTTCTTTCCCTTATTAATCAAATGCTACTTTTTTTATGATTTGCAATACTTTATCGGCATTATTTTCAGCTTCTAATACTGTTTTTGCTGTTGCAATAATATATCCACAGCCATCAAGGTTTGTGTGGTATTCATTAACTTGTTCACCAACTTTCATGTGATGAAAAATTTGCACGTTATATTCCCTTTCAAGACTACTAAAATCAGGCAAGTTCTTTATTACACCTTTTTTAAAAGCAAGCAACCTTGACACAACGGCTCCGCAATCTTTAACGCTAAAATCAACGCTATCGCCAACGGCATTGCGAATCATATTAGCCATATAATCAATTCCAGTGCCATATGGAATAATGCATGGGCCAATCATATTTCCACCCATTCTTGCGCCGATATCAATAATATGTATCTTGCCTTGTTTTGTAATAAGCATGTCCATATTTACTGAACCAAAATTTATCCCAAGAGCATTGATAGCCTTTTTAACACAATTTTTAGCTCTTTCTTCTACTTCAGGCAATAAATCTGTTGGTATAGAATGTCCCAGTTCTGCATAATAAGGTGGTTTCGTCATCCACTTCCGCATAATGCCAAGCACATGAACTTCTCCATTTACAACAAGGCTTTCTGCACCATATTCCCGCCCCTCAATAAACGATTCAACTTCTGCACGTTTCGTAATTGATTCATCAATCGCAAACTTACATGCATCATGAAACTTATCAACAGAGTCAACACGACTTGCGCCCCTACTTCCAGAACCATCACAAGGTTTTACCATAATGGGAAATTTTATCTTTTTGCTAAGTTCCTTTAAGTCAGTATCTTCGCTAACTTCATATGCTTGTTCAGTGTCATCAACTTGATGGTCATATAAGCACTTTCTAACTCTATATTTGTTTTTAATAAGTTTTGCGACATCATAACTTAAGCCAGGAAGTTTCATTTCTTGAGCTATATATGCTGCAGTTAAAACGCCATAGTCTGTTGCAGCAGTTAAAACACCATCAATTTTTTCTTCTCTTGCATAGTTAAGACAAGCTTTTTCATCAATGATGCTTATGACTTTATATTTATCTGCATGCTTTAATCCAATGGAATTAGGGTTGCCATCCACCGCTATCGTTTCATAACCCATAGCCTTGGCCTTACAAATAACAAAATCTTGCAAAAAACCTGCGCCTATTACCAATACTTTTTTCATTACTCTTTTAGAGTTCCTTCTTATATTTTAATTCTTTGTACTTTAATGTGTCCGTTTCTGCATATACATAATAGCCTCTATTTTCATAAAACTTCTTGGCATGTTCGCTTTTATCGTACACTTCACATAAAACTTCTCTACAGCCGATATTTTTTGCCTGTGTTTCAATTTTATTAAGGCAAAAATCTCCTATCCCTTTCTTTTGAACCTCTGGCAATGTTGCAAGCTTTTGAAATAAATATTTATCGCCTATTTTTCTCGTTTGAAAAGTTGCAATTGCCGTCTTATTGTCGTAAACCAGATAAATCTTATTTTTAATAGCACAAAGTGCTACAATAATCCAGTTTTTTACACGCGAATTATCCCAGTGGTGTAAATCATAATTGTTTGCCATGTCTTTGCCGCATTTATAAAGAATATTAGAAACTTTTAATAATTTTAGAATATTCCAGATTTTCAATTTTTGAACACTATACATACGACATTCCTTTCATTATCTATACTCTTTTACAATTTTCACATAATTATCTATCACATAATCAACTTCTTCATCAGTCAATCGAGTATGCAACGGCAAAGTGATTTCGTTTACAAACTGCGCATATGCATTTGGATAATCTTTTATATCAAACCCTAAATTCTTGTAGGCTGTATGCATTGGCAATGGTTTATAGTGTACGTTGCAAGCAATTCCCCTTTCTGCCATTTTTATAATAATTTGGTTGCGCTGGTCTAAACTGATATTTGGAATTCTAGTAATATATAAATGTCCCGAAGATTGATGATTTTGTGTGTAATGTTGTAAGGTTTTAACGCCTATAGGATTTAATGCACTATCATACTTTTCAATTATTTCCTTGCGGCGTTTAAGCATTTCAGGATATCTTCTAAACTGTGCTAGACCTATACCAGCCATCACATCCGTCATATTGCACTTATACCATGTTCCAACAACATCATATTCCCAAGCCCCAAGTTGTGTTTTTGCTAAAGCATCTTTACTTTGCCCATGAAGACTCAACAACTGCAATTGATGATAAATATCCTCATCATCAACGCCTTCAATACTTCTCCAAGTTAACGCACCACCTTCTGCAGTGGTTAGATTTTTTACTGCGTGAAAAGAAAATGAAGAAAAATCAGCAACACTGCCTACCGGACGACCTTGATACCACGCACCAAAAGCATGCGCCGTATCTGCCATGACTGCAATTCTTCCAATCTTTTGCTGAATAATGCCGTTTGGTACAAACATTTGTTTTTTTTCATTAACAATTTCAAACAAACGATTGTAGTCACAAGGAATTCCCGCTAGGTCAACAGCAATTATCGCTTTTGTTCTTTCAGTAATTGCTTGAGCAACTTTATCATAGTCCATCTCTAACGAATCTTTTTGAGAATCTACTAAAACCAATTTCGCACCAACATGACAAACTATAGATGCAGATGCTGTGTATGTATATGCTGGGACAATTACTTCATCACCTTCTCCCACACCTAATACACGCAATGCCATTTCTGCACAAGCCGTTTGAGAATTAAGACATATTGCACGATTAACTCCACAATATGCCGCAATTTTTTTCTCAAAATCCTTAGTTTTAGGACCGGTTGTTATCCAGCCAGACATTAACGTATTTATAACTTCTTCTGCTTCTTCTCTGCCAACATCTGGTGGAGAAAATGGAATATTCATTTGCTTCATACAATTAACCTCTATTGAATTTTATATAAGATTCTATACCTACACAACTTAAACTATTTGTCTTTGAAAAAGATAAAACACTTTTCCTTTTTTGTCCATAATAATTATATAAATTATTATATAATATATTATGCCCTAACTTATTGTACCACTAAAGGAACTCTCTGTCAATAGTAATTTTAAAAATAGTTGTTATTTTGGCACTTTTTTGTTAATTTTTTGCCATTTTTTGATGTTTTTTGCATTTGTTAGAGTTGTTTTTCTATAGCGACAACCCATTTGTTTTTATACAAACAAAAAGAACGAACTTTTAGAAAATCAAAGTCCGTTCTTTATCTTTAATACCAATACAAATTTTATAAAAATTTCTTAAAATTCATATGTTCAATATGATTAAAGCTTGTCAGTTTCAAATGGCACAACTGCTTGAGCATTTAAGTCAAGGTCTGCAAAATTTCTTTTTTTGTATTGCAAATACCCTTCAGCGCCTATCATTGCACCATTATCCGTACAATATTTCTTTTCAGGGATAACAAGTTTAATATTTTTGCCTTTTACTGCACTAGCAAGTTTTTCTCTTAAGTATCCATTTGCACCTACACCACCCGACACGCAAATAGTGTTATATCCAAACTTTTTTGATGCAGATAGTGCTTTTTCAACAAGCACGTCTATAGCAGAGCATTGAAAACTATTGGCAACATCTGCTTTATTTATTTCATTACCCCTTTCTGTTTCATTATGAACATAATTTATAACGGCAGTTTTAAGTCCACTATATGAAAAGTCGAACTCGCCACCTTCATAATTTTTAAGCATTTTAGGAAGTTTAATTGTGCTCTTTCCTTCTTTTGCAAGTCTTTCAACATTTGGTCCACCTGGGTAGCTTAACCCAAGCACCCTTGCTACTTTGTCAAAAGCTTCGCCCACAGCATCATCTAGCGTACTGCCTAGAACTGTCATATTATAGTAGTCTTTAACGGCTACGATTGCTGTGTGTCCCCCACTTGCAAGTATTGTGATAAATGGTGGCTTCAAGTCCTTATCAGCGATATAAGATGCTGCAATATGCCCCCTTATATGACTTACTGGAACGAGTGGTTTATTGCAAGAAAAAGCGAGTGCCTTTGCAAAAGACACTCCAACGAGCAATGCTCCTAAAAGCCCTGCACCCTTTGTAACGGCAAAAGCATCTATGTCATCAAGTGTTAAATTCGCACTTTCTAAGGCTTCTTTAGTTGCAGATAAAATAGCAGTTGTATGCGTCCTTGAAGCAATCTCTGGCACCACGCCACCGAATTTAGCGTGCTCAGGTGCCGAACTAATTATCTTTTCTGCAAGGATTTCTCTGCCATTTTTTACAATAGCAACAGCCGTTTCATCACAAGATGTTTCTATACCCATTATTATTGGGTTTTCTTTTAATTGTATTTCGTTTATCTTTTCAAAATATGTCATTGTGATTTCTTCAAATAATCATTAATAAATGCTTGTATATTGCCGTTCATAACCGAACCTACGTCGCTATTTTCAAAGCCTGTGCGATGGTCTTTTACGAGTGTATATGGGCAAAAAACATAACTACGGATTTGACTACCCCACTCTATCTTTTTAATTTCGCCTTTAATATCTTGGTCACGCTCTAAGCGTTCTGCTTCTCTTTTTTCAATGAGTTTACTAATAAGCATGCGCATTGCCATTTCTTTATTTTGGGTTTGGCTACGCTCGTTTTGACAAGCAACGACAATACCTGTTGGCAAGTGGGTAATTCTTATTGCCGAATCGGTTTTATTAACGTGTTGTCCCCCTGCACCCGATGCACGATAGGTGTCAATTTTTAGTTCTTCAGGGCTAACTTTGATTTCCCCTTCATCTTCAATTTCTGGCATAACTTCTAGCGAAGCAAATGAAGTGTGTCTTCTTTTATTAGCATCAAATGGCGAAATTCTAACTAGCCTATGCACACCTTTTTCAGCCTTTAAGTATCCATAAGCACAGTCACCTTCAATCTTAAACGAAACCGATTTTATGCCGGCGCCATCGCCTTCTAAACGGTCAAGTTCTGTAAGTTTATAGCCACTTTTTTCAGCATAGTACATATACATTCTATAAAGCATTTCCGTCCAGTCGCACGCTTCTGTGCCACCAGCACCAGCATGCAATGTCAAAAGTGCATTAAGTTTGTCATACTTTCCCCTAAGAAGCGAAGCAAGGCGCATTTCTTCAATGGTTTTTTCCACTAAAGAAAGTTCGCCTTCTAACTCTTCTAAAAGGCTTTCATCATTTTCTTCATTTGCAAGCTCGATAATTTCAAGCGCATCGTTTATAGTTTTTTCAGCCTTATCAAAAACCGAAACTTTGTTTGTTAAACTTGCAATATCCTTAGATATTTGCTGAGATTTCGCTAGGTCGGTATAAACTTCTGGAAGTTCAGAAAGTCTTGTCTTTTCTTCAAGTTCTTTTCTTAAACTATCTAAGTCAAAGAGAGTGTCCCGTTTCCAAAAGGATACCTTTTAAATCTTTAATTCTTGCTATATATTCTTCTGCTTTTAACATAATAACCCCTTTATAATGTCTTTGTAATTTTAATAAGAATTATTTGTTTTGACCACAGCAGTTTTTATATTTTTTGCCAGAACCACAAGGACATGGGTCATTTCTACCAATGTCTTGTTTAGCAGTCTTTTTAGGCATTACAGGGCCTGATGCTTGATTTGTTTGTAAATTTTCTTTATTTTCTTGTCTTTGTGGCATTCTTTGGAGTTCAGCCTTTAATAGCAATGTAACTGTGTCATCTTGGATAGATGCAGTTAAGTCTTCAAACATTTCAAAGCCTTCTTTCTTGTATTCAACAACAGGGTCAACATTGCCATAACTTCTTAGACTTATACCCTTTCTAAGTTGGTCCATAGAGTCGATATGGTCTATCCACTTTGTGTCTATGTTGCGAAGTAATACCATTCTTTCAATCTCTGTAAACTCGATACCTTGTTCTTTGTATCTTGCAATTTTATCTTCGTACACATTGATTGTTTCTTCTGTAATTTTAGAAAGTAGATATTCATAATCCCAGTTATAAGCACGGTCCTTTGTTACAAAACCACTATCTTTTGGCAACAATTTCATCTCGATAGCATTGTTTAATGCTTCTAAATCCCAAGTTTCAGGCTTGTTTTCGTTATTGATAACCGAACCAACAACATACCTTACAAAGTCTGGGATAAGGTTTAGAATATCTTTATGGATATCATCATCTTTAATAACTTTCATTCTTTCAGCATACATAACTTCACGCTGTTTGTTCATAACGTCATCGTATTCTAACACGTGTTTTCTTATGCCAAAGTTTTTGCCTTCAATAGTTCTTTGTGCGTTTTCAATACTTCTTGAAAGAATTTTTGATTGCATTGGTTGGTTTTCATCAACCTTAAAGAATTCGTAAATTCTTTGCAATCTATCCCCACCGAAACGCTTTGCCAAATCATCTTCTAAAGAAATGAAGAAAATTGAAGAACCAGCATCGCCTTGACGACCACTTCTACCACGAAGTTGGTTGTCGATACGGCGAGATTCGTGGCGTTCTGTACCTAAAATGTGCAAACCACCTGCTTCAACAACCTTAATCTTTTCTTCATCAGTTTGAGCCTTAAGATTTTCATAAATTTCGTTGTAATGGTCTCTAACAACCTTTACATCTTCTGGAATATTTGTGATAAATGAAGTTGCAAGTTCAATTACATCTTCTTTAACACCTTCTTCTCTTAGTTTTCTTTTTGCCAAGAACTCTGGGTTACCACCAAGCAAAATATCCGTACCACGACCAGCCATGTTGGTTGCAATGGTAACAGCACCAAGCCTACCTGCTTGTGCTACGATATCTGCTTCTCTTGCGTGGTTTTTAGCGTTTAATACGTTGTGTTTTATGCCATTTCTAACTAAAAGTTTAGAAATTTCTTCAGATTTTTCAACGGTAACAGTACCAACAAGGACAGGTTGACCTTTTTTGTGGCGCAAAATAATTTCTTTTATTATCGCCCTATTTTTGCCGTTTGTAGTTTTGTAAATTACATCTGGCATGTCAATTCTTGCAACAGGTTTGTTTGTTGGTATTTCCAAAACATCTAAGCCATAAATTGCTCTAAATTCTTCTTCTTCGCTCTTAGCAGTACCTGTCATGCCAGATAACTTTTTGTAAAGACGGAAATAGTTTTGGAAAGTAATTGTTGCATAAGTTTTATTTTCGTTTCTAATTTTAACACTTTCTTTTGCTTCGATTGCTTGGTGCAAGCCATCAGAATATCTTCTACCTATCATAAGACGACCGGTAAACTCGTCAACGATAATAACTTCGCCGTCAGAAACGACATAGTCGTTATCACGCTTAAAGATATAGTTAGCCTTTAATGCTTGTTGAATATGATGAGAAAGCGATGCGTTTTCTATATCCGAAAAACTGTTAAGCCCAAAGAAACTTTCGGCTTTTGTTGCACCTGATTCGGTTATTTGAACGCTTTTTTCCTTTATGTCGATAGTAAAGTCTTTGTCTAAAACGAGAGTCTTAACAAATCTGTTTGCCGTGATATATTTATCGCTTGATTCTTGACCTTTACCAGAAATAATAAGTGGAGTTCTTGCTTCATCGATTAAAATTGAGTCAACTTCATCGACAATTGCAAAGTTTAATACTCTTTGAACCATTTGCTCTGTTCTAGTTTTAAGATTATCTCTCAAATAGTCAAAGCCCATTTCGTTGTTTGTACCATAAGTAATGTCGCAAGCATAAGCCTTTTTCTTATCTTCATCTTCCATGCCTGTTACAGCAACGCCAACGGTTAAGCCTAAAAATTTATATACTTTTCCCATCCACTCAGCGTCACGGCTTGCAAGATAGTCGTTGACTGTTACGATATGAACGCCGTCACCTGTTAAGGCATTAAGATATGCTGGTAATGTTGCCACCAAAGTTTTACCTTCACCCGTTCTCATTTCAGCAACTCTGCCTTGGTGCAAGCAAATACCACCGATAATTTGAACTTTATAGTGTTTCATATGAAGAACACGGAAAGCTGCTTCTCTAACCACAGCAAAAGCATCGCACAAAATATCATCTAATGTTTCGCCTGCTTTTAATCTGCCACGCAAAAATTCTGTTTGCTCTTTAAGTTCTTCATCAGTAAACTTTGCATATTTTGGTTCTAATTCGATAACCTTATCAGCAAGTTTATCTAATTTTTTTAAGTTTCGGCGACCTTCACCACCGAGGATGTATCTAAATAATCCCATAAAATACTCCTAACAAAATTAATATTTATCTATAGGTGGCGTGCTTGCCACCGTTATTAAATTTACTATTTTAGCGCCAGCCTTTTTGAGCCTGCTGGCTACTGCTTGTGCTGTTGCACCCGTAGTTGAAACGTCATCTACAATTAAAATGCTTTTATTTTCAACCAATTTTTTGTCCACGACTCTAAAAGCACCATCTAAGTTCTTTAATCTTTCAGCCCTGCCTAAAGTTGCTTGCCTTTCGGTATCTTTAACTTTCTTCAAACAATCTAATACCCTAACATTTATTCTTTTGGATAACTTTTCTGCTAGTATTTTAGACTGATTATATCCACGCTTTTCTAGTGCCTTTTCGGTCATAGGAATATACACTAAGCAATCGGCATTAAAGTAGTTTTGAAAGTAAACTAAAGACAATTGTTTTGCAAAATAATCAATAACATAAATGGCTCTATTGTATTTTGCATCTTTTATTAACTTGCTTATTGGATAGTCATAACTAAAAGCTCTTCTGCACATATCTAAATCGACCAAAACATTTTTGCAAGTTGAACAATAATTTTCAAAGGCTATAACCTTTCTTCCACAATGCGCACAAAGTGGACCGTCATTATAAGGAAGTGACTTTTTACACTCATCGCAAAAGTCTTGTCCTTTTTCAAACACTTCTTTTCCACAAACCAAACATTTCCAGTGTGGATTATAAAAATATTTGTTAAAGAAATTCTTAAAAAACTGCTTGATACCCATAAAAAATTACAAGTATTTTTTTAGGTCGTTTGCTTTATCTGTTTTTTCCCAACTGAACCCTTCTTTACCAAAGTGTCCGTAACTTGCTGTTGCAGAATATATAGGCTTTCTTAAATCGAGTTTTTCTATAATTGCCGATGGTCTTAAATCGAACTCTTTTTGAACTATGTCAGCAAGGTCTTGGTCAGAAAGTTTACCTGTTCCAAAGGTATTAACCAAAACAGAAACAGGTTTTGCCACACCGATTGCATAAGCAAGTTGAATTTGACACTCGCTTGCAAGCCCTGATGCAACGATATTCTTACAAACATATCTTGCCATATATGTTGCTGAACGGTCAACTTTAGTTGGGTCTTTACCACTAAACGCACCACCACCATGTGGACATTTTCCACCATAGGTGTCAACGATAATCTTTCTTCCTGTAAGTCCAGAGTCACCTGTTGGGCCACCCACTTCAAACCTACCTGTAGGGTTAATAAAATATTTTGTATCGCTATCTAAATATTCTTTTGGCAATACTTTATCAATTACAAATTCTTTCAAGTCTTTTCTAAGTTGTTCTGTTGAAACTGTGGTATCGTGTTGAGATGATAAAACAACGGCTTCTATTCTTTTAACCTTGCCGTTTTCGTATTCAACAGTAACTTGTCCCTTTCCATCTGGTCTTAAATACTTTAATGTGCCATCTTTTCTAACTTCTTCAAGTTTTTGGCAAAGTTTATGAGATAGGCTTATAGGTAATGGCATAAGTTCATCGGTTTCTGAACATGCATAGCCGAACATAATGCCTTGGTCCCCTGCACCCAATTTATCAAAGTCATCGCCACCTTGCTTTGCTTCAAAAGAATTGTCAACGCCAAGTGCAATGTCTGGACTTTGCTTGTTGAGTTTAACCAAAATTTCCACATCATCAGCACTAAAACCTGTTGACTTATCTAAATATCCAATGCGTGCAATAACATCTCTTGCAACCTTTTTAACATCAACTGTTGCATTAGAAGTTATTTCACCCATTATTAAAACGAATTGAGTTGTTGCCGAACATTCACACGCAACACGAGAAGTTGGGTCGCCACTTAAGTATGCATCTAAAATAGCATCTGAAATGTTGTCACACACCTTGTCTGGATGCCCTGCTGTAACGCTTTCACTTGTAAAAAAATTTTTCATAATCATATTCTTCCGTTAAGTACAATTTTTCACTATTAGATTATTATACACAAAAATTACATTAGTGTCAACTTTATATTTATATTTATTTTAAATAAAGCGCTTTTCTTTTGACAAAATTCTTTATATTTTTTGCAATTCTTAGTTAACTTTTATTCCTGTTTTTATGCGTTAAAATTTCATTGACTTTAGTGTCAATTTTTTAATAATTTTTTTCAAAATTTTACCCTATATTGCTTGACTTGTTTTTGGCAAAATATTATAATAAATCTTGTTGACTTTAGTGTCAATTTTTATGTAAAAAAGCGAAGGTAATTTATGCAAAAAGAAAAGGCTTTAAACTGCCATGCAGACATGCGAAAAAATGACCTTATTATCAGTGCATTGAAAATGTTTTGTAAAAAAGGTTATCACTCTACAACAATAAATGATATTGTAAAGAAAGCAAAGTGTAGTCACGGACTTTTTTATCATTATTTTAAGAATAAAAAAGAACTTTTTGATGCCGTGTGCGAAACTCGTGGCAAGCATATGATGTATTTTTTAGACAAGGTGTTAGAAGAGGACTCTAATTTTGTTGACAAACTTATTCGCCTTACAGAATATACTTTTAACAATATGAAAAACGACCAAATATTTGCTTATAGATATTACTTTTTTGTTTCTAGGATATTTGAAAAGGCCGAAAACAACATTATGCCACCAAAAGATAAAGTTCCCCCTCACCTAAGAATGAGCGAGTTCTTTGAAAAAGGAATAGAGAGTGGTGATTTTCACGATAGATATTCGCCAAAAGATTGTGCTAAAATCTATAATTCTATAGTACAAGGGGCAACACTTAGTTTCATTTTGTGTCCTAAAGAATTAAAGAGGTCTTTCACCTTCCCATCAATCCAAATTATAACCGATATATTTAAAAAGGAGAAATAAAATGACAAAACAAAAAAAGGCTGAAACTAACAATAGTTTTTTTGGCGCAGTAAAAACATTGTCTCGCTCTATTAGAGAGTATAAAAAGCCATCACTTCTCGCTCCACTGTTTGTAGCAATGGAAGTTGTGTTAGAGTGCTTAATTCCTTGGATAATGAGCCTTTTACTCGAAGCAATAAACTTTATTTCTGGAAATCCTGATGGCGCAAATCCATCTGTTCTTGTAAAAAAAATATTGTTTTTCTTGTCAAGCGATGGAAAACCAGAACTTCTTTCGACGATTTTGTTTTTCGGCGCAATTTTAATCGTTTGTGCTTTTTTATCACTAATTTGTGGTTTTTTATCAGGAAGATTTTGTGCAATTGCATCAAGTGGTTTTGCAAAGAATTTAAGAAAGGATATGTATTATAAAATACAAGACTTTTCCTTTTCTAATATCGACAAGTTTTCATCTTCAAGTTTAGTCACAAGAATGACAACAGACGTAACCAACGTCGAAATGAGTTATATGATGATTATTAGAACTGCAGTTCGCTCACCTTTCATGCTTATTTTCTCACTCGTCATGTCTTTTATAATCAATGCAAAAATGGCTCTCATATTTATTTGCACAACACCTATTTTAGCAGTAGGTCTTGCTCTCATTATGAGAAAGGCAATTCCTTTCTTTACTAAGATTTTCAAAAAATACGATAAACTTAACGAATCGGTTGAAGAAAACATTAAGGGTATGCGTGTTGTTAAATCTTACGTTAGAGAAGACTACGAAAAAGAAAAATTTAACAAAGCATCAAGCAATGTTAAAAATGACTTTACTAGAGCAGAAAAGATTATCGCTCTTAATACCCCACTTATGAACTTTTGCGTATATGGTGGCTTGATTGCTATATACATAGTTGGTTCTATGCTTATTATCAATTCTAAAAACACTCTCTTAAAATGGACAGAACTTCAAAGTTTTATGTCATATTCATTTCAAATGCTTATGAGTTTGATGATGCTTTCGATGATTTTTGTTACACTTATCATCTCTACAGCAAGTGCAAAGCGTATTGCTGAAGTGTTAAATGAACAAAGCACCATCACATCAAAAGAAAGTGCTAAAACCGAAATTAAAGATGGTAGCATATCTTTTGAAAATGTAAACTTTAGATATAATGGCAACTCACACTATGCCCTAACCGATATAAACTTAAAAATTGAAAGTGGTCAAACAATTGGTATTATCGGTTCTACAGGTAGCAGTAAAACCACCCTTATCAGCCTTATTCCAAGATTATATGACGTGGAAAGTGGCTGTGTAAAAGTAGGTGGCGAAGACGTTAGAGATTATGATATTGAAAGTTTAAGAAATGCCGTTTCTGTTGTTTTGCAAAAGAACGTTTTATTTTCAGGCACTATTCGTGAAAACATGAAATGGGGCGATAGCAATGCAACTGATGAAGAAATTATAAAGGCTTTAGAACTTTCTCAAATAAGCAACTTCCAACTCGATAAACACATTGAGCAAGGGGGCGCCAACGTTTCCGGTGGACAAAAACAAAGGCTTTGTATTGCAAGGGCACTCCTTAAAAAGCCTAAAATTTTGATTCTTGACGACTCTACAAGTGCTGTAGATACTAAGACAGATGCCCTTATTAGAAAGTCATTAAAAGAATATATCCCTGAAACCACAAAGATTATAATTGCTCAGCGTATTGCATCAATACAAGAAGCAGACGTTATAGTTATCATTGATGGTGGCAGAATCATTGCTTCTGGCTCGCATGATGAACTTATCAGAAACAACGAAATTTACCAAGAACTTTACTACTCACAAAACAATGCCGAGTCTAACAAAGTTAAGCAAATGGTACAAAACGAAAAGGCAGGTAAATAATTATGGCAAGAGGATTTAATATGCCAAGAGGCAGAGGCAAACTCAAGGGTGGACCAAGACCTAAAGCAAAAAAAGGCACACTTAAAAGATTATTAACGCTATTATTTACTAAAAACAAAGCACACCTAATCGGTGTGGGAATATGCCTTCTTTTAGCAGGTATTACAGGCGTTGCAAACTCTATATTTTTACAAGAGATT
>JAZNAX010000011.1:0-14874 GCA_045586765.1 Christensenellaceae bacterium | reverse complement strand
CTTTTAAGTTTTCTAAGGTCTAAAATCATAATTTTCCTAACTAAATAGCCATACAAGTATATACTATTTATCGACTATTGTCAACTTTTTTTAACAAAAATATTGTGCTTTTAATCTAATTAGTTGTTAGAAGTGAGATTTTTTGTTTCTCTAGCGATAGAAAGTTCTTCGTTTGTTGGTAAAACGATAATTTTTACTTTAGAATCGTCTGTGTTTAAGTAGCCGATGTCATTTGAATATTCTTGGTTCTTCTTTTCATCGAACTTAGCGCCACAGTATTCCATACCTTCCATAACTAAGCCACGAACGAGTTCAGAGTGTTCGCCGATACCACCTGTGAACACGATTGCATCAACACCACCAAGAACTGCGATATAACTACCAACGTATTTCTTAACTCTATAAGCAAGAATTTCAAGAGCAAGTCTTGCTTTTTCATTGCCTTGTTCTGCAGCAGCAGTTAAGTCACGAAGGTCACTTGAAAGTTCACTTACGCCCAAGATACCACATTTTTTGTTGAGATAGTTAACAACTTCTTCTGGTGAAAGGTTAAGTTTTGCTCTTAAGAATTCAACAGCTGCTGGGTCGATGTCACCACTACGAGTTCCCATAACCAAGCCTTCAAGCGGTGTGAAGCCCATTGATGTGTCTTGACATTTGCCATCTTTAACTGCTGAAATTGATGAGCCGTTACCAAGGTGACAAACAACGATTTTTGAATCTTTTTTGCCAAGAAGTTTAATTGTTTCTTCACTTACAAACTTGTGTGATGTGCCGTGGAAACCATATTTTCTAATTTTATATTGTTCATAAACTGAATAAGGAATACCATACATATATGCTTTTGCTGGCATTGTTGAGTGGAAAGTTGTATCAAATACAGCAACCATTGGAACGCCTGGCATAACTTCACGGCAACTCTTAATGCAAGCGATGTTGCCTGGCATGTGTAGAGGGCCGAGTTCTGCGTTCTTTTCGCAGATAGCGATAACTTCGTCATCGATAACAACTGATGAGTGGAAGTCTTCACCAGAGTGGAGAACTCTGTGACCTACTGCACCGATTTCATCAATGCTGTTTAATGCACCGTTTTCTTTGTCAAGCATAGCCTTAAGAACAATTTCCATTGCTTCTTTATGAGTTGGCATATCTTGTTTAATGATGCATTGTCTGCCATCGAAAGTTTTTTGAGTTAATTGACCGCCTGTAAAAGTAATTCTTTCGCAAACGCCCTTTAAGATAACGCTTTCGTCTGTCATATCGATAAGTTGATATTTAAGTGATGAACTTCCTGCATTTATAACTAAAATTTTCATAATTACACTTCCTTAAAAAATTATTTTGCTTGTAAAGCAGTTATAGCAACAACTGCGATAATATCTTCAACGCTACAGCCACGAGATAAGTCGTTGATAGGTTTTGCAAAACCTTGACAAATTGGGCCGAGAGCCATATATCCACCAAATCTTTGTGCAATTTTATAACCGATGTTACCAGCATTGATATTTGGGAAAATAAATACGTTTGCATTACCTGCAACTGATGAGTCTGGTGCTTTTAACTTGCCAACTTCTGGAGCAACTGCAGCATCGAATTGGAATTCGCCATCGAGTTTAAGGTCTGGAGCAGCAGCCTTAGCAAGTGCTGTTGCTTCTTGCATTTTTGGAACGCTCTTAAAGAACTTATCGTCGTTACCAGAACCCTTTGTTGAGAAAGAAAGCATAGCAACTCTTGGTTCGATACCAGCGATGTCTTTTGCTGTTTGAGCAGATGAAATTGCAATGTCTGCAATTTGTTGAGCATCTGGTTCGATGTTGATAGCGCAGTCTGCAAATACTGCAACGCCATCTGGGTTATATTTGTTTTCGCCATTTGGTGCAACCATAACGAAACTGCTTGATACTGTGTTGATTCCAGGAGCAGTTTTGATTACTTGAAGACCTGGGCGAAGTGTGTTTGCTGTTGAGTGACAAGCACCTGAAACTAAGCCGTCAACATCGCCTGCCTTAAGCATAAGTGCAGCGTACATTGTGTAGTCTTTTAAGATACCTGCTTTTGCAGCTTCAACGTCTGCATATTCAGGTTGACCTGTTTTTTTGTTGATTTTGCCTGCTCTTGCATCGAACAAGATTTTAGCATAATCAAGTGTCTTTTCATCTGTTACAGGGTCAACAATTTGAACACCTGAAAGGTCAACTGTTGGGTTAGCCTTTGCAATTTCATCTTTGTTACCTAAAACAACAACCTTTGCAAGACCTTCTTTTGCTATTTCGCTTGCAGCGATAACAACTCTTGAATCTTCACCTTCTGGCAAAACTATGCATTTATTTAATGCTTTTGCTTGACTTTTAATATTTTCTAAAATGTTGGACATAAAATTTTACTCCTTTTTATTTTTTCCTTTAATAGTTTTGCATTTTTATTTAATTTGTTGTAAAATATAAATATAAAATGCACGCTATTCTTATTTTACAACTTTTTTAAAAAAAAGTAAATTATTATTAGGGGTTTTTATATTTTTTATGAAAATTTGTGGCATAATTGCTGAATATAATCCATTTCACTTGGGGCACTTAAAACAAATTGAATACGTTAAAAACGTTTTGGGTGCTGAAAAGATAATAGTTATTATGAGTGGCAACTTCTCTCAGCGTGGTGAAGTGGCAGTTCTTGATAAGTTTACAAGGGCTAAGCACGCAATTATTGCTGGTGCTGACCTTGTTATTGAACTTCCCACCATCTTTGCCACAGCTAATGCCGAAATCTTTGCTAAGGGCGCTATAAACATCTTAAATTCCCTTAATGTAGTAGATTCTATTTGCTT
This sequence comes from Christensenellaceae bacterium, assembly GCA_045586765.1. GTDB lineage: Bacteria > Bacillota > Clostridia > Christensenellales > Borkfalkiaceae > UBA1259. Next base: position 12,050 of record JAZNAX010000011.1, on the reverse strand, counting down.
TGGCGTTGAAAGTGGCTATGAAGACGACTATATTTCGCTTGCCAAAGAAATGAATAACGAAAGCAGAAAATTTAAGAAAATATTAAAAGAAAAGTTAGATAGTGGTATTTCTTTAGCAAAAGCAAAGTTTGAAACCTTAAGCGAACTTGGAAAAGAGTTTGACCAATCTCTTATCGCCACCCCGAACAACATTTTGGGCTTGGAATACACAAAAGCCATTTTATCAACAAAGAGCAAGATTAAAATTTATCCTATGATTCGTGAGGGCGAGCACAACGATAAAACGCTTAAAAAAGGCATAACGAGTGCTAGTAGCATAAGAGAAGTTTTGAAAACAGGCAAGATAAAAAAGTTAAAAGGCAATGTTCCTAAGTTTGTTTTTGGTGACCTAACTACTTATCCTTTTGACTATGAAAACATTTGTCTAGCAAGCCTTATTACTACAAGCACAGAAAAACTTAAAAACATTTTAGACTGCACAGAAGGGCTAGAAAATAGAATTAAAGCATTGGTAAAGGACAACCACTCTTTAGATGTTCTCGTTGACAAGGTGTGCACAAAAAGGTATACAAAGAGCAGAATTCAAAGAATAATTCTCTCTAACCTTTTGGGCATTGACAAAAACTTGGTTTTCGACTCGTTAGATAGTAGTTTATATGCAAAGGTGCTTGCTGTTAGCAATAATGCAAAGGATATTATTCCACTTGTTTGCAAGAGCGCATCAGTGCCTATATTAACTAGAAAGAGCGATGAAATGCTTTTAGAGAAAAAGGCACTAGAGTGCTTTGAAAAAGATATTTTAGCAAACGACATATATGCACTTGTGACAAACAAAAAGATTAACGAGCATCAAATGGTCATTGTGTAAAGTAAATATGTTAAAACAACATAAAAAGGGTAGCAAAATTGCTACCCTTTTTTCATATCAAACAAATGTGCATATGTTAGATTACTTGTTTAAGTTTTCTTCCATAATTCTTAAGTTTTCTTTGATAATTGTTGCGTCTGTATTTTCTTCAAGTCTATAGAAAGTTGCACGCTTAAACACCGTAACTTCATAGCCACCACGAACCATATCTTCTTCTGCTGGGAGATAGAATTCAGAGCCGTTTGTATTACATGTACAAAGTGTGTGTTCAAATGGACTGAACTGACGAAGTCTGAGCGATACTGAACCAAACATTTCAAATGGGAATGGAACGAAAACAGTTGAGTTAAAGTTAAACATAACTTGATGATATTTCATGCTATCGATAAACTCTTCATTGTTTTCATACATCTTAACTGCATTTTGAAGAGATGCTTGTTCTCTTAAACCAACGCTTTGTGGGTTGTCGCCAAGTTCAACGAGTCTTGCTTTAACTTGTTCGAGTGTTAAGTGTGGTTTATAAGGAAGGCGAACTTCACCCTTTAAGAGATTGAAGTTAACTTCTCTATAATCCTTAATTTGCTTGTATGCTCTTGTTGCATCTAATGCTGCAAGACAGCCAACTTCTGTCATTTCTTTAAGTTCGCTTTCACCTGTTTCAAGGTTGCTTGGGCCTGTTGTTCCACCACTAGAAAGTCTTGGACCAACGTCACCTTCTGCACCATTAAAGAATACAGTTGTTGCGCCTGTATGTTTTTCTAAGCTATCAATCATTGGACCTGGCCAGTCACGAGTGATTTCCCAACAGCCACCTGCTGCTGTGCCGTGACAACCATAGTGAACGATATTTAAAATTGGCTTGCCTTCTAAATCCTTAAATGCCAAAACAGTCATAGTCTTATCTAAAATACCAAATGGATTTTGACCTAAAGTAACACGACCTGGTTCAACATATTGACGACGGTTAATACCAACTAAACTTTCTGTTGTAGAAACGCCCATAACGGCAGGAACCATGCTGTCAATAGCTCTTTTTGCAGCCTTTGCTGTTTGTGGAATTAAAACTCCATCTATATAAGCATCGTTTGCATCACCCCAACCACCAGAAGATTTAATTGCTGGACCTGAGTGAGTGTGAGTTGCTGAGAAAGAAATGTTTTCTTTAGCAACGCCTGTAAGGTCGAAAATTGCTTGTCTAATTCTATCAGTAATTTCAAATGTAACACTACAAATATCAGCACTGATAATAACACCACGGAGTTCGCCTTGTTCGCACGCAATAGCATTAACGCACAAGTCATCGTGAACTCTTGATGCTGGTCTTTTTCTTGGGTAACCATAAAGTGGTGTGCCGAGCGCTGGTGAAATAACTTCTTTTGCTACACCGATTTTGAATTGATTTTTCATAATCTTTATTTCCTTTTTTTTAATTTTAATTTTTATTTAATTATCAAGCACTTCGCTCATAATTCTTAAATTTTCTTTAACGATTGTCCAGTCGGTGTCATCTTTTAGTTTGTAAACGCCACCCCTGAACATATTAACTTCGTATCCACCACGAACCAAGTCTTCTTGTCCTGGGAGATAACTATACGAGCCGTTTGTAAGGCACATACAAAGTGTGTTTTCAAATGGGCTGAATTTTCTAAGCCTTAAGGCAATCGAACTAAACATTTCAAATGGGAAAGGCACAAAAACCGTTGAGTTAAACGCAAATAATGCTTGGTTATACTCTAATGCCGTTTCAATTTTAGCATTTTCTTGGTGAATTTTTAACACTTCCATAAGCGATGCATATTCTCTTAAACTAGCATCGTGAAGATTCTCTGGGTCACCGAGTTCCGTTAACTTCTCATTAACTTCTTCAACAGTTAAAAGTGGCTTATAAGGAAGACTTACCTTACCCTTAATTATCTTAAAATCAACGTCACGATATTCTTTGATTTGCTTATATGCTCTCGTTGCATCTAACGCTGCGAGCGAACCGACTTCAATCATGTCCATCATCGTGCTTTCGCCCGTTTCTAAGTTGCTGTCGCCACCCGTTCTTCCGTTTGTCACTCTTGGACCTACGTCGCCTTCAGCGCCATTAAAGAACACTGTCGTTGCGCCCGTATGCTTTTCTAAACTATCAATCATAATACCCGGCCAGTCACGAGTTACATACCACGCTGAACCTGCGCTAGTTGGGTGACAACCATAGTGCACCATGTTAAGAATAGGTTTACCTTCTAAATCTTTAAATGCCAAAACGGTCATAGTTTTGTCACTAACGCCAAATGGGTTTTGACCTAAAGAAACGCCACCCTTAGCATTATATTCACGCCTGTTAACGCCAACTAAACTTTCTGTTGTTGAAACGCCCATAACAACAGGAACCATGTTGTCAATAGCTCTTTTTGAAGCCTTTATCGTTTGTGGAATAAGCACATCTTCAAGATATTCATTATTTGCCTCACCCCAACCAGCCATACTTTCAAGAGAAGGACCTGAGTGAGTGTGTGTCACTGAAAAGGAAATGTTTAGTTTGTCAACGCCTGTTTGATTTGAAATGAGCTTTTTAATTGAATCAACAGTTTCTGCTGGTATTTGAAGAACTTCGGCACTTAACATCAAACCACAAAGGTCGCCCTTAGAAAAAGCAATTGCATTAACATTGAGATTATCATAAATTCTAGATGCCGGTCTTTTTCTTGGATAACCTTGTAAAAGTGTTCCAAGCGATGGAGATATAACTTCTTTTGCCACACCAACTTTGAATTGATTGTCCATAATTCCTATCCTTTTTAACTAAATCTTACCTACCCATTTAATAATAACACCCTGCAATTCTTTTGTCAATATATAATTATACTTTTTATAAAAGTATTTATTAAAAAAATGCTTAATTCTTGTGCCAAAATTTATAGAGTAAATGGTTTAATAAAAAAAGAAAAACGCAAGGATAGTTCCTTGCGTTTTGTTGTTTGTTTATTAAATTTGTTTTTTGTGTATTAAACCCTTTTTTAAGGTTTAGAAACAAGTTAGGCTAGGCTCTAAATGTGTTTTAGACGATTAGATACAAGTTGCAGTAGGCTCGCTTATCAAAACGGATGAAATAGACCGTCTGGTCATTGAAGTCGTTTTGATAAAGCAGTAAACGACCTGCAACGCAGTATATAATCGAATAAAACTAGACGTTGCCTTGTGCTTTCATCGCTTCGGCTACCTTTATAAAGCCTGCAATGTTTGCACCTGCCATGTAGTTACCTGGCATGCCGTATTCTTTAGAAGCATCATCACATGCTTTGAAGATGCTCTTCATGATTGAGTGAAGTTTTTCGTCAACTTCAGCAAATGTCCAAGAAAGTCTCATGCTGTTTTGTGTCATTTCTAAGCCAGATGTTGCAACGCCACCTGCGTTTGCTGCTTTTGCTGGGCCATAGAGAAGACCATTTGAAAGATATGTGTCGATAGCCGCAGGTGTTGATGGCATGTTAGCGCCTTCTGAAACAACCTTACAGCCGTTTTTAACGAGAGCCATTGCACTTTCGCCATCGATTTCGTTTTGTGTTGCACATGGAAGAGCAATGTCACATGGGATTGTCCAGATGCCTTTGCAACCTTCGTGATATTCTGCGTTTGGACGATAATTTAAGTATTCCTTAATTCTCTTTCTTTCAACTTCTTTGATTTGTTTAACAGCATCAAGGTCGATACCATCTTTATCATAGATATAGCCATTGCTATCGCTCATTGCAACAACTTTTGCGCCGTATGATGTTGCTTTTTCGCAAGCATAGATTGCAACGTTACCAGAACCAGAAACTAAAACTGTTTTGCCTTCAAAACTCATGCCGTTAGCGAGAAGCATTTCGTTTGTGAAATAGCAAAGGCCATAACCTGTTGCTTGTTTTCTTGCAAGTGAGCCACCATATTGTAAGCCCTTACCTGTAAGAACGCCAACCCATTCGTTTCTAATTCTCTTATATTGACCGAACATATAACCAACTTCTCTTGCACCTACACCGATGTCACCTGCTGGAACGTCAAGGTCAGCGCCGATGTGACGATAAAGTTCTGTCATGAAACTTTGGCAGAAATTCATAATTTCGTTATCAGACTTGCCCTTAGGGTCAAAGTCAGAACCACCCTTGCCACCACCCATAGGAAGTGTTGTCAAACTGTTCTTAAATGTTTGTTCAAAACCTAAGAATTTGATGATGTTAAGGTTAACTGATGGGTGAAGTCTAATACCACCCTTGTATGGGCCGATAGCAGAGTTAAATTGAACTCTAAAGCCTCTGTTTACGTGTGGCTTGCCGTTGTCATCAACCCAAGGAACTCTGAAAATGATTTGTCTTTCAGGTTCAACTATTCTTTCAAGAACGCCTGCATCAACAAGGTCTTGTCTTTTTTCAATAACAGGTTCTAATGTAGCAAAAACTTCTGTTACTGCTTGAATAAATTCAGGTTCATTAGCATTTCTTTGCTCTGTTCTTTTAAGTAAATCGAGCAAATATTGGTTCTTAATTTCCATAATTTTATCCTCCGAATAAAATACATAATATTTTTTTCTAACAAATTATATCACACTTTTTTAAAAAACACATATTTTTTAAGAAAGTTTTTTATACAAATTTTTAATATTTAGCATTATTTTTAATTATACACCCTTTTGTTCCCTAGAAACACTGCTGAAGGTCTACAAATACGGCAAAAAGTAAAAGAGCAAAAAGACCGATTGTATGAATAAGCCCTTCAATTCTACGATTTAACGGTTTTCTTCTAACACCTTCAATAGCAGTGAATACCACCCTTGAGCCATCGAGTGCTGGGAAAGGAAGTAGGTTAAACACAGCAAGGTTTACACCGATAAAAGACATCATATTAAGGATTTGTCTAAGCCCACCCATTTTAATTGCATCGGCAGTAACTGCAATGGTTGTAACCGTGCCACCGAGTGAACCTATGCCAAGCGCACCCGTTATAAGTTGACCCAAAACAGTAAACACTGTGCCTGCCAGCATAAAGGAATATTCAAGGCTTCTACCTATAGTTTCAAAAAAGCCAAACTTAATGCTGGTTGCGTATATACCCCCATCTTGAATTTCGCCTTTAGCGTTTTCTTGATAGTATATACCAAGCGCCGAATATAAACCTTTTATATCTTCTACATTTTCAAAATGCGTGGACGAGCGAAGCTCGACCTTAATGTCCATTTCCTTGTCACCACGCCTTACTGTAAAATTCACTTTGTCGCCCTTTTCTCTGCCCTTAACGGCGTTCATAAGGTCGGTTAAAAGATAAATGTTTTTGCCATTAGAAGATAGGATTATATCCCTTTCTTGAAAACAATACTCACTTGAAATCTCGCTTGGTCTATCTTGCATTTCATAAGCAACTAATGTCGTTTGACCATAGCAAGAAAACATAATTATTATTACAACAAGGGCTAGCAAATAGTTCATAAACGCACCAGAAACTAGCACGATTATTCTTTGCCACCATTTTTTGTTATTAAAGGCAGTTGGGTCATCGCTATCATCGTCTTCGCCACGAAAGGCACAAAACCCACCGATAGGAAGAAGTCTGACAGAAAATAGTTCGCCATTTTTCTTTTTTCTAGAAAAGATTTTAGGGCCAAAGCCGATAGCAAACTCATCGATACCAAACCCGAAAATTTTGCCTGCAATGTAGTGCCCAAACTCGTGCACGGTTATCATTATAAGCAAAATTAGTATTGCTAGGGCTATATAGCCTATATAGGACATAACTTGCCCAAAAGAAGATAGTATTAAATAGTTCATTATTCTCCAAATAAAAATGTTACATAGTTTCTTGCAAACTTGTCGGCTTCGACTAAATCTTCAAGATGAACGTGGTGCGAGCCATCAAAAGCCTGCATAGCACCATATATGCTCTTATAGATGTCGTTATAACCGATTTTTCCTTCAAGGAAAAGTTTAACTGCTTGTTCGTTAGCGCCATTTACAACGGCTGGGTATAACCCACCTTCCCTTGCACCTTCTAAAACTAAGTCAAAGCAAGGAAATCTCTTATTGTCAACGCTTTCAAAAGTTAGATTTTTAAGTTCGCTAAAATTTAAACTTTTAATGTTAGTTTTAAGCCTTTCAGGATAAGATAGTGCAAGTTGAATTGCAAGGCTCATATCAGGATAACTCATTTGAGCGATAACACTGCTATCTATTAGTTCTACCATAGAGTGTATGATACTTTGCCTATGAATTATAACATCAATCTTATCAAAAGAAGTGTTATAAAGCCATTTTGCTTCAACGACTTCAAACGCCTTATTAACTAAGGTTGCGCAATCTATGGTAATTTTTGCACCCATCTGCCAATTTGGGTGAAGGAGTGCATCTTTTGCCGTTAGGCTTGACATTTCTTCTAAAGTTTTGTCCCTAAACGCACCACCACTTGCCGTTAAAATAATCTTATTAAAAGGCGCATCGAAATCAAAGTTAAGTGCCTGCCAAACGGCAGAGTGTTCGCTGTCTATAGGCGAAATCTTAACGCCTTTTTCCTTTGCCTTTTGCATTACAAGACTGCCACCCACAACCAAACTTTCCTTGTTCGCAAGTGCAATATCCTTGCCCTTTTCAATAGCATCTAAAACAGCTATAATACCCTTAAAACCAACTAGCGCCACCACAACCACATCAACTTCATCGGTTATAGCATTAACAAAAGCATCTTCGCCAAAGAAAAACTCTGTTCCTTTTGGAAGGGATTCTTTTGTCTCATTACAAAGGGTTGCCACCTTTGGCTTAAACTCATTAACTTGAGACAAAAATTCGCTCACGTTGTTTCCACCAGCGAGCGAAGTTATTTGAAATTTATCTGGATAGCGACGAACTACTTCAAGCGTTTGCTTTCCTATAGAGCCCGTGCTACCTAAGAGTGCGATTTTTTTCATACAAATTCCTTATACAAATAAAAACATTATGTAAAGCACAACAATAACAAACATTGTGCCATCTATTCTATCAAGCACGCCACCGTGCCCTGGCATAATTTTACCCATATCTTTAATACGCATCTTGCGTTTGATATAACTTTCAGTTAAATCGCCAAAAATATTAACCACGCTTGTCAATAATCCCACTAGCAAGTAAAACACTGCTGGCGAAAACACATTTAAGTCTGGGCGAACTATAAGCCCTGCAATAAGGGCAAAAATCATACCACCGATAGTGCCACCGATAGCACCCGACCAAGTCTTTTTAGGGCTTAATTTAGGGCATAACTTTTTGCCACCGATATTGCTTCCTACAAAGTATGCAAAGGTATCTGAAACAGGGGAAATTACAAAAGCAAGAAGCAAAACAATAAACGAGTTATCCCCCATGTCGTTTGCTGAAAGCATAAATAAAAGTAACACGGCTGGGTATATATAGCATAAAATAGTCCACATGGTTGCTTTTAGGTCAGCATTATTGCTTATTGCTAAAAATAAGTTGATTACAATAAACAACGCAACTAGATAAATAGAAAAGATTAAGCCGTGCCCACCACCAACATAATGCTCAAAAATAAAATATACCGGTACAAAAAGCAAGGAAAAAATTAAAGATAAAACTCTTGTACCCTTTATGGTAACTTTTTTAGTTGCCCTTGCAATTTCAAACGTGCCAACCACTATAAAAAAGTAGGTAAGTAGATGAAAAATCCAACTATTTACTAGCTGCCTTAAAAGAAAAAACCCAGTGAGTATTGCCACATAAAATGCACCACTTATAATTCTTGTTTTCATATTGTACCTTTTACACCTTTCCAAAACGACGTTTTCTGTTTGAAAAACTTTCTAACGCCTTGTCAAGTTCAATTTCATCAAAATCAGGCCACAAAACATCGGTAAAATAAAGTTCGCTATACGCACCTTGATAAAGCAAGAAGTTAGAAAGCCTGAGTTCACCACCCGTGCGAATAATAAGGTCAACTTCCCCACTATCTGCCGTGTCAAGCCCATTTAATATAGCTTGGTCTGTTATTTCTTTTCCTTCTTTAATAAGGTTATTAACAACCCTTGCAATCTCTTGCCTACCACCATAGTTTAGTGCGATATTAAGGTTGTTTCTTTTGTTATCTTTGCTCTTTTCTTCGCCGTCAGTAATAACTTTAATCAAATCGGCTGAAAGTTCATCTCTGCCACCGATAACACGCAAACGAACATCGCTACTAACAACCTTTTTAATAAACTTATTAAAGTATTCTTTAAGAAGTCGCATAAGTTCATCGACTTCTGCTTTTGGGCGAGCCCAATTTTCAGCCGAAAAAGCATAAAGAGTGAGCGATTTAACCCCACTCTTAAAAGCGTGCGAAACTATTCTGTCAACATTTTTCGCACCGAACTTATGCCCATATGAACGGTTTTTGCCTTTTGCTTCTGCCCACCTTCCGTTGCCGTCCATTATTATTCCAACATGTGAAGGCATCTTAATATTATCCATTATACAGAAAGAACGTCCTTTTCTTTGTCTGCACAAAGTTTTTCAACTTTTTCTATGCTGTCAGAAATGATTTTGTCAATTTCCTTTTCGCAAGAAGCGTGTTCATCTTCTGAAAGTTCTTTGTTGTTTTTCATTTTCTTTAATGCATCCATGCCGTCACGACGGATATTTCTAATAGCAACCTTGCTATCTTCTGCCATCTTTTTAACTTGCTTAACAAGTTCTTTTCTTCTTTCTTCTGTGAGTGCTGGGAACACAAGTCTAATAACCTTACCATCGTTTACAGGTGTAATGCCAAGGTTTTCAGCAAGAAGTTGCTTTTCGATAATCTTAAGCATTGAAGCGTCCCAAGGAGCGATAACTAGGCATCTACCTTCAACAACTGAAAGGTTGCCCACTTGATTTATTGGCGTTGGCGTTCCATAATAATCAACCAAAACCTTGTCTAAAATGTGTGGGTTTGCCCTGCCTGCTCTAATTGTAATATATTCGCCGTTAAGAACTGAAACTGTTTTGTCTGTTCTTTCAATTGTTTCCATCATAATCATTTCAAATTGTTCGTTTTCAATAGCCATAGTAATTCTCCTTAATTGTATGTTTTTATTATAAATTTTTATTTAAGGCTTTATCACAGAAAAATGCCTTATTTAATAAGTGTGCCGATTTGTTCGCCACATACAGCACGCATAAGTGCGTTTTCTTCAAATAAACCAAATGCTAAAACTTTTATGCCGTTTTCCTTGCAGAGAGTGATTGCAGTTGTGTCCATTGCCTTTAATTCTTTTTCGATGTATTCTTTATATGTCACAACATCGAGTTTTTTAGCATTAGGATTTATTCTTGGGTCGCTATCATATATGCCATCAACATTTTTAGCAAGAAGCAATACTTCTGCGTTGATATCTGCTGCCCTAAGAGCTGCTGCTGTGTCTGTTGTAAAGTGTGGGTTACCTGTGCCACAAGCAAAGATAACAACTCTACCCTTTCCAAGATGAGTGATTGCCTTTCTTAAAATATATGGTTCAGCAACCTTAATTATATCAATAGCCGTTTGAACACGTGTTGGAACGCCCTTTCTTTCCAAAGCATCTTGTATGCCAAGTGCGTTGATAACTGTTGCAAGCATACCCATGTGGTCGGCTGTTGCACTATCCATTTCTTTGCCTTGTCTGCCACGCCAGAAGTTGCCACCACCAACAACGATACCAATTTCAACGCCAAGTTCTTTAACTTTTTTAATTTGTTCGGTAATTTCGCCCAAAACCTTTTCATCAATGCCGTTGCCGTTTGCACCTGCAAGTGCTTCCCCCGAAAGTTTTATTATAACTCTTTTGTAAACTGCCTTTTGCATAAATCTACTCTCTCCTTTTGATTTAAAAAAGATTATTCCTAAACATTATATACTATTTTTGCAATTTTGTCTATAGTAAAATAGATTTAGCCCATAAAAAACTTAAATTTTTTGACAAAAAATTATATGCACCCATCACTTAAAAATGATAGGTGCATATTTTGATTATTTATAGTTTTTTAATTTTTGTTGTTTTAGCCAATAAGACATAACAAATGAGTGTGGCAATATCTTGGCAAGAAGCATTTGGAATCTTGCAATAAACCCAAACTTGCTAACATCTTTTTTCTTTTTGGCATCACGATATGCTCTTTTAACAATCTTTTTGGCATCGTACATTGCCACATACTTTTTAACAACGGCTTTTTGGTCATCTTTTACAGCCCTGTCAAAAAATTCCGTTTTAGTCCAAAATGGGCACACGGCTGTGGTAGTTATGCCTTTAGCCTTAAACTCTCTATTTAATCCACGAGAAAAACTTAAAACAAATGCCTTAGTTGCTGCATATACATTGATATAAGGAACGGGTTGCATTGATGCAACAGATGCAATGTTTATTATGTTAGAATCCTTTGACATATACTCAAGCGAAAGTTGGCACATATATACGATTGCCTTACAATTTAGGTCAATCATGTTTAGGTTAACTTGTTCGCTAACTTCATCAGTCCTACAAAACTTGCCAAACCCACTAGCGTTTATAAGAAGTTTAATATCTGGCTTTTCCTTTTCTAATAGTTCTTTATACTTTTCTATTGTGTCGCTACTAGATAAGTCCCACGCAAGCACTCTTGTCTTAATTTTTATCTCTTTTGCGACTTCTGTTAGCCTATCTTCTCTTCTTGCGATAAGCCACACTTCATCAAACTTGCCAAAACTATTTAATGTTAAAGCAAACTCTTTGCCCATGCCACTCGATGCGCCTGTAATAACTGCAACTGCCATACCTTTTGCCCCTTTGTTTTTTTATTGTAAAAATGCTGTTAGAAAATTCTAACAGCATTTCTTTTGTTTTTTATCAACGAAAAATTACTTTTTCATTTGCGCTTCAACTTCTGCAGCGAAGTCATTGCTTCTCTTTTCTAAGCCTTCACCCATTTCGAAACGAACGAAACGCTTGATTGAAAGTGCTTTACCCATCTTGTCGCTATAAGATTTAACAACTTTTTCGATTGTTAAACTTGGGTCTTTAACGAATGCTTGTTTGAGTAAGCAGTTTTCATCGTAATACTTGTTAATTTTACCTTCAACCATCTTTGCGATAACCATTTCTGGCTTAGAAGCAAGTTTTGGGTCGTTTTTGATTTGAGCAAGTAAAATTTCTTTTTCGTGTTCAACAACTTCTGCTGGAACTTCTTCAGCAACCATGTATAATGGT
>JAZNAX010000010.1:0-51620 GCA_045586765.1 Christensenellaceae bacterium | reverse complement strand
ATTTTGATATTTAACGCCAATAATCCTTTTATTTTTTATATTAAGAAAGGTTGTATTTTTATTATAATATTCATTATCATTTATTCGCTTATATATAAGAGTTATATCTGCGTGATTTCTTATATGATGTTCTATAACTTCATTAAAGTTTATTCTACACACAGTATCACAATCGGTCATAACAACGAATTCTTCATCTGCCCTAAATAAGAAATTTATAATTCCTTTTAATGCTTCTAATCTTGATTCGTAAAGATTGCTACTTTCAACGTTGCCATAAGGTGGAAGAATTATCACTCCACCATCTTTTCTTGCCAAATCCCAATCTTTGCCACTTCCAACATGGTCCATAAGCGACTGATAATTGCTTTTTGTTATAATACCCACCGTGTCTATTCCAGAATTTACCATGTTTGAAAGTGGAAAATCTATAAGCCTATACCTTCCCCCAAACGGAATCGAACCAAGTGTTCTAAGTCTTGCAAGTTCAGGCACGTTGTAATCGTGTATGTTCGAAAATATTATTCCAACTGCTTTCATTTTATAAAGTGCCCCCTTGCATATCTTTATCTACTATTTTTCCACCTTCAATAACACAATTATCTTTGATTACAAGGTTTCTACCAATAAGTGTAATACCTTTATTACTTTCTTTATTTTCGCCAATTTTTACATTTTTACCTATGCTTGCACACTCATCAATAATTGAATAATCTACTACAGCGCCTTCATTTATTATTACATCACCCATAATGATGCTGTTTTTAATTACAGCACCTTTTTTTATAATGACATTACTTGCAATTATAGAATTTTCAACTTCACCATAAATTTCACAACCTGACATAATTATACTATTAAAAGTTTTTGCCCCTTTTCCTATATAATGTGGTGGTGCAAGTGGACTTCTTGATTGAATTTTCCAAGCAGAATCTGTCACGTCAAACTTTGGGCTGTCTCCAAGAAGGTCCATATTCGCTTCATATAAAGATTCTATTGTTCCAACATCTTTCCAATATCCATCAAAAACATAAGCCATCATCTTTTCTCCACAAGACAGCATTTTTGGAAGTACATCTTTGCCAAAATCATTTGAAGATTTAGGATTCTTGCTATCTTCTGTTAAATATTTTTCTAGTTTTTTAGTTGAAAAAATATAAATACCCATTGATGCAAGCGTTGATTTCGGTTTTTTGGGTTTTTCTTCAAACTCATAAATTGAGCCGTCTTCTTTTGTATTAAGAACTCCAAATCTCGATGCTTCTTCAATGGGTACGTTTATTGCTGCAATTGTGCAGTCTGCTTTATTTAATATGTGATAATTCAGCATTCTTGAATAATTCATTTTGTAAATATGGTCGCCTGATAAAATTAACACATAATCTGGGTCATATTGTTTTATAAATCTTAAATTTTGATAAATGGCATTTGCCGTTCCTTTATACCAATCTGATGAATTTTTGCCTTGATATGGTGGCAGAGTATGAACACCACCAAATTCTCTATCTAAATCCCAAGGCTGACCATTTCCGATGTATGTATTCAATATAAGTGGTTGGTATTGTGTTAAAACACCCACAGTATCGATACCAGAATTTACACAATTAGAAAGTGGAAAGTCTATAATTCTATACTTTCCACCAAAAGACACGGCAGGTTTTGCAATATTAGTCGTTAAAGAATATAATCTACTACCTTGTCCACCAGCAAGTAGCATTGCAATGCATTTTTTCTTTCTTATCATATTTTCATCTCCTTATCCTTTAATCTCAACAAAATACGCACCTGTGAACCTAGGCAAATTTAGTTTAATTGAATATTCTCTTTGGTGTGCTTTTTGTCTTCTTGTAGTATAAATTTTGTTTTTAACCAGCCCTTTTCCACCAAAAATTTTTTGGTCTGTGCATATTATCATTTTATACTTACCTTTATCTACGCCTAATCTATAATTATCATAATTATTTGATGAAAAATTTAATATAACTATTATTTTATTATCATTTTTATCCTTTCTAATAAAAGAATAAACATTATTTTCACTTTCGTTAACTGCAATCCACTCAAAACCTTGCCAGCTATCTTCTATTTGATATAACGGAGAGTTTTCTTTATATATTATGTTCAATTTTTTATTAAATAATTTTAATTTTTTATGCAAATCAAAATTAAGCATAAAAAATTCAAGCCCATTTTGATAATCCCACTCTCTAAACTGACCATATTCATTGCCCATAAATGAAAGTTTCTTTCCTGGGTGTGCCATCATATATAGCATAAATGTCCTAAGCGATGAAAACTTACTCTCAATATCACCAAAAGCCTTATCAATAAGCGATTTTTTGCCATGCACAACTTCATCATGAGAAATTGGCAAGACAAAGTTTTCACTAAAGGCATAATACATTGAAAACGTTAGTTTGTTATGGTTTTCTCTCCTAAAATAAGGGTCACAACTTAAGTATGAAAGTGAGTCGTTCATCCACCCCATATTCCATTTATAATTAAACCCAAGCCCACCCATATAAACAGGTTTTGTCACTAATGGGAAGGCTGTTGATTCTTCAGCAATCATAAGAGCATAAGGATATCTCTTAAATACTTCTGTATTCAATTTTTGAAGAAATGATATTGCTTCTAAATTATAATTTCCACCATGTTTATTAGGCGTCCATTCACCATTTTTTCTATCATAATCCAAATACAGCATAGATGCAACAGCATCTACTCTAAGTCCATCAATATGAAATTTATCAAACAAAAATATTGCATTAGATACTAAAAAACTTTGTACTTCGTTTTTTCCCCAATCGAAAATATGTGTTCCCCACATTTTATGCTCTTTTCGTGATGAAATTTCACTTTCATAGCAATGTGCCCCATCAAACATATATAATCCAAATAAATCTTTTGGAAAATGCGCTGGCACCCAATCTAAAATTACTGAAATTTTATATTTATGAAACTCATCAATAAGTTCCATAAAATCTTTCGGCGTGCCAAACCTTGAAGAAATTGAATAGTAGCCTGTAACTTGATATCCCCAAGAACCATCAAACGGATATTCAAAAACAGGCATAAATTCAACATGAGTATAACCCATATCAGCAACATATTTAACTAAACTTTTCTTTAATTGCTGATAACTATAATAACTGCCATCAGCATTTTTCTTCCAGGAGCCTAAATTTACTTCATAAATATTCATAGGTTTGTCGTATGATGTTGTTTTATTTTTAATAAAATCAGCATCTTTCCAACAATATCCATCTAAATCGTAAATTTTTGAGGCCGTTTCTGGTGGCGTTTGACTATGAAATGCGTAAGGGTCTGCTTTAAACACAGTGGTTTTATTAGTAATTGCATACTTGTACATATCATACTGCTTTAAATTAGGTATAAAAAGTTCAAAAACGCCACTTAGAGAAATTCTCTTCATGACGTTTTTGCTTTTGTTCCAATCATTAAATTCGCCAACAACAGAAACTTCTGTTGCGTTTGGCGCCCACACCCTAAATATAACACCTTCTATTCCATTTTCTTTGGCAAAATGTGCACCTAAATACTCATAAGCATTATAATTTGTTCCTTGATGAAATAAATAGAGTGGTAAATTTGATTTATTAAGTTTTGTTTTATTTGTTTTAACTTTCATTTAGAAGTTTAACAAATATAATTTGAGTCTTTATTTGGTGCATTATCCATTTGCTTTTTTGTTTGTTCATAACCTTTTTTGCCAAAAATTGCATAGGTTGCATTTTTTCCACCTTCTACACCAGGCTGATTATATGCATCAATATTTAACATTGCTCCAGCATATGCTGTTTGCATTTCAAACATATATAAAAGTTCGCCAATAGTAAATGCATTAACTTCTGGCAAATGTATTGTATAATTTTGCCTTTTTGCAATTGTTAATGCATATTCTGCAGATATTCTTTCGGTTTTCATAAGTTCGCTTAGCGTGTGTCCACATAAGAAGTTAACATCACAGATATCTTCACAGCCTTTGCTAATTTCAATATCTGTGCGATAATTATCAACACCTATTATTGTTATAACCTTATCAAATGGTCCTTCTCTATAAAGTTGCATTTGAGAGTGTTGGTCGGTAACCCCTAATGCTTTTACAGGTGTCTGACCCGTATAAACATAATCACCATTATTATCGACAGCCTTTCCAAGACTTTCTCCCCAAAGCTGACAATACCAATCGGCAACACATTTTAAACTATCTGCATAAGGCATCATAACAGATATGTTTTTTCCATTTCTCATTGCTAAAACTTGCAAAAGAGCGCTCAAAAGTGCTGGATTTTTTCTAACATTTTTATTCATGCAAAGTTTATCCATATATTTTGCACCAGCAAGAAGTTCTTTAATATCAATACCAACTACTGCCGCAGGCAACAAGCCTACAGGGCAAAGTTCAGAAAATCTTCCCCCAACGCCATCTGGAATATAAAAAGTTTTTAGCCCCTCAATCTTTGCTATTTTAATTAAACTTCCCGAACTAGAAGATGTTGTTGCAATCATATGCTCGCTTGCTTTATCTCCATATTTTTGCTTAAGCAAGTTCATTATGATTAAATATTGAGCCATTGTTTCGCTTGTAGCGCCACTTTTTGTAATTACATTGAAAACCGTTTTATCGAGATCAATAACGTCGAATAATGCCTGCATACGCTCTGGGTCAACATTATCTTCGATAAAAAGTTTCGGTGCTTTGCGTTTTGATTTTGGAAGTTCATTATGTCTTAAATGGCATAGTGCCTGAAATACTGCAATCGGGCCTAATGCAGAGCCACCAATACCAAGCACAACAAAATTATCAAATTTTTTTCTTATATTTTTTGCAGTTTGCAAAATATCTTCTACTACATCGTTTTGGTTGTAAGGAAGTTCGGTCCACCCCATCATTCCCTTACCACGAGAATTAGCAACTTGTGAATATGCGCTTTCAATATTATTTTTATTATTTACAAAAATATTATCGTCAAAACCTTGTTCATTACCCACAAATTTTGACATCATATTATTGTAATCAATTCTTAGCGACATACTTTTGCGCCAATTTTCATTTCTTCTACTCATACTTATCTCCTAATATATTATTACTACATTATATAAATACTAATGTATATAATATATTATTACCAATCTATTATATAATAATACATAACTTAAAAAAAGTCAATATAATAAAAGAATAACTATCAACTTTAGAGTATTTATTAAAATAAATTGACATTTTTCGATTAGTTATATAAAATAATTACATTAAACTTAAAACTAAAATTTTTGGTGACTTATGAAAACGAACCTTGCAGCAGCTGCAAGGTTCGGAATAAATACTTTTCATTATCAGTCAAATACTAACAAATTAAGAGATTATATTTTATCCTTTTAAATCTGTAATTTG
Source organism: Christensenellaceae bacterium (assembly GCA_045586765.1). GTDB lineage: Bacteria > Bacillota > Clostridia > Christensenellales > Borkfalkiaceae > UBA1259. Next base: position 46,201 of record JAZNAX010000010.1, on the reverse strand, counting down.
AGCTGATAATTTATCACGCATATCGATATACTTATTTAATTTTTCTCTTTCTGCATCAACCAAATTCTTAGGAGCTTTTTCTAAGAATTTTTCATTTGCAAGTTTTCCACTTGCTCTTGCGATTTCGCTATTTATGGTGTGAAGTTCTCTTTCAAGTCTTTCGATTTCCTTATCAAAATCCACAAGTTCTCCTAATGGAATAAACAATTCAAATCCATCAATTACTTGAGAAACAACCTTTTCAGTTAGGTTGTTTTTGTCTTCTATCACAGAAATTTCAGAAACACCTGCAAGTTTTTCGATATAAACACTACAATTTTTAATAACTTTTTTGTTTTCAGTCTTTACATAAAGTTTTACTTTTTTAGATGGTGCAGCCCCTACTTGTGCTTTAAGGTTTCTAATGCACTTAATAATTTCTTTAGTAGGCTCTATTTCCTTAACTGCAGCACTATAATTAAACTTAGAATTATATCTTGGGAATTCTGCAAGCATAAGTGGAGCTTTAGCATTAGGAATACTCTTGTAAATCTTTTCTGTAATAAATGGCACAAATGGGTGTAAAAGTTTCATAATTTCGCCAAGAACAAATGTTAAAACACTAATTGTGTCGTTATATTTCTTCTCATCTTCGCCATAAAGAACAGGCTTAGTGAGTTCAATATACCAGTCACAGAAATCGTTCCAAACAAAATCATAAAGGTTTGCAAGAGCAACGCCCATTTCAAATTTTTCCATATTAACTGTAACATCTTTAATGGTCTTATTAAGCCTTGTAATTATCCATTTATCAGCACAGTTAAGTTTGCAGTCATTAATTGAAGAAATCTTTTTGCCTTCGGTATTCATAAGAACAAACCTAGAAGCATTCCAAATCTTGTTCATAAAGTTTCTAGCGCCTTCAATCTTCTCATCAGAAAATCTCATATCGCTACCAGCAGCAACACCATTGATAAGTGAAAATCTAAGAGTATCAGCACCATATTTAGCAATAATTTCAGTTGGGTCAATACCATTACCTAAAGATTTACTCATCTTTCTACCCTGAGAGTCACGAACTAAACCATGAATTAAAACATCCTTAAATGGAATGCGTTTCATATGTTCAAGACCAGAGAAAATCATTCTTGCAACCCAAAAGAAAATAATATCATATCCTGTAACAAGAACATCTGTTGGATAGAAATATTCTAAATCTTCTGTTTTATCTGGATATCCTAATGTAGAAAATGGCCAAAGTGCTGATGAGAACCATGTATCAAGAACATCTTCATCTTGTTTAATATTAGTGCTACCACACTTAGAACAAGTGCAGACATCAGTCTTAGAAATCATCATTTCGCCACAATCTTGGCAGTAGTATGCTGGAATTCTGTGTCCCCACCATAATTGACGAGAAATACACCAATCCTTAACATTTTCCATCCAATTGAAATAAATCTTAGAAAATCTATCTGGAGTGAACTTAACGCTCTTCTTTCTAACAACATCTATTGCAGGGTCAGCAAGTGGTTGCATTTTTACAAACCATTGCTTACTTACGATAGGTTCAACCGTGTGGTTACATCTATAACAATGCCCAACGCTATGATGAAGTGGCTCAATTTTAACTAAATAACCAAGTTCTTTTAATTCTTCAACAATCTCTTTTCTACAAACAAGAGCATCCTTGCCACAATATTTGCCAGCAAGTTCGTTCATTTTTCCATCGTCAGCAATAACTTTTATAACTTCTAAATTATGTCTTAGACCAACCTCGAAGTCATTTGGGTCATGTGCAGGCGTAATTTTAACAGCACCTGTACCAAAGCCAAGTTCAACATAATCATCGTAAACGATAGGAATTTCTTTATTTACGATAGGCAAAATAAGAGTTTTACCTTGCATATGTTTATATCTTTCATCTTTTGGATTAACTGCAACTGCAGTATCACCGAGCATAGTTTCAGGTCTAGATGTAGCAACAGTAATAAACTCATCACTATCCTTTACAGGATATTTGATATACCAAAGATTGCTATCTTCTTCTACATACTCAACTTCAGCATCAGAAAGTGCAGTTTTACACTCAGGACACCAGTTAATAATTCTATCACCACGATAAATAAGTCCTTTTTCATAAAGGTTTACAAAGACTTCTTTAACGGCTCTTGAACATTTTTCGTCCATTGTAAAAGCCAAACGAGACCAGTCGCATGAAGAACCGAGTGTTTTTAATTGTTCGATAATTCGGCCACCATATTTTTCTTTCCAAGCCCAAGCACGCTCAAGAAAACCATCTCTTCCAATATCTTTTTTGGTAATGCCTTCTTTAGCCATTTGCTCAACAATTTTAACTTCAGTAGCAATAGAAGCGTGGTCAGTTCCAGGAAGCCAAAGCGCACTATACCCTTGCATTCTTTTAAAACGAATCAAAGTATCTTGCAAAGTTTCATCAAGAGCGTGACCCATGTGAAGTTGACCAGTGATGTTTGGTGGTGGAATAACGATAGTAAAAGGAAGTTTATTCGCATCTACTTTCGCAGTAAAATAACCATTAGATTCCCATTCTTTATAAATATCATTTTCGAATTCAGAAGGGTTATAAGTTTTTGCCATATCCATAGTTGGCTTTCTCCTTTATATATTGAAAATATATACTAAAAACAAATAATGTAATAAAGTCAAAGACTATTATACTTAATATTTATAATAAAGTCAAGATAATTGCAAAACATTGTCAATAATAGAAATAATTTCATAAAATGAAATATGACAAAATAAAAAAATGGAGAACAAACAAAATGAAAAGAATTTTAACAATAATACTAACCATTTGTATTTTAGCAATGCCAATGCTTGGCTGTAAAAAGCAAGATGAAGGCACAATTCGGTTAAACGAAGTAACACACTCTGTATTTTATGCGCCACTATATTTGGCAATAGAAAACGGCTATTTTGAAGACGAAGGCTTAAAAATCGAACTTACAAATGGTGGTGGTGCAGACAATTCAATGACTGCCCTATTATCAGGAACAGCCGACATTGGTCTAATGGGTCCAGAAACGGTAATTTACGTCTATAATCAAGGTAAAGCCGACTATCCAAAAGTCTTCGGTCAACTAACCCAAAAAGATGGCGCATTTTTAGTTTCAAGAGTTAGCGAGCCAAACTTTAAATGGACAGATTTGCAAGGTAAAGAAATTCTAGCCGGCAGAAAAGGTGGCGTTCCAGCAATGACATTTGAATACATTATGAACCAACTAGGCATGCAAAATAATCAGGATTTTACAATGAATTTTGATGTTCAGTTTAACCTTATGACAAGTGCTTTTTTAGGTGGAACGGCTGATTATTGCACGGTTTTTGAACCAACAGCATCAGAATATCAAGCAAGTGGAAAATGGCACATTGTAGCAAGTGTTGGCGAGCAAGGTGGCGAAATACCTTACACGTCATTTATTGCACTTGGTAGTTATATCAAAAACAATCAAGATAAACTAGAAAAGTTTATGAAAGCAATTAAAAAGGCATATGAATATATTGAAACACATAGCGAATATGAAGTTGCAGAAGCAATTGTAAAACAATTTCCTTCAACGACAATAAATTCAATAGAAACATCAATTAAGAGTTATAAGAATATAAACGCATGGAAAACTGACATGCAAGCGACTGAAGCAAGTTTTACTCGCCTTCAAGACATAATGCAAAATGCAGGCGAACTAACAAGTCGAGTAGAATTCAATAAAATTGTGGACAATAGCATAGCAAGGCAGGTTTTTGGCTAATAAAAGGCAGAATTCGTTATGAAATAGAAAAACGAGAGATAAAATTATGAATAAACAATTAGAATTTATAAATGTTTCATTGACATACCAAACAAAAAAAGACGAAATAAAAGCCATAGAGAAGTTAAGTTTTAATTGTAATCAAGGCGAATTTTTATCAATAATCGGCCCATCTGGGTGTGGAAAAACAAGCATATTATCATTGATAGCAGGACTAATAACGCCAAGCAGTGGGAAAATAATAATAAATGGAAAAGATATAAATAAAGATAACGCAAAAATAGAACTTGGTTATATGCTACAAAAAGACCAATTATTTCCTTGGCGAACAATAGAAAAGAACGTGTTTTTGCCATTAGAAATAAAAGGTATAAACACAAAAGAAAACAAAGAATACGCTTTGCATTTACTTGAAAAATATGGACTTATCGACTTTAGAAAGAACTATCCTAGCGAACTTTCAGGTGGAATGCGACAACGAGTTGCCTTAATTAGAACGCTAGCATATAAACCACAATTATTGCTACTAGACGAGCCGTTTTCGGCACTTGATTCACAAACACGGCTTAGCGTTTGCGATGATGTATATAGCATAATAAAATTAGAAAAGAAAACAGCAATACTAGTGACGCACGACATCTCAGAAGCGATATCTATGTCTGACAAAATAATAGTGCTTTCACATAGACCAGCACAAGTGAAATCGATATTTAGACCTAACTTAAATGGAGGCTCTCCACTACGCAATAGAGAATGCAAAGAATTTGGCAGTCTATTCGAAAAGGTTTGGAAGGAGTTAATATGACAAAAGAAAAAAATTACTCAAAAGAACATGAAATTTTTCTAAAACGAGCAAGGCGAGAAAATGTAATTATATGGTTTAGTAGGCTTGCAATTTTAGGACTAATTATCGTGCTATGGGAAGTACTTGCAAACCTTGGAAAGATAGATGTATTTATAACAAGTAGCCCAAGTCGAATAGTGAAAACAACTATTTCACTGTTTAATGACAACAACCTAACCTATCACATGGGAGTTACATTATATGAAACGATAATGGGCTTTATAATAGCCGTTTTGCTTGGCTATGTAATTGCATTAGCACTTTGGTGGTCTGAGCGTTTAAGAAAGGTTTTAGAGCCATATGTAGTTGTGTTAAATAGTTTGCCTAAAATTGCATTAGGACCGATAATAATTGTATGGTGTGGAAGTGGCAGTAAGGCAATAATCTTTATGGCAGTTTTAATAGGAATAATCGTTGCGATAATAACAATGCTAAACGGATTTTTAGCGACCGATAAAGATAAAATATTACTGCTTAAAGCAATGGGAGCAAACAAGTTGCAAATACTAACAAAACTTGTAATACCCGGCAGTTTTCCAACTCTAATAAGCATGTTAAAAATAAGCGTGGGACTATCTTGGGTTGGCTCAATAATGGGCGAATATCTAGTATCAAGAGCAGGACTTGGCTATTTAATAGTATATGGTGGGCAAGTGTTTAAGCTTGACCTTGTTATGAGTGCAACAATAATACTATGTATTTTGGCAACAATGATGTATTTAATCATTGCCCTACTTGAAAAATTGCTTATTAAGAACACAAATTATTAAGATATTTTATATATAAAAAAGGAACAGCAAAATTGCTGTTCCTTTTAATTATTTTAAGTTATTAACCTACTAAAGTAATATCGTAGTTATAAGATGGAGCGGCAAGTTCTGGGAAAACTAATGTCCAACCAAAGTAGTCAATAAAGCTATCTTTATAGTCCACAATGCCATCGTTATCGATATCAGCTGTATCGGTTGTGTCTACAATACCATTAAAGTTAGCATCTGTGCTAGCATCAAGTGGTTCTGACAATGCAGTGTTATTTGCAGAAATAGTATAAGTTGTTCCTTCGATAACTTCGTTAGCCCAAATGAGAGCGCCGTTCTTATCTTTCCACATACCAGATGCGATAAGAGCAGTTTTATTAGCAGCACCAGCATCATTTAAGTATTCTTGGAAAGCATCTTCTGTAGCGAATTTCATTGTTGCAGGTTCAGCAACAAACTTAACCTTAGCAACTTCTAAATCAAGAACTTCATTTCTCATCCACTTATACATTTCAGTAGCCATTGAAGCATAATCTTCTAAACCAGCTGTAGTAATTGGATATTCGCCGAAATCAAAGCCTTCTGGAGCAGTAGCAACTGAAATTGTTAATGTGTAGTTATCATCGATAAACATGTTAGAGTAAGATGAACCGATTACAAACACATTATCAATAGTTACTTCACTGCCATCAGCGATATTAAGTGCTGCACGATAGTTTTGAATTGACTTATTAGCATCTTTTAATGTATCACATTCAACGATAACATTTTTAAGTGTAATGTTATTACCCTTAAAGCCTTGAGCAGCGATAACACCTGGAACGTTGTTCATTTCTGGAGTGTTATCAATCGAATTTTCGCTATCGATTTGAGCAACATAAGCAAATGTTCTTGGAGCATTTTCTTTAATCTTGATAGCAACGTTTTCAATTGTACTGTTATCATAGATAACTTCGGCTAAGGTTGCAGCCTTTTCTTCGTAAGATTGTTCTGTATAATAAATTTGCTTGTTAGCATCAACATTATATTGATAGAAATCAGCAACGATATTTAAGTTTTTAACTGTACCACCATTGATAACACCAAATAAACCACCACGAGCAAAAGACGTCTCAATAGTATAACCTCTGCCATCAAATGTACCAGTAAAACCCCCAACAACGTTTGATTTATCAGCAATTTCTACATATTGTGGTATGTGTTTTAATGCACCCAAAGTTTTTCTTGTAAAGTTAGCGTTTGTAAAACGAGAAGCAATGTCAGCAGACTGACCACCTTGAGTTTTGTATTTAATACCATCAAATTGGTTTGGAAGAGCAAGGTCACCAGCAAGTATATAGTAGCCATCGTAACTTTCTGTTTCACGAGATTCTGGCATATAAAGAACATTAGCATCATCTCTTAATGTAAAATATGAACCTCTAATAGTAGCAGAAGATTCAGAGTTTAATAACTTATGAGAGTTAGCAAAGTCTTCACCTTGAGTACCACTAGTACCAGCAATATCAGTGAAAACAGTTGTTACAACTTTATATTCAAAGTAAGCAATGTTTGTGCCATTATCATAATAATATCTATAACTCTTGCCTGCTTCTAATTCTGATAAAGCATCTAGGTTAGTAAGATGAGTTGTGCTAAAAGCAGCAGTATGAGATGTCATAGAAGCCTTAATTTTTTGACCAGCCATATAACCACCTGCTGGAATAAAGCTGTTTGCTGAAGCGCCATCAACAGTTGGTCCCCAAGTTCTTATAAAGCTTTGGTCTTTAGTAGTATCTGTAGCAGCACCAAATAAGAAATTTGTGTATAACTTATTGTTTGCTTGAGATAAATAAATTTCTTGGTCGCCATACCACTCAGTAAGTTGTTTACCTGTTACAGCAGTGCAAATATCATTAGTAACTGCAACATTGTCACTATCAACAGACTTAGCTGATTCAAGCATCAATGTGTCATAAACAACTTGGCTTGCTGACCTTGTGATAGCAAGGCTAGAATTGAAAACAACATCGCCTTCTAAAGTATAGAAAGGAATTGCTGTTAGTTCAGCATTATATCTATTTTTCCAAGTAGCTTCGGTTGTGTTTTCTTGACCTGCTGCGTTTTTGTTAAAATATGTTCCTGCTTCGTAAGTGAAAAAGTCTGTTTCTTGCAAAAACTCAACAACTTGACCACCTGTAGAAGCACTAACTGATGTAACAAGCGAATCAAAAATAACAACATTATTACCTAATGCAACTAAGTCAGTATAAGTAGTAATACCAGCAAGACTATCTTTTGGGCCAATAGCCATACCGAATATTACACTTTTGTCAGCAACAGTGTCATAAAATGTTTTTGAAATTTTTGCTTGGAACATCAAAGCAAAATCATCTGCACCATTTGTTTTGCTAAATTGAACGTAAGCACCTGTCATACTAAGCTCGGCATCTTCAGCATTAACTATTTGTGCCTTAAATGTAGGAAAAACAGCAACACAAATGCTTAGAATAGCCATTATTGCTAGTAAATAAATTGCCTTAATCTTTTTGCCAATGCTTTTCATTATAGCCCTCCGTTAACAATTAAAAACTATGTTTTTACGTTAATATAATTACTCATAAATATTATACTTAAATTTTAGATAAATGTCAATATAATTACAAAAATATATGTAAGAAATTGCTATAAAATTCAATAAAATTTTTATTTATTTAATAAAGCAAAAAGAACAGCAATTTGCTGTTCCTTTTTCTTCTTTTGTAAATTAAAATATCATTTGCAGAAAGTTTGTTTTTTTATTAAAAAGCCAAAAGGCTTTATATGAACTTTTATTTATCTTTTGTGTTTTATAAAAAACTTCTTTTGTGTTTCTTTTGTTAAATAAATTCTTTGGAAAATACAAACATTTTTGCAACAATATTCTAGTTTTTTAAATTTGCAAAATAAACTAATCTTTCTTGTTTTTAATCAAGAAAAATACTTTTTGTTGATAGTATTTAGATTTGCTTTTTGCAATCTTAACTAAGGCAAATTTTTGCCTTAGTTAAGTATTACAATTATTTGTAAATTAAGCTAACTTTGCGCCGTTTGCTAATGTTACACTTGGATTGTAAGTAACAAAATTAACCCAAGTAAATGGGTCAGCACTTGCATCTGCAACTGGCTTATCAGCTAATGAATAAGAACCTTTAATTGCTGTATAGTGAGTATCTGGACAAAGGTTCTTCCATGCAACTACGCCATCTGTTTCTACCCAGTTACGTGTTGCAAGAAGAGCAGCTTTAGCTTCAGCACCAGCTTCACTTGCTAAGTAAGCTTGGAAAGCAGCATCATCAGCAAATGATTCTGTAGCAAGTTCTCTGATAAACCTAACTTTAACAATTTGACCAGTAACATCAATATTCTTCATATATTTGAACATATCTGTTGCCATTTCAAAGTAAGGAGCAAGTTCAGGATTATCTTCAAGTGTATATGTGCCTACATCTATACCATCTTGAACAGAAAGTGTTAATAGATATTCACCATCAATTTTGTCAATATTCATATAAGAATATGATGAACCGATTACGAAAACGTTTTCCATATCGCAATTTGTATCAGCGTTAAGAGCAGCACGGTAGTTTTGGATAGAAAGACCAGCATCTTTTAAAGAGTCACACTTAATAATAACATTTTTAAGTGATGAATTTTTAATAGCTTGTGAAGCAAGAAGACCTGGAACGTTATCCATTTCTGGTAAAGTGTCTATATTATTAGCAGAGCCATCTTGTTGTTTCTTAGTAAAGGTTGCAGGAGCATTTTCCTTAAGTGTGATAGAAACATTTTCAATTGTTGCATCCATAATATATTCTGCTAAAACTGAAGATTTTTCGCTATAAGAATTATTAGTATATTTAACTGTACTATCAGACATTGTATAATCATATAAGTCAGCATTAATGTTTAAATTCTTAACTGTGCCACCTTTAATAATACCTAAAAGACCACCACGAGAGAATGAAGCATCAATTGTACGACCCTTTCCATCAAATGTACCACTTAAACCAACAACATTGGCAGCTTGGAAACTTGTAATATATGAAGCAACATGTTTTAATGCACCAAGTGATATTGCTTCAACATTAGTTTTAGTTGAAGGAGCACCGTTTGAAGTGTATGTTTTATTATCTGATTTACCATCATTATAAGAAGCAACCTTATTTGTTGTTCCAGTGTTTGGAGCTGTCATAACGATATTTGCACCTAAAACATAATGTCCACCATAACTTTCTTGTTCGTATTTATATGAACTATTAGAATGAGCATATGGCATATAAAGTGTAGAAACATTAAGGTTTGTCTTAAAATAATGTTGATAAGTAGAACCACTAGCGCCTTCTGTCATTACTTTTGTTCTAAGCAATGAAGTACCTTGCGTAGCAGATGTACTAGCATATATAGCTGTAAACACTTGTGTTGCAACTTCATAATCGAAATAATAAATTGTATTAGGATTTGCATTCAAGCTATAATAACATCTATATTCTTTACCAGGAACCATTTCAGCAAATATTGCCGTATCAGAATACCATGTGCTTGAAATTTGAAGTTTTGACCTTGTCGTCCAAGTACTTGGTGCTGTACCGTTTAACATTTTTTGTCCAGCAAGATATGTTGAATATTTTGTTGCACATAAGAAAGAAGAACTTGTTTTACCTGACTCATATGGGAACCACCATCTAACATGGTCTAAATATTTGTTAGTACCACCACCTGCTTGTTGGTTTGACAAGAAGATATTAAGAGATTGGTCAAAATAGATTTCGTCATAAGCAGAGTTGTAAACTTCTTGAAACTTTTTACCAGTAACTTTTTCAACATCTTCTAAATCAAGAGCTTCTTCAGCGTCTGTTGGTAATGCAGTGTCAACCAAGAACAATTGATCTTCAGTTGTTTTTGTTGCTGATGTTGTGTATGCTTGTGCATAAGTTGTTTCATAGTCAAGAACTTCACCATCCATGCTATAGAAAGGAATAGCTGTAAGTTCTTTAGCATATACTGCTTGCCATTGAGCGTCAGTTATACCCTCATAGATCTCATCACCTTTACAGAAATATGTACCAGCTTCGTATGTGATTTCTGTTGCATCTTCTGGGAATTCAAGAAGTTGATTACAATCTAAAGTACCAATAAGGTCTGTAAAAATAATATCTTGGCTTACTTTTTCTGCATAAGCAACAAGTTGTTCATAACTAGCAACATTAGCATATTCAGATGCTGGAACAATAGCCATACCGAACTTAACATCATCAGATAGACCATCTACACTATCCATATACCATTGTTTTGAGATTTTTGCTTGAAACATTAAAGCGAAATCGTTTGCGCCATTTCTTTCACTAAATTGAACTGTAGCACCCGCCATGCTAAGTCCAAAATCATCTTCAGCCTTAACTGTTTCTGTTTTGAAAACAGGGAAAACAGCAATACATACGCTGATAATAGCCATCATAGCTAATAAATAAATTGTTTTAATTTTCTTACTAATTGTTTTCATTGTGACCTCCATTAAAACCATTCTGTTGGGAATGGGAATGCGTTATAATCATCAGCCCATGAGCTAACCATAACGTCTTCTGTAATGTAATCATAAATTTCAACAATTGGTTGTACGTACTTTTTCAATTAAGTACCCTCCTTTATTATAGAAATTCAACTGTTTACTTGTTAATAAAACTAAACACTTTCTTGTCTTTCGTATAATTTTCTAATGTTACCCTACCAACACAGCAACATAAGATTTGCCCGTATGCAATTTAGTTTCATTGTGTAACAACCACATCAAAATTTTAAGCGCAATGTACGGGGTATTGCTTTTGGAATCAAGTAAGGCTATTTTTTGCCATATGTTATTATATGATGTTTCTTCAAAAAATAACCTTGCTTTATCCTTATATAAAACTTTATTATGATTGTAAGTGCCAAAAAGTTACCATTTTGCTTATTTGATATTAAATATCCATAAGCATATTTCTAAATGACCTTTTGCTTTTATACAATTGGCCCTGAAATACTTGTGCTTTCCCAAACAGCAACATATCTAACAGCAACTCCATCAAAGTTTTCTATTACATGTTCGCCGTTTATTACTGGAACCATTTCTTTTGTAACAATATTCATCCAGCCCTTAAATTCATAACCGAATAGGCTAATTGTTGGGAGAACAACTCTGTCACCTGCTTGATATGTTTTAAGGTTTGTTGTTAAGCCTTGAATATCTTTACCCCTGAAGCCTTCGCCAGCATCTAACAAGATTTGACCATCTTCAAGTTCAAATTGTGGTTCGTACCAATAAAGTTTACCACCTTCTACAAGCCAATAGTTGCCTGGGAAGTTGCTTAACACATCGGCAATGCCTTTATATGCGTACATATCATTTAGTGAATTGAATCTATAAACGCCTTCAAGTTTCCTTGACCTGCCAACTGCAGCAATAATTTCACCATCATCTTTATCTGGCACTGCACCTTCAAGTTTTTGATATGCAGTCATAAGTGATGTTCTAATACCTGAGCCTGCTGCTTTAAATTTTGACCAAGCTAATTGGTTAATTGATGAAATAAATTCGTCAGATTCGTTTACACCAAATGTAATTGTAAATTCACCTGCATAACGTAAGCTATAACCAAGTGGTAATTTTGATACAACTATACAATTTTCAAACACGGCTTTCTTTGCATTTGCATTTATTGGATTTGTAGCAAACGCACCAAATGTATTAGCATCGCTAACTTGATATGTTTCTGGTATTGTTATAAACATATTCTTAAGTGTGCCACCAAGTAATGAGAAATATGTCATTATATTGCCCATGTAATTGAATTGTTTTGTTAGTGTTTTTACATCGATTCTAATGTTTTCAAAGTTTGTATCTTCTGAATAGTAAGCAAAGAGTGTTCTGCCTTTTAATACTAAACCTGTGAAAGCCAAATTCTTGATTTCAGCACCCTTGAGAGCACAGAACATACCATATGGGCCTTGTTCAGCTTTTGATGGATACTCTGGCTTAAAGTTTACTGTCAAGTTTTCTATGCTATAACCTTTTCCATCGAACACACCACCATAGTATGTTATTGTATTAAATACATAGCCGTTTGATGTACTTGGATAATATGCTGATAAATTAGGTTCGCCTGCAAAATGAAGTCCTGCTTCATAGTTCTTTGCATCGATATCTCTACCAAGTACTACGTAACCATCATATGCCAAACTATTTGATGTTCTTGTGAATACATCTAAGTCTTGAGCATCACAAACATATTGTCCATATACTGTCATATCTACAATATAGCAAGATGTTTTTGTTCCAACTGTAATTGTTTGTTCGCAAGAGCCATCTCTTAAATATGTTACGCCGAAAACCTTGTTGTCAACAACTTCTAGGTCTACATCACCCATCTTTGCATCTACAAGTGCCAAGCCTTCTTCATTTTTATATAGATAGTCAAAAAGTGTTTTGTCACTAAGGTCATCAGCATCGTCGTTTAATTTACCCTTATATGCTGAGAAATAGTTTACTTTTTTGTCAAATTTTGCAATTGGACGAACTACATCTATATAGAAGTTCTTTGCAAGTGTTTTGCCGTTTGCACTTGTATATGTGATTGTTAATTCACTAAGACCAAACTCTACGCCTGTGATTTGATTGTTTTCTTTGTCGTATTCAATATATTTATCAGTTACAACACTTATTTCTGCATTTTCATCTGCTATGCCATTTACATTAACAATCGGTCTAAATGGTATTACGTTTGTATATGTTTTTCCTTCGAACTCTGGTAATGTATAAATTTTTGCATAGTCACTATCATAGCCTTCAAATAATAGATTTACATCGTCTATTACATCAATGAAAAGCGTCTTTTTAAGTGTTATCATTTCTTCTGAAGTTTTGCCTCTCCATGAACCTTCGATGGTTACTGATGTTGTTACACCACTTGCTGAGCCAGTGATAACACCACCTTCTATTGAGAAATTTTCTTCATCTGATAATGTATATGTGAATTCGCCATCTTCATAACTTTTTCCGTCAAAATAAATTGATGGATTTATGCTAAAGCCTTTGCCTTGCACAATACTAAATTCTTCACCTGCTGGCACCACTACTTGGGCATATTCATCACCAAAGCCTGATGTAACTTTACATGTTGCTGATAATGTGCCTTGTGTTACTGTGATGTTAGCTTCGCCTTCGCTAACAGCTTCTACTAAGCCTTCACTATTTACTGTGGCTACGGCTTGGTTATCCGAACTCCACATTATTGGGTTTTCTGACTCTCTATCATATTTATCTACAACTAATAAGAATTCACTTCCTATTTTCATGTCTAATGATGTTTGAGCAAGCGAAATAACTTTTTCAACAGGTGGTTTTTGTTCTATTGTTGCATTATTCTTTTCAGGGTCTACTTTACATCCTGTCATTAAAATGAATACAAGAGCTAAAGCTATAGACATAACTGATTTAATTATTTTATTAATCTTTTTCATATTTACCTCTTTTTAAGCCTCTCGCTCTGTTATTACCATAACAAGAATGTGTTAAGCGTCATACCTCTGATATCTCTCTTCTTCAAAAGTTCTACTGCCCTTTGTTGATATATTGCTTTTTCTTCTAGTGTATATGGCTTTTCTGCACCAGAATAGATGTTTACGATTTCATAATAATGCGCTACACCTTCTACATCAATTCTATCTTTATATACATCATACATATCTGGGTCTGTAATTTTTAGACTTTCAATATCTTCGTACGCTTGTTCTATATAGCCTATGAAACTCTTAATTACTTTGTATGGATAATGGGTTGAATCCCATTTTTTGTGACCTATATCAAAGTGTGTGTTATTATTCTTCAAATAATAATCGTTTACTGCCCTTTGGAAATTCATTTTTTGTGCATAATACAATTTTTCCATTGTTTCTGCTGCTGGTCCAAATTGCGCTTTCATAAACTTTGTTATTAGTTCTGTTGATGATTGTGTGCCATCCCAACTGAGTTTTGTTAACATGTAGTAATATAGGTCACCCCAACGAGTAACTGCATCACCTTTTGAACATAACTCTGTTATCATGTGGTCAACACCAATATCATGATAGAAATCTACCAAGTTTGTGTTCCACCTTGACAAGAAGTCTAGGAAAAATGCTTTGTTCAAATATAATTCTGCATAGTTCCATGCAAATATTTCATTACAAAGCACTGACCAAGCTAAGAAGTCATCTATATTACGTTGAACTCCCGCATAGTCTGATGTTATATCAAGATGCGCTGATCCGTTAAATGTTTTCCAAACTACAAGACCATCAAACATTCTGTCACGACATTCTTCCATGTCTTCGTAAAGGCCTTCGTTTGCTACCCATTCGCCTTTTGAATTCTTGCTTGCTGGAGCATCTTTTACTTCACCATAAGCGAAGATAACAATCTTGAACTCTTCACGATACCATTCAGCATTTGCTGGGTCATCTAACCATGCACGAAGTTTATCATATACTTGACGCACAAATCTTATTGATGCACCAGCCCTTGAACCATCCATGCTAAGTCTGTATTCGCATTCTGGACATCTACATGCTTGACCACCATCTTCTACACCGAACATCATACTATTCATTTCTGGGTATTTATTTGGTGGATATGTTTTGAAGTAACCTATTACACGGTCTACAGCAAATTGTATCATTCTTGCATATGATGCATCATCACCATGCGCTGTCCAACAAAGTTGGTTGTTTGAATCTGCCCACCAGCCTTGTTCCCAACCTGGTTCATCTTTTGAAAAGATATTGAGTACATTGTGTTGTGAACCGTATGTTGTTTTCTTACCACCAAGATATTTATTACCATGCGCTGTAAACAAAATACTACGACCAGGCTTGCTATATCTTGAACGGTTGTTTTTGTTGTTTATATCTTTAGTTAAATCACTATCTGTAAGGTTTGGAGATGCCAATGACTTTTTATCATAAATGGTAAGTGTATCAACACTCTTTTCAAGTGGACCATAAGTGATTTGGTGTGTATTTACATCAGGGATATCTGTTACATCAAAATTTCTAAGTTTTAATGTTTTGATAGTGTCGTTTATGTATAAGTTACTCCTTGAATACCATTCAAAATCAAAACAAATATTAAAGAAATCGTAAACAGCGTTCAATGCACCATCAGCAACACCACCTGCAAGAAAAATGTTGTCATCTTTTGTAATAATTCTTGCGCCATTTGTCTTGAGTTCTGCAGTGTTGATTGACACACCTGCAAGTTCAAGCAATTTTGTTTGACCGATAGAAATATATTTTGAAGTTGGGTTATAGCTTGTAATTTTATCATCAGTAATTGCAGTGGCTACAAGTCCTGTTGCTCTCTTTAATAAAAGTGAAAACTCATCTCTTGCAACAATTTCTCTTGGTGTTGCGTTTTTAGGCACTACAAGAGTGTATAAAAACTCACCATCTTTCATAATATAACGTTCATCTTCTACTTCTGGAGCAGTAAAAATATGTGTTCCTTGATAAATGTCGTTTGCATCTGTAAACACTTCTGCACTTGCAGTTCTTGTAAATGCAGTTGACATAGCAGTTGTTAAAACAAGGAAAGATAATATTAAAGTTTTAATAATCTTTTTCATAATTATTTAGCCCCCTCGTATGAAATTACAACAGTAAATGTCTTTATTGTGGCATTATCATCAGCATCGTAACAAGCAACGCTAATTTCATATGTTCCAACATAGTTTAACTTAAATGACTTTTCTGAAATAGCATACATACTTGCTGTATGTGTGTTGAAAATGAAAACCTTATATGTCAAAGAGTCTGTTGGTGTAACGTTATCTGACATTGTGAACTTAAGGTTAACTTTGTAACCAGGTTTTGCATAAACAATTACATCTTCTTTAATTGAACCACTTAAAGTAAGTTCTGGTGCAACATCATCTTTAACAGTGAAGGATGCCATTGGTGAAATAGCGTTACCATAATTATCAGAAGCAGAATATTGAACAGTGTATTTGCCTAATGCATTAATGTCTTTAAATGTAATGTTATAAGCAACAGATGGGTCTTGCGAGCCATCTAACAATGTACCATCATCAGCCCTTACATAATTACTACCAAGTTTTACTGAAAGTGTTGTATTATTTTTTAAGATGATACAAGTGTCATCAGTAAATATCGCTGGAGCAATTGTTATTGTGTCACCAACCTTAAATGTACCTGATGGAAGCAAACCTGCAAATGTAGGCGCATTTCTATCACGGAATTTCTTTTGAAGGTTAGAAGCAAACGAACTAAGTTTTTTAAATGTAACACCAGCAGTACCTGTAATATCACAAAGTTCAACATCTAAGTATGCACTAGTAGATGTAAATTGTGTGTTAGTTGTAATAAAACCAGTAAGACCTGATACTGTGATTGTTTGTACATTTAATGCAAATGCAACGTCAATATCTCCACCAATAAATGATGTACCTAATTCTCTAGAAGATTCTTGGTTGTATTGAACATAACACTTAGCACCTTTTTTATAAGTGTATATAGAAAGTTTATTATCTGCATTATAAATGTCAGTTAATGTAATTTTAATACCACCGAAATCAGCACTATCATCATTTATTCTATATGTAATACTAAAGTTTGATATATTTAATGGAAGAATATATTGAAGTTTATTATTACCTGTTGTTGTATTTGATACAAAATGCAAATCATTTAATGGTGTTTTACCATCTGACTTAAATTGAGGCACAGTAAAGTTACCTACAAAGTAATCTTCAAGAAGAACGTCTCTTTGACCTTCTACTCTAGTAGTAACGATAGGATACACACCTGTTTCTACTACGGCAGTGCCATATACATACTTTGCTTGAAGTGTTTGGTTACCTTTGATTTCAACGGAAGAAACACTATTTTGTTTTACATATGAACCACCGTCATATTTAATCCACAATTCAGCATCGTTAGCTTGTACAGGCTTACCTGTAGAAAATTCATAACCAGTTATTTTATCAAAGTCATATTTTGCACCTTTTACATAATGTCTATACATAAATGGTTCATCATAAATGGCATTTACATCAGATGCAAAAACATCAAACTCATAAGAGATTGGATTATCAAAGTTATCATAAGCGTTGTCTGCTAAATAATATTTAATTTGATATTTTCCTGCATAACTTAATATAAACTTAGTTTCAGAACTTAAGAAATCTTGAATTGCATCAAAACCAACTAAGTCTGCAAGAACAATGTTTTCAAAACTAGAAGTAATTTCTATTTTTAATTTTAATTGTTCTTTTATTTGTTGATTATAATTTTCACCGATATTAAGGCTTTCGATTGAAGATGGAGCGATAAATGTATTTAACGCACCTGCCTTAACATTTGAAAATTGAGCAACATTTTGTTCTAATAAAATTGTATCATTTGACTTATTAGAACCGAAAACCTTGATAACTTTTTTAGCAACATTTCCAACTTTATCTTGAGCTTCGTAAACAATATAATATGTATCGGCAGAACTAATAGTAATTTTGCCATCTACAATAGGAACAAAAAGTTGATAATCTGTGCCATAATTTTGCCAAGCACTAACTGTGCAATCACCAGCTAAAGCAATATCAAAAGCTTGTGCAGATGGAACAGTAAACTTTTCGCCTGTTGCAACAAAAGCACCACCATTTATTGTTGGTGTAAAGTCAACATCGATTATAGGTTCAGTATTGTCAACATATTTGTGTTGTTCTGCACCCAATTCTGGGTCAAAGCCTTCTTGGTCGAAAAGGTCTGAAAAATTTGTATCACCTATACTAAATACGTCTACACGAGCAGTTGAACTTTCTTTATATTTTTCATAACTGATTGAAACATAAACTTCACCTGTTGTGAAAGGTCTAAATCCACCTGTCGAATAGATTGAATCAGAACTAACAGGATATAACACCTCATTATAGAAATCAGTGAATGGTTGTGGGGTTGATTCAACGCCAGTAATGTCTGTTGTTGAAGCATAAACCGTTGATGTTTCATTATCATATTTAAGGTTAATCCACGCCTTATCAGTTTTGCTATGACTAAAGCCACCAACTTTACCACCATAGTGCCATACATTTTCATTCTGTGTAGTCCAAGCAACACGTCTTCCTTCTGGATATGTCAATACCTTATTTGGAACACCACTAACGTTTGTGCTACCTGTAGAAGGATATTTTGCTATGTGTTCTTCAGAATCGCTAACTGACCATAAGCCATAGTCTTGTTGAAAAGAATCTGTACGTGCTCTAACATATGGAGTTGCAGTTAAGCCTGCAGCAGAAGTAGATTGTGGAGTTGAAACAATCAATTCGATATATCTTGTTGGGTCATAACAGTCAGTTAATTTGATAACAAGATACCTAGCAACAGCACCTTTAGAAGACCATTTCTTAGTAGAAGCATTATAATCCCAGTCTTCAGCACGAGGTTCAAAAGAGATAATGCTAGATAAACCATCATCATCTATATTCCTTAAATCAACTGGTTTTGAGTAAATAAATTGTGTGCCTTCTTCTAAGTTTACCGACAATGCTTGATTACCACTGTGAGTCAACTTTGTGTCGTTGACATTGTGAGCGGCATTAGTTGCTGGCACATAACCATTGTTAGTCATTTGGTCTTGAAGATACTCATCGGTTGCATAATCAATGAAACTTGAGTTTTTTGAAGATAAACCATATAAGTTATCAGTTGCTAAAAACTCTGTTTCTACGATAATTTGTTCGTTTTGATATTCAGCAAAGTATCTTAATTTATATATACCTTGAAGATTTAATGCAAAAACTTTGTTTTCAAGAACAGGATATGCTTTTCCATCTGGATAGTAAAGGACACCATTAGTTGCAGTAATCATTGGAGAATCTGCATCATCAGGGTTAACCTTTGTATCTACAGATGAAGGAAAAGACGCCCTGCTACTAAGTTTATAAAAATCTTGTATTTCCGGTATATCAATTTCTAGAACATCTGCACTTACATTGAAAGTGGAATTAGTTGCATTGAAACTCAATGCAACTGTGCCACAAACACATAAAAGAACGCAAAGTATAGAAATTAGTATTCTTTTAAGTTTTAATGTCATAATGACCTCCTGTAGTCTTATCCCTTAATACCACCGATAGAAATATTTCCCATCAATTTCTTTCTAAATGCTGTAAAGAATATAACAGCTGGAAGAGCAAGAACAAACAATGCAGCAATTTGTGCTGGCATAGATGACTTAATGCTCTTAGCAAGTCTAGTATTACGGAATATACCGAAAGCTAGTGTTGGATATGATGGCAAGTATGTAAGTGGAGTCATGTAGTCATTCCATGTTGTAACAAGGAGTGAAACGATACCTGCCCATATCATTGTGTTTGCCATTGGGATAGCAATAGCAAGAATCATTCTTAATTGTGATGCACCGTCAATTTCTGCTGCTTCAAAATATGTTGTTGACAATCCTTGGAAGAATGAGAACATAATTAAGAAGTACATAGATGTAAATTGACAGTTCCAAATAAAGAAGCCAACCATATTGTCATAAATACCAATAGCTTGTTGTAGGTTAAGCATAGATGAACCTGAACCAATGATTGGAATAATCATTGTGAATAAAACAAGTGCATATATGAAGCCACTAAATTTATATTTATAGTTAACTGTTAGATAACCCATAATACAACATAAATATAATGGTAAGAATGTACCTGCAAACATTGTAAGTGCAGAGTTCCATAAGAAGGTTAAGAACGCTTCAAAACCACTTACATTGATATAGTTGTAAACTTCTTCTTGGTTGAAAATACCTGTAATATATGTTATTTCTTGTTCATAACTTAATGAAGCAAACATAACCTTATAGTTAGCAAGAATATCATAATATCTTACACCTTTTTCAGCACCCGGAACACCATATTTTTGGAACAATGATAAATCTGGTAAAGCTGCAGGCTCTGCACCGAATTGTGTTGGGGTTTTAAATGTATTCATAAAGCCCCAACCAACGATGTATGCCATTGAAAGTGTATATAAGATTAAAATTGTACCTACTATAATTGCATATGTGGTAACTCTAGATTTAGTTTGTTTTTTAGCTAATTTTTTAATATCAATTTTATCCATATTAGTTACCCTCCTTAGTCTTCGCTTGGTCCATATTTCTCAAGCAAACGACGAATAATAAGGGTTACAGGCAATGTTGCAACTGTAATTATAACACCGAGTGCTGATAATTGTGGATAGTTCATATGTTCTTCAGGTTTAATAGGACGTGACACTAAAGCGCCATCGAGTTTTTCAACCGTCATCCAATAACCTAATGGAGCAAGTGGAGAAGAGTTTCCATAGAAGGTATACAAGTTAGCACTGTTTGTAAACAAGTGAACGATACCCATAACAAGGAAAGTTCTAATTGTTGGGAATATCATTGGTAATGTAATATACCAGAATTCCTGAATTGCAGTTGCACCATCAAGGCTTGCTGATTCTGGAATTGAGGTGTTGATACCACACATTGCACCTGTGTACATGATGATGTTCATACCAAAACTTGCCCATACATTATAGAATAGAATATGTCCTAACAAGAGTTCAGTTTTGAAAACATATCTAAACAAATATTGATATAGCATTACCATAACAACGCCAGAGAAGATTGATGGCAAGTATAAAACAACCCTAAAGAAGTTTGCTGCTGGATATCCTTTATATATATAGTATGAGAATATAACGGCGATAGGCATACAAACTAATGAATACAAATAGAAAGACATTGACATAGTAATCATATGCATTCTTGTACTAAGGAAGTTTATAACATATTCAAAGTTTTCAAACCATACAAAAGTACCTAAGTAACCAACACCAGATGGGTCCAATTCATAGTGCATGAACGCCAACTTAAACATGTCTAAGTTAACATACACATAGAAAACAGAAAAGTTAAACAAAGGAAAAATTAACATACATATATAGAATATAAGTCTTTTCTTTTGTCTTGAAGCAATCTGATTCTTTTCTTTTGGTGCTTTTTCTTGTGGCATGCCACCGTTTTCGGTTAGCATGCCTTCATTAGTAATTACGCTTGTGTTTTCCATCTTGTTTCACCTTTAGTTAGGAACTGCTGGGAAATATCCTCCCCAGCCGATATCAATACCATCTGAACCTTGTACTTTACCTGCTGTTTTATCGCCTTGATAAATTTGATTCCAATCAGTAAAGTCAATCAATGTTTTTCTAAAGCATTCCATTGAATTATAACCAGAAGTTTTATATAAACTCTTTACATAAGCTTGACCAGAAGAGTCTGTACATACTTTTGAGTATTCACCGCTCTTAAATGGAGATGAATTCCCACCGACATTAGTTAAGAATGTTTCATTTGTAGAAGTGAGCCTTACAAGGAATGATTCATCAACATAATCAGCGAGTAGTTTATAGAAACTTTCCCAAACAACGTTATCTTGACTATCAAAGTCAGCCCATGAACTATCAATCATCAATTGTTTTAATGCTGCTCTTTCTTCAATGTTTGTAATTTCATCTAAATCACGAACTTCGTATTTGAATGCTGACTTAAAACCTCTTCTGATTGTTGTCTTTTCAAGTTGTTCTCTTGAGTGGAAGAATCTAATCCAATCTTTAAGCGCTTCATATGTTGCAGGGTCATTTCTAACATTATCATTAAAATATACGCAGTTTGCGTGCGCTTGAGTAATTGCTTGAGGCTCACCCTTTGTGCTTTCAACAGTACCGATACATGTTTCAACTAAATAATCTTCTTCATCATAATCATCTTGTACACCTGTAACAGATGTGAAGATATTTACAGGAAGTGGCATCCAACAAAGATTTCTGTATTCAACATTTGGGTTGTAAATATAGAAGTCATCAAAGTTTGTAAATGAGTTCAATGATTCGTTATACCAATATGAACCTGTTGACATTGTACCAACTCTTTTTGCTTGACCACCAATACCATCGTTGTAACCACCAGAGATAAATCTGAATTGTGATACGTTGTGAGTTGTTGATTCTACGTCTGGGTTAGCACCATCTGCAAACCAACCTTGTCTATAACAGATATCCATAAGCATCAATGCATAATATCTTTCAACAGACCATGTTGTATAGTAACCTGTTTCTTCTGTAACTTCAATAGTTTCAACAACAGGCTTATAGAATTCTTGTAAATATGGAACACCTTCTGAATTTTTGAAAGCATAATCAGTTGTCAAAATTTGCTTAACAACATCTACAGTGCCATTAAAGTCATGTGTTCCTCTACCACGTTCTGCACCCAAAAGCGCATAATATAAACCTTCTGTTGCAAAGTCTGCTTCGTATAAATATTGCCCAGGAAGTTGAAGTGGTGTTACACCATTATAATCCATATAACTATATAATTGAATCAATTCAACGAAAGATGATGGCATACCATCGTCATATGTTCCTTCTATACCATCAGGACCACAAGACCTATTTGCAACATCTAAATCGCCTTCTTGAACAAAATAAACACCTTGAGCTGTTACATCATCATAATAATAACTACCTACAGAACTGTCTTTTGCAAAGTAGAATCCAAATTCATCGAATTTATCTTTGTCGTATGTCATACCACTATAAATTTCGTATGTTGGAATAGTATAGAACTTTGTTTCATTGGTAGTTTTGTTTGTTACTGTAGATAGTGGAATAGATTCTTCATACATCATATCAACAATTGATGTTGTTCCGCCATCATAATTTTCTTCGTATAGAACATCTGTGATGTCAAGTAAGTTACCTGTACGAACTAAGTCGCTTGCAAGACCACCACCAAAGAATACTTCGGTACCACTTCTCTTCATAGCATCAAGAGCAGTCAAACTACCGTCTTTAGGTACAACCTTACAAACAACGCCAGGCTTTTTAGAACCTTCTTCGCCATCGTAGTCCTTATCTTTAACAAGTTCTTCGAATTCACGACAAGCATCTTTTAACCATTCATAACCGTAACCATTGTTAACGATTTCAAAATCAAGATAAATTGTGCCCTTGTCACGAGTTTCTTTCTTGCCACATCCGCTAAGGCTGAAAACCATAACGAAAGCAATAAGTAGTGCAATAATTTTCTTCATTTTTTTTCTCTCCTTTTTTTATCGCATCGTAATGCTTAAAATTATTCCTTGAATATTTTACAGGAATCAACAATAAATAGCAATAAGAAAAATCAACAAATTATTACCGAAAAATCAACATTTGTGGTTTTGAAAAGTTGTTTTTTTGATAATTGTTTGACTTCGGCAAAAAAAAGTGATATATTTTATATATATTAGCAAAATGAGGCGTTTATTATGACATCGATTAGCGCATTACAAAAAAATAACGATTTTGATTTTGAAGTCACAAATTTTGGTTTTATTAACTGCTACAAAAACATGTTGACTGAAAAAAACACGGCAATTTCGTGTATTCGTAAGGATTGGTCTATCGTTTTGGTTACTTCTGGAAACATTCACGTCAACAACCTAAATGTAGACATACAAAAAAACGAACTATTTATTTTTAAGCCAGAATCTTTGCAAGATATTACCTACACTCAAGAAACTTGTTCTTATTGGCTTTATATCGGTGGAAAAACTGTCGATAATATTATTAAAAACCTAAATATCCCTTTAAGCTTGCCTTGCCATGTTAGAAACGAAAAACTTTCTTCTTTGCTCGATTCAATTATAAGTGAATATTTAAATAAGGACGTCAATTATGAAGGCATCACACTTGCCATGATTTCGTCTTTTCTCAACTATATTCCAAGAGAACTTGCTTCAATACAAAAAAGTGGACCTTCTGCCTTAAAAAACGTTGTCGTTGCAATGTATCAAAATCCACACATTTCTAACCAAGAATGTGCAAATATGTGCTTTATGTCAATTAACCATTTTATTAGAATTTTCAAAACTCATTTTGGCATGACACCACAAAAATTTAAGCAAAATATTATAATCACTCAAGCCAAAGATTTCTTGGTAAAAAGTCAACTTTCAATCACCGAAATTGCTCAAACTCTCGGCTTTACCGATAACCCATTATACTTTAGTGATTTCTTCAAAAGCATTGTTGGTATGTACCCTTCTAATTATAGAAAATTGCATACCCCAAACGGCGATAAAAAAGATTAAATATTTTGTCTAAAAAAGACTATTATTACTTAAAAACTTGAAAACATTGCAAAATAAGTCAAATTATACAATTTTTTTCTATAATCTACACGCCCAACCATATTTTTGGTTGGGCGTGTTTTTTTGAAATTTATAAGCGTTATTTTTTATAGTAAAATACAGATTATTCCACCTTTATTCTCGTTGACAATTCTCGTTAATGTTTTTCGCATTTTTGACTGTGCTTCTTTTGGCATTGTTGTAAGTTTTCCAGCAAGTCCTTCATTTACCAAATCGTGCAAAGATTTTCCAAACATATTTGTTTCCCAAATTCCTGCTGGATTATCTTCAAATTTATTCATTATGTAATTCACAAGGTCTTCTCCTTGCTTTTCCGTGCCAACAGTAGGCGCAACTTCAGTGCAAACATCGACTTTCATTATATGCAAACTTGGTGCCGATGCTTTAAGTTTTACACCATATCTTCCGCCCTGTTTTACAAGCACAGGTTCTTCTAAATTCATTTCATCAATGGTTGGCAAAACTACCCCGTATCCGTTTTGTTCTGCTTCTTCTAACGCACCCCTAATCTTGTCGTATTTTCTCTTTTGGTCAGCAAACGATTTAATATATCTCATAAGTTCAAAATCATCAGTAATTTCATTGCCACATTGATTAGATAAAACCGAATAAAAAAGCCCTTCTTTTGGCACTATTTCATACTCCGATTCGCCCTTGCCAAGTTTCAATTCTTTTAGCCTAATTTCATCTATGTTTTCACTACCTTCAAACATATCGTTTAGGTTAGCAAAATCGCACATTTTCTTCATACTTACAGAGCATTGTTTTACGCTTTGAACAATCTCTGAAATTATATCATTTTCGGCTGGAAGTGCTTGCATCCATTTTGGTAAATTT
This sequence comes from Christensenellaceae bacterium, assembly GCA_045586765.1. Classification (GTDB taxonomy): domain Bacteria; phylum Bacillota; class Clostridia; order Christensenellales; family Borkfalkiaceae; genus UBA1259. Next base: position 20,727 of record JAZNAX010000010.1, on the reverse strand, counting down.
ATATTTAATGTTACCATTGGGAATTGCATTAAAACCCTTTCCATAATCATGCTTATATCATCAATTTCCATTTCTAACGCATTGATACATACTACAGGCACACCATGTTTATTTTCAAGCGAATTAGCAAGTTCTATCGAACTTTTTTCGGCTGGATTTTTGCAGTTTAATACTATTATAAATGGTTTGTTTAACTTTTTTAGTTCGTTAATTGTTTTATTTTCGGCTTGAACATAACTATCCCTTCCAATCTCCCCAAAACTGCCATCGGTTGTCATAACGATGCCAATCGTAGAGTATTCACTGATAACTTTCTTTGTTCCAATTTCGGCAGCATTTTCAAAAGGAATTTCGTTATTATCCCAAGGCGTTTTTACAAGCCTTGGCTTGCCTTCTTCTTGATGACCTAAAGCGCCATCTACCATATACCCAACACAGTCAACAAGCCTTACATTTGCAGTCGATTTGTTCTTAAACTGAACTTTTACTGCGTTTGCAGGAACAAATTTTGGTTGAGTGGTCATCACCATCTTTCCATCTGCCGATTGTGGCATTTCATCAAGCGCAATTTGCTTTTGCAACTTATTGCTTATGTTTGGAACAACTAATGTTTGCATAAATTTAGTTATAAACGTAGATTTTCCCGTGCGTACAGGGCCTACAACACCTATATAGATATCGCCGTTTGTTCGGCTTGCAATATCTTTATAAATATCAAATTTTTCCATAAAAAAACCTCCCACATATTACAACAATAATATATGAGAGATTTTGCCTCGTTATGAATATTTATCTATTTATTTTTTCTATTTGTTTTCTTGCAATTTTTCTTGTTCTTGCATTTCTTGTTCTTTTTTTGCTAAAGCCTTTTTAGCCTTCATTTTCACCACCATTTCTTTAATTGATGTTGGGTGTTCTTCACCTGCAAGCATTCTTTCTATATTATGTCTGTGCGCAAGCCATGTAAATAAGCAGATGGCAAATACTAAAGTATTTGTTACAACATATAATGTTGATGTTATTGGTGCAATTTTAAAAGTGAAAGAGCCATATACATTAAAAAGTCTTATCAAACTTGCAATCGCTGGTGGAGTTATCGCAATAAACGAGCCCATTGCGCCAAATTCGGTTAAATATATAAACACCAATGCTGCAACTAGCGCCATTATTATAATAACAGCCCATTCCCAGCCGTAAACCGACTCACATACTAAAAATACGCCTATCGTTGATGCAATTCCTTTTCCACCCTTAAATTTGAACACAACAGGATAAATGTGGCCTAAAACAACACATAAACCACAAAGATATATTGCAAAGTCTGATATTGCAAACTGGCTATTTTCAAAATATTTGCCCTTGAATACAAAAAATGATACTAGTGTTGGCACAACCCCCTTCATTATATCAAGAAAAAAGGTTAAAAGCCCAAACTTTAGTCCTAAGTTTCGGCTCATGTTTAGCGTGCCTGGGTTTCCACTGCCCATTTTTCTAATGTCTTTATTTTTGGTTTTGGATATAATTATTGCCCAATTCACATTGCCAAACATATAACTTGCAAGAGCAAAAATTACTAAAATAACAACATCAATCATCTTCGCTATTTTCCCTTACAATAATCTTAATTGGCGTTCCTGAAAAATCAAACGCCTTCCTTAAACAGTTCTCTAAATAACGCCTATATGAAAAGTGCATTAAAGTGCTGTCATTAACAAATAAAATGAAAGTTGGTGGGTTCGACGAGAGTTGTGTTGCAAACTTAATTTTAAGTCTTTTGCCATTTACCGATGGTGGTTCATTTGCTCTAACACAGTCTAAAATAAGGTCATTTAATGCACCCGTAGTAATTCTTCTTGTAGCATTTTCTACTGCTTTTAAAGACAAATCTAAAATTTTATCCGTTCTTTGACCTGTTTTTGCAGACACATAAACAGGCAAAATATAATCCATAAATTTAAGATTTACTTTTAAATCATTGTTAAAAATGTTGATTGTATTTGTATCTTTTTCAATCAAATCCCACTTGTTCATAACTATAACAGAAGGCTTTCCTTGTTCATGAACGTACCCACAAATTTTAACGTCTTGCTCGGTAATTCCTTGCTCGGCATCAATCATAATTATACATACGTCAGCCCTTCTAATAGCCCCTAAAGCCCTTAAAACACTATAATATTCAAGGTCTTCTTCAACGCTTTTCTTCTTTCTAATACCAGCAGTATCAATAAGCGTATATTTCTTGTCATTATATATGAAAGGCGTGTCTATAGCATCTCTTGTCGTACCTGCTATGTCTGACACAATAGTCCTATCAAACCCTAGTAATTTATTACACAAACTTGATTTACCAGCATTTGGTTTTCCAACTACTGCTAGATGCAATGAATCGTCATCATCTTTAGTTCCAATACTCTTAAATTTTGACACTACATCATCTAATAGTTCGCCTATCCCCGTGCCGTGTTCTGCCGAAATTCCATAAGGTTCACCAAGACCAAGATTATAAAACTCATAAAGTTTTTCTGGCTCATAATTATCGAGTTTATTTACTGCTAGAACGACAGGTTTGCCTGACTTTCTAAGTTTCATTGCAACATCTTCATCTGAAGAATTCAAACCTGTTTTAGCATCAGTAAATAGTATAATTACATCTGCCGTTTCAATAGCGATTTCTGCTTGCTTTTGAATATGCTTCCACATTTGGTCGGTTGATTTTAATTCTAGCCCACCCGTATCGACCAAAGTAAAATAATTCCCACACCACTCTGCATCAGCATATAGCCTATCACGAGTAACACCTGGGAAATTTTCTACGATAGAAATTTTCTTTCCAACAACTTTATTAAAAAATGTAGATTTGCCAACGTTAGGTCTTCCTACAATTGCCACTAATGGTTTTGCCACAATTTTTCCTTCCTTTTACTTATTTTTTATTGGCATAAAATTACTGAATTATCACCATTTGCCATTTGAACGCTTACACTTTCTTCCTTAGAAGTTGGCACATTTTTGCCAACATAATCTGCCCTAATTGGCAGTTCTCTATGCCCTCTATCAATCAAAACTGCAAGTTGAATACTCTTTGGTCTGCCTAGTTTTATAACTGCTTCAATTCCTGCACGAACTGTCCTTCCCGTATATAAAACATCATCGCAAAGAACAACATCCTTGCCTTGAAGCGAAAAGCCAATAGACTCTAAAGAAGGTTTATTTTCTGCACAATTTTGCAAAATATCATCTCTAAAATTTGTTATATCAAGGCTACCGGTAGGTATTTTTACATTTTCTATATCTAAAATATTGCTTGCAAGTTTCTCGCAAACAGGTATGCCACCTTTAGCAATACCAAGCATAACGATGTTTTTTACACCTTTATTATTTTCAATGATTTCATGTGATATTCGCTTTAGCGCTCTTTCAATGGCTAAAGCATCCATTAAAACTCTTTTTACTTGCATTTTACCTTAAGCCTTTTAATATTTTTTCAAAATATGATGGAATTTCGCTTACAAAACTTACTTTTTTACTTGTTGTTGGATGCACAAACTCAAGTTTATAAGCGTGCAATAATTGCCCATCTAGTTTGAACTTTTGATTTTTATATCCATATTTATCGTCGCCAACAATAGGATGCCCTATATGCTTTGCATGTACTCTTATTTGGTGAGTTCTGCCCGTTTTAAGATTAAATTCGCATAAAGTGTGTTGACTATAACGCTTTATAACCTTAAAATCGGTTATTGCAAGCCTTCCACTATTAGAAACTGCCATTTTTGTTCTATCTTTTTCACTTCTTGTTATGTATGTTGTTATCGTGCCACTATCTTCTTTTAGCACACCTTCAAGAAGTGCAATATATGTTCTATGACAAGTTTTATCTTCAAGTTGTTTTGCAAGGCTGATATGTGCTTTATCATTTTTTGCAACGACCAATAACCCCGATGTGTTTTTGTCAATTCTATGCACAATTCCCGGTCTTATAACGCCGTTTATACCCGACAAATTGTCCAAGTGATATAAAAGTGCATTAACAAGCGTGTCACCCTTCGTGCCATTTCCTGCATGAACGGTTATGCCTTGTGGCTTATCTATAACAGCAAGGTCATTATCTTGATAAACAATGTTAAGTGGCAGGTCTTTTGGCTCTATATCCAAATTTTGATTTTCAGGCATTAAAACTTCAATAACATCTTGATTTTTAAGAATTTTGCTCGATTTTACAGCCTTTCCACACACTTTAACATTGCCATTATCACAAAGTTTTTTTATGTGAGAACGAGTTAAATCTAATTGACTTGCTAAATATACATCAATTCTTTGGTTTTGTGAGTCTGTAATATTAAATGTCTTTACTTGCATTTTCCCTCTTAAAAACTGCGTTTTTATCAATAAATAAAAACTGAATAATGAGCATTATTACCCCAACAACTAAAAAGGTGTCTGCTAAGTTAAATATAGGGAAATTATACTCTCCAAAAGTAAAACCTATAAAGTCAATAACGCCATTTATGCTAATTCTATCAATAAAATTGCCCAAAGTTCCGCCAATTAAGAAAATTAGACTAACTTTTAGCCATTTATAGCATTTTTTAACAGAATAGATATACATTACCAAAAAAACAACCAGTGCAAATACTGTTAATATCTTAAAAAATGTTTGTCCCCATGTTGCATCTGCTAAAAAACTCCATGCAGCGCCTGTGTTTATTGTATAACTAAAATAAAAGAAATCTTTTATTACAGGTTTAACTTCATAAAGGGTCAACTCATGCGAAAAGTAATATTTTGTAATTTGATCAACAGCAATAAGCACTATAAGTAAGAATATAAATGCAATCTCAATTATTACTCGCCTTCTTCTATTAGCCCCAATTCCTTGCATAAATCCTCCAACTCTAATTTACCTGGGTTCAAAACATCGTTTATGTTAAAACCATTTTCACTTGTAGTTGCTGAGATATATTCTTTAATCTTTGTTTTTGGATTAAAGGCTCTATTTTGCTCACTTATCATTTCATCAAGTTTTTCTATGCATTCTTTTGCATCGTCTTCTTTAGACACTTCTTCCACTTGTTTTTTTATATCTAACGCCTTCTTTGTGGAATCACATGGGTATTTTTCTTTTAGCGTAATAAAATATTTATCCCATTTTTTAATAAAATCTTTTAGGCGTTGCAATTCAAGAACATACTCAAGTTGCGCTTGCTCTTTTATTTGCTCAGCCTTTTCTTCAGCACTTTCTAGCGCCTTAATGATAAGTCTTTCTCTATTTGCATATTGTTCAACTTGTTCTAAAAGCGACTTGTTTTCTTTTTCAAGTTCGCTAATTCTTGACCTAAAGTCTGCCACTAAGTTTTCATATTTTTCTTTATACGCTTCAATAATAGCATTAACTTGGTCACGATTATATTTTCTCTTATCTAATTCCAACTCTAATCTCTCCAAGGTTTAAGGATTTACTTTTGTCGCCCTAATTTTATCAAGCATACTGCTCTTTAACTCATAAAGGTTGTCTGACAAATCGACTTTATATAAATGTGGTTTGTCAAGACGCTTATATTCATCCCAAAAACTCTCGAGTTCTTGACAAGTATATTCTTTGATTTGCTTAAGTGATGGCAACTCATATACAAGTTTACCATTTTTTATTACATCTACTTGTAATTTTCTAACTTCGTAATTTTCAAATGTAATCTTTTTCCACCTATCCGTTTGATGGGTTAAAACCAATGGTTTTGTTTGGTCAATTTCTTGTTCACTTCTAAGGAAAATACAGTCTGCTTCTGCCTTTCCTGTTGCTTTATCATATACCCTATAGATATTCTTAAATCCTGGGTTAGTAATCTTTACAACATTTTCGCTAAGTTTAATTTTTGGTGTTTCGTTTCCATCCTTATCAATAACGGCAGCAAGTTTATAAACGCCACCAAGCGCTGGCATATCAGCACTCGTAATAAGTTTTGTTCCAACACCCCAAGAATTGATTTTTGCACCTTGGCTTTTTAAAGATGATATCGAATATTCATCTAAATCGCCCGATGCACATATAATTGTATCTGGATAACCTGCATCATCAAGCATTTTTCTTGCCTTTTTAGATAAATATGCAAGGTCGCCAGAATCTAACCTAATTCCTTTTGGTTTATGTCCGTTTTTTGATAAATAATCAAAAACCTTAATTGCGTTTGGCACGCCTTGATTTAGCGTGTCATAAGTATCAACGAGCAAAAGTGCATTATCTGGATAGGTTTTTGCATATTCCATAAAGGCAGTATATTCGTCCTTAAAATTCATAACCCAACTGTGTGCGTGAGTTCCTGCAACAGGAATATCAAACATTTTGCCAGCAAGAACGTTAGACGTTGAATTGCATCCACCGATAACAGCAGCCCTTGCGCCATAAATACCAGCATCTGGGGCTTGCGCTCTGCGAAGTCCAAACTCCATAACAACATCGCCTTTAGCAGCCGAACATACCTTTGCTGCCTTTGTTGCAATAAGTGTTTGAAAGTTTACCATATTTAGAATTGCTGTTTCTATGAGTTGCGCTTCTATTATAGGTGCTTTTACTGTTATAATAGGCTCGCCGGGAAAAACAACCGTGCCTTCAGGAACAGCATAAATATCACCTGTGAACTTAAAACTTCTTAAATAGTCTAAGAAATTTTGGCTAAAGATATTTAAGCCTTTTAGATATTCAATTTCTTCTTCAGTAAATCTTAAATTTAATATATAGTCAACCACTTGCTCTAAACCACAAGCAAGCGAATAAGTAATCATATTATTTTGGCGAAAAAAGACATCAAAAATGGCAATCTCATCAGTCTTGCCGTGATTTAGATATCCGTTCATCATGGTAAGTTGATATAAGTCTGTGAGCAATGTCAAATTCCTTTGTTCCATATTATTCTCCCATTATAAAATAATATTTATCCATTATCTTAACTAGTATATCACAATTATTTTTTTTTGTAAAATATATTTAGCTTTTATATGTAATATAAATCACATTATTTAAAGAGTTAATTATTGACTTAAAATTTATTGTGTGGTATAATATTTGCACTAATTTTAAGGTGAAAAATATGATTTGTTTTGTTATAGCATTAAAAAAAGAAGCAGAAGAACTACTAAAACGAGCAGAAAACTTGAAAGAGTTTAATCTTGCCGATAAACCATGTTATTCTTGCACATTAAAAGGTAAAGAAGTTATAATCGCAATTAGTGGCATAGGTAAAGTTAGCGCTGCCCTTACAACCCAACTTTTGATTGATAAATATAACCCTGATTTTATTTTCAACTTTGGCACTTGTGGTGGCATGAATAATAGCGTGGAAATTCTAAACTACTATTTGATAGACAAATGCTGTCAATTCGATTTTGATTTAAGAGAACTCGATGGCGTACCACTAGGCTATATCCAAGAATACGACACGGTTTATTTTGATACTTACACAAAAGGACTTGGCTTCCTTAAAACAAGCAGAGTTGCAAGTGCTGATAGATTTACAAACGATGTAAACGATATTAACTCAATAAACGAAATTGGTTGCAGTCTAAGAGATATGGAAGCAGGTGCAATTGCACAAGTTTGCACTTCAAACAATGTGCCACTCGTTATGATAAAAGGCATTAGTGATGTATATGGAAACGGCACGGCTCAAGAACAATTTTATCAAAACCTATTAGCTGTTGGAAAAGGCTTCCCTGACATTATCTTAAAAGTTTTAGATATTATTGCCAAATAAAAAATAAACAGCAAAATACTAATAAAAAATATTAAATTATAGCAAAAAACCAACTACCATTTATGATAGTTGGTTTTCTTTTGGAGCTGATGGCGGGACTTGAACCCGTGACCTCCGCCTTACCAAGGCGGTGCGCTACCGACTGTGCCACATCAGCTTATTTAGTTATAAATCACTTAAAATGCTTGTATATTATATAAAATTTAATAACTTTTGTCAATATAAATATACAAGTTCATCCAAAATTTAATAAAAATATTTTTATATAAAAAATTATATAGGTCGCTAGCAAAAACGCTAACGACCTATTATGTTTTTATAGATATTGATAAAGCAATAAATATTATTCTTCTTCTATTTCTTCATCTTCACCTTTTGGTGTAATTGCAATTTTCTTAACGGTTGAATCATCAATTCTCATAATTCTAACGCCTTGAGTATCTCTACCAATCTTACTAATATCATCAGCAGCAACTCTAATTATCGTTCCATTATCGGTGATAATCATAATATCTTCGCTATCAGAAATAAGTTTTAAGCTTGCAAGTTTACCCGTTTTGCTGTTAAATACGCCTGCTTTAACGCCTTTACCACCACGGCTTTGCATTCTATAGTCTTCTATATCAGAACGCTTGCCATAGCCGTTTTCAGTCATTGTAATAACTTCTGAGCCTTCTTTAATAACAGCCATATCAACAACTATATCACCCTTATTCAAGGTCATACTCTTAACACCTTGAGTGTCTCTACCCATAGGGCGAACATCTTCTTCGCTAAATCTTATACACTTACCTTCGTGAGAAGCAATGATAATTTGGTCGTTACCTGTTGAAAGTTGAACGGAAATAAGTTCATCGCCTTCGACAATACTAATAGCAATCTTACCTGTCTTTCTTATGCTAGCGAACTCAGAAAGCGCTGTCTTTTTGATAAGACCGTTTTGAGTTGCCATTACTATATAACCTTCAGTATCGGCTTTTAGTGGTATCATAGCCCTTACTTTTTCGCCCTCTGCAAGTTGTAATAGGTTAACGATAGCCCTACCACGAGCAGTTCTTTGACCTTCTGGAACCATGTAACCTTTTATGCTATAAACCTTGCCCATATCGGTAAAGAACAAGATGTCATCATGAGTAGAAGTAACAAACATATTATCGATAAAGTCTTCTTCTTTTGGTTTATGTGCAGTAACACCCTTACCACCCCTTCTTTGTGTTCTATATTCAGCAACAGGAACACGCTTAACATATCCAAAGTGAGTTAGGCTTACAACAACGTCTTCAACAGGAATCATATCAGCAATATCGATTTCGCCATAGTCATAAGAAAGTTCTGTCTTTCTTGGTGATGGATATTTTTCTTTAATATATTCCATGTCGGCACGAATAATTGCCTTTACTCTTTCTGGTTTTGCCAAAATATCTTTTAAGTCAGCAATAATATTTGCAAGTTCAACAAGTTCTTCATTTAGTTTTTCAACTTCCATACTTGTTAAGCGTTGCAATCTCATTTCTAGAATTGCATTTGCTTGCTTATCTGAAAGTTCAAATTCTTGAATTAACGCTTCACAAGCGCTGTTTTTATCAGCAGAACGGCGAATTATCTCAATAACTCTATCGATATTTGCAAGCGCTATTACTAAGCCCTTAACAATATGTTCTCTTTCTTCAGTCTTAGCAAGGTCATATTTTGTGCGACGAACGATAACATCTTCTTGGTGTTTGATGTAATGCTCTAAAATTTCTTTTAAGCCAAGAACTTTTGGTTCGCCATCAACGAGAGCAAGGAATGTAATACCATCTTTAACTTGCAAGTTTGTATGCTTATAAAGTGTGTTTAACACAACTTGTGCGTTGGCATCTTTCTTAAGGTCGATAACCATACGCATACCGTGTCTGTCAGACTCGTCCTTGATGTCGCTAACGCCTTCTATTCTCTTATCTTTAACCATATCTGCAATGCTCTTAATTAAAAGCGCCTTGTTTACTTGATATGGTAGTTCTGTTACAACAATTCTTTCCCTTGTTCCATTATTGAATTCTTCAATTTCGCACTTAGCACGAAGAACAAAGCCACCTTTACCTGTTCTATATGCTTGTTTAATACCTGCTCTGCCCATCAAAACGCCACCTGTTGGATAGTCTGGCGCTGGAACATATTCCATAAGTTCTTCAACTGTGATTTCAGGGTTGTCCATAATAGCAATGCAAGCATTTAAGCATTCTGCAAGGTTATGTGGTGGAATATTTGTTGCCATACCAACAGCAATACCATCAGCACCATTTACTAAGATGTTAGGTATTCTTGATGGTAAAACTACAGGTTGCATTTCGGTATCGTCAAAGTTAGGATAAAAGTCAACTGTATTTTTATCAATTTCTCTAAGCATTTCGTTAGCAAGTTTAGATAGTCTTGCTTCGGTATATCTATATGCCGCAGCAGGGTCGCCATCGACAGAACCAAAGTTTCCATGACCATCAACTAATGGGAAATTGATTGAGAAGTTTTGAGCAAGTCTAACGAGAGCATCATAAACCGAACTATCGCCGTGTGGATGGTATTTACCTAATACTTCACCGACGATTTTAGCACACTTTTTAAATGCTTTATCACTAGTAAGCCCCATATCGTGCATTGCATAAAGAATACGCCTATGAACAGGTTTTAAGCCGTCTCTTACGTCAGGAATAGCACGAGATACGTTAACTGCCATTGCATAGGCAATAAATGATTTTTTTACTTCATTATTAACTTCAATGTTTATAAGTTTTGTTTTTTCTAAGGTCGCTTTAAATTCAGCAGATAATTCTGCACTAATATCTTTTTTAGCCATGTTTCACCCCACTAAATATCCAAATCTGTTACAAGTTTTGCATTATTTTCAATAAATGCACGCCTTAACTCTGGATTATCGCCCATAAGTGTTGTAAATGTTTCGTTTGCTTCTAAAACATCTTCCATTGTCACTCTTAGCATTGTTCTTGTTTCAGGATTCATTGTTGTTTCCCAAAGTTGTTCTGGGTCCATTTCACCAAGACCTTTATATCTTTGAATATCGCACTTACCTACTTCAGCAAGGTAATCTTGCAACTCTTTATCAGTATAGCAATATTTATCAACCTTGTTTTTTGTTGCCTTATATAGTGGTGGTTGAGCAATATATACATGCCCTTTTTCTACGAGTGGACGCATAAATCTAAATAAGAAAGTTAGAAGTAGTATTCTAATATGGCTTCCGTCTACATCGGCGTCGGTCATACAAATAATTCTATTATATCTAAGTTTGCTTTCATCAAAGTCATCGTGAATACCACAACCGAAAGCAGTTATCATACTCTTAATTTCTTCGTTTTCTAAAACTTTATTAAGTCTTGCCTTTTCAACGTTTATAATCTTACCCCTAAGTGGTAAAATTGCTTGGAAACGCCTGTCTCTACCTTGTTTTGCACTACCACCAGCAGAATCACCTTCGACTATGAAAATTTCGCAAAATTCTGGGTTTTTATCAGAGCAATCTGCAAGTTTACCAGGAAGTGTTGTAGATTCGAGTGCGCCTTTACGCCTTGTATTTTCTCTAGCAAGTCTTGCTGCTTCTCTTGCACGCTGTGCTGTTATACATTTTAATAAAACTTCTCTTGCTTTTGCTGGATTTTCTTCCATAAAAGCACCAAAGTATTCGTTCATTGCTTTTGTCACATAGTTTCTCATTTCGCTATTGCCAAGTTTGGTCTTTGTTTGACCTTCGAATTGTGGCTCGGTAAGCTTAACGGAAATTACTGCAACAATACCTTCTCTACAGTCATCAGAAGAAACTTTTTCTTCGCCCTTAAAGACATTTAATTTCTTTCCATATTCATTTATGATTCTGCTTAGTGATGCCTTAAAACCTTCAAGGTGCGTGCCACCTTCTTCGGTGTTAATATTGTTTGCAAAAGCATAAATGATTTCGTTATAAGTTTCGGTATATTGAAGGGCAACTTCAACTTCTGTGTCACCATAGAAAATGTCAAAATAAACAGGTTTATCAAAAAGTGGACCTTTATTCTTGCTCAAGTCTTCAACAAAGTGAGCAATACCACCTTCATAATAAAAAGTATCTTCTCTTTCTTTTCCTGCCCTTTTATCAATAATTTGAATTGTAAGACCTTTATTTAAGTATGCAAGTTCACGGAGACGGATTTTTATAGTTTCGTAATTAAACTCAGTAGTTTCAAAAATCTCGTCATCTGGCATAAACGTAACCCAAGTTCCTGTAAAATCAGCCGTACCAACAACTTTTAGTGGGGCTTGTGGAATTCCCCTATTGTAAGTTTGTTTGTGATGCTTGCCATCTTGGAATACTTCAACATCTAACCATTCCGAAAGCGCATTAACAACCGATAAACCAACGCCGTGCAAACCACCAGAGATTTTATAGCCTCCGCCACCAAATTTGCCACCAGCGTGTAGTTTTGTCAAAACAACTTCTACTGCTGAAATTCCTTCAGTATGGTGAATTGCAGTAGGAATACCACGACCATTATCTTTTACGGTACAAGAACCATCTGCATTAATTTGCACGATAATTTTGTCACAATAACCATTGTTCGCTTCATCTACAGAGTTATCTACTATTTCTTGAACTAAGTGATGAAGTCCACGCACGTCTGTTGAACCAATGTACATACCAGGTCTTTTTCTAACAGGGTCAAGACCTTCTAAGACTTGAATTTGACTTTCGCCATAGCTGTTTTGAACTTTTGTTTTGTCTTCCATTTCACACCTATTTTAATAAATTTTGTCATTATGTAAAAAAGAAATTTTTACCTTGCTTTTTTACACGACAATTTGATGAAAATATTATAACATATTTTATTTATTTTTACAAGTAAAATTAGCAATTATTAAAACTATTTATAGTTTTAAATATGGTTTTTTTCTTAAACTAAAAATAATGAATATATTTTGTTAATTTACACACAATATTTTTGATAAACAAGGGGGGGAAAACATATGCAAAAATGCAAAAATTGCAACAAAAAAATTAAAGAAGGAAGTCTTTTTGGTTGCAAAAATTGTGGCAGTAAATTTTGTGAAAAATGCGCTGATAATACATTAAAAATATGCCCTAATTGTTATTCAGATTTAGAAATTTTAGGATAAAAAATATAAATAAAATTTTGACCAAAAAAACTAAAAAGAGCGATAAAAAATCGCTCTTTTTTTCTAATAATTATAATTTTTTTAATCAACAAAACACTATTTTGATTGTTTCAACTCATCTAAAAGTTTTATTTCCATAGCACCTAAGCCTTTTAATTGGCACCTGCCAGCTTCTTTGTATGCTTTTGTGAAAAAAATATCAAGCCCTTCACTTTCTTGCCTTACGTTCAATAAATAAGCAAGTTTCGCACGAACATTAGAAGAATTGTTCACATTGTTTATATATTTATCTACCTCATATAAAATATCGTCGGCACGGTCTTCATCAAAGTCAAAAGTGCAAGCATTATAAAGTGCATCGACCAAAAATACTGCATAATATGATTTTGGCAAATATTCTTCTAGAGAAAGTAGCCTTTCTGTCACTTTTTTTGCATTTTCATAATCTTTTTTATCTAAATAATACGAATACCTTGCATTTAATAATAGTGCAAAATTTAAGTCATCTTCTCTAAGTTGTGGAAGGTCAAAATACAAACTTTCATCTATTTCTGCAGGCGATTTACCAGCATATAATTGGGCTTGTATTTTAAGAAGATTTATCATTACTTTTGATGAGTCTGTTTTATGATTTATGTGGTATAAAACAGCACCATCGTTTAGTGTGTGTGATTCGGATGCTGGAAGAAATGTCCCAAAAAAGAAATATGCACCAACGGTTAATAGCATTGAACAAATAGAAAATGCCCAAACAGGTAAATAAGCCGTTAAAAATAGCGATGGAATACCTATAGCCATTACTATAAATGATGCGATTATGCCACCATTTGTCATCTTCTTAAACGACTTTTCCATACCTTCACTATTTGTTGGAATCATCTCGGTAAAACCTGCTTGTTCACCTATCAAACATAAATTAAATTGAACTCTTTTTCCTACCTTTTCCCATCTAAAAAACAAGACTTGCATACAAGAAAAGACAAATCCGTTTTTCTTGCCTGCGAAATAGTGTCCTAATTCGTGAGCAAAAGTACATACAACGCCAGCAATAATAGCGCCAACAGCAAATTTTAATATGGCATCGACCATCTCTCCACCATAAACATCACTACATAATGTTAGCGAATATAAAAGCAATGCAACAGTTATAACCATCGTGAGACAATAATTGATTATATTTACTTTTCTACTCATTTCAAACCCCTTTATAAGATAAATAACCTTCGAGATTATCGTTTTCACTTATCGTTAGATTATTCACGCCAGCGATATTTAATATTTCATAAATAATACTAACGCCACCTGCAATAACTTCTGCCCTGTCAGGCTGAAGCCCAACAAGTTCTCGTTTTTGCTCTACCGTCATGTCAAGTAGCATATCTCTAAGCACCAAAATCTCTTGCATAGTAAGTTTATAACCTTGAACACGCTTTGGGTCATAAACAGGCATTTTCAAACTGATTGATGCAAGGCTGGTTGCTGTGCCACCTATACCATAAAAGTTTGCGCATGGAATATCACCAAACTCTTTAACAGCACTATTTACAAGAGATAAAATCTCATCTTTATTTTGAGCACACTCATTAAAAACTTTTACAGCACCAATGTTTATACTTTTTGAGTAAATCGTCTTGCCGTTTTTAATAACCAAAACTTCAGAACTTGCACCACCGACATCGATTATTCCACCATCACTGCCACTTAAAGCGCCCATTGCGCCAAGTTTTGCCTCGAGCATACCATCAATAACATCGACATCTATGCCTGTTGACATTTTAATTTTATCTATGATTTCTTGCTTGTTTTTAGCCTGTCTAACGGCGGCAGTTGCAAAGATGTATATTTTATCGGCATTTTCATTTTTTGCCTTTTGAACAAAAAAAGAAACGGCAGACACTGTGCGCTCAATAGGTCCGAGCTTTAATATCTTTTCCGTTCCCATATTTTCGGCAAGTCTTGTTGTTTTAACTTGTTTATATTCAGTAACTTGGCCATCGTTCATCATAAGCCTTACTGAGTTAGAGCCAATATCAATAACAGCATATTTCATAATCTTATTCGCCATCAAAAGAATATCTATAACCTAGTTTTCTTGCTTCTCTTTCTATCCATTCACGCATTGAACGAGTCTCTATAGTTTGCAAACCTTGTTCAGTTAACATTTCGTACTTTGCGATTTGACTTTCTAAGTATTCTATGCGATTCTTTTTTACCCCTATTGAAATCATTTGATAGACCATTATTGTCACTAGAATAAATAGTAGCAATACTGCCCCCACTGTTGACGCCACTATTACCCTTTTTGCTTTTGTTTCGGTCATTTTTTCTTTCCTTACCTTTTGTAAACTTTCGTATAGTTATATTATAAACTTTTTTTGTAAATTTTGCAAGTATTCTATGAAAACTTTTTAAATACATACTAAGGCCTAAAAGCACTCCTACTAGCATATACACCCTTAGATTAGGAAAGGCATACTTAAAAGAAAAAACAGAAAAAGCAACGCCTAGTATTGCCATGCAAAATATATCAAAAAGTATGTCCAACACTTTATTACAAATAAAGTGTTTTATACCCCCAAAAAACGAAAAAAACACTCCACCTAAAGCACCGAACATCACGCAGGCTAAAAATATGTAAAATTGATTTAAGGTAACAAACATTTACTTAAATATCCTTTTAACTATCGGCACTTTTTTATGTGAATACTTAATTTCATAAAAGTCACCTTCTGCTGTTAAGTTTCCGTTTGCCTTGTTAAACGCTGTTATTTTTATATTGTCGCCCACAACCACAACCTTGCTATCATTTACAGTAAGTCTAAGTGATTGTTCGTTAAAACCATCAACCGTTTGCACACCACAAAGTGACAAGTGCCTTCTTGCTTCTAACACCAACTTTTCTTGACTAACTAAATTTTGTTCTTGCATAAATTATCTCCTTATTTATATATTTTATGCCTAAAAACCTTTATTTAACACAAAAAGAAAAAAGACGGATTGTCCGTCTTTTTCTTATGTATTTTAATGTTTTTAATTAGTCAGGCAATTTCATATCCCCAAACTTTATTAAGCCTTTCTTTCTCATAAATTCGCTTATAATAACATTTAAAAGTGCAGGAAGAACAAACATTAAAAGGATAATTCCAGTAATTCCCAACGCCCCAGAAGTGTTTGTAAATAGGTCTATAACTCCAACGAGTCCACTCGTACCCATACCACCACCAGAAGAACTACACATCAAACCAAAAATAGGAGCAAAAGCACCCAAAATGGCACTAGATATAATCATAGGGAGCATTATTATAGGTTTAACCATAATGTTTGGAATTTGCAACATACTTGTTCCTAAACCTTGCGCAATTAAGCCACCAAAACCATTTTCACGATAACTTGCAACTGCAAAACCAACCATATGACAAGCACAACCAACAGTTGCTGCACCACCTGCAATGAGCATTGCTTGTTCATTGCCAGCAGATACAGAACTAGAAACAGCCACCCAAATAGCAGCAGAAGATGTTGGCATTGTTAACAAAATGCCCATAACAACAGCAATAAACACGCCCATAGGAACAGGTGCAAAATTAGTTGCAATAGCAATTAAGTCACCAAGTTGATTTACAAGCCAAATAAATGGTGCTGCAACAAATATGCCGAGCAATGATAAAAGCAAAGTACCTATAGGAATCAATATTATATCTAACTTAGTTTTTCCTGCATATAATTCAACTATTTCAATAGTAAGCATAGCAAGCACATACGCCCCTATAGGATTTCCTGGGACTTTTAGCACCAATGAAGTAAATGGCGCAGTAACAGTTGGGAACATTTCAGCCATAAACGAGCCAAAAAGCAATTTATCTGCAAAAGCACCAATCATGCCAGCAACTGCAGCCGAAAATATCAAAAGTTTATTTTTGCCAAGAGCATAGGCAATACCAACGCCAATGCCTGCGCCCATAAGCGATTTTGCAATGTTTGCAATATATAATAATGTTTGTCCAATATAATTGTTAGTTTGAATAAGTTCAGTAGCAATAGTTGCTAAAATTGTGCCAGCAATAAGGGTAACAAAAAGACCTTGCGCCATACCAGAAAATGCAGTTATAAAATAGCGTTTTGGCATTTCTCTTAGGTATTTTTTAGCCTTTTGACCAAAAGTTTTTGTTTGATTTTCTTTTGTCATAATTCTATCTCCGTTAATTTATTTTCCACTTGGTCACAAGATGTTAAATAATATTTAACTCCATTTTTTATAACCAACCTATCTGCACGCACGTTTTTGCCATGTAAATGCCCATAAATTACACTATCTACGCCATATTCAGCAAAAATATCGGTGAAAGCACTATCTTCCCTATGAACATTAAAGGGTGGAAAATGAATGAGTGCAATCAACTTATCCCCTTCTTGCTTTAACTTAAAAGCATCTTTAAGCGAAAGTTTAAGTCTTTCAATTTCCCTATTATAGATTTTTCTATCCTGCTCGTTAAAATCAGGCGAACCGGGAACACTCCAACACCTAGAGCCACAAATTACAACACCATCAAACCTTATACTATCGTTTTGAAGAGCATAAAAATTTTGTGGAAGCATGTCTCTAACCTTGCCGATTCCACTCCACCAATAATCGTGATTACCTTTAATTAAAATCTTTTTCCCCTTAAGCGAAGATAAGGATTCAATATCCTTTTTTGCATCTTCGATAGTCATAGCCCAACTTATATCTCCACCAATCAAAACCAAGTCATCATCACTGACCTTATTTTCCCAGTCTTCACGAATTTTATCCATATAATTAACCCAATTTCCGCCAAAAATATCCATAGGTTTGTTGGTAGAAATGGATAAATGTAAATCACTAATTGCAAAAAATTTCATAACTAAATAATAACATAATAACCATAATATTGCAAGCGTATTAAATGAATATTCATTTAAATGCAAATAAGCGTGGGGTCACCACGCTTAAAAATGCAACTATTTTCCTATTATTCTGGATACATAGGAAGTTCAAAAAATCCTGCACAAACCTCTTGTGTATATTCTTGACAAGGTGGGATTGCAGCATATCCATAAGATGGAACAAGTAGTTCAACTTCCATTACAATTTTTATTATAATAGATACACAAGCATCAATTACAAACTGATTTAAATCAGTATATGTGCCTTGCGTTGAAACTAGCGACACAACTGCTTCTACATTATATGGCATAATTGATGCCGATGGTATGTTTAATATAACATCTTTTGGTATAGAAATTGTTGCCGTTGCAACACCTTCAACATTATTAGCATCAGTATAAGCCACCGAAACAGGAATTAAGATATCCGACTTAACCCTAGCACAGTTTGGTCTTTCAGAAAGTGGTTCAATTAGTAAATTGCTAATCACCCCTTGCGACACTGTGCTTTTTGCACTAATAAATGTTAATGGATATGTAGGATTTGCTGGTGTTAGATTTGTTATGTTTAATACTATATCAGTTAATTGGGTTTGTTGCATACATGCATCAAACACCTTTTTTACTTGCAAGCATACCTTTTCACATAAGCCGTTTAACGGATTGCCATTGATTTGCCCAGGACACTTGTCAGATTGAAAATTACAAAAAAACGACATATTTTCCTCCTTTTTTGCTTTCTATTTTAATATATGCAAACCACTCATATAAATGTCACAATTAAATTTAAATATAAAAATACCCTATACAAAGTATAGGGTATCTCTTTATACAATATTATATTTATAACTTAAAAATTATAACCAATTTCTATTGCTTTAAGGTTCTTTTCTAAAAGTTCAGCCTTCTTTGCTGGAACCATTTGAGCAAGGCATGTTTTAATTTGTTCTAATGTTAAAACATTAGTTTCTTTTAATGCTTTGCCTAAAATGATAATGTTTGCAAGACCTGTAAGGCCATTGTCATTTGCAAGTTTGGTCGCTGGAATTTTAGCAATTTTAACATCTTCTCTAGACACTTCTTTGCTAATCAAAGAACTATCATAAACAATATGTCCACCAACTTCTGTTTCATATAGATATTTTTCTAATGAAGGAAGGTTCATTGCAATCAAAAGGTCTGGTTTATCTACGATAGGAGAACCAATAGGTGTATCGCTAAGCGTAACGCTACAGTTAGCAGTACCACCACGCATTTCTGGGCCATATGATGGAAGCCAACTAACTTCCATGCCTACTTTTAAGCCTGTATAAGCAAGTGCTTTACCTGAGAAAAGAATACCTTGTCCACCAAAGCCTGCAATTAAAATCTTTGTTGTAGCCATTTATTTTTCCTCCTTGTATTTATCCTTAAACACGCCGAGAGGATAGTTAGTTTGCATGTTATCTTCAAGCCACTTTAATGAATCTTTTGGTGATAAACCCCAGTTTGTTGGGCAAGTTGATAAAACTTCTATGAGTGAAAATCCTTTTCCTTCCATTTGGTTCTTAAATGCGTGTAAAATTGCCTTTTTAGCATTTTTAATGTTTTTAACGTTGTTTACAGCAACCCTTTCAAGATATGAAGCGCCTTCTACTTGTGAAAGCATTTCACAAACTTTAACAGGATATCCAACAACAGTAACGTCTCTACCATAAGGTGAAGTTTGTGTTATTTGGTTTGGAAGAGTTGTTGGTGCCATTTGACCACCTGTCATACCATAAATTGCGTTGTTTACGAAAATAATTGTAATATTTTCGTTTCTTGCTGCAGAGTGAACAGTTTCTGCTGTACCGATAGCGGCAAGGTCGCCATCGCCTTGATATGTAAATACTATATTATTTGGGTTAGCCCTTTTAGCACCTGTTGCAACTGCTGGTGCTCTGCCGTGTGCTGCTTGAATCATATCACAATTAAAATAATTGTAAGAAAAAACAGAGCAACCTACTGATGCTACACCTACTGTTCTATTTGTAAGTCCAAGTTCTTCTAATGCTTCAGCAACCAAACGGTGAATAATACCATGTGTGCAACCTGGGCAATAATGAAGTTGATTATCGGTTAAACCTTTGGTTTTTTCAAATACTACCATTGCTTTGCTTCTCCTTTTTCGATTTCTTCAAGTTTATTTAAAACTTCGTCTGGTGTCATAATTACGCCACCTGTTCTACCATAAAAATACACTGGTTTTTGACAATTGATTGCAAGTTTAACATCGTCAACCATTTGTCCCATATTAAGTTCTACAGATAGGAATGATTTAACTTTTCCTGCTGCCTTATTTAGTGCATCTTTTGGGAAAGGCCAAAGTGTTATAGGTCTAATCATACCGACCTTTATACCCTTTGCTCTTGCTGCTAGAATTGCGTTCTTTGAAACACGAGCAGCAATACCAAATGCAACAACACAAATATCAGCGTCATCCATCATGAATTCTTCGTACATAACTTCATCACGCTCAACGATTTTATATCTTTCGTATCTAGAGATATTCCATTCTTCAAGTTGAGCAGGGCTAAGTGACAATGAGTTAACAACGTTTCTACCTTCGTGAGTGCCTGTTCCTGTTGTTGCCCAAGGCTTGTCATATTCTTTAACTTCGCCAAGTTCTAGGCTAACAGGTTCCATCATTTGACCCATTGTACCATCAGCCAAAATCATTGCTTGCATTCTATATTTATCAGCAAGGTCAAAGCCCTTAAATGTTAAATCAACCATTTCTTGAATTGATGCTGGTGCTAAAACGATAAGTTTATAGTCGCCGTGTCCACCACCCTTTAATGCTTGGAAATAGTCTGATTGTGATGGTTGAATACCACCAAGACCTGGACCACCACGTTGAACGTTAACGATAAGCGCTGGAAGGTCACAACCAGCAAGGTATGAAATACCT
>JAZNAX010000009.1:0-72394 GCA_045586765.1 Christensenellaceae bacterium | reverse complement strand
ACATAACCTTATGAGAAAAACCCCATAATAAAAAAATGGAGCGGGAAACGAGATTCGAACTCGCGACATTCGCCTTGGCAAGGCGACGCTCTACCACTGAGCCATTCCCGCACGTTGCAATGATGATTATTGGTGGGAACAACAGGGCTCGAACCTGTGACCCTCTGCTTGTAAGGCAGATGCTCTCCCAGCTGAGCTATGCTCCCGCTTGCTCATCACTGCCGATATAATATAACAAATTTATAAAATAAATGCAAGCGTTTTTAAGGGGTATTTTAAATTTTTTTTAATTTTTTTTTGTTTAATTTTTTTATTGCTTTTTTTTATTAAATTTTTAATATTTTTGGATATAAATTAAGAGATAAATTTACTTGACCATATATAAATATGAGTTTATAATGAATATATCATAAAAACATTTACTATATAATATATGTTAAATAAATAAATTTTGTTAATGGAAGGGAATAATGTATTCTGTTGGTGTTGATATTGGTGCAATGAGCATAAAGATTGGTTTAGTTGATGAAAATGGGGGAATTTTATATAAGACATCGTTTGAGACTGATAGAAAGCCAAAAAATTCAATTGATAATATTGCACATCAAATAAAAGATTTATTAAAAGATAACGATATAAGTATAGAAGATATAAAAGGAATTGGGATTGGTTGCCCAGGTGCTGTAAATAGCAAAATAGGTGTTATTGATTTCTTGCCTAACTTAGATTGGGAAAATATTGAAATTGTTAAAATGTTAAAAGAATATTTTGATACTGACATAAAAATTTCTAACGATGCAAATGTTGCAACACTTGGCGAAGTCGTTTATGGCTCGGCAAAGAATTTTAACAGCGCAATAATGTTTACACTAGGCACAGGCGTTGGTGGTGGGATAGTTATTGACAAAAAACTTTTTGAAGGCGAACAATCTCGTGGGGCTGAACTTGGGCATACAACATTAGTTTTAGATGGTGAGAAATGCAGTTGTGGTAGAAAAGGTTGTGTGGAGTGTTATGCTTCTGCAACAGCGCTTATAAAACAAACAAAAACTGCTATGCAACAAAACAAAAATAGTAAGATGTGGGATTTAGTTGGTGGCGACATAAACAATGTAAATGGAAAAACAGCATTTGAGAGTGCAAAACAAGGTGATAAAACAGCAAATGAAGTAGTTGACAAGTATGTTTATTATTTGGGCGAAAGTATACTTAACATGCTTAATATTTTTAGACCACAAGCATTTATTATCGGTGGTGGAATAAGTAATGAAGGCGACTTTTTGATAAACAAACTTATATCACATTGTGAAAAACAAAATTATGGCTATAAAGATGCTCCAAAAACTCAAATTTTAAGGGCAACGCTTGGAAACGATGCAGGCATAATCGGTGCATCTGTTTTAGTTAGATGAAAAATATAAAAAGCACTCAAAAAAATTGAGTGCTTTTAGTTTTTTTTATAAAATGTTATCAGCCTTGATTGATTTTATGTATTCAGTTGGGGACATTTCTGTTTGAAGTTTAAATTGTCTGCTAAAATAATATATTGACCCAAAACCGAGCATGTCAGAGATTTCGCTGATGGTAAATTTTTGTTGGCTTAAAAGTTTTTTTGCTTTATCAATTTTCATATCGATATAGTATTGAATAATAGAAACGCCCGTTTTCTTTTTGAATTGAGATTTGATATAACTTTTACTAAAACCAACTCTAAAAGAAATTTCATTTAAGTCAATATGCTCAGCACTATCAAGTTTGTTAATTAAAATTTCTCTAATACTATCGACAATTTTGTCCGAAGTAATGTTTAAGTTCATAACTTCATTATGTTGGGGTTCATTTTCAACATTTCTAATAAGCGAAATAAATAGTAATTCAATATTGTTTTTGATAATTTGCTCGCTTGCAAAAGGTAATGATTTTTTTCTTGTCATCTTGGTTAGATGGGCATCGTTAAGTTTATCTGAATAACTTGCTTTTGCTTCACTTATTATTTTATTTAAAAGTGATTTTTCATAGTCGGTTAATACTAAAACACGGTCTGCTAAGTTTTTTAACAACTTATTCTTGCAGTCAAAAGAAATTATTGCAGAACTAGCAAAATTATTTTTCGTATAAACAGTATGCGTGATGTTAGGGCGATGTAAAATTGCTTGACCTTGAGTGAGCGAAAGCATGTTATCACCACTTAGAATTTGAGCATTACCACTATCGATAAAAACAAGTTCCCAAAAATCATGATTTTCTGGTTCAAAATTAAAGTTTTTTCCATACTTGAAGTAATGGATTGTATATATGCCAGAAATTTTTATTGGAGCATTAAGTTTTGTTACTGTATATTTTTTTGTTGCCATATTTGTATTATATAATATTTTTAGACAAATATCAACTAAAAGTGTCTCTTTGTGTAAACAATTTATTTTTTTTTATAAAGACATTATAATGTATATATAGTATAATAAATATACTAGATAAAGGAGAACTGAAATGAAATTTACAACAAACTATGATAAAGGCTTTTATCCTATAAGTGTAAAGCTACAAGAGTTTAGAAGTGCAGTTGCAAAAGAACAACATAAACCACTTAAGATTTGTGTTGAAAGAAATGATGGATATAACTATATATTTAACATTGATATCTTCGTTGACCAAGCTAAACGTGAAGAAAACTATGGCATAGCAGAAAGAATTATTAAGTCTATGCTTTGGGTTGTTGGTGGATATAAAATTTATATCTGTGGTGACGATTATGTTTATGATAGAATTAAAGAAGATTACACAGATAAAGGAAGCCGTGCGTTTGACGTAGACTTTATGCAAACAGTTTACGAGCAACCTTTTGAAGTTATTAAGTCTAGCGAAAATGATTTTCCAAAGCCAAATAATTGTGCTGTTAAAATTGGTGGACATCTTGATGGATGCAGAATCGGTTTTGATGCCGGTGGAAGTGACAGAAAGGTTAGTGCAGTTATTGATGGAAAGGTTGTTTATAGTGAAGAAGTTGTTTGGTTCCCAAAAATAAACAGCGACTATCATTATCATTATGAAGGAATCTTAGCGGCAATGAAAACTGCTGCATCAAAAATGCCAAGAGTTGATGCTATTGGTGTTTCAAGTGCCGGTGTTTATATTAACAACAAGATAATGGTCGCATCACTTTTCTTAAAAGTTCCAAAAGAAGACTATAAACCACATGTACAGAATATGTATATTGATGTGGCTAAAGAAATTGGCGCTCCACTTGAAGTTGCAAACGATGGTGACGTTACAGCGCTTGCTGGTGCTATGGATTTAAATGATAATTGCGTTTTAGGTATCGCAATGGGTACAAGTGAAGCTGTTGGTTACATAAATAAAAACGGACTTCTTAACGGCTGGTTATCAGAAGTTGCTTTCGTTCCTGTTGACTATAGTAAAGAAGCAATGGTTGACGAGTGGAGTGGCGATTATGGTTGTGGCGTTAAGTATTTCTCACAAGATAGCGTAATTAAACTTGCTGAAAGTGCTGGCTTTAAGTTTGATAAAGATAGTTCGCCAGCTGAAAGACTTAAAGTTATTCAAAAACTTATGGCTGATGGCGATGATATGGCAAGAAAGATTTATGAAGATATCGGTACATATCTTGGTTATGCTCTTCCATATTATGCAGAATTCTATGAAATTAAGCATTTATTGTTACTCGGTAGAGTTACAAGTGGCGAAGGTGGAAGTATAATCGTTGAAAGAGCAAAACAAGTATTAAAAGAAGAATTCCCACACTTAAGTAATATTAACATTACAATGCCAGATGAATCAAATAAGCGTGTTGGTCAAAGTATTGCTGCTGCATCACTTGCACAGTCAATTAAAAAATAAAAATTTAATAAATACATAAGAGATAAATTATGAAACATACAGAAACATTGATGTGGAAAGAAATTAACGAAACCCCAAGAATTTTTAGCGAAATTCAAAACGAAAATGCAAGTGTAATGAGCGAACTTGTTAAGACTATTAAGGCAGGAAGTGCAAGAAACTTCGTTGCCGCTGCTCGTGGTACAAGTGACCATGCACTAATTTACTTTAAGTACGTTTTAGAAGTAAATCCTGAATATCCAGTAGGTTTATCTGCACCAAGTGTTGTTACACTTTATAAAGGTAAAATCAACTATTCTAATAGTATTATCATTGGTTGTAGCCAAAGCGGTAAGGCTGCCGATGTTTTAGAAGTTATTAGAAGGGGTAACGAACAAGGCGCTATCACTATCGCTGTTACAAACGATAAAGAAAGCCCAATGGCAAAGGAAGCAAAATTCCATCTTTGTTGCTCTGCAGGTTTAGAAAGCAGTGTTGCTGCAACTAAGACATTTAGTGCACAACTTTTCATTATGCTTTGGCTTGCTGCAGAACTTTCTGAAAATAAAGAACAACTTTTATATATTAAGAATTTACACACTGAAATCGAAAAGGTTATTCCACAAATCGATGTTTTAACAACAAAGTATGCTGATAAATTTAAGAACATGAAGAGTGGATTCGTTCTTTCTCGTGGTGTTACATATCCAATCGCTTTGGAAGCAACACTTAAACTTCAAGAAACATGTTATATCCAAATGAAAGGTTATGCTGGAAGTGACTTCTATCACGGACCTATGGCTATGGTAAACGAAACAACACCTGTTATCATTTACTGCGCTGAAAACACAGGCGATGCTGAAATGAAAGCACTTATACGTGCTGACCAAATCAAGTGTGTTGAAAAGATGCTTTCTTTAAATGCACCTGTTCTTTTGGTAACAAACGATGTTTTACTTGCTGGCAAGTTTAATAAATGCAACGATGCATTATTTAAGTTCAGCGTTCCTGAAGAAGTTTGTATGTTTGCGTTTGCATTATTTGCACAGATGCTTGCTTGTAAAATTTCTTGTGGTATCGGCAACAATCCAGACTGCCCAAGAGCATTAAGCAAGGTTACAATTACAAAATAGTAGGTTTTATATGCTAACAAAAAGATATGTTTTAAAAGAAAACTTAACAGGAAAAGAAATTCCGGATTTTAATACAATTTTAGATGTAACTTTAACCGATTCTCACTTAATATTTGAGTTTGACTGCAAAAATTCGCAGTTTTATTCGGCTTATGATAAATATAACGCACCTATTTGGGAAGGCGATGTTTGTGAAGCATTTATATGTACAAACGGAAATAAGAATTTATATTATGAAATCGAAGTTGCTCCAAACGGCACAGTTTTTCTTAAGTTAATGAAATATCTAGGTGTTGGTCAAATAGAAGAGTTTGAAATTGAGAGAAACTTTATTGATTCTGAAGTGGAACTTTGTGAAAATGATTATAAAGTGAAATTTTCAGTGCCACTAGATAAAATTGGTTATGATAAGGAAAAAGGGATTTTGTTTAATGCTTTCCGTATAGAAACAGAAGGTGGAATTCCTGAAAAGAACTTACTTGCATTAAATCCAACATTAAGTGATACATTTCACAATAACGAATTTTTTATTGAGTTGAAGTAATCACGAAAACTAAAATAGAAAGACGGACTTTAGTCCGTCTTTTTGTAATAAATATACTATTAAATATGAAGCATTTTACATGTTACTACTTGAAAAGATAATGTCTATGTGGTATAATAATAAATAGGGTAAATTATGGTAGAAATTAAACAATTATTAGCAAAACTTAATGAAGAGCAGATAAAACCTGTGCTTGAAACCGAGGGCGCAGTTTTAGTTATTGCAGGCGCAGGCAGTGGGAAAACCAGAGTTTTAACCACAAGAATAGCATACCTTGTTTTAGAAAAAAATGTTTCGCCATCAAACATTATGGCAATTACATTTACCAATAAAGCAGCAGGCGAGATGAAAGAAAGACTAATTAAAATTGTTGGCGATATAGGTGATATGTGGGTTTCAACAATTCATAGTATGTGCGTTAAAATTCTTCGCCGTGATATTGATAAACTTGGTTATGATAGTAATTTTACCATTTATGATGACACCGATAGGGATAGAGTAATAAAAAGGGTTATTGAAGAACTCGGCTATGATGCTGATGTTGTGTTTAAGCCTGTTAAAAATATTATTTCTATAGCAAAAAATGACTGTGTATCTGTTGATGAATTTAAAAAAGTTTATGCTGATAATAAATTCGTTAACGAATTTTATGAAATTTATTCGGCTTATGAAAATGCACTTTTAAAATCTAATGCATTAGATTTTGATGACCTTTTATTTGTAACATATAAACTTTTTGTTTCGCATCCTGAAGTTGCAGATTACTATTCTAATAAGTTTGAATATATACATATTGATGAATTTCAAGATACAAACAGGGTTCAATTTGCTATCGCTCAGCGCTTAAGCATAAAGCACGGCAATATTTTTGTAGTTGGTGACGATGACCAAAGTATTTATGGCTGGCGTGGTGCTAAAATTGAGAATATTTTGTCTTTTGATGATATATATCGTGGTGCTAAAGTTTTTAAACTAGAAAGAAACTATCGTTCTAGCAAAAAAATATTAGAACTTGCAAATAGCATTATTGCACACAATACAATGCGCAGACAAAAAACATTGTGGACTGACAATGATGATGGTGTAAGAATTGAAACTTTTGTCGGCACTGATGAAAATAACGAAGCGACTTTTACAGCCCTTCAAATAAAGAATTTAATGGCAAGAAATCCAAATATTAGTTATAAAGACTTTGCTGTTTTTATGAGGGTTAACGCACTTTCTCGTGCATATGAACAAGAATTTGCAAAATATGGAATACCATGCAAAATCTATGGTGGTTTTAGGTTCTTTGAAAGAAAGGAAATTAAAGATATTCTTTCATACTTAAAAGTAATTGTAAACCCTTCCGATAATGAAAGTTTTTTAAGATGTATTGCAGTTCCAAGGCGTGGAATAGGCGATAAAACATTAAGGGAACTTAGAGAATTTTGCTCTGCAATGGATTTGTCCTTGTATGATGGCGTATTCCGTTTAGGGGAATCGTCTATAGGTAGTTCATCAAGGGCTAAACTATACAATTTTGGCTTATTATTAGATGGTTTTAAGGCGTTTTCTAAAAATCATAATATAGTTGAAACAATAGACCATATTTTAGATTCTACAGGATTTTTAGACCAATTTGTTGAAAAAACTGAAGAAAATACTTCAAAGTTATACAACATAAGCGAACTTAAAAACTCGGCTGACCAGTTTGAAAAAGATAATGTGGGAACAACGCTAGCAGACTATTTAAGTTCTATAACGCTTAGTTCAGACACTGATGAAATTACATCTGATGATGCTGTAACAATTGCCACGATTCATGCTGTAAAAGGCTTAGAGTTTGACCACGTTTTTGTTAGTGGGCTTGATGAGACAATTCTGCCTATTGCTCGAAGCATGAACGATGAATCTGAAATGGAAGAAGAAAGAAGACTTATGTACGTTGCTGTTACAAGAGCAAAACAAAGACTTTATCTAACAAGAGCAATGAGTAGATATCTTTATGGCAGAAGAGAACATATGATTCAATCTCGCTTCTTAAAAGAAGCACAATCAATATTGTCGCCTATTAAGAAAGAAGAGAAAAAACAATATTCATTTGAGAGTAAAAGTTACAATTTGGCTGGCGATGATTTTGGCGAGCCAAAGATAATTGGTGGATATTCTTCTAGTTATGCTAAGAGTATGCTCAATGCTAATAAACCAAAAGAAAATATCAACTTTAACAAAAACGAATATAAATCGGGCACTAAAGTTCGCCACACAAAATTTGGCGAAGGCACGGTTATAATGGTTAAAGGACAGGGCGATAATATAATTGTCGATGTTGCTTTTAAAGGAATAGGAATTAAGTCCTTATCTGCTAAATTTGCACCTATGGAGATTATTTAATGGAGAAAATGAGAAAACTTGTTGATACTCTCAACAAATATGCATATGAATATTACAATTTAGATAATCCAACCGTTTCTGATAAAGAATATGATGCCCTTTATGATGAACTTGTTAAACTCGAAAAAGAAACGGGAACTGTATTATTTGATTCGCCAACAAGAAGGGTTGGTGGCGAACCTATTTCTGCATTTAAAAAGCATAAACATATAAATAGGCTTTATAGTTTAGATAAGGCGACAGAGTTTGATGAACTTATCGCATTTGATAATAGAATAAAAAAAGATGGGGTTGAAAGCGAATACACTGTCGAATATAAATTTGATGGACTTACCATTTGCTTAACTTACGATGATGGAAAATTCGTATGTGCATCAACTCGTGGTAACGGAATAGAAGGTGAAGACGTTACTGCACAAGTTTTAACAATAAAAAGTTTTCCTTTATGCATTGATTTTAAGGGAAAATTAGAAGTTCAAGGTGAAGCGATAATAAGACTTTCTGTGCTTGAAAAATACAATCAAACTGCAACTGAAATTTTGAAAAATGCAAGAAATGCCGTTGCAGGTGCGATAAGGAATTTAGACCCTAAAGTCACCGAAAAACGACACGCCGAAATTATGTTTTATAATGTAAACTATATTGAAGGAAAAGAATTTTCTTCACAAGTGGAAAGTGTTGAGTTTTTAAAACAAAACGGATTTAAAGTTCATCCATTTTTGCGTGTTTGCGACAGTATTGAAAGCGTTATGTCTGCTATAAAAGACATTGAAATCAATAGAAAAACACTAGATATTTTAACTGATGGTGCAGTTGTTAAACTTAATAATATTTCAAATAGGGAAAAACTTGGCAACACCGACAAATTTCCACGCTGGGCAATTGCTTTTAAGTTTGAAGCAGAAGAAACAACCACTATTTTAACTGATGTAAAATGGCAGGTTGGAAGAACGGGAAAACTCACCCCACTTGGTATATTAGGGCCGACCGAACTTGCTGGTGCAACAGTAAAAAAAGCAACCTTAAATAACTATTCGGATATTCAAAGAAAAGGCGTTATGATAGGTGCTAGAGTTCTTGTTCGCAGAAGTAATGAAGTTATTCCAGAGATACTTGGAACTACCGAAGTTTTTGATGATTCTAAGGTTGTTGAAAGGCCAACAATTTGTCCATATTGTCAAAGCCAACTTGTAGAGACGGGTGCTAATTTATTTTGCCCAAATAAAAATTGCAGACCAAGAATTATAGCAAAACTTGTAAACTTTGCTTCTAAAAATGGTTTCGATATAGAAGGTTTTAGCGAAATGACAGCAGGGCTTTTATTCGACCAATTTGGAACAAATAATTTTTCTGATTTATTCTCTATAGATAAGGAAAAACTATTAACGCTTGAAGGCTTTAAAGATGCAAAGGCATCTAATTTATTAACTTCAATTGAAAATTCTAAAAACATTGATTTTGATAAGTTCATTTATTCGCTTGGCATAGAAAACGTGGGAAGAAAAACAGCAAGAGATTTATCTAAAGCGTTTAAGGATTATGATGAACTTAAAAATGCTGGATATGAAAAACTTATAAGTCTATCAGATGTTGGCGAAATTATGGCAGAAGGCATTATAAAATATTTTGCTGATAGCGAAAATTTGCAAGAAATTGAAAAGTTGTTTGCTTTAGGTGTAAATATTAAGTACGAAACGGCTGAAAAGAAAGGCGTGTTTAGTGGCGAAAAGGTTGTTTTAACAGGTACGCTGTTAGAGTTTAAGAGAGATCAAGCAGGAAAGATTATTACCGAACTTGGTGGAGAAGTGCAATCTAGCGTTTCAAAAACAACTACGATGGTTGTTGCAGGTGAAAATGCGGGAAGCAAACTTGACAAAGCAAAAAAACTCGGCATAAAAATTATTGATGAAGACACCTTTAAAGTGCTTATAAAAACTTGATAAAATATTTATTTTATGATAAAATAAATAAAACATAGTGGAGAAAGTTAGTTATGTACAGTATGACCGGTTATGGAAGGGCAGATTATAGCGAAAACGGAATTAACCTTGTTGTAGAACTTAAAACGGTTAATAATCGCAATTTCGACCTTAACACTAAAATTCCACGTGCTTTCATATCGCTTGAAGATACTATTAGAAAAACTGTTCAAGAATATGTAAGGCGTGGCAGAATAGATCTTTTTGTTACTTTTTCTGACACAAGGGAAAATTCTTCTAATATTGAAATAAATTTTGACAAAGCGTTTGGTTATTATAATGCAAGCAAAGTTTTAGCAGAAAAATTTAATTTAGAAAATGATTTTTCAGTGGCTATGCTTATGAAATCGCCTGACGTAATTGTCGATGGCATGGCGCCAGACTTAACGGAAATTAAGCAAATAATAAGTGATGTTGTAAAAAATGCTTGCCTTAAACTTAACGAAATGAGAAAGGTTGAGGGCGAAAAACTTGTTAACGATATGCTTAATCGTATGGAAACGATTAGAAATTTAGCAAAATCTATTGAAAAAAGGGCACCGCTTGTTGCGACCGAACACAAAGTTAAACTTCAAGCGAGAATTGAAGAAGCATTAAAAGACGTTAAGTATGATGAAGCAAGATTACTTAATGAAGTTGCTTTTTATACAGATAAAGTTAATATCGATGAAGAACTAACAAGGCTTAAATCTCATATCGAGCAATTTATTGAGATTATTAAACTTGATGGCATGGGTAAAAAACTTGACTTTTTAATGCAAGAGTTTAATAGAGAAACAAACACAATTTGTTCAAAATCTAACGATATTGAAGTTACAAGGCTTGCATTAGAACTTAAAAACGAAATTGAAAAGGTAAGAGAGCAGGTTCAAAATTTAGAGTAATATGAGAAATGTTTTAATAGTTTTGTCGGGGCCATCTGGCGTTGGCAAAGGCACGATAGCAAAAAAACTTACTGAAAAAAATCAAAATATTTCACTTAGCATTTCTTGCACAACAAGATGTCCAAGAGATGGCGAAGTAGACGGAAGGGAATATTTCTTTATTGACAAGGATAAGTTTTTAGAAAAAGCAAAAAACGATGGCTTTTTAGAGTATAGCAACCACTTTGAAAACTATTATGGCACACCAAAAGATTTCGTTATGGAAAAACTTGAAACAAAAGATGTGCTTTTAGAAATAGATGTAAATGGTGGACTTAATGTTAAAAAGAGTTATCCAGAAGCACTTTTAATAATGGTTGCACCACCATCATTAGAAGAACTTGAAAAAAGACTTATAAATAGAAACACAGAATCACTTGAAAAAATAAAACTTCGCATGCAAAGAATTGATTATGAATTAGAAAAGGCTAATTTATATGATTACACGGTTGTTAATGATGACCTAGAGCAAGCGATAACTGAAATTGAACAAATAATTATCAAAGAAAAAAATAAGCAAATATAAAGGAGATTAGATATATGATACATAAACCCCCAATTGACCAATTAGCACAAAAAATCGGTTCAAAATATGAACTTTGTATTGTTACAAGCAAGCGTGCAAGACAGTTGATGGAACAAGCGCAAAACCAAGGCTATAGTGAACTTCCAAGCAAGGAAAAGCCTTTGTCAGTTGCAGCACAAGAAATTGAAGATGGCAAATTGATTGCAACAAACGATTAGTTAAGCAAATGTGTTCATCAATTTTTAGGTGAACATATTTTGTTTTTTATGTGGTAAGAAAAATGTTTGCTGATGTTATAGTTGACATTAACAATGTCGAAGTCGATAAGGTGTTTGAATATTCGTTTTCAGACTGCAAGATAACTCTTGGCAGTCATGTCATAGTGCCTTTCGGTAAGAAAGTTGAAAGTGGCATTGTTATAAATGTCAAAGACAAAAGCAACTTTGATGAAGATAAGATTAAACCTATTTACAGACTGCTTGAAGAAAAGCCTGCGTTGACAAAAGAGACCCTTGAACTTATGAACTTCATTTGCAAGACTTGTTATGTTACAAGGGCTGCAGCCTTAAGGCTATTTCTACCTTCGGAAATGCGAAAAGGTAAGGTAAAAGAGCAATTTATAAGGTATCTTCAACTTGCTGATGGCGTTGATGTTGATAGCGTTATCGATTCGCTTAGAAAAACGGCAATAAAACAAAAAGAACTTCTTATTCACCTAAAAAGTGGCGAAAAGTTTTTGCATAACGAACTTGCCGAAAAGTATGGACCATCTGCAGTAAATGCAGTTGTTGAAAAAGGGTATGTAAACATCACAAAAGAGCAATTTTTTCGCTTGCCATATAAAGAACTCGATGCATCAAACAAAAACGTTGTATTAACGCCAAAGCAAATAGAAGCAGTAAATTCTATTAAAAATACTGATAAAATGACAAGTTTAATCTTTGGCGTTACAGGTAGTGGTAAGACCGAAGTTTATCTAAACTTAATTAGCGATGTAATTTCTAAAGGAAAGTCTGCAATAATGTTAGTGCCAGAAATTGCACTAACGCCACAAATGTTAAAAGCGTTAAGGGCAAGATTTTCTAACCACGCAGCAATTCTTCATAGTGGTCTTTCTGCTGGCGAAAGGTTTGATGAGTGGTGGAGATTAAGAAATGGTCAAGCACAAATTGCTATCGGTGCAAGAAGTGCGATATTTGCACCACTTGAAAATATTGGGCTCATCATTATTGATGAAGAACACGACGGCAGTTATTTAAGCGAATCAGCACCTAGATATAACACTATTGACGTTGCTAAGTTTAGAGCCAAAATGAATGGTGCAAAACTCGTTTTAGGAAGTGCAACACCTTCGATAGAAAGTTTTAAAAACGCTAATGAAGGTGAGTATAATTTAATAGAACTTCCTGAGCGAATCAACAAAAAAGAACTTCCATTTGTCGAAGTTGTGGATATGCGAAAAGAAGTGATGCGTGGTAATAATTCTCCATTTTCTTCGGCATTAAAATCTCAACTTACCAAATGTTTAGAAAATAATAACCAAGCAATAATCTTTCTTAATCAAAGGGGATATTCTAAAACGGTTATTTGCACAGAATGTGGTCATGTGCAAAAGTGCACAGATTGTGATGTGTCGCTAACATATCACAAAGAAGATGAATCGCTTTTATGCCATTATTGTGGTGCAAAATATAAAATGATAAGTGCTTGCACAGAGTGTGGCAGTCCTTTTATTAGGCATGGTGGATATGGCACCGAAAGAATTGTAAGTGAACTGCAAAAATTATATCCAAATGCACGAATTTTGAGAATGGATAAAGACACAACTCAAAATAAAGAAGGGCATTTTAATATTCTAAATAAATTTACCGAAAGAAAGGCCGATATTTTGGTTGGCACACAAATGATAGCAAAAGGTCACGACTTTCCTTTTGTTACTTTAGTAGGTATTTTAGATGCAGATATGAGTTTGCATTTTTCGGACTTTAGAAGCAGTGAAAGGACCTTTCAACTACTCACTCAAGTTGCAGGTCGTAGTGGTAGGGCAGAAGAAAAAGGAAGCGTTGTGCTTCAAACTTATTCACCTGAAAATCTAACACTTCGCCAAGCGATTAAATATGATTATGTAGGTTTTTATAATCAAGAAATATCAATTAGAAAGGCAACGGGTTTTCCACCGTTTACAGATATTGTAAGGGTGCTTGTAAGTGGAGTTGATGAAGAAACCACACTTTTAACAACAAAGGCAATTTATCAAGAATTATCTGCTATTTATGAGCAGAATAAAGATAAATTTAGATTTTTTGGGTGTATGAAAGCACCACTTAAGCGTTTGCAAAATAGGTTTAGGTATCAAATTCTTATGCGAATTAATACAAACGATAAAAAACTTTTAGACCAAATTTTCTTTGCAAGCGACAAATATAAATCAAGAAATCTTTTAGTTTCAATGGAAATAAACTCAAACAATTTAACATAAAGCAAACAAAAATTTATATAGATAAAAGATTTAGAGGTAATTATGGCAATTAGGAATATTTTGCAACTTGGCGATGAAACACTTAGAAAAAAAAGTTTTGAAGTAACGGCTTTTGACCAAAAACTTCACGAACTTTTAGACGATATGAAAGATACTCTTATAAAGGCAAATGGTGCAGGTCTTGCCGCACCACAAGTTGGCGTTCTTAGAAGGGTGTTTGTCGTTTCTGTCGATGGTGCATATTTTGAGTGTGTAAACCCTAAAATTGTAAACAAAAGTGGCAGTCAAGATGGCGAAGAAGGTTGCCTTTCTGTTAGGGGAAAATATGGCTCAGTTAAAAGACCTTATAGCGTTACTGTAGAAGCCTTTGATAGGTTTGGTAAGCCATTTAAAGTAAATGCAAAAGGTTTTCTTGCCCGTGCATTTTGTCACGAATATGACCATTTAGATGGAATAATTTACGTTGATAAAGCCACAAATATTCAGGAGGAAGTCCGTAATTGAGAATAATATATTTAGGAACACCTGATTTTGCCCAAAAGCCACTTGAAAAATTGATAGAAAATGGTTATGATGTCGTTGCAGTTATCACAAACAAAGACAAGCCTGTTGGCAGAAAACAGATTTTAACTGCTCCACCTGTAAAACAACTTGCTTTGTCTAAAGGCATTAAGGTTTTACAATACGATAAAATACGACTTGAAGGGGTTGAAGACTTAAAAGCATTAAAACCAGACCTTATGATAACATGTGCTTTTGGTCAAATTCTGTCTAAAGAAATTTTGGATATTGCACCACTTGGGGTAATCAATATCCACGCATCACTTTTACCTAAATATCGTGGTGCATCGCCTATACATTTTGCAATTCTAAATGGCGAAACCGAGACGGGCATAACCATTATGAAAACCGATGTCGGCATTGATACAGGCGATATTATATCACAAGAGAAAATAGACATTTTAGATGGCGAAACTTGTGGAGAACTTTTTGATAGGTTATCTATTTTAGGTGCTGCCCTTTTAATAAAAACATTGCCATCGATAATAGAAAATAAAGCAAAATTCATTAAACAAGATGATGAAAATGCGTCTTATACAAAAATTATAGATAAACAAATGGCAAAAATTGACTGGACAAAGAGTGCAAAAGAAGTTGTTTGTCAAATCCGTGCTTTTAATCCTATGCCAACAGCATTTACCATGTTTGAAGGAAACCCTTTCAAAATTTACAAGGCTATTGAGAGTGACTTGAGTGGCGAAGCAGGTAAGGTAATAAAGGCTGATAATTCACTTGTCATAGGGTGTGGCGAAAAATCTGTTGAACTTAAAATTGTTCAAAAAGCAGGTGGAAAACCTATGAATATAGGCGACTTTTTGCGTGGAAATAAAATTTCGGTTGGAGAGGATTTTGGTAAATGATAAACTATTTTTATGACTGTTATCAAATACTAAATAAAGTTTATAGCCAAAATTCTTATATAAAACAAGCCATAAACGGCACGTTTATTGAAGAAAAAAATCGTGCGCTTATCGTTAAAACTTGTTATGGTGTTTTAGATAAAGATATTGAACTAAGTTATTACATAGATTATCTAACTGAAAAGTCACCAAAACTAGTAATTAGAACGATATTAAAAATTTCAATGTATGCCATTAAATATCTAGGCAAAAAAGAGTATGCTGTAACAAAAAACGCAGTTGAACTTACAAAAAAACTAGGTAAAGGTGGCGCTAGTGCATTTGTAAATGCATTTTTAAGAAAATTTATAAAAACAGAGTTTGTTTTGCCAAAAGATAGGCTTTATGGTTTATCTATTAAATATTCTTATCCACTTTTTGCAATAAAAGAACTAGAAAAAGACTTTGGAACTGAGCGATTAGAGCAAATTTTAAGTGCTAAAAATGAGAAAACTTGTCTATCTTTTTATCAAACAGATGGGGCGAAATACTTAAAAGATTTAGGGGTTGAGTTTGAAACTACACCTTTTGAAAATGTGTTTTTAGCAAAAAATTTTGTTAGAAATGCCGATTATGATTTAGGGATTTACACCTACCAAGCGCTTGGCTCGGTTGCTATTTGCGATGTTGTGGAAAAGGGCGAAACACTTCTCGATTGTTGTAGCGCTCCGGGTGGCAAAAGCATAAGGCTTTCTCATAAGTTTGATAAAGTTTACTCTTGGGATATTCATGAGCACAGAGTTAATCTTATTAAAGAGTATATGGAGCGTATGAACTGCCCAAATATTATTCCAGAGCAAAGAGATGCGAAGGTGTTGGATGAGCAGTTTAATGGCTATTTTTCAGCCGTTTTATGCGATGTGCCTTGCAGTGGGATAGGCGTTGTAAACGATAACCCAGACATTAAATTAAATAGAGAAGAAACAAATATAAAAGAGTTAAATATTGAGCAACTTTCAATACTTAAAACGGCGTGCCGTTATGTTAAAAAGGGTGGACACCTATACTATTCAACTTGTTCAATATTTAGTAGTGAAAATATAGAGATAATAAAAGCATTTTTAAGTCAAAATAACGACTTTGAAATATGCGAGATAAATAGCAAGTTGCCACACGAAAATATTATGGGAACAAACCTATTTTTGCCAGATATATCGGGTGGACTGGGCTTTTATGTGGCAAAACTAAAGAGAGTGAAATAAATTGAAAGAGTGTTTATTAAATTTCAGTTATGCTGAACTTGAAAACTTAATATTATCGCTTGGCGAAAAGAAGTTTCGCACAGGTCAAATTTTTAGGGCATTGCATTTAGGTCTTGAGTTTAACGATATGACCGACCTATCTAAAGTTTTTAGAGAAAAACTAATCGAGAGCTATGATGCTCAGCCTGTAAGAATAATTAAGCATTTGCAATCGGTTGATGGCACAATGAAGTTTTTGTTTGCACTCCGTGATGGAAATGTAATTGAAGGCGTTTTAATGAAATATAATCACGGATATTCGCTTTGCATTTCAACACAGGTTGGCTGTAGAATGAGATGCGTGTTCTGTGCTTCAGGTCTTAATGGGTTAGTTAGAAACCTAGAAGCAGGCGAAATTTTGGGCGAAGTTATATGTGTAAACAAGTTTTTAGGTGGTGCTTTAGGCGAAAATCGTAAAATCATCAATATTGTGCTTATGGGAAGTGGAGAGCCACTTGATAACTATGATAACACGGTTAAGTTTTTAAGATTGGTTTCAGAAAAAAACGGCATAAATATAAGCCAAAGAAACATAAGTTTATCTACATCGGGAATAGTTCCAAAAATGTATGACTTAGCGAACGAAAATGTATCGGTAAACTTAACGATATCACTTCACTCTCCGTTTGATGAAGAAAGGCAAAAAATCATGCCTATCGCAAAAACTTATAAAATTAGTCAAATATTAGATGCTTGTTCAAATTACTTTGAAAAAACAGGCAGAAGATATATTTTTGAATATGTTTTAATAAAAGGCGAAAACGATACTAGTGCACATGCAGAAGCACTTATTAGTTTATTAAAAGGTAGACCTTGTCACATAAATTTAATAAGGCTAAATGAAGTTAAAGAAAACAATCTTAAAAGTGGCACTGATAAAGAAGCCTATAGATTTATGGGCGTATTAGAAAAAGCAGGGCTTTCTGCAACCGTTAGAAGAAAAATGGGCGAAGATATTGATGGCGCTTGTGGTCAGCTTAGACAGAGATATTTAAGTGAAAATGAATAGAGTAGGACAAGTTTATAGAGTGCATTCTAACAAGTATTTTGTAAAAATAGGCGATGAACTTATTAGATGTGGCGCTCGTGGACTATTAAAACTTAATAATAACGAGATTTTGGTTGGCGATTTTGTAGAAGTTGATAAAGATACTATAGTTTCGGTAAAAGAGCGAACAAGTAGGTTTATTAGGCCAAATGTCAGCAATGTTGATAATATTGTTGCTGTTGTTTCGCCACAGCCAAAGCCAGACTATTATCTTATTGATAAACTATATATAAATGCCGTTAAAGAAGACGTTGATTTTTATATTATAGTAAACAAAGCCGATATTAAGAGTGATGTTTATCAGGAAATATTGTCGGAATATTCAAACCTTGACATAAAATTTTTGCAAGTATGTGCTAAGTCGGGTCAAGGAATAGATGAACTAAAAAAGATTTTAAAAAACAAACTTTCTGTGCTTGCAGGTCAAAGTGCCGTTGGCAAATCGTCAATTATAAATGCGATGTTTGGCATGCAGTTAAAAGTTGGCGATTTAAGCGAAAAGATAGAAAGGGGAAGACATACAACAACCCGTTCTGAAATATTTGAAGTGGAAAACATCAAAATTATCGATTCGCCTGGGTTTGCTGTTATCGATGCAAATGTAAGCGCAAAAGAAATTGCTTCATTTTATCCAGAATATGTAGATGTTGCATCGGAATGTAAGTTCCGTGGTTGTACGCATATAAACGAGCCACAATGTAAAGTTAAACAGTTGGTTGAAAGTGGCGCTCTATCAAAACAGCGCTATCAAAGATATATTGAAATTTATAATGAATTACAAAATAGGAGAATAATTTATGAGAAAAATTAAAATTGCCCCATCAATTTTGTCTGCAGACTTTGCAAGGGCAGGACAAGAAATCGAACAAATTACAAAAGACGGCGCAGATGTTTTGCACCTTGACGTTATGGACGGAAGTTTTGTAAAAAACATTTCTTTCGGACCTAAATTTATTCAAGAAGTTAGACCTTATAGTAAGGCAACTTTTGATGCTCATTTAATGATAGTAAATCCTTGGAATTACATCAAACAATTCGCAAATGCTGGCGCTGATATTATCACTGTTCATTATGAAGCGTGTGGTGATAAATTAAAAGAAACACTTCTTGCAATCAAAGATTTAGGTGTTAAATGTGGTGCAGTTATCAACCCAGACACGCCTGTTGAAAAGATTGAAAACGTTATCGAATATTGCGATATGTTACTTTTAATGAGCGTTTATCCAGGTTTTGGTGGTCAAAAGTTTATTCCAGATGTGCTTCCAAAAATTGAGCAGGCAAGAAAACTTATCGATAGCACAGGTAAGGATATTGACCTTGAAATCGATGGTGGTATCACTAAAGAAAACGTAAGACTTGTTAAAGATGCTGGCGCAAACGTTATCGTTGCTGGTAGCACGGTATTTAATCAAATTGATAGAGCAAAGATTATCAGAGAGTTAAGAGAAATCTAAAAATTGAATAAAACTATATATATTATTTATAATTTGACAAAAAACAAAACGCCTTGCATATAATGATTATGTGAGGTGTTTTTTATGAGAATTTGTTGTGTAAAACCACCAAGGATAATTAGAAGTATTTTACGGCTTATATTTAATAAAAAGTGCAGAGAGTAAAACATAAAAAAGGGTGCAAAATTGCACCCTTTTGTTTTTATATAATGTTTATATTGTATTTTTAAATAATTTAAATTAAATCAACAACTGTTTGATAAATCTTGCCATCTTTATCAAGCATTTCACTCATCTTATTTAATGTAGCAGGAACTTCATCATAAGTAGATGTGTCGAGTTTTAGGTGGGATAGGTTAATAGCCTTGTTTGCAAGAAGATTTATGCTTGCTGCTGTATTTTCAAAACCACCGTTTATACACAAAATATTAAGTTGTTTTTTGATTGCTTGTGAAAAAGAAACTGCATTATTTTTATAAGAAGTTCCTGTAAAAGCCACGCTTGCGTTATGAGAAGCAAGAGCAAATGCCTTTGCAATAGGGATATTACAATCGGAAATATAAACAACGCTTTTTGTAAGTCTTCCACTAGTGATTGACATAACTTCTTTATTCCAGTTATCTTCTTGACCTAGAACATAATAAATGCCAGAATCTTTAGCAATTTTATAGTCTTCTTCGTTAATTGTCATAACGATAGGGACTGCTTGATAATAAATTAAAAGTTGTGCTAAAATATTGCCAAAATCATTTGCACCAACAATAGCAACATAGTCGCCTTTTTGTATGCCAAGTTTATCAACAACGGCAATGGCGAGCGAAATGTCTTTAATAAAAAGAGCATCTAGTTTTGGCACGCTTTCAGGCAAAACAAAAAGTTTTTCTGGTGGACTAGATACAAAGTCTCTTAAAAAGCCATCGTAATCTTCGCCAGCAATTTGCATGTTTGAACATTTAGAAAGTCCACTTTTGCAATTGTAACACTCTAAG
The DNA here is from genome assembly GCA_045586765.1 of Christensenellaceae bacterium. Taxonomy (GTDB): domain Bacteria; phylum Bacillota; class Clostridia; order Christensenellales; family Borkfalkiaceae; genus UBA1259. The sequence continues at coordinate 52,408 of JAZNAX010000009.1, read as the reverse complement.
CAAGATTTGTGCGCTTCAACATAAACATATTGACCTTTTTCTAAACCAAAAAGGTTTGTGCCGGCTTCTGCAACAATACCGATTCCAGCCCTGCCTAAGACAACATTGTTAGATTCAATTTCACCCTTAAAACTTAAAACATCAGATAAAGTTATAAGCGCTTTGGTAATTTTCACCTTAGAAAGAGCGCTAGAATCTGTTGTTTCAACTATTTCTTGCTCCGAAATGGTAGAAGGGGCAGTAATTTTCCAACCTTTCATGTAATCTCCATAAAACAAAAATTTTTACCATTATATTATAAAAACAAAAAAAAATCAAGTAATTCTCACTATTAAACATAATTAAAAGTTTTTGCTTTTTTTTATAAATATGCTTAAATATGTTTGACTATCTTAAGAAAATATAATATAATAACTTGGTAAATTAGTAAAAGAGGTGCGCTATGAAAGAATCTATACATCCAGATTATCATGAAGTGACAGTTGTTTGCGCTTGTGGTGAAACTTTTAAAACAGGTTCAACTAAAAAGGGCGATGTAATTAAGGTAGATATTTGCAGTAAATGTCATCCTTTCTTTACAGGCAAACAAAAGTTGGTTGATACCGGTGGCCGTGTTGATAAATTCAACAAGAGATATGGCAAAGCAAAATAGTTCGCTATATTGCAAGGCTTTAAGAGTGTCTATATTCTTAAAGCCTTTTTTATAATCAAAATTAGGCTTTTTGGGTAGGTTATATCATTAAATGTCAAAGGAAAATAGCAAAAAAAAGCAAAAAGATAAAGTTTCTATTGGTGGACAAGCCGTTTTAGAAGGCGTTATGATGCGTGGCAAAACGGCTATGGCAACTGCTGTCAGAGATGAAGACGGAATCATCCGTGTGGAATCTAAACGCATTAAGCCTATTCAAAAAAGAAACTTCTTTTTAAGATTACCTTTAGTTCGTGGCGTTGTGTCATTTCTTAGTTCCTTAATTACAGGAACAAAGGTTTTGATTCGTTCTGCTGAAGTGTATGGCGAAGAAACCGAGCCATCAAAGTTCGAGCAGTTTGTTGCAAAAAAACTTAAGGTTGATATTATGAGCGTTATTATAACATTTTCGCTCATATTAGGGCTTGGACTTGCTGTTTTGCTTTTTATGTTCTTGCCACAACTATGTAGGCAAGGCTTAGAAAACCTATTTGACCTAAAGTTTGATATTTGGGCAAAAAACTTTATTGAAGGTGGGCTAAAACTTGTAATTTTTATACTTTACATTGTTTTAGTTTCTTTTATTAAAGATATAAAACGAACATTTATGTATCATGGTGCAGAACATAAAGTTATTTCTTGTTTTGAAAGTGGAAAGCCTTTAACAGTTGAAAATGCTAAGTCTTGCTCTAAAATTCACGATAGATGTGGCACAACATTTATGGTGTTTGTTATGGTTATAAGCATTTTGCTTTTTGCTGTTGTTGAAGGACTAATAGGCACAGATGTGGAAAAAGTTTATAGAATACTATTAAAACTTGCACTTTTGCCTGTTGTTGCAGGACTTTCTTATGAATTATTAAAGTTGCTTGCAAAAACAAACTCAAAACTAGTTTTGCCATTAAAATTACCTGGCATGCTACTTCAAAAGATAACAACTCGTGAGCCTGATGATGAAATGTTAGAAGTTGCTATCATTTCGTTTAATACCGTTTACGAAATGGATAATGACCCAAATATTAAGCCAAAAGATTTTGTAATGCCAACAAAAAGAAGCGAACTTGTAGAAAAGATTAAACTTGAACTTAATGAAAATGGTATAACTGAAGATGCTGAAAGCGAGTGGATTATTAGTATAACGCTTGGTATTAAGAGAGACCAAGTTTATACTGATGATTTAGTTATGCCAAAAGACATAGATAAAATAAATCAAATTGTCAGCGAGCGTATTTCAGGCAGACCGCTTTGGTATTGTATAGGCAACACAGACTTTTATGGTTATATAATAAAAGTTGATGAAAGGGTGCTTATTCCAAGACCAGAAACTGAAATTTTGGTTGAAAATGCATTAAAACATATAAATTCTACAACAAAAGTGCTTGATTTATGCACAGGAAGTGGTGCAATAGCAATTGCTATAAAAAAAGAAAAAGATGCAAACGTTTTTGCCGTTGATATAAGTGACGGGGCACTTGAACTTGCAAGCCAAAATGCAAAGGATAATAATGCTGACGTTAAGTTTATTAAAAGCAATATGTTTGATAGTTTAGTGGGAGAGAAGTTTGACGTTATTATTTCAAACCCACCTTATATAATGAGTAAAGACATTTTGACTTTGCAATGTGAAGTTAAAGATTTTGAGCCACACTTAGCACTTGATGGTGGGGAAGATGGCTTTGATTTTTATAAAATTATTGCAAATAATGTAAAAGATTATTTAACTGATAACGGCGTAGTTTTATTAGAATGTGGAATAAATCAAGCCCAAGAGATAAAAAATATGCTTGTAGGCTTTAATGATGTTGAAATTATTAAAGATTATAATGGAATTGAAAGAATAGTTAAGGCGGTGCTTTAATGTTTAAAAAACTTGATAAAATAGTTGATAGATACGAAAAACTAAACGAACTTGTTAGCGACAGCGAGATTATAAGCAAGATGGACGAATGGCGTGCTTATACTAAAGAACTTGCTGAAATTACACCAACTGTAGAAAAGTATTTAGAATACAAAAAGGTGATTTCTGAACAAGAAGAACTAAAAGAAATGATTCCTTTAGAAAGCGATGCAGAAATGAAAGCGCTTATGCAAGAAGAGTTTTTAGTTTGTAAGGATAAAATTACAAATATTACAGATGAACTTAAAATTTTACTTCTTCCTAAAGACCCAAATGACGATAAAAACGTTATCATGGAAATTAGGGGTGGCGCAGGTGGCGATGAAGCCAACCTTTTCGCTTATGAACTTTATAAACTATATATAAAATATGCCGAAAAGAATCGTTGGAAAACCGAAGACATTGAAATCAGCACAACCGAACTCGGTGGCTTAAAAGAAGCAGTGTTTTCAATTTCTGGCAAATCTTGCTATGCAAAACTTAAGTATGAAAGTGGGGTGCATAGAGTTCAAAGAGTTCCAGAAACAGAATCTCAAGGCAGAGTTCACACTTCAACAGCAACCGTTGCTGTTCTTCCAGAAGTAGAAGACGTTGAAATAAAAATTGATGAAAAAGACTTAAAAATTGACACTTTGCGTTCTTCAGGCGCAGGTGGACAACACGTTAATAAAACCGAATCTTGTATTAGACTTACTCACCTTCCAACAGGTATAGTAGTTTTATGTCAAGACGAGCGTTCACAAACAAAAAATAGAGAAAAAGCAATGAAGGTATTAAAGAGTAGGCTTTATGACTTTTATCAGTCACAATACGATAAAGAATACTCTGAAAATAGAAAAAGTCAAGTAGGTACAGGCGACCGTTCTGAGCGTATCAGAACCTATAACTTCCCGCAAGGTAGGGTAACCGACCATAGAATAGGGCTAACACTACATTCCATTGATAATTTTATGTTGGGTGATATCGATGAAATGGTAGAAGCGCTTGCTATTCACGATAGGGAGTTAAAACTTAGTGCCGGTTTTGACGAAGAATAAAGAAGGTATTATGTCATGTGTGTTTCAAAAAAAGTAGGAAGGATTGCCCCATCTCTAACGCTTGAGATTACGGCAAAGGCAAAAAAGATGAAAGCTGAGGGCATTTCAATTATCGGCTTTGGCGCTGGTGAGCCAGATTTTAATACGCCAGAATTTATAATTGACTCAGCAAAAAAGGCTCTTGATATTGGTTTTACAAAATATACGCCAGCATCAGGAATGGTAGAACTAAAAAAAGCAATATGCGAAAAATTTGCTCTAGAAAACAACTTAAAATATGACCCAACACAAATAGTTATTTCTTCAGGTGCAAAAAGTTCGCTTTATCATGCGATATGTGCTATTGTTGACGATGGTGATGAAGTTATATTGCCAAGTCCATATTGGCTTACATATCCAGAACTCATTGCTCTTGCTGGTGGCGAGTGCGTTTATGTTCAAACCTTAAAAGAAAATGAATATAAAATGACAGCAAAGCAATTTGAAGATGCAATTACCGATAAGACGAAATGTTTGATATTAAATAGCCCAAATAACCCAACAGGTGCTGTTTATACCAAAGAAGAACTTGTTGAAATTGCAAAAGTGTGCGAAAAACACAATATTTATGTAATTTCTGATGAGATTTACGAAAAACTTGTTTATGATGGCGAAGTTCATTATTCAATTGCAGAGCACAGCGATTTTATGAAAGAACATACAATCGTTGTAAATGGTATGTCAAAGACATATTCAATGACAGGTTGGAGAATAGGATACCTTGCAGCACCACTAAATATTGCTAAAGCAATTTCTAGTATGCAAAGCCATACGACAAGTAACGCTTGTTCAATTGCTCAATACGCTTCAGTAAGCGCTTTAACTGACCCAAAAGGCAAAGAGTTTATTGACAACATGCAAAAAGTCTTTGATGAGCGAAGACGACTTATGATAGAAAAACTCAGCAAGATAAAAGAAATAACTTATATCGAACCAAAAGGCGCATTTTATGTGTTTGTAAATGTTTCATCTTTATACGGCAAAACTTTTGAAGGAACTATAATTGATGGTTCATTAAAGTTTGCTGACTCGGCCCTTAAAAACGGCATAGCAGTTATTCCAGGTGTTGCCTTTGGTAATGATGAGTGCATTAGGCTTTCTTATGCAATATCAAAAGAAGATATCGCCGTGGGATTAGACAGGCTTGCAGATTTTATTGGAAAAATCAACTAATTTTTGTCTATCAAAAAAAGTTAAAAAAATACATAAAAATTTTTTAAAAACATATTGTAATTTTCTAAAAAGTGTTATACAATATAGGTAGAAAGATTATATAGTATCAGGAGGGATTATTTCTAATGAAAATCATATACGGACCAAAAGGGACAGGCAAAACTAAAGCAATAATCGAAAGTGCAAACCAAATGCTTGATACGGCTAAAGGCCATGTAGTATTTATTACAGATACATCAAGATATACATATGACTTAAATAATCAAATTAGATATTTAGATGTTACAGGTTTTGAAATCGTAGGTGAAGATGGCTTAAGAGGCTTTATTAAAGGTATCGTTGCAGCAAATGGCGATAACGAATACATTTATTTAGATGGCATTGCAAGAATTACAGGCAAACCACTAAGCGAATTAGATAGTATTTTCTCAGCAATGGAAAAGCTAGAAAAAGATTATGATGTTAAATTTGTGTTAACTTGCAGTTCTTCTAAAGAAGAATTACCTGCTTTTATATTAAAGTATGTTGATTAACTTGATTTTTACATTAAAAATGTAGTAAAATAGAAGTCGGAAGTTTTCCGACTTCTATTTGTGTTTTTTAAAATATAATTTTAAGACTAACAATAAATTTACTTAAATTTTAATTGGAGACTTTTATGAAGTTTATTAGTACAAGAGGTGGCTCGCAAGTTGACTCTGCGGCAAAGGCGATATCAAAAGGCTTGGCAAACGATGGTGGACTTTTTGTTCCACAAACTTTTCCTATGGTTTCATTAGAAGACTTAAAAAATCTCTGCAACATGGATTATGCTGAGCGTGCTTGCTTTGTGATTCACAAGTTTTTAGAAGAATACGACTATAACGACCTTTTAACTGCTTGCAAAAATAGTTATGCTAAGTTTGAAGAAAATGACGCTGCACCACTTGTTAAACTTGATGAAAAGTGTTTTATATTAGAACTTTTTCACGGCCCAACTCTTGCGTTTAAGGATATTGCGCTCACGCTTTTACCATATCTATTAAGAAAAGGTTGCGATTTAAGTGGTGTAAAAGAAGAAGTTTTGATTTTAGTTGCCACAAGTGGTGATACAGGCAAGGCTGCGCTTGAAGGATTTAAAGATGCTCAAGGCATAAAAGTCATGGTATTTTATCCAAGCGAAGGCGTTAGCGATATGCAAAAACTTCAAATGTGCACACAAGAAGGTAGTAATGTTAATGTCGTTGCAATTAAAGGTAATTTTGATGATTGTCAAACAGCCGTTAAGAAAATTTTTACCGATAAAGACATAAACGATATGCTCCTTAAAAATAACGTTGTGCTTTCAAGTGCAAACTCTATGAACTTTGGTAGGCTTGTACCACAAGTTTCATATTATTTTTCAGCATATGCAGACCTAGTTGCTTCAGAGGAAATCAAACTTGGAGACAAGGTTAACTTTGTTGTTCCAACAGGCAACTTTGGTAACATTTTAGCAGGTTATTATGCTAAGCAAATGGGACTTCCTATTGATAAACTTATCTGTGCATCAAACTCAAACAACGTTTTAACTGAGTTTTTTGTTAGTGGTACTTACGATGCTAATAGAGAGTTCTTTAAAACAATTTCTCCATCAATGGATATTTTGATTTCAAGCAATCTTGAGCGTTTGATTTTTGAACTTTCTGGTAGAGATACAGAAGTTACAAAAGCACGTATGGAAGAACTTAAAACATTTGGTAAATATAAAATTTCAAATAATGAACTAAAAAATCTAGAAAAAGAATTCTATGCAAACTTTACTGATGAAATTGATTGTAAAGAAACAATTAAAGATGTTTTTGAAGAATATGGCTATGTTTTAGATACACATACATCAGTTGCATATTCAGTTGCGCAAGACTTTATTATTCAAACAAATAACCAAAATCCTGTTGTTATTTTATCAACGGCAAGTCCATACAAGTTTTCACATGATGTTCTATCAGCAATAAACGAAAAAGCACCTTTAGATGCCTTTAAGTGTGCAGATAAATTGTTTGAAATAACTGCTATGGATATTCCAAAACAAATTTTGGAACTTAAACAAAAAGAAAAGAGATTTACAAAGGTTATTGAAAAAACTCAAACAGTAGACGTTGTTTTAGATTTTATTAAATAATTCAAGGAAAATTAAAGTTAGGTATAATATAATGGAAGATAAGAAGATATTGTTTAGTGCAATACAACCAAGTGGAATACTAACAATCGGTAACTATTTGGGTGCACTTAGAAATTTTAGAAAATTACAAGATGATTATAATAGTGTTTTTTCTATTGCAGACTTGCATACATTAACGGTTAAGCAAGACCCAGCAATACTTAGAAAAAATACATACGAATTAACAGCGTTATATTTGGCATGTGGAATTAAAGCAGACCAATCAATACTTTTTGCTCAATCACATGTATCTGCGCACGCTGAACTCGCTTGGATTTTAAATACTATTTGTTATCCTGGTGAACTTTCAAGAATGACTCAGTTTAAGGATAAGAGTCAAAAACATGAAGATAATATAAATATGGGCTTAATGGACTATCCTGTTTTAATGGCTGCTGATATTTTGCTTTACCAAACTGAACTAGTTCCAATCGGTGCAGACCAAAAACAACACTTAGAACTTGCTAGAGACCTTGCAATTCGTTTTAACAACAGGTTTGGCGAAACATTTAAAGTTCCAGAAGGATATATTGGCAAATCTTGTGCAAGGGTTATGAGTCTAGCAGAGCCAGAAAGAAAAATGAGCAAGTCAGACGCTAACTTAAATGCATTTATATCTATGGATGACGACCCAGATACTATTATTAGAAAATTCAAAAGGGCAGTTACTGATAGTGATAATAAAATTATTTTCTCACCAGAAAAACCTGGTATCAGCAACCTTTTATCTATTTACACAGCATTTGCTAATAAAACGATAGAAGAAGCCGAAAGGGAATTTGAAGGCGTTGGTTATGGCGATTTTAAACTTGCAGTAGGAAAAGCAGTTTGCGATGTTATTGAACCTATTAGGCAAGAGAAAAACAAACTTCTTTTAGATAAGGCATATTTAGATGAAGTGCTAAAAAGTGGCGCAGAAAGGGCTGAAAGACTTGCTTATAGAACGCTAAGTAAAGTTTATAAAAAAGTTGGCTTAGTGCCAAGAAAAAGGGGCTAAAATGTTTGGTTATATCAAAGCCGACCTCCCAAACATGTATGTAAAAGACACAGTTCTTTATCAAGCAATGTATTGTTCTTTGTGCAAAGGAATAGGGCAAACTTGTGGGCAAAAAGCAAGGTTTGCGCTTAATTATGACCTAACGTTTTTGTCGGTTTTAATGCACAACCTTATGGGTGAAGATGTTAAGGTAGAAAAACAACATTGTGCAGTTCACTTAATAAGAAAAAGACCTATTGCACTAACTGATGACTTGACAAAAAGAATTGCTATCCTTAATGTATTACTTGCATATCACAAACTAAACGATGATGTTATTGATAGTGGCAAGGGAAGAATTAAAAGGTCATTTTTAAAGAAGGCATACAAAAAGGCAAAAAAATTAGAGCCTGAAATGGATAGCACCATAAAGAAAATGTATGACGACCTTTTAAGGCTTGAAAAATCTAATTGCGATAGCATCGATATGATTGCCGACCCATTTGGCAATATGATGCAAGATATTGTTAAGATAATAATGCAAGACAAGTTGACTGATGAAGTAACCGAACTTGCTTATTACTTAGGAAAGTGGATATACCTTATCGATGCACTTGATGATTTTGATAAGGATAAAAAGAAGAAAAACTATAATGTGTTTATTTGTGCTTATAAAGATGCAAATAGTCAAGATGAACTTATTTGTAAATATAAGCAAGACTTGATTTTGGTGTTTTCATCTGTTTTAAGTCGAATAGGCGAGTTAACGTCAAAAATCAACTATAAATTTAATCACGATTTAATAGACAATGTATTATATAGGGGGCTTAGTGCTCAAACTAAAAGAATAATGGAGAAAGAAAAATGCAAAAATACTTCGAAATTTTAGGCTTACCAGTAACGGCGACTGATGAAGAAATTGAAAATGCTTATAAAACCTTAAAAGAAAAATATTCTCGTGAACGCTTTTTAGAAGGCGAAAAAGGTAATGAAGCAGCAAAACAACTTACAAAACTCGAAACGGCTTATAACGAAATTATGGAAAATAGAAAAGCAAATTCAAGTGATTTAAATAGTTTTGTAACTGTTGAAGAGTTGATTAAGGCTGGAAACATTTCGCTTGCTCAAGCAAAACTTGATGACATTTCTGACAGAAATGCAGAGTGGCATTATCTTCAATCGGTTATTTTCTATAAAAAGAATTGGCTTAATGAAAGCAAAAAACAACTTGAAATTGCTATGAATATTGAGCCACATAACAATAAATATGCACAAGCATACACAAGGTTAAAAGATAAGATGGAATATAATAACAGGCAATATAATAACGGTTATTATGGCAATCAAAGTCAGCAACAAACATCACAACAAATGGGTGGAACAGATAGTAACGGTTGTGTTAACGATTGTTTGACACTTTGTTGTATGAATATGATGTGTAATATGTGTTTGAATTGTAGATAATGAAAAGCAAAATAGTTTCTTTATCGGCAATTTCGGCAAGTTTTATTGCCGTTGCTTTAATTATAGGCACTTATTTTGAATTAGCAGACTTGTTTATGCTTGTCGTTGCTTCGATTTTTGTTTTATTACCTTTATATCTTAAATCATACAAAGGTAGTTTTCTTGCTTTTTTAGTGGGGGGAATAATCGCGATTCTAATAAGTGGCTTTAATTTTACTCTAATTTACCCAGCATATTTTGGCTTTTTTGGAATATACCCAATTATCAAAATGAAAATGCTTGAAAAAAGGGTTAGTAAGATAGTAAATATAATAGTTGGCATAGTTTGGTTTTTAGTTATATCTTATGTGTGCTACTATTACTATTTATTTGTGCTTAATGGGGTTTTTGAAGGAATGCCTTATTGGTTAGAAAAATATATAGTTTACTTTATAGGCTTAATTGCTATAGTGTTTTTCTTTTTTTATGATAGGTTTGTTGTCGTTATGAAATATAATTTAGATAAATATTTATCTAAAATTGTTAAATAGGAAAGTTTATGGAGAAAAATCAAGAATACATAGGCACTATTTGTGCTATTGGCTCAAATGGTGAAGGCATTATTAAGCAAGATAATGCAATAATATTTGTCCCATATACGCTAGTGGGTGAAAAAGTTAGGTTCAAAGTGCTAAAAGTGGCATCAAAATGCGTTTATGCCAAGGCACTTGAAATCTTAACGCCTGCTGAAATTCGTGTAAGGGCAAAATGTCCTGTATTCACTAAGTGTGGTGGTTGTCAACTTCAACACATTAAATATCAAAACCAACTCTCCATAAAAGAACAATCAATAAAAGAAACATTTAGAAAGGTTGCTGGGATTGATGTGGAAGTTTCGCAAGCAGTTTGTGGCGACAATGAATTTAGATATAGAAATAAACTTCAATTACCTGTTAGTTCAACTGATAAAGGCACCGAGATAGGCTTTTATGCAGAAAATTCGCATAGAGTTGTGCCAATATCCGATTGCCCAATAAATGCTTTTTGGACAAAAGATGTTATCTCAGCCTTTACAAAATATATAAATGATTATAATATAATTGGTTATAATGAGTTTACGAACACGGGCGATTTAAGAGAAATTACCGTTAAAGAAATAAACGGTAATCTAATTATAACGGCAGTTATTCTCAACCCAAAAGTTAGGGGACTAAATAAACTTGCAGATATAATCAAAGAGTTCGTAAAGTTGCCATTTTCACTCTATATCAATATAAACAATAAGCAAACAAACGTTATTTATGGAGAAGAATTTAATCTTATATATGGTAATGCTGATTATACCAGTGAAATGCTTGGCGTGAAGTATAAAATCGGCGTTCAAAGTTTTATGCAAGTCAATAATTCTGTTTGCAACAAACTGTATTCTAATGTAAAATCACTCGTAAACGCTAATGAAAACACAGTTGTTATAGATGCATATAGTGGGGCAGGTTTAATGACTGCAATCCTTGCCAAAAATGCTAAAAAAGCAATAGGTGTTGAAATTGTCCCTGAAGCCGTTGAATGCGCAAATGAACTTGCAAAAATTAACAAACTTGACCATAAAATCACTAACTATTTAGGCAAGTGTGAAGATATTTTACCACAGATTATCGCTGATGAAAAACAAATGGGCAGTGATATTTGCCTTGTTTTAGACCCACCAAGAAAAGGGTGTGATATCAAGGTGATAAATTCAATAATAAAGAGTAATATCGATAAAATCATATATGTTTCTTGCAAGCCTTCGACTTTAGCTCGTGATGTAGGACTTCTTGTTGGAACTTTAGGTGTTGAGGGTGGCGAAATTAAAAAGATTGAAAACCCTAGCCTTAGATACAAAATAAAACTCGTAAAACCATTTGACATGTTTGCCCAAACCAAACACGTCGAAACTTTGGTTGTTTTAGAAAGAATTTAAAATAATATAAAATTAACACTCACTAGTTATTGCTAGTGGGTGTTTTTTATAAAAAACTTGTGCCTAAATCATAAATGTTTAATTCTTTTAGTATATATAATGTAAGAAAATATCTGTAGAAATGTTATAGGTGGATATGTTTGTTATAAAAAGAAAAAATATTATTATAGTTTGTGTGCTTTTGATTACCTTTTTGACCTTTGTTTTGTGTTTTGGTGCAATAAAAATAAACCCTGTTGGTCGAGCATATGCTAACAAAATTAAAATAGTTTTAGATGCAGGGCATGGTGGCATTGATGGTGGCGTTTGTGGTGTTAGAACAGGTATAAAAGAAAGTGAACTAAACTTAAAAGTTGTTAAAAAATTAGAAAAAAATCTTACCGATGCAGGTATGGCTGTGGTTTTAACAAGAAATTCTGAAGCAGGGTTATATGGTGTTGCAAATAGTAGTTTAAAGCGTAAAGATATGGAAAAACGAAGGGATATAATTAAAAAAGTTAAGCCAACCTTAGTAATTAGTATCCATATGAACCAATATACGCTCTCAACACGCCGTGGTGCACAAGCCTTTTATAATAAAAATAGCGATAAGAGTAAACTGCTTGCAGAGTGTGTTCAACAAAGTTTTAATGAAATGCCAGAAGCGGTTAGAGAAAGTTCTGCACTTGCAGGTGACTATTACATAGTAAAATGTAGTGAATATCCAACAATTATTGCAGAGTGTGGTTTTTTATCCAATCCTGAAGATGAAAGTCTTTTAATTAGCGATGAGTATCAAGAAAGTTTAGCGTATAATATTTTTAAGGGAATTTCGTTATATTTAGCACAAACCACATTTATATATAATCAATAATTATTTAGCCCGAATATAAAATTTCGGGCTTTTTTATTGTGTTTTTACTAAAAATATTGTATAATGATTATAAATACAATTTGGAGTTGTGGAAGTGTTTAAACTTGGCGAAATTATGGATAAAAATAAGGCTAAAAACCTTAATCCAATAGTACTTGCATTTGTTGGAGATGCAGTGTACTCACTATTCGTTAGGGAAAGGCTTACATTTACATCTGACTCAAAAACAGGCGAACTTAACGCTAAGGCAACAGCAGAGGTTAATGCCGTTGCTCAGGCTGAGTTCTTGAAAAACATTATGCCACTTTTAGATGAAGATGAACTATCCATTTTTAAGCGTGCAAGAAATGCGAAAAAACCAACAAAAGCAAAGCACGCATCGGTTGCAGAATATAACATTGCAACAGGTTTTGAGGCAATACTTGGCTATCTATATTTGATAGGTCAAAACGATAGATTAAATTTTTTATTAAACGAAGGTAAATTAAATGAAGGTTGAAGGAAGAAATTCAGTTTACGAATTATTAAAAACAGATAAAGAAATCGATAAGATTTTAGTTCAAAAGGACTTGAAAGATGAGCCAAGTAAAAGGCTTGTTAACGTTATTCGTTCACATAAGGTAAAAGTTCAATTGGTGGATAAATATGTGATTGAAAAAGAAAGCGAAAGCAAGCGTCATCAAGGTTTTATTGCTTATGTTTCAGATTATAAATATTTTGACATTGATGATATCATTGACAGCTGTACAGAAGAAAATGCATTAGTTGTTATTCTAAATGAAATTCACGACCCACACAATTTGGGTAGCATTATAAGGGTATTAGAATGTGCTGGGGCGCAAGGTCTAATTATTGGAAAGGATAGAAGCGCTTCTGTTAGCGACACAGTTATGCGTATATCTGCAGGCGCGCTTAATCACTTAAAAGTTGCAAAGGTTACTAATATAAATAGTGCAATAGATACATTAAAAGATTATGGATTTTGGGTGTATGGTGCCGAACTTGGTGGCGAAAGCATTTATAAAGCCAACCTTACAGGTAAAATTTGTTTAGTTATCGGTGGCGAAGATAGTGGCGTTAAAAGATTAACAAAAGAAAAGTGCGATGGCATTGTTTCAATACCAATGTATGGAAAAGTTAATTCTTTGAACGCATCGGTAGCTTGTGGCATTTCAGTTTATGAAGTGATTAGACAAAGATTGGAAAAGGGTAATGAATAAGTTAGAAATACAAAAATTAAGTGATGAAGAACTCGTTTCTCTTGCCGAGGCTAAAGATGAAACAGCAATCGATGAACTTTTCGATAGATATAAATATATCGCATCAGCCGTTGCTCACTCATATTTTCTAAATGGTGGAGATTCTGAAGATTTATTGCAAGAAGGTTTATTTGCAGTGTTTAAGGCAATAACATCTTTTAATGCCAAATCAAGTTTTAAGACATATGTTTATACCTGTGTAAAAAACAGAATATTTAATGTTATAAAGAGTTCGAATAGGTATAAAAATCAACCACTTAATAATTATTTATCTTTGTCGGGAGCCTTTGATAATGAAGGCGATGCCGATAAGATGGAAATAATAGTTGATAAACATTTTGGGCCAGAAGAAATTTTTATAAATGCAGAAGCCGAAAACGAACTTAAAGATATAATCAACAGTGTTTTAAGTAAGTTTGAGCATGAGATTTTAGTTTACTATTTAAAAGGTTATTCCTATAGAGAAATAAGCGAGAAAGTAGAAAAAAAAGAAAAGTCAATTGACAACGCAATTCAGCGAATAAGAAAGAAGATAATTTTGGCATTAAACAGTAAAGGATAGGGTAAATTATGGGATATTTAGCACTATACAGAAAGTATAGACCAAATACTTTTGAAGGCTTAATAGGTCAAGAACATGTTGTTAAAACGCTTGTAAATCAAATTACAAGTGGCAGGCTTGGTCACGCATATTTATTCACAGGTACTCGTGGAACGGGTAAAACTTCTGCTGCTAAAATTTTTGCTAAGGCAATAAACTGTTTAGATAATAAAAATGGTTCACCTTGTGGTAAGTGTGCAAGTTGTTTGGCTATTTCAGACCCAGCAAATATTGACATAATTGAAATTGACGCTGCATCAAACAATGGCGTAAATGAAATTAGGGAACTAAGGGAAAACGTGCAATTTCCACCTGTATCTTGCAAGTATAAAGTATATATTGTAGATGAAGTTCATATGCTTACAGGTGCAGCATTTAATGCGTTACTTAAAACACTTGAAGAACCACCAAAACACGCTGTATTTATTTTGGCGACAACTGAAGTTCATAAAATTCCTGCAACAATACTTTCTCGTTGCATGCGTTTTGACTTTAAGTTAATTCCTGATGGACAAATTGCATCGCTTATTGAAAAAATATACGATGAACAAGGTAAAAAATATCAAAAAGAAGCAGTAATGGCTATTGCTAAAGCAGGCGAAGGTAGTATTCGTGATGCCTTATCTATTGCAGACATTGCTCTTTCATTCAGTGATGGTATGCTTACCTATGATGATGTAATGAATATTTTAGGCTCGTCAAACGCACAAAGTCTTTATGAATTTATTGAAAGCATAATAAGTGGAAATACTGGCGCTGTTTTGCAAACTATAGACACGCTTTGTTCACTCGGTAAAAGCATTGGCGTGTTGATAAAAGATATAACATCAATTATCAGGGATATTATTGTTATAAAAACTTGCAATAATTCTAATGAAATTTTAGCACTTCCTAATGAAAAGTTTGAAATATTAAAAAATCTTTCACAAAAAGCAAGCGAGCAAAGACTGCTTAGAATTTTAGAAATTTTTGCAGAAAGTGAAAGTTCGCTTAGATATTCAAACCATGCAAGAATAGTGTTTGAATCGGCATCGATTAAGGCAACAAAACCAGAAAGCGATTACGATATAGATGCACTTCTTGCAAGAATAACAAAACTTGAAAACGATATTAAAAATAGTGTAGTTACCGAAGTTAAGCAAGTTGTTGTAGAAAAACCGATAGTAAATGAAAGTGTAAAAGCACAAACTAAAGAAGAAGTTAAGGTAAAAGAAGAAAAAATCAGTATATCTTCTATAAGTGAAAGCGATTTGAAAGGAAGATTGCTTCTAAATTTAAGAAAAATCGGTAGTGAAATGCTTTGGAACTTGATTCAAGGTGTTGAGATAAAAGTTGTGGGCAATATTTTAACTTTAATAGCATTTAATAATGGTGACCATGAACTTTTAGATAGGGCAACTACAAGGGACACAATCGAGCAAGCAATGAAAGAGTTTAATCCATTTGAACTTCAAGTTGAACTTGATGAAAAGGAAAAAACTCTTGATGCTGTTGATGAAGAGGCAAAAAGGCTAAAAAATATTTTTGGCGATGATATAGTAATTATAAATTAAAAGGAGAATTAAAATGTATAAAGGTGGATTTGGAGGATTTGGTGGAGGCAACCAAATGCAAAATTTAATGCGTCAAGCACAAAAAATGCAAGAAGAAATGCAAAAAGCACAAGCTGAACTTGAAGAATTAGAAGTTGATGGCAGTGCTGGTGGTGGATTAGTTAGCGTTACCATGACAGCAAAGAAAGTTGTGACAGGTATATCAATTAAACCAGATGCAGTTGATATGGATGATTTAGAAATGTTAGAAGACCTTATCGTTGCAGCACTTAATGATGCTTATGATAAGGCTGATGAAGTATATGCTGAAAAAATGGGCGCATTTGGGGGATTAGGTCTATAAAATGAAAGTTTATATCGAGCCTATAGGTAGGCTTATAAACGAATTTTCTAAATTGCCCGGTGTTGGCACAAAAACTGCTCAACGCTTTGCATATAAGGTTGTAAACATGTCTGAAAAAGATGCAAAAGAATTTGCTGATGCAATTTTAAATGTAAAGAAAAACGTGCATTATTGTACAATTTGTGGCAATTTTTCTGAAGGCGAAGTTTGTGATATTTGTAAAAATCGCCAAGAAAAAACTATATGTGTTGTTAAAGACCCAAAAGATGTTGTTGCTATTGAAAAACTAAACGAATTTAATGGTGTGTATCATGTTTTGCATGGCACAATTTCACCGATTGATGGAATTGGCCCAAACGACATCAATATTAAAGGATTACTTAATCGTGTTGCAAAGGGTAATGTTGAGGAAGTTATAATGGCAACAAACCCAGATGTAGAAGGCGAAGCAACGGCAATGTATATTTCTGGGCTATTAAAACCACTTGGAATAAATGTTACAAGACTTGCACATGGCATACCAATAGGCACTGACCTTGAATATGCAGATGAAGTAAGCCTTGCGAGAGCATTTGTGGATAGAAAAACTTTATAGGTGATTTTATGAACATTTCTGTTTTGGGCTGTGGGCGTTGGGGCTCTTTTATTGGCTGGTATCTAGTAAATAATGGGCATAATGTTGTTCAATGGGGTAGAAGCGATAGCAAGAGTTTTAACGTACTTAAAGTTACAGGTAAAAATGAATATGTTGAACTTGATAAGCGCATAAATTTAACAGACGACTTAAAATACGCTGTTGAAAATAGTGATGTAATTATCATTTCTATTAGTGCGCAAAATCTTCGTTCTTTTATGAAAAATGTATTAAAATACGACATTACAAATAAAAAGTTTGTTTTATGTATGAAAGGTATAGAAGTTGAAACAGGAAAACGCCTTTCTGAAGTTGTTATCGAAAGTGGGGTAAATAGTGATAATGTTGCCGTTTGGGTAGGTCCAGGGCATATTCAAGCATTTACGCAAGGTTATCCTAATTGCATGGTAATCGATTCTAATAATAAAGAACTTGTTAAATTTTTGGCTGATAATCTTCGTGGTGATTTAATTCGTTTTTATTATGGCGATGATATTATTGGTAGCGAAATAGGTGCTGCTGCAAAAAACGTTATGGGTATTGCTGCTGGTATGCTTGATGGTGGTGGATATACGACCTTGAAAGGTCCACTAATGGCTCGTGGAGCAAGAGAAGTGGCAAGGCTTATAAAAGCAATGGGTGGAAACGAACTTTCTGCTTATGGATTATGTCACTTGGGCGATTATGAAACAACACTCTTTTCGCCATATTCAAATAATAGAAATTTTGGTGAAAAATACGTTAAAGGCGAAGAGTTTTCTAAACTTGCAGAAGGTGTTAGCACGGCAAAAGCAATGCGAGAACTTGGAATCAAGTATAATGTAGATTTACCAATTACAAATGCCGTTTATTCGATACTTTACGAAAATAAAGAGCCTTTAAACGAATTTATTAAGTTATTTTCACGTAGTACAAGAAAAGAATTTTAATATTTATAATTATAAAATTAAAAAAGACGCTATTTAGCGTCTTTTTTTGTATTTATTTACTTGTTATTATATTTTTCAATAATTGCTTTTGCTGAGTTTATAACTTCATCCCGCAAAGAAATAGGTGAAATTACCTTAATTCCGTTACCATATGAAATAATTTTTGAAATAAGACCATTGTCAAAAGGAAGTTTAACTTCGGCAATGTATTTGCCGTTTTTTAAGGTAATATTTTCTATTCCTAACCACTCTTCAATGTCTGATAAACACTTTTTATCAATTTCAAATATAACATCTTGAGTGGTAGTGTCGCTTTGCCAAAAACTTAGTGGCAGGTCTTGTTGGGATATATCTTTTCTTTCAAATTTTTGGTTTAATATAGTTGCTTGCTCAATTCTACCTGTCTTAAAAAATCTAAAATCATTTCTTAAATGGCAATATGCAAAAACATACCAAAGCCCTTGCTTAAACACAATAACGTGTGGCTCTATAACTCTTTCAGTAACATCGCCATTTCTATCATGATAACGAATTAAAACATTATTATTGCTATCTATACATTTTTGCAAAACATTAAGTTTTGCTTTATATCCAACGGCATCGCCCCAAGGACCTGCATCAATGATAAGGTTCCCACTTTTTAAGTTAACACCACTATATTCGTTCCTTATAACTGATTTCAACTTGTTTATAACATTTGTTATATCATTGTTTGGCACGCTTGATGTAATTGCAGTAAGGGCACCGATTGTTTGTTCAAACTCTTGCTGTGTCATAAAGGTAGAAGAAAACTTAAACGTATCGATAATTGCAAAACCACCATTGTTACCACGAATTGTATATATTGGCACTCCTGCGAGTTCTAAACAATTTATGTATCTGTGAATACTTCTAACACTAACTTCATATTTTTCTGCCAAATAAGATGCCTTAACGCATTTTTTGGACATAAGTTCAAACAAAATTCTAAGCATTATTTCATATTTCATAATTTTTTTCTCCTTTTTTAAATTATATAATAAATTTGCGTTTTTGTCAAATATATGACAAGCGTATGTCACAATATTGTGTTATTCTTAAGAAAAAAGGGGATAACATATGATAAAAAATTTATTTAACAAGTTATTAAAAAGAAGTGTATCAAAAAGAAAAAACACTTTTACAATTATCAATGAAAACAGAGAAACAAAAGTAAGGTATTCTTATTGCAAAAAAAATAAAAATGAAAGGCAAGATAGTTGCCTTTCAAAATATTTTGAAAATATAAAGGGATTAAATCAAATAGAAAGAAATATATATTCTAAGACATTTTAGGTTATTGATTCTATTAGTAAGCGAGAAATTTGCCTGCTAGAATCTGTTATAGGGGACTCATCAAAACTTCTTTTTAAGTTATGTCTATTAGAATAGGTTGAGTTTATCGCTAGAGATAGTGATTCTGGTGTAAGAACATTTTGTGGTAAAACAGTTACTAAACCTAGTTTTTGAAAATATTCGGCATTTACCACTTGGTCTCCACGAGAATTTCCCTTTGGTAATGGAATTAAAACTGAAGGGATTTTTAAGGCTAAAAGTTCAAAAACTGTATTAGAGCCGGCACGAGAAACGCAAACCGAGCAAACACTAAATGCTAGTTCTATATTATTTAGGTATTCGGTTTGAAAATATCCTTTATTTTTAATATCTTTAGATAAATTACCTTTGCCACATATATGAATAACGTCAAATTTTGGCAAAAGGTCGCTTAATGAATTTCTAACAGCAGTATTTATTGCTATTGCTCCTTGACTTCCACCAGTAATTAAAAGGATAGGTTTATTTCCTGTAAAACCAAAAAATTTTAGCGATTCGTTAGGTTTCGTGTTCAAAAGATTTTTTCTAATGGGTGGACCAACAAATTCACCATTTTTTAAAGATTTAGCAGTGTCTTTAAACGATGTTAAAACTTTTTTGCAATATTTTGCAGTTAATTTATTTGCTAAGCCAATTGTATAATCACTTTCGTGAGCAATAATAGGTATTTTTCGTTTTTTTGCGGCTAGAATTATTGGTACAGCCACATATCCACCTTTTGAGAATATAATATCTGGTTTAATCATGTCAAGTATCTTTCCAGCTTTAATGTATCCAGAAATCAGTTTTATTGGAATTGTAAAATTTTTAAATGTAAAACTTCTGTTTAGTTTTGCACAAGGAACAGAATAGTAGGGGATACCTGCTTGCTTAATTATATTTTTTTCTATTCCATTTTCACTGCCAATATAATAAATTGAATCAAAATCTTTTTTTATATAAGGTAATATTGCTAAATGTGGTGTTACGTGGCCAGCAGTGCCACCACCTGTTAAAATTATTTTTGCCATACATTATATATATGCAATTTAAATAAAGGTATTCTTTTTATAATTTATTGTTAAAAGAAATTAAGTTAATAATGTTTAATAATAAAAAAAATCTCAACGAAACTCGTTGAGATTTTTTATTTTAGACTAATTATTAGTCGTTTTCGTTTTTGTCTTCATCTGCTTTATCTTCGTCACCGAAAACTTGAACATCGCCATAAACATAAGAATCTAAAGATTGTTCATCATTGTTTGTTTCTTCGTTTGTTGGTTCATCAATGTTTATATCAATATCATCAATGTCGATATCAATTTCTTCTACCTTAGATTTTGCAGGTTTCTTTGTTCTGCTTCTTACAGTGAAGTGTGATTTTGCATCATTTTTGTTTGCTCTGCGTCTATTTCTAAAGTTCTTGATAAAGAGCATTATAATTGCAACAATGAGTGCAACGCCGATAATGATAGAAGATAATGATAACCAGAATGTAGCAGGGTCTGTTTCATATAATGATTCATCTTGAGTTGTATCTTCTTCTACATCGCTAGCATAAGGGTCAACTTCTGTTGGGTCGATAGTGTTATAAATTGCATAAATCATTTTATATGTTTTTGCCCAAACATAGTTAGGTGCATAAGAAATATTGCCGTTTTCTTCATTATTGTACTTTTTCTCAAGTGATGTTAATTCTCTTTGATAAAGAATTAAGTCAGTTGGGTTTTCAATATAACTACCTTGGTTATAGAGTGGTGAAATATCTTCTGTTAAAGCATCTTGCCAACGATTATGTTCTTCAAAAGCATTTGATTCTGTTACTGTAATATCGTCAAAGAAAACATATCCGTTTTCGGTTAGGGTAGTGGTATTATCACGAGCGCCGTTCCAAAGTTCAACTCTGAAATCTTTTTCTGTTGCACCTGTAGCGATATAGAATTCAACAGTAACCCAACCAGCATCATCTAGCATTGTTTCATCAATAACTAAGAGCAATTCTTTATTATCAACAACTTGGCCGTTATTATCATATTCGCCTTCAGCAGTGTTAACAGTAAATGAATCAAGTTTCATTACAGTTTTTTCAGTTTTAGATGTGTCAACAATATAAATATATGCATCTGCACCATATACTCTAACTTTTACTGAAACTTTTGCATAAGAATTAACGCCGATGCTATAGTTTTCACTAATGTAACCATAACTCTTGCCTTCGGTTTTAATCATAAGTGGTTGAATGCTACCATCATCAGTGTAGTCAAGAGCATCTTCAATATCAGCAAGATTAGCAATTTGTTTATAGTTGTCTAGGTATTTACTATTAACTAAACCTGCGTAAGCATTGTTGTTAATTTTTATAGTATCTTGTTCATCACCTGTAATATAGTAATGTCCAGATTCGATACCTGTATAAAATCTTGGTGTAGTTGGGTTATTAAGAATTTGACCAATGCTACTTGAAGCAACAACTAGTGAATAAGACTCTGTGTCGGCTTCGTTTGCTGTATAGTCTTCTGAATAACCAGCATAAAGCGCAGTTGTTCCTGCTGATGTGCTTGAAAGAAGTTTGTAATATTGATAGTTAGATGTTTCAATTTCATTTTCTTCATCTTGTTCTGTTGCATATTGATATGTCTTACCAGAAGAAATGATAGGTTCAGTAATTGTTACGGTGCCAAGAGCATAATTATCAATTGCTGAAGTATATTCATCTGGACCGATAACTATTTCTAGATAAAACTCACGTGGTGTAGTGTGTTTATCTTCATCAAAGTTATTCATAATAGTGATGGTGTATTTTGCCCACTCACCACTAGCGTCAGTAATAGTTGCAACAGCTGGTCTTTCAACAATCTCCGTGCCAAACTTATCTTGAACATTTATTATAATGTTTGGAGAATAAAGTTTGTTAAGATTATTTTTTACAAAGAAAGTAATTGCAGAATAACTTTCTCCGTTAAGTTTAAATGCTTGGCCATTATTATCAAGTTTAATAGAATAACTTGCAGGGTTGTTGAGTTTTACTTCAAGACCATCTGAAATGCCATAAGGTGCATCTAAATTAGTCTTTGGGGTAAGTGTAACTGATGCAGAATTGTTATAGTTGCCAGTGAAATTACCACCTTTATATTGTGTAAAACCATAATAGTCTTGGTTAGTTGTATCACTATGGAAACTTGCATAACTTGAATATCCGGCAATGTCTGCGATGTTAACATTCATATCGTAAAGATATAATGTATTGTCATCATAAGTTGATGCGTTAACCATAGGCTTAGCATCTTTATTGTTATATGAAATAGTGTTTAATGTTGTGTTTGTGTAATTAGCAATGCTTGTATTGTATTCATCAGCATCTAATAATTCAACGTTAATGTCATCAAAATATACAGTACCAGTTGCAGAATAATTGTCGTGACCTAAACTTAATTGTAAGGTGAATTTAGTTTCGAAAACAGCATCGGCTTTTATATAAAAAGTATATTGCTTCCAATCACTGCTTGTAATATTATAAACACCATAATTTGATTGTGCTGAGCCGTTAAATGTGTTTTTAATTGAAATACTTGCACCAATTGGTTTGCCGTGTAAGTTTTCAGTGTAATCGGTGTTAAGATTTGCAGTTTTTACCCAAGCGCTAACTTTTGCATATTCGCCTTGCTTTAAGGTAATTTCTGTTGTAGATGAAATAGTTTGTACACAGCCGTGTGCAAAAGAACCTTTAGTATAGTTGTTAAGCATGTATACTTTGTTGTCGGTATCATTTGCATGAGTGCCAGGATTTTCAAAAGCATACTTAACATTAGGGTCTTTAGTTTCTGGTACTAAGAAATAATTGTCGATGATATATTGTTTAATTTCATCGGTAGTAACAGTTTTGTCATCGTTACCATCTTTGATTATTTCTCTAATATCGTCAGTATCAAAGTTATTGATGTATTTAACATATGATAACAAACCATCATCTTTGTATAAGTTTGACATAAGTGCTGTCCAACCATAGTTTGAAACGTCAACTACGCCAGATTTTGATGTCGCAACTTTAGTAAATGCCCAACCATCAACAGTTGTTTTTGGGTAGTCTGAATATTTCATAGATTGTGTGCCAAAAATAAATGAAGGATTTTTTATTTCTCCATCAACTTTATCAGAATATGAAAATTCTGGTATCGTATCGGCTTGGTCGTCTTCTTTGCACGCAGTAGCCATGAATAAAGATAAGCACATTAATACTGCAAGAATAAAAACAAGAAGTTTTTTAATTGTTGGAAATTTTGAGTTAGTTTTTCTCGTCATAATTCACCTTTTACACTTTTATTTTCTCAGCACAAAGCCAAGTAATAAACACATTTTTACATATTGAAATTATTATATAATATTTAGACAAAAAAATCAAGAACTAAACAAGCAAATATACCTTTTTTTTCTAAAAAATTGGTAAAAAATTATTTTTATTGCAGATAATATTTACAAATGAAAGAAAGTCAAGAGAAAAGAGAGATAAAACAAGTTAAATATAAAACATTTTTAAGTATAATCACGGGTGCAATTTCAGGATTTATAAATGGGCTTTTTGGTGGTGGCGGTGGAATGGTTGTTGTTCCTATGTTAACTAAATTCTTAAAATATCACTCAAAAAATTCACACGCTACGGCAATTTTAATCATACTTCCGCTATCGATAATAAGTGGCATATTATATTGCACCTTTGGTAAGTTTAACTTAGAAGTTGGTTTGCCAGTTACGATTGGTATAGTTGTGGGTGGCACCGTTGGGGCGATTTTGCTATCTAAACTTTCATCAAAGTGGGTTATGATTATCTTTTCTGTTGCAATGGCTGTTGCTGGTGGCAAAATGCTATTTTTCTAATGATGTGAGGTAAATATGCAATTTATATGGTATATTGTTGCTGGGATAATTGGTGGGCTTTTAGGTGGTATGGGAATGGGTGGTGGAACGCTTTTAATTCCACTCATCACTATTTTTTATTCGGTTTCTCAGCATACTGCGCAAGCAATAAATTTAATAGGGTTTATTCCAATGGCGATAGTAGCACTTATAATTCATATTAAAAATCGACTTGTAAAATATGAAAATGTTATTATAATCATAATTTCGGGTGCAATAACTTGTGTGTTAGGTTGTCTTTTAGCAAAAATAATGAGTGGTAATCTTCTTAAGCGATGTTTTGGTGCATTTTTGTTGCTACTATCGGTGTTTCAATTTATAGATAGTGTAAAATACAATAAAAGTTAAACCACAACTTGTGCAAATAGCACAAAAGTCTTTTAATTAAAAATTTCAAAAAAAGTAAAAAAATCACGCAATATTTTGCTTTATAGGTATTAAAATCATTAGTAAAAACCTTGCTAAAACTAATATAATTAAAAAATCTAAAAAAATTGCACAAAATTTTAAAAAAGGTATGTACAAATAAAATATTTTGTGTTATAATTAGTGCGAAATAATTATAATGGTACGGTGAGTAAATTGGAAAAAATTGCAATCATTGATTTAGGCTCGAATACAGCAAGATTACTTTTAGTAGAAGTTAAAGAAACTGGTCATTTTCAAATTGTAGACCAACTTAAAGAAAGCCCTCGTCTTGGCGAAGGTATGGAAAAGGATGGTTTCTTAAAACCTGCTCGTGTACAAGAAACAATTAAAACTTTAAAAATGTTTAGAAAACTATGCGATGTTAACGGTATTGAAAGAATTATCGCTGTTGCAACAGCGGCAGTTCGTCGTGCAAAGAATCAACGCAGTTTTCTTGATGAAGTTAGTGCAACATGTGGCATTAAGTTGCGTGTTTTAAGTGCTGAAGAAGAAGCAATATATGTTTATCGTGGTGTTGTAAACACTATGGATATTCCTAAAGGAATAATTTTAGAAATCGGTGGTGGAAGCACAAAAATCGTTTATTATAACAGAAGAAACTTGCTTAATTATGAAACGTTACCTTTTGGTGCTATCACTCTTACAGAATTATTTGCTGATGATGGATTGTCGCCAACAGAGCAAACACAAAAAATTGAAGAATTCTTTACTGAACAATTAAAGCAAATTGAGTGGCTTAAAGACGTTGACCCTGAAGCACAAATGATTGGTGTTGGTGGTTCATTTAGAAATCTTTGCCGTATGACAAAGATTATGAAAAAGTATCCATTAAAAACAATTCATAATTATGTTATAAACGATAACGACTTTAATCATGTTTTTGATTTAGTAAAAGGTTTAGACCTTGACAGGAAAAAGAAGATTAAAGGCTTGTCAAGTGACAGAGCAGATATTTTTCCAAGTGCTCTCGCTGTAATTTCAGCATTTAAGAAGTATATGAACTTACAAAATGTTGTTATTAGTGGAAGTGGCTTGCGTACAGGATTGCTTTATAACTATGTTGTTCCATCTACGCTCGATAAGCCAATTTCAGATGTGTTAACATATAGCCTTAACAATTTAATTAACTTATTTGGTTGTGACCAAAAGCACACCGAACAAGTTGTAAATCTTTCAGTTCAACTATTTAAGCAACTTAGAGTTTTGCATAAATTCCCAAGACAATACCTAAAAATCTTAAAGGTTGCAGCATATCTATATGATACAGGTAAAAGGGTTGGTTTTTACAACTTTGAAAAACATAGCGGTTATGTAATTTTGAATTCTAATATTTATGGAATATCGCATAGAGATTTGGTGCTTGCATCTTTCGTTGCATCAAATACGGCAATAGAAGATATAAATCCTTTTGATTGGGCAAGATATCGTGACTTAGTTACCGATGAAGATGTTGATGTTGTTAAGAAAATGGGTATAATGCTTCGTATTGCAAGCGCACTTGATAGAAGTTTGTCTTCTGTTATTAAAGGAGTTAACTGCGATATTTTAGGTGATTCGGTTATTGTTAAAACAGAAGTTGATGGAGATGCTACTTTAGAAATAAATTCAGCATTTGAAATCGGTGCAGATTTTAGAAAAATATTTAAGAAAAATTTAGAAATTCTTTAATAAAACTAACGCTGTGTTTTCACAGCGTTTGTTTTAATGTGAATAGGTGGTAAAAATGGCTAATGTGAAATTGGCAATAGACTTTGATAGCGTAAACACAAATATATATATGGTAGGCAGTGGCTTGGTTTTAAGCGAGCCAACTGTTGCAACAATAAATCTTGAAAACAAAAATGAAGTAAAATTCGTGGGAGAAGAGGCAAGAAAACTTATTGGTAAAACTGCAAACAACACAAAAATCGTTTTTCCTGTTTTTGAAGGGGAAATTGTAAATCAATCGGTTGCGCAATGCCTTTTATCTTCATTTTTGAATAAACTTGGCGTAAAAAGTAGTATTTTTGGGCGCCAAGCAATTATGTCAGTTCCTTGTGGCTGTTCGTATGAAGTAATTTCAAAGTATAAAACCGTTGCAAAAAACTGTGGTATAAACAAGGTTTATTTTGCTGAAGCGCCATTACTTTCTGCTCTTGGTCAAAGAATTCCACTAAATGATTCTACTCCTTGTTTTATAATTGATATGGCTGGTGGAACAACAAATATTGCGGCAGTTTCTTTAGATGGAATTATTGCTGGAATATCTGTAAATTTTGGATATAATAAAGTAAGTGTTGACATTATGGATTACATCGCTGAGAATTATGGTCTTCAAATAGGACTATTATCGGCTGAAAAAATTAAAAAAGAAATTGGCAGTTTAGCAAGCAATGATGCGTTAGCAATGGTTGTTAATGGCCGAGATTTAAAAAGTGGTGCACCTCGCTCAATTTCTATTAGAGCAATGGATTTACAAGTGCCAATAAAAATGTATTATGATAAGGTTCAAGAACTTGCCGTGTCCGTTCTTAGAAAATTGCCACCAGAAGTTTGTGCAGAAATTAGAAATTCTGGCATATATGTTTCAGGAATTGCTAGTTCTTTATATGGTCTTGAAAAATACTATGCAGATAAATTCCAAATGAAAATAAACGTAGCCGAAAATGGAGCAATGGCTGTTGCTCTTGGTGGTGGAATTGCTATCGCAAATGCAAAACTCTTAAAAAAAGTTGCACTTTCTAACAAATAATATAAATTAAAATTAAATATTAGTTTTTTGACTAGTATTTTTACTAACTAAACGACATAAAACCACGCATTTTTGTTTTAACAGACAAAAAGCGTGGTCTTTTTTTATTTACAATTAAAAAAGAGGTTTATATGGCAAAAAAAATAGTTGTTACATCAGGTAAGGGTGGCGTAGGCAAAACGACAATAACGGCAAATTTAGGAATTGCACTTTCAAATATGGGTGCAAAAGTTTTACTGGTGGATATAGATTTTGGACTAAACAATTTGGACGTTGTTTTAGGTGTTGAAAATAAGGTGTGTTATGATATAAATGATGTTTTATCGTGTAGGTGTAGAATAAAACAAGCGCTTGTACAATGTGGGGATAAAAGAAGTTTATATATACTTCCATCAGGTAATTTAAATCCTTCATCAAACATTAGCGGGCAAAATATTAAATTGCTTCTAGATAGTGTGGATATTTTGTTTGACTATATAATCTTAGATTGTCCGGCAGGCATAGATATTGGTTTTCATAGGGCAGTGTCTTGTGCTGATAGTGCAATAGTTATTGCAACGCCAAATTTAACAAGTATTAGAGATGCGGATAAAGTTGTGTCGGTGCTTAAAAGTTATGAATTAGATAATATTGGGCTTGTTGTTAATCGTGCTCGTGGTGACTTAATAGTCTCTTCAAAAATGATGCTTCCTTATGATATTGAGCAAATTTTGAAGATAAAACTAATTGGAGTTTTACCTGAAGAAGATAGTGTGTTTTTGTCAAGTGGATACAAATTATCTTCACGAACTCAGTCATATAAGGCATATAAAATGCTTGCACAAAACATACATAATGGTGCAAAAAAAATCTATGATGCAACTGCAAAATATTCGGGCTTTTTTGGTAGCATTAGGGGGAGTATAAAAAGAAGGGTATGAGAAAAGATAAAAACGAATTGCTAAGACTTCAAACTTTAATAGAGAGTGATAGATTGTTGACAGGGGATAACTTTGGGGAGATGCTAATAAATGATATTACAAAACTTTTAAGAGATTATTTTGATTTTAGCATGACTCCGAATCTTGCGATAGAAAAATCTAGAGATGGTTATTTTGTTAATTTTTCAATAAATGCCTCTCGCTTAAAGTCTTTTGCGAATATACAAAAATAATATTAGTAAAAATCTAACGATTTAACATATAATTATGTTAGACATAATATAATAAAATACCATCAAAATGTATAAAAAATTAAAAAGAAGAACAAACTTATAAGGGGTAAATAAAATGTTAAATTTTTGTTTAGGTTTAATTGTTGGTGTAAATTTTGGTCTAGTATTATTTGGGATTATAAGTGCAGGAAAATCGGTTAAATAAATAAAGAATAAAAATTGAATTATTAAAATTTTTAGGTAGGCGAATTAAAGGTTCGCCTATTTTTGTTTGCTCAAATTTAACAAGAAAATGTTTAGGTTTATCGTTGACAATTATTATATTTAAAGTTATAATATATGCAATTTATCTTAAGAGAAAAAACTATGGAGAACATATAGAGTAGGTTAATTATGAAAAATGTATTTGATGTGCTAAAAGAAAGAGGATTTATTAAGCAAACGGTTTATGAAGAAGACCTTTATAAGCTTTTAGGTAGTGAAAGTGTGCCTTTCTATGTTGGATTTGACCCAACTGCAGATAGTTTGCATATTGGGCACTATATTCCAATTATGGCAATGGCTTGGATGCAAAAATACGGCCATAAACCAGTTGCTCTTATTGGTGGTGGCACGGCTATGATTGGCGACCCTTCTGGTAGAACAGATATGCGTTCGATGATGACAAGGGAAACAATAGAGCATAACTGTGCATGCTTTAGAAAGCAAATGAGCCGTTTTATTAAGTTTGATGGTGAAAATCCTGCTATAATGGCAAACAATGCCGATTGGCTTTTAAACCTAAACTATGTTGATTTTTTGCGTGATATCGGCGTGCATTTTTCTGTTAATAGAATGCTCACGGCAGAGTGCTTTAAGTCTAGGATGGAAAAAGGACTTTCTTTCCTTGAATTTAACTATATGCTTATGCAAGGCTATGATTTCTTGAAGTTGTATCAAGATTATGGCGTTGTGTTAGAACTTGGTGGTGACGACCAATGGAGCAATATGCTTGCTGGCGCTAACCTTATAAGAAAAAAAGAAGAAAAACCTGCTTATGCAATGACATTTACCCTTTTACTTACAAGCGAAGGCAAGAAAATGGGCAAGACAGCAAAGGGCGCTTTATGGCTTGATGAAAATAAAACAACTCCTTATGAATTTTATCAATATTTTAGAAATGTTGAAGACGTTAAAGTTGAAGAATGTATGCGTTTATTAACATTTATGGAAATGGATGAGATTAAAGAACTTACAAAATATAACGATGAGCGTATGAACTCGGCAAAAGAAAGGCTTGCATTTGAAGTTACAAAACTAGTTCATGGCGAAGAAAAGGCTATTGAAGCGCAAAAGCAAGCAAGAGCTGCATTTGGTGGTGGCTGTAGTGAAGATATGCCTAAGGCAGAAATTGATGGCTCTATTACACTTGTTGCAGACCTTTTAGTGGCTGTTGGACAAGCAAAATCTAAGGGCGAAGCAAAAAGACTTATAGAAGGTGGTGGAGTTAGCATCGATGAGCAAAAGATTACAAATCCTTTTGGTGAAATTCCATCAGACTCACTTTCAAATAAAGAATTTATATTGCACAAGGGCAAAAAAGTGCATATTAAGGTAAGTGTAAAATAGAATGAGTTATGAATTTTTTACTGTAAATGGTGAAAAAGAAAATACCAACATTATAGAGCGCTCTAAGTTTATATGCAATATTAAGGGTGTCGAAAACGAAGAAGAAGCAAAAAGTTTTATAGAAACTATAAGAAAACGCCACTCGCTTGCAAATCATAATTGCTATGCATATATTGCAGACGATAAAGGATTAGTTCAAAAATTTTCTGATGATGGTGAGCCACAAGGAACAGCCGGACTTCCTATGCTTGAAGTCCTAAAAAATAGGCGCATGTTTAAGACGGTTGCTGTTGTGACTAGATATTTTGGTGGAATTAAACTCGGCACAGGTGGGCTTACAAGGGCTTATGGTGGCGCAGTTGTTGATTGTCTAGAAGTTGCTAAGATATCAAAGATGTGCCAGTCTATTTTGGTCAATGTTTCGCCTGATTATGAAGGATATTCAAGGCTACTTAAACTATTAAACGACCAAAATATTACCGTTTTAAGCACCGATTTTAATAATGTTGTAGATGTGAAAATTGCAATAAAAAAAGACTATTTTGATGCATTTAACAAAAAATTGTTAGATGCGTTTAATGGAAAAATAAATATTGAAGATTTAGGCTCAGGATATTATGATTTTGGGTGAAATTTAGGTGATTTATGCCGATTATAACTGAAATTTCTGTTCAAAAAAACAATAACAAGCGTTGCAACGTTTATGTTGATGGCGAGTTTTTTTGTGGTATGTCAATAGAAACGGCTGTTAAAAATCGCATAAAATTAGGTCAAGAAGTTGAGATAGAAAAACTTGAGCAACTAGTGTTGGAAAGCGAACAACACGAAGCCTTAACTAAAGCGACCGATTATATTTCTAAAAACCTTAAAACCAAAAGACAAGTGAAGGAATATTTATTAAAAAAAGGGTATTCTGAGCAAGTTGTTTGGCATTGTATTGACAAGTTAAAGGAATATAATTATATAGATGATGCCGAATATTCAAAACGCTATATTGAAAGCGTAAATAAAAGACAAGGCAGACGCCTTACTGAATATAAACTTATGATGAAAGGCGTTAAAAAAGAAGATATTGAAAGTGCTTATTTAGAAACGGAAGACACTGGAAATGAAAGTGCTAAACTTATTGCTAAAAAACATTTAGGGGATAAGCCTATAACAAAAGAAAATCTTGCAAAAACTTATCGTTATTTAATTGGCAAAGGTTTTACTTATGACCAAGCGATGAATGCTCTAAAAGATTATAAAGGTGACTAATGGAACGAATTTTAACAGTTTGTCAAATGCAAAAAGCAGATAGTTTTACCATAAATACCCTTGGTACTCAGCAAGATGAACTTATTTTTAGGGCTGGAGAAAGTGTTGCATCCGTTATTAAAGAACAATTTTTCGGTGGCAGAGTTTTGGTTTGCGTTGGAAAAGGAAACAACGGAAAAGATGGGCTTGTTATCGCCGATATTTTAAGTAAAACGCACGGCTTTTCGGTTAAATTGTTCGATAGTGAAAATCCCGATTATAACCTATTTGATAAGCCGTTTGATATAATTGTTGATTGTTTATTTGGCGTGGGGCTAAATAGAAATATTGAAGGTAAATATAAAGAAATTATTGATAAAATAAATGCTATAAATTGCTATAAAATTGCTTGCGATATTCCAAGTGGAATAAACGGAGATAATGGCAAGGTTATGGGCGTTGCCGTTAAATGCAATATGACCATTACAATAGGCGAATATAAAGTTGGACATTTTTTATGTGACGGCATAGATTATTCTGGTAAGATTATCTTAAAAGACATTGGAATAAGCGTTTGGGAAGATAATTTTATTAAAAGAATTGATGATAGAGATGCGAAAAAATCTTTTAAAATACCAAAAAGAAATGTTAATAAAGGCAATTTTGGAAAAACTTGCATTATCGGTGGAAGTGAAGATTTTACAGGTAGCGTGATTCTTTCTGCAAATAGTTTAACGGCGTTAAAATCTGGCGTAGGGTATACATATCTTTTAGTCCCAAAAAGTTTGTTTAACGCTTATGTGGGTAAGAATCCAGAGTGCATATTGATGACGTTTGATGAAGATTTTTCGGCTTCTATTGATAAGGTGCTTTCATGTGATTCTATTGCTGTTGGCATGGGTATGGGAAATAGTGAACTAACATATAAAATCGTTTGTTATTTACTAGCGAATTATTCTGGAGTGCTCATCATTGATGCTGACGGATTAAATGCCTTAAGCAAGTATGGAATTGGCGTATTGAAAGACAAAAAATGCACAGTTATATTAACGCCACACATTGGGGAATTTTCAAGACTTTTAAGTAAAGATAAACAAAGTTTGACCGATAATTTAATTAAAAATGCTGTTGAGTTTGCAAAAGAATACAATGTTAAACTAGCAGTAAAAAGTGCTGTTAGTGTTATTACCGATGGAGAAGAGATATATCTAAATACAACCGGTTGTTCGGCTATGGCAAGGGCTGGTAGTGGAGATGTGTTATCTGGACTTATTGCAGGAACTATTGCAAGAAATGATAACCAAATGGAAAGTCTTTTATCAGCACTTTATGTATTTGGAAAGGCTGGCGAAAAAGCCCAAGAAAATGGCTCGGCATTTACCGTGACTGCAAGCGAAATTATTGAGCAATTTCCAAGAGTTATTAAAGATTTGCAAAATGCATAATTAAGTTGTTTTATTTATAGCATGAAAAAGCCGAAACCACCATTTATCGCAGTAAAAACAAGATATGCATTTAACGATATAAAAAGTGGCATTAAAACCATCATTACTAAACTTTTTAGTCTATATTTAAGGATAAACATAAACACGAAAATTCCAAGTGCTCCACCAAGTAGACCTGTGAAAATTAGTTTTGTGTCGCTTATGCCTATGTTTTCTTCATCGCCATCTTCTCTTGCTTTCTTTTGATACTTAAGCATTAAGATGCCGTATAAATTTATCGCAATGACATAGGTTATAATCAAAATATAAAATAGTGTTGGCATAATTATAATAGTAGTTTGGGCAGAAAAAATTATTTTATTGTATAAAATTTAATGTTTTTCTGTTTTTATAAAAAATAAAGAAGGTGAAAATTATGAAATGTATGTATTGTGGATGTATAGACAGCAAAGTAATTGACTCTCGTTCTGCAGAAGAAGGCGCTATAATTCGTAGAAGGCGTGAGTGTGTTAATTGTGGAAAGCGTTTTACAACTTATGAAACGGTTGAAAGCACGCCAATTTTTGTTGTTAAATCAAATGGAGCAAGACAAGTTTTTGACCCAAATAAAATGAAAAACGGCATTATCAAGGCTTGCGAAAAAAGACCTGTTTCATCAGCAACAATTGATGCTTTGGTTGATGATATTCAAAAAAGAATTTATAATTCTTTAGCACAAGAAGTTACAAGTAAAGAACTTGGCGAAATGGTCTGTGAAGGCTTAAAAAATATCGATGAAGTTGCTTATGTTAGATTTGCTTCAGTTTATCGTTCTTTTACAGATACAACATCATTTATTAAAGAACTTGAAAAAATGGTTAAAAAAGATAAAAAATAATAACAAAAGAGGTATTTATGAATAAGTGGGATGAAAGATTTATGAATCTTGCTGAAACTGTGGCTGATTGGTCAAGTTGTTATCAAGAAAATAGACATGTTGGCGCTGTTGTTGTTAAGGACAAGCGTATTTTAACAACAGGTTATAATGGTGCCCCAAGTGGCATTGAAAGTTGCGCTGAGCGTGGCGAATGCTTAAGAAGGGTTAGAAATATTGCAAGTGGAACTATGCAAGAAGTGTGCTATGCAGTTCACGCTGAACAAAATGCAATTATTCAAGCAGCAAAACTTGGAATAAGCCTAGAAGGTGCAACACTTTATGTTACACACCAACCATGTGTTATTTGCACTCGTATGATACTAAATTCAGGCATTAAAACAGTTATATATAAAAATGGTTATCCAGATGATTTTGCTTTGGAACTCTTTAAGCAATCTGATGTTAAACTAATAAAATTTTCTGAATTATAATGTTTTAGATAAGGCAATTTTAGAAAAGAATTAAAAAAATATTTAAATTTATAAAAAATCACCTTAAAATTGCTTGCATAATTTTCAAAAATAAGGTAGAATATGTCGTGCTGTGATTGGTTCGACATATTCTATCACATTTGTTTGCAGTAAAAACTAAATAAATTCTTGGAGAGCTATCGAAGTGGTCATAACGAGGCGGTCTTGAAAACCGTTTGGGTGCAAGCCCACGGGGGTTCGAATCCCTCGCTCTCCGCCAAAATAAGTCTAATCTAAACGAAGTTTGGGTTAGACTTTTTTGTTGTAGTTTGTAGAGGGATTCGAATATGGAGAAAATTGCTTCAGCAATTTGTCCGTAGGACTAAACAGTGGACACCCACTGTTTATCGGGTAGGTCGCACAGGCGAGAATCCCTCGCTCTAAATATAATTTTTAATTTATTTCGGCTCTGCCATCGTAGCGAAAGCGTAGATGTATCCCTCGCACTCATTTCAAAAAGTGCAAAATTTCCATTAAAAAAGAGTGCAAATGCACTCTTTTCTATTTTCTTAATCCTAAAATTTCATCTGCTGATACATCTAAAATTTCGCAAATATTTGCAAAAGTATCAATTGCCGGAAATTTATCTAACCTTAGATATTTGCTAACGGTTGAGGGGTTTATACCTAGCTTTTCAGCAATTTCTTTTTGAGTAAGGTTGCTGTTTTTAATTTCTTCTCTTAATCTTTTTTGAATATCTTTTAACTCAATCATATAAAAAATAATAGCACAATGGGCAATTTTTTCTTGACAAAAGGCACAATGTGCCATATAATATGTATTATTAACAAAACAAAGGAGAAATATTATGAGTTTTTGTCAACACTGCGGAAAGGAAATTGAAGATGGTGCAATAGCATGTCCACAATGTGGGTTTGCAATAAATTATTCAAAAAATGAAGTAATAATAGTAAAAAGTTACACTGCAATTAAAGTCTTTATGATATTAGGTTGTGTCTTAAATGCTTTATTGTCTTATCTAATACCATTATGTTGGTGTATCCCGATGACAGTTATTGCTTTCAAAAAATTAAACAAAGGTGAAAGAATTGGAACGGGCTTTAAGGTTTGCACACTTTTGTTTGTTAGTTTAATTGCCGGTATTTTATTATTGTGTGAAAAAGATATTTAATAAATATTGATATAAGCAAAAAACACCCAATTCGGGTGTTTTTTATTATAAAAAAATATTGCAATATTTTAATTATGATGACAATGAGAGTGATTTTCTTTTTGTTTTATATCACAAGTTTTTTCCTTGCAATTTTCAGTTTCTGTTTCCATTTCTATGGTTGTGTGTGAAATGCCGTGCCCAGATAGTTCTTCTTTAACTTTTTCTTTTATATTGCTATCATAATCTTTGACAACTAAGTGTAAGGTTGCAAGGTTAATTTCTCCATCTATTGACCAAATATGGATATGATGTGCATCGATAACGCCATCGATTTCTTTTACATGCTTAACAATTTCATCAATATCAATATTCTTTGGCGTTTTAATCAAGAAGATTTGCAAAATTTCAATTAAGTTTTTAATAGCATTTATAACGACAAATAAAGCAACAAAAATTGATAAAATAGGGTCTATTATATATAGGTTTGTAAATTTTATTATAATACTGCCAATCAAAACAACGAGCCAGCCAAAAACGTCCTCTAGCATATGAAGGTTAACTGCTTTTTGGTTTAATGATTTTCCACCATGTGTAAAATATGTAGCAATTAAATTGACTATTAAACCAACAATTGCAAATATGAGCATACCATTATAATCAATTTCAATTGGGTTTATAATTCTAAAAATGGCATTATAAATGACTATAACTGAGCTGATTAAAAGAATTAGGGTGGTGATTAGCGCTCCTAAAACAGAAAACCTTGCGTAGCCATAAGTATATTTATTATTTGGCTTTTTCTCGCTTAAATTTTCAAGGAAAAAAGCCGTTCCAATGCTCGTTGCATCTCCAAAATCGTGAATAGAATCGGACATTATTGCAATACTTCCTGTGATAATTCCACCCAAAAGTTCAAAAATTGAAAATATTAAATTTAATATAAATGCTATAAAAATTTTGCTTTTTGTTTTCATTTTTTCTCCTTTGACAAACGATTAAAATTATGATATAATAAATTCATTATTGAACATATTGTTCTGTAAAATTGTATCATGAATTTAGATAAAAATATATCCACAAAATCTAACAAAAATTCAATACTGAACAAAAACATAAAAATGTATGGAGAAAAAATATGGATAGAAGACAAAGAAAGTCTAGAGAAGCAATATTTAATGCATTTATTTCGTTGTTATCAATAAAACACTATAATAAGATAACCGTTGGGGAAATTATAGAAATTGCAGATGTGGGAAGGGCGACTTTTTATTCTCATTTTGAGACAAAAGACTTTCTCTTAAAAGAGTTGTGTGCCGAACTTTTTGACCACATTTTTAATGTTGAAAAGCAAAATTTTAGTGTAAATCGCACAATATTTGATTGTGATAATAGTGATGATGCGTTTTTGCACTTGTTTAAGCACATAAAGAAAAACGACAACAATATTTGCAAGTTATTATCATCAAAAAACAACGAACTTTTTTGGGAATATTTTAAAGGTGAAGTGCGTTTGTTGATATTAAGACGCATATCGGACTTTAAGGATAAAAAACCACAAAATATACCTCAAGATTTTTGGGAAAATCATATAACTTCAACCTTTGTTGAAACGTTAAGATGGTGGATAAATAATAAATTGAAATTGCCTGCAGAAAAGATAAATGAATACTTTTTATCGTTGGTCTAATTTTTAAGTAAAATAATGTATGTTTTAACTAAAAAACAATTGACAATATATTTAATTATGATATAATTGATGTGACAATGTGAAAAATAGGAGAAGAATGAAATGAAATTTACATTCCCAAAAGATTTCTTATTTGGTGCAGCAACTTCTGCTGTTCAAATTGAAGGTGGTATTCACGAAGGTGGAAAAGGAGAAGACTTCCACTCAGATAACTACAAGAAAAACCCAAAATTGTATAACTTTTCTGACCCAGAAGTAAATGCAGACTTTTATCACAAATATCCAGAAGATATTAAGATGATGAAAGAGTTAGGTCTTAAATGCTTCCGTTTCTCAATTTCTTGGTCAAGAATTTTCCCAGATGGGCCATATAAAGTTTGTCAAGAAGGTATTGATTATTATAACCGTGTTATAGATGAACTTAAGAAAAATGACATTAAAGCGTTCTTTGACCTTTGGCACTGCGATATGCCACTATGGCTTGTTCAACTTGGCGCTTTAACAAACAGCTCTTTTGCTGATTGGTTTAGTTTCTATGCTAAAACTTGTTTTGAAGCATTTGGTGATAGAGTTGATTATTGGTGTACAGTAAACGAACCAAACATTAACTGCGTTTCAAAAGAAGCAGGTGGAAATAAGTTCACTTTCTTCAATATGATGATGGGGCACTATAAAGCAGTAAAAATTTATAAATCAATGAATTTGCCTGGTCAAATTGGTGCAGTAATTCACGTAATTCCATATTACTCACTTTCAATGGAACAAAAAGATATTGACGCTGCTGATAGAGCAATGGCTTACTATGCTGGCAGATGGCTTGACCCAATGTATAAAGGATATTATCCAGAAGTTCTTTTAAAGGAAAAAGAATTTGTTGAAAGCTTGCCACCAGACTTTGAAAAGTTAATGAAAGAAAACTATATTGAAGCAGACTTTATCGGTGTTAATATTTATGGACCAGAACACGTTGAATACGCTGAAAATGAAGGCTACCTTAAGTATAAGAAGATTGTTAATAAAAATATTCCAAAAGATGACTATGGCTTTGAATATTATCCACAAGGGCTTTTTGATACACTTGCATATTTGAGCGATAATTACCCAGGTAAGAACATTATTATTACCGAAAATGGTATTGGTGTTAAGAAGTGGGGTAATTACGAAGAAGAACTTCACGATGGTTACAGAATTAACTATATGCGTGAACACCTTCGTTCACTTTCTCGTGCAATTAAAGCAGGTTTCCCAGTAATTGGCTATTTCCCATGGTCAATTATGGATACAAGTGAACTCCGTTCTGGTGGTTATACACTTATGTTCGGCTTAGTTCAAATTCGTTATGAAACACTTGAGCGTGTTCCAAGAGATAGCTGGTATTTCTATCAAAAAGTTATCAAAGAATTAAAGGTTGACTAATATCATTTTTAACTAAAAATTAAGCAGTGCTATGTTGATTCGTGGCACTGTTTTTTATAAACAAAATTGTTAAAATTTTGCTATAAATTTTACAATTTATACTTGACAAAAAAGTTAATTATGTTATAATTGATGTAATGTTATTATAATAGGAGTATTTTGTTATGAAATATGAAATTAGATTCGATTTTCCAAAGGATTTCATGTTTGGTGTAGCAACTTCAGCAGTTCAAATTGAAGGTGCTCATCACGTAGATGGCAAAGGTGAAGATACTTGGATGCATAGGTATAGAGTTGACCCTGCTAAATGCAATAATGCAGACCCAGATACAGCGGCAGGTTTTTATCATACATATCCAGAAGATATAAAACTTTTAAAGGAATTAGGGGTTAAATGTTTCCGTTTCTCTATTTCTTGGTCAAGAATTTTCCCAAATGGCCCAGCAGAAGTTAACCAAGCTGGTATTGACCACTATAACAAAGTTATTGATGAACTCAAGAAAAACGGTATTAAAACATTCTTTGACCTTTGGCACTGTGACTTACCTTGGTGGGTTGTTGCTTTAGGTGGACTTACTAATAGTTCATTTGGAGATTGGTTTACATCATATGCAAAAACTTGTTTTGAAGCATTTGGTGATAGAATTGATTACTGGTGCACAGTAAACGAGCCAAACCTTAACGCAGTTTCTGAAACATCAGGTGGCCCTAAGTGTTTCCACAATATGATTCTTACACACTATAGAACCATTCATCTTTATAAGTCAATGGGACTTAAGGGTAAAATTGGTGCAGTTTTATGGATAGAAGCAACTTATCCTTTTACAACGTCTGAAAAAAATAGAGCGGCTTCAAGAAATAGAATGGCAGCCTTTGCTGGAAGATGGTTACAACCAATGTTTGAAGGAACTTATCCAGATGAATTGATTAATGCCGGAGATATTGATAGAAAAGTTACTACAAACTGGAAGAAAGAATTAGAAGATAACTTTATTCCTTGCGATTTTATCGGTGTTAACTATTATAGTTCAAGATACATAGAATATGGTGAAAGCGAGTATATGAACGTAAAAGTTGTTCCAAACTCAATCTCATATTTGCCAACAGACGACTACGGCTTTGGTTA
This sequence comes from Christensenellaceae bacterium, assembly GCA_045586765.1. Taxonomy (GTDB): domain Bacteria; phylum Bacillota; class Clostridia; order Christensenellales; family Borkfalkiaceae; genus UBA1259. Next base: position 13,267 of record JAZNAX010000009.1, on the reverse strand, counting down.
TTATCCACAAGGTTTGTTCGATGTTCTTATGTATTTACATGACCATTATCCTGACAAAGAAATTATTATCACCGAAAATGGCGTTGGTAAAAAAAGACTTGAAGACCTCAATGCTGACCTTCACGATAGTTATAGAGTTCAACATATGCGTGAACACTTACGTTCACTCTCTCGTGCTATTAAAGCTGGTGCTAACGTTGTTGGATATTTACCTTGGACATTCTTAGATACAAACGAAGGTGCACACCTTGGTTTCGATGTTGTATTTGGTCTTGTTCAAATCAATCGTGAAACATTTGAGCGTCGCCCAAGAGATAGTTACTATTATTATCAAAACGTTATTAAAGAAAGCAGGGTTGACTAATTGAATATTTATTGCCCAAACCATTTTGTTAAAAGCATTTTTTGGTTTGGGCATTATTTTTAATTTGTCTTATATAGATGAGTTTTTGTAAACTTTCACAATATCTTGTGTGAAAAGTAAAAATATTTAAAAAATTACAAAATAAATTTAGTAAAATTATTGACAAACATACTAACTTTTAGTATAATTCATATATACTTTATTTTAAATGTGTTTTTATGCCAATTTTTGGTATAGAAATCGGTGTTATTAGGAGAATTTATAATGTCAAATTACGATAAAAAATTAGTTATTGCAGGTAACATACTTGTAGACGTTGTTAAGAATATCGATTCATATCCACAAATTGGTATGTTGTCTCACATCACAGACATTTCTATGGCTGTTGGTGGTTGTGTTCCAAACACAGCAATTAACCTTGCTAAAATTGACAAAAATATTCCTATTACAGCTTTAGGTCTAGTTGGTGATGATGCTAACGGTAAATTCGTTGTTTCAGAGCTTGCTCAAAATGGCATCAACACTGATAAAATTACATATTCAAAAACAATTCCTACAGGCTTTTCAGATGTTATGAGTTTAGAAGGTGGCGAACGTACTTTCTTCTTTAACAAAGGCACAAATGCTGCATTTGGTCCAGAAGATATTGATGTTGATAATCTTGACTGCGATATTTTCCATATCGGCTATATTCTTTTATTAGACAAGTTTGATGCTGATGATGCTGAATATGGCACAAAAATGGCTCGTTTACTTAAGAAGGTTCAAGAAAAGGGTATTAAAACATCTATTGACGTTGTAAGCGACAACAATGCTGATTATGGTAAGAAGATTGTTCCAGCACTTAAATATGCTAACTATGCAATTATCAACGAAATTGAATGTTGCCGTATCTCAAAGTTAGATGCTTATGATGCTGACGGAAAATTAAATAGAGAAAATATCAAACTTGCAATGCTTAACATGGCTAAAGCAGGTGTTAAAGATAAAATTATTATCCACTGCAAAGAAACTGCTTTTGCTTATGATGTTAAAACTGAAGTTTATACAGAAGTTCCATCACTCAAAATCCCATCAGAAATGATTAAGGGTAGTGTTGGTGCAGGCGATACTTTCTGTGCAGGTTCACTTTATTCAATATATCATGGTTTAAGTGATGAACAAACTCTTAAATTCGCTTCAGCAGCCGCAGCTTGCAACTTATTTGCAGCAAACTCTGTTGATGGTATTAAGAGCCAAGAAGAAATTCTCAATATGGCTGAAAATTGGGAAAGACTAAAGTTAATTTAATAGCAAAGGTAATTTTGCCTTGTTATAAATAAAAATAAAAAAAATAAAAAATTTTAAATCTTTTCAAGGAGGATGAAAGCATGCCAGTATATGAATCTATAAAAAATGCTGACAACAAAATCGTTATTTCTGCTAAAAATAGAGATAGCGTAACTTTCGGCTGGGACAAAGTTATTGAAAAAGTAGCTTCACTTGTTGACTCAACCGATAAGAACATTGCCATTGATGGTTGGTATGGTATTGATTTTGCTAAAATCGCAAACGCAGTTGCTGCCAAACTTCAAGCTAAAGGCTTAAAGGTAGAGCTTTTCGCTGCTACACAACTTTACAAGTCAAGAGAGGACATTATTGCTTATAATGCACCTTACGTGACAGAAGACCCTGGTTTTGGTAAAGTAAACAAAACAGGTGTTATTGAAGACATTATGTGTGAAAAAGCAATTGCTGATTTGAAGAAGAAACTTGCTTCTAACGCAGTTGTAATCGTATATGGTGAAGGCGCTTGCATCAAGGCTTTAGCTGACCTTTATGCTGTTAAGTGCTATGTTGATAACACACACCAAAAAGTACAATGGGATATGTGGGAAGGCAGACTCAATACATTTGGCTGCACAACTCCTACTAAAGACTATAACTGGAAAGAATATAACTATTCTGACTACTACATGTTAAAGCGTCAAAAAGACTTTATGTATGGTGCAATGGATTTCTATGTAGAAAACTACTTCGAAAATGACCTTGTATTAATTCCTAGAGTTGCTTATGACGAAATCATGTCAACACTTGTTAAATACCCAATCCACGAAGTTAAGATTTTCAGCCCAGGTCCTTGGGGTGCTTACAGATACTTAGATATGGATTACCAAGTAGAAGGCCTTGCTAACAATGCATGGAACAAAATTGCTGGTCCAGAACTTCGTATTCTTATCGACTTCGGTGGCGAAAGAAGTATTTCTATGCCAATGCTCAACGCTATGCAATATGGCGAAGACCTCGTTGGTGGACTTATCAACAAACAATATCCAGGCTTGTTCCCACTTGACATCTGGCTAGATGACGGTTGGCACCCAACCCCACAACCAGCTGAAAGAATTTCAATGCCAATGCATATTCACCCATCAAGCAAATATGTTGCTGATCACTTCGACGAACCACTCGGCAGATATGAAACATACTACATTGCAGAAGCTTATGAAGGTGCTAACACATGGATGGGCTTCCACGATGATGCTGATATCGAAGAATGGGAAAGACTTTGTGAAGAATCACAAAACATCAAAGTTATCGAAAATTGGAAAGAATTTATTGCTAACTGGCCAAGTAAAGAAGGTGACCTATACTTGATTCCTCCTGGAACAATGCACGGTCACGGCGGTAACCAAATGGTTCTTGAAATGGATACAAACCCAAGTATCAACGGTACAGAATATTCATTCTTTGAATATGACTTCGCAAGACCATCATGGGATGACAACGCTAAGACTATGACAGGTAAGCCATTAAAAATGCACCTTGAACACGGCAGAAACATGGAAAAGACAAGAAGAGCATCTTGGGTTAAAGACCACTTATTGTCAACACCAGCTGTTGTTAAATGGACAAAGAACTACTTCATTGACCGTTATAAGACAACTCCTGTAATGCCATACCACGTTGAAAGAATCCACTTCGAAAAAGTTGGTGAATTCTCAACAGAAGGTAAGTTCATGAACATGCTTACATTGACAGTTGGTAGCAAAGTAACTGTTCGCTCAAAAGCAAACCCAGAATATTTTGCTGTTTGCGACAAGTTCCAAACATTAGTAGTTCCAGCTTGCTTCGGTGATTACGAAATCATCAACGAAGAAGGCGGCCGCGCTACTTGTGTTATCCAAAGATGGAAGAAAGGTTAATATATAACTAAACTGTAATTTATGAGCCACGGTTAAATTTATTTTATATATTTTTGACCGGGCTCATATTTTAAAAATTAGAATTTTATTTTGCAATATGAAAACTTATATTGAAAACTATGGCCATTTCGGTAAATGCTTATTTATTGAAAAGGGCGATATTAAAATTGGAGTACCAACAGAGTTTGGTATTAGAATTTCATTTTTATCATATAAAGGAAGTGAAAATTTGTTCTATGAACAGCCACTAAACGTAGATTATTTATGTTCTGATGAAGGTTGGCGTGTTCAAGGGGGACATAGATTATGGCTCGCTCCAGAAAGCAAGTTAAGTGCTTATCCTGACAACGAACCAATCAGTTATCAAATTTTAGAAAATAAAGTTATTCTTTGCCAAAATGAAGACCCATGGCTTAAAGTTAAAAAAAGCATGGAAATTTCTTTTGAGGGAGATGACTCAGTAAAAATAGTTCACAAGTTAGAAAATACCGATAATGTAACTCGTAGATTTTCTTCTTGGGGCATAACATCAATGGCGCCAAATGGCGTGCAATATATTCCAATGCAAATTAGAAAATGTGGCGATGAACCACTTAGTAAAATTACGCTTTGGGATTACACAAACCTTGGTGATGAAAGGGCAGAATATTCTCGTGAACTCATAAAGATTACTCATAGACCTAATAATGACACTCTTTATAAGATAGGTGTTGCTCACCCTGATGGGCATGTTAAATATGTAAATCACGGTGTTGTTTTTGAAAAGATATACGATCTTTATAGAAATAAAGAATATCCAGATGGCAATGTGTCTTATGAAACATATCTTTGTGACCAAATGACAGAAGTTGAAAGCCTTTCACCGCTTTATGATGTTGAGCCAAATCAAACTATCGGTCATACCGAAGTTTGGAAATTAACAAAAGAGTAAAAAATTTTTTCATATTTTGCCTTGCGAATATGAGAGAAAAATAATATAAATAGCAGGGTTATAAATGGAGATTATTATGAAATTAAATGTAGCAACAGTTGCGCTTGCTTGTCCTGTTGAAGTTGGCTATGATGAAGCAATGCCATTACTTAACCAAACTGTTAAAGCAATGGAAGCTCAAGGCATCACTTGTGAAAACACAGGTGTTGTTATGCACGATTATGAAACAGTTCGCCAAGCAGCCGAAAAATTAAAATCTACAGATGCAGACGTTTTAATGATTTGTATTGCAACTTGGAGTGAAGACCACCACTTATTAGACCTTTTATCTTATGTTGATATGCCACTTATTCTTCGTGCTTATCCAGCATTTGACACAGGTTCACTTTGTTGTGCACACCAAATCAGTGCTGTATTTAGAGATATTGGCAAAACTTGTGAATTCGTTTATGGTGATGCTGATGACCCTGCATGCGTAAAAGAAATTAAGACAATTGCAACAGCTTATGCTCTTAAGAATTCTATGAGCAAGACTATCGTTGGTGCTATCGGTGGTAGAGTTAAGGGTATGACAGAAATTGCTTATGATGAATTTTCTATTAAGCAAAAATTAGGTTCAAGAGTTGTTAACCTTGACGAAGAAGAATTAACTGCTAAAGTTGACGCTATTTCTGATGAAGAAGCAAAAGCACTTCTTGAAGAAAAGAAAGATATGTTTAAGGGTTGCAAAATCACCTCTACAAACGAATCTATGCTTGAATCAATGAAATTCTATAAAGCAATGAAAGACCTTGCTAAAGAATATGAATTACAAGCATTATCAGTTAAGTGCTATACAAAATACATGGGTAAAGTTTGCCTTGGTTATTCGCTCTTGGCTGAAGAAGGAATCGTTGGTTCTTGCGAAGGCGACGTTACAAACGCTTTAACAATGAAACTTATGTATGACTTAAGTGGAAAGCCAATCAATAATACAGACCTTTTATTCCCAGATGAAAAAGCAAACACAATTATGTATGCTCACTGTGGTTCATCAGGCTTCTCAATTGCAGAAGGCGAAATTGAACTTGCACCTGTTCGTTTGATGGAAAGGGGTGTGTGCTCTAAGTTCGTTGTTAAACCAGGTAAGGTTACTGCTGTTAACATTTGTGGTCACGGCGATGAATTCCGTCTTTCATTTATGGTGGGCGACGCTATCCCATGTGGTATGGAATTCCCTGGCAACCCAGTTAAGATAAAATTCGAAAAACCAGTTTCACAAATCAATAAAGAAATTATGAAATATGGTATCGGTCACCACTGGATGGTTGCTTATGGTGACTTTAGTGAAGAACTCAAATATTTCTGCAAAATTAACAATATTTGTGTATATGAAATTTAATTAAAGGAGAAAAAACATGAAGCGTTCAGAAATTAACTCAATTATGAGAGATGCTCTTGAATTATTTAAAGAGTACAAAATTTGCTTGCCTGACTTCGTTCTTTGGACACCAGAAGAATGGAAAACAAAAGGCGAAGAAGTCCAAGAAATTAAAGACAATATGTTAGGTTGGGACATTACAGACTTTGGTAATGGCGACTTCAACAAAGTTGGCTTATTCTTAATCACACTTCGTAATGGTAACCAAAAGAATCAAGCAAAATATCCAAAGCCATATGCTGAAAAACTTATGATAGTTAGAGAAGGTCAAATCACACCAATGCACTATCACTGGTCAAAGATGGAAGACATCATCAATGCAGGTGGTGGCAACTTAATTATCAAATTATACAATACAACAGAAGATAACAAACTCGCTGATACAGATGTTAGCGTTGTTATCGATGGTGTAAAGCATGTTTACCCAGCAGGTACAGAAATTTGCTTAAACCCAGGTCAAAGCGTAACTTTAACACCAGGCTTATTCCACAGATTCTGGGGTGAAGTTGGCAAGGGTACAGTTATTGTTCGTGAAGTTTCTATGTGTAATGACGATGCAAATGACAACTGCTTCTATGATAAAGCAGGTCGTTTCCCTGAAATTATCGAAGACGAAGCTCCACTTCACTTACTCTGCAACGAATATAACAAATAATTATTTATAAAAAATTAAAAAGCCACTAGATTACTAGTGGCTTTTTTGTGTATTATCTTTTTTAATCTGTTTTATATTTTAATATATAATAACCCTTATTTTTTATAAAAACACTAGCAAAAAAATAAAAAAAATGGTATAATTATAATTGGTATAATATGTTGTAAATTATTAGTAAACTTTTCATACGAAAATGGAAATTTTAGAAAATCATATATTACTTTTTATAGTTTAATAAAATAAAAAATCCAACCACTTGATATGGTTGAGACTATTTGCAAGGGGAAGACGATAGATTCGGGCGAAGCCCTGTGTAATGTAATGGAGCAGTCAGCAACCGAAGGAGTAGGTTGTGTGGACTAATAAAAAAATAAAAAATCCCAACCACGAATTGTGATTGAGATTATTGGCAGGGGAGACGCGATTCGAACACGCAACCTACGGTTTTGGAGACCGCTACTCTACCGTTGAGCCACTCCCCTAAGCATATTGATTATATACTAAAATCAAATTTTAGTCAAATAAATTAAGCACAAAAAGGTGAAAAATGAAAAAGAATTTTAAATTAGGCGTTATTGGTTGTGGATTTATGTCATCGGCAATAATAAAAGGTGCAATTAACGGAAAAATTCTATCAGCAGAGCAAATTTATGTAAGTGATATTAACCAAGATTCGCTTGACAAAATCGCTACTCTTGGCGTTAAAACAACGCAAGATAACATTGATTTAGTTAATAATTCTGAGATTGTTTTATTTGCAATAAAACCACAGAACTTAAACGACGTTTTATTTAATATAAAAGGCTGTAAATGCAATAAATTTATATCTATTATGGCTGGCGTTAAAAAACAAAAAATTAAAAACACTTTTCCAAACGCAAAAATTGCTCGCTCAATGCCAAATACTCCTTGTTCTATAGGTTTAGGTGCTGTTGGGCTTGATTTGTCAGACTTTAAGTGCAATAGAGATAAAGGTTTTATCACAAAATTAATGTCATCGTTTGCGAGTGTTGTTCTTGTTGATGAAGAAAAACTTAATGCTGTTACAGGGGTTAGTGGCAGTTCTCCTGCATATTTCTATTTATTCTTAAAAGGTATAATTGAAAGTGGTGTAAAACACGGACTTAATTATGAAGATGCAAAGACTCTTGCTGTAAGCACTATGATAGGTGCTGGTAAAATGATTCAAGAAAATAGTGAAAAGTCACTTGATGACTTAATAAACGCCGTTTGTAGCAAGGGTGGAACGACCATTCAAGCGATAAACACTTATAATGATTGTGAACTATCAAAAATAACTGAAAAGGCGATTGATGCTTGTGTTAAAAGGGCATCAGAATTAGAGAATTTATAATGAAAACTGTTGATATTTATACAGATGGTGCTTGTAGTGGTAATCCAGGACCAGGTGGTTATTGTGCAATACTAATTTATGGTGAACATGAAAAGATTGTCAGTGGAAATGAATTAGAAACAACAAATAATCGCATGGAACTTCTTGCTGTAATAAAAGGTATTGAGTGCCTAAAAGAAATCTGTGAAGTTAATTTATATAGCGATTCTCAATATGTGGTTGATGCTTTTAATCAAGAATGGGTTTTTGGTTGGGAACTAAATGGATGGAAAACGGCTGGAAAAAAGCAGGTTAAAAATATCGATTTATGGCAAAAACTTTTAGAGCAATATAGAACTCATAAAATAAATTTTATAAAGGTAAAAGGACACGCTGATAACGAGTATAACAATCGCTGTGATAAAATTGCTGTTAGCGAGTATAAAAAGTTAGAACAATAATTTTATAATACGGATAAGTTTTTGTAGTAAGAATATAATATTATTATGAATAAAACTAAAGTATCTATTATAAAAACAATTTTATTCGATATATTTATTGCGCTTATAGGCTGTTTTGGTGTTATTTTTACAGTTTTATATGTCGATACTTTTGAAAGTGGTGTTTGGCTAAATTATTCAAGCGTAATAACGGCAGTTTCAGTAAGTTTAATATCAATATTAACCGTTTTAACAATTACATTTTCAGCTAATTCTAAGAGTTTTATATACAAACTCTTTATGCTTGTTGTAATATGCATTTCTATAATAATTGTGTCACTTTATTTTCTTAAAACCACAGGTTTTTTAAGTAAAGTAGATAGTGTGGATAAATTTAGAGAATATATTTCATCTTTTGGCAATCAAGCAATATTATGGTTTACAATAATACAATTTTTGCAAGTTGTTGTTTTGCCAATTCCGGCATTTATTACTGTCGGCGCAGGTGTGTTATTATTTGGGCCGTTGATTGGGGCTGTTTTTAGTTCAATAGGAATTATTCTTGGTTCTATCGTTGCCTTTTATATTGGCAGAATTTTTGGCTTTAAAGTGGCCAAATGGCTGGTTGGTGAAGATAGCCTAAATAAAGGGCTAAAAATCATTAAGGGGAAAGATAAAATAATTTTAACATTTATGTTTTTGTTTCCATTTTTTCCAGATGATATTTTATGTTTTGTTGCAGGGATAACAACTCTTAGTTCTTCGTTTTTTATAACTATGATTATAATAACAAGACTTATCTCAGTATTTGCTTCTTGCTATTCAATGAATAATAATATTATTCCATACGATACTTGGTGGGGAATACTTTTGTGGGGCATTTTTATTATTTTAACACTGATTTCAATGGTGTTGATTTATAAAAAAGGTGACAAAATTCAAAAATTGTTTACAAAAAAGAAAAAGCAAGAAAAAGACTGATAATATTCAAATAAAATATGTCAGACATAATGGTGCAAAATGAACATTTTAATTAGCAATGATGATGGTATAAGTAGTAATGGGATAATAGAACTTGCGAAAAGACTAAGCAAAAAACATAATGTCTTAGTTGTTGCACCTGATGGTAATAGGTCGGCAAGTTCACATTCTTTAACCATAACTAATTCTATAAAAATAAAACAAAACTTTGACCTTAAAGATTGCCCGGCATATCAAATTTCTGGTACACCAGCAGATTGTGTCAAAGTTGCAAAGCTAATGTTTAAGGATTTTTGTCCAGACATTGTTGTTGCGGGAATAAATAAGGGACACAATATAGGTTCGGACATATTATATTCAGGAACTGTTTCAATCGCTTGTGAAGCATCGTTTTTTGGACATGTTGCCTTTGCTTTTTCGGCTTATAGTTTGCTTGAAAGCAATTTTACGCTATATGCTGAATATGCAGAACAAATAATTGATTATTTGTTGCCATATTCAAAAGTAGGAGATATGTGGAATATAAATTTTCCACCAACGGAAAATATTAGAGGTGCTGTGGTAACATCTCTCGGTAAGCAATACTATACAGATGAATATGTAAAAGTTGGTGAAGATGAATATGTTTTGCAAGGCGAAATTATGAATCATGACCAAAACGACAAAGATACTGATGTAGAGTGGATTAAAAAAGGTTATATTACAATAACGCCAATTTTATTTAACAAAACAGATTATAAAAAGGTAAAAGAAGTAAAAGATATATGCATACAGTTGTAGTTATTGGTGGTGGTGCATCAGGTTTGATGACGGCTTGTATTTCGGCAAGTAATCCATCAAATAAGGTAATTTTAATCGAGAAAAACGAAAAATTAGGAAAAAAAGTTTACATAACGGGTAAAGGTAGATGCAATGTTACAAATGATGTTGAAAAGAATGATTTTTTCAACAATGTTGTAAGCAATCCTAAGTTTTTGTTCAGTGCAATAAATTCATTTTCGCCACAATCAATGATTGAGTTTTTACAAAATAATGGTTTAGAAATAAAAATTGAGCGTGGCAATAGGGTTTTTCCTGCAAGTGATAAAGCGAGTGATGTAACTAAAACATTTGAAAAACTTCTTAAAAAACTAAATGTTGATGTTAGATTAAATACCGAAGTGTTAAAAATCAATAGCGATGGACAAAAAGTTACAAGTGTAATTACAAATAATGGACAAGTTGAATGCGATAGCGTAGTCGTTTGTACAGGTGGTGTTTCATATCCACTGACAGGAAGTACGGGTGATGGATATGAGTTTGCAAAACAATTTGGGCATACGATTATTGAAACTAAACCAGCGCTTGTTGGAATTGATTTAAAGGGAAGTGATTTTATAAGTTTACAAGGACTATCCCTTAAAAATGTTAGTTTGACTGCAAAATTGGGCGAGAAAATAGTTTATACTGACTTTGGTGAAATGTTGTTTACTCATTTTGGTATTTCTGGACCTATCGTTCTTTCTTGCTCATCAAAAATCAACAGACTAAACCTTAATGAAATTACAATAAGTATTGATTTAAAACCAGCTCTATCAAATGAAGTTTTAGATAATCGACTTATTAGAGAGTTTTCTCAAAATAATATTAAAAACATTTGTACGGTAATGCGCTCGTTGATTCCTAGCACGTTAATTGAGTTGGTGCTTAATAAGGCTAGTGTTTCATTGAAAAAGAACTGTAGTCAAATAACAGCAGAAGAAAGAAAGCGTATTGTTGACACGCTAAAATGCCTTAAATTCTCTGTTAAAAAACTAAGACCTATAGAAGAAGCGATTGTTACTGCTGGTGGAATAAATGTTAAAGAAATAAACCCAAAAACTATGGAAAGTAAACTTGTAACAGGACTTTATTTTGCTGGTGAAGTTTTGGATGTTGATGCGTTTACGGGTGGGTTTAATATGCAAATTGCTTTTTCAACCGGTTATGTAGCAGGGAAAAATTGCTAAACAGCACTAAGAATTAAAAATTTTAACGATTTAAGTTAAAATTTATATATGAAAATTTTTATTTGATATGTTTTATCAAAAAGGAGAATACAATGGAAAAAATTATTAGAATAGCACTTGATGGACCTTCTGGTAGTGGTAAAAGCACAATAGCAAAAAAACTTTCAAGCAAGTTAAATATCTTGTATCTTGATACAGGTGCAATGTATAGAGCAACTGCAATTAAAGCGTTGTCACTTGGTATTGACACGTTTGATGAACAAGGGGTAAAAACATTTATCGATGATATAAATCTTGAGATTAAATATATTGACGGAACTCAACACACGTTTTTAGATGGTGAAGACGTGTCTGAAAAAATTCGTGAGCCACATGTTTCAATGGCTGCATCAAACATTTCAAGTCTTAAATGTGTAAGGTTAAAAATGGTAGAGATGCAAAGAAAAATTGCCGGACAAATGTCTTGTGTTTTAGATGGTAGGGATATCGGTTCGTATGTGCTTCCAAATGCTGATTTTAAGTTTTACATTACAGCAAGCGTAGATGTTAGGGCAGATAGAAGATTTAAAGAACTTTCGCTTAAAGGTCATAAAGTTGATTTTAACGAGTTGAAACAAGAGATTGAACAAAGAGATTATAATGATAAGAATAGAGATTTTGCACCACTAAGAAAGGCTGAAGATGCTATAGAAATTGACACATCTTATATGACAGTTGAACAAGTAGCAAGCAAGGTTTTATCATATATTGAAGGATAAAAATATGAATTTTTTTCAAAAAATACCAATTTTCTTTTTTTCGTTATTATACCCAATCAAAGTTTATGGTAAAGAAAATATTCCAAAGGGTGGCGCTGTTTTGGTGAGCAATCACTTTAGGGCGATTGATTGTGGTTTTATTGCAAGAATTTGCGATAAAGATATAAAATATCTTGCAAAAAAAGAAATATTTAAAAATAAATTGTTTTCTAAGATTGTTAGGTCTTATGGTGGAATTCCTATTGATAGGGATAACCCAGACATGAAATCGCTTTTAGAAGCCATAAAAGAAATTAAAAAGGGGAATAAGCTTTGCATATTCCCAGAGGGCACAAGAAATGTTTCAGGTACAGCAGACTTGCAAGAGATTAAGGGTGGCTCGGTAATATTTTCGGTAAAGGCAAAATGTCCAATCGTTCCTATAATGATGCTAAAAAAAGCCAAAATGTTTTCAAGGACTAAAATTATAATAGGAAAACCTTTTGAACTTTCTGATTATTATGGTAAAAAACTTTCAGAAGAAGATATTAAGGCTTTAGACCAAATAGTAAGAGAAAAAATGATAGAACAGCAAAATATATTAAAACAGCTTTCGTCAAAGGGTAAAAAGTAATTATGCATATTTATAAGTGTGAAAACAATGGCTTTTGTTTTGGCGTTAGTAGGGCGATAAAAGAAGCCGAAAATTTAAAAGGTGACAACATCTATATTCTTGGTGAAATCATACATAATGAAAGTGTTATAAAAAAACTTAAAGATGCTGGAATAAAAACTATTGATAGTTTAGATGACGTGGAATTTAAGGGTGGCGAAACTCTTTTAATTAGAACTCACGGAGAGCCAAAGTCAACGTTTGATAGGGCAAAAAAACTAAAATTAAATGTAATAGATTGCACTTGCCCATTTGTTAAACAAATTCAAGATATTGTTAAAAAACATTATGAATTAGGGTATAAGATTGCAATAATCGGCGACGCAAAACATCCAGAAGTAATAGGTATAAATGGATGGTGTGATAATAGTGCTGTTATAACTGAAAATAGAGAGCATTTACTTGATATTTCGGCAGATAAGTTGTGTATAGTTGTGCAAACGACCTATTCTGAAGAAAAATTTAATAAAATTATTAAAAATTTTGTTAGTAGCAAGGTCAAAACAGTTGATATTTTCAAAACAATTTGCTATACTACAACAAAGCGACAAAATGAAGCAGAA
>JAZNAX010000008.1:0-14964 GCA_045586765.1 Christensenellaceae bacterium | reverse complement strand
ATCATATATATGCAGGATCGCTTGAGAAGTGGCTCGTGAAACTCGTTTCACGAATCCGATTCGAATACCTCACGAAGCCACGTCAAGCTCGCTTGTAAGCGGCAAGTGCGGGTATCTTCGCCAAGGGCGAAATAATCCTGTTGATGCATTTCTGCTCATAAATATATTTAATTATATTGTTAGCTCGTAAAACACGAACGTTTCCTCTTTTTTGCCCTACCCTGCATAAAACCGACAGATTTGTCATAGTATATGATAGGAGTTGAGCACGATTCGCTCATATATGATATCATATTTTTAAGTGAAAGTCAATATGAAATTGGATTTTTTTCGAAAAAAGCATAAAAAGGTATTGACTTTTATAATAATGAATGATATAATATAATGGCGATTAGGAAATCTAGGTCGTTGTATGCCGGAATGGCGGAATTGGCAGACGCCCGGGACTTAAAATCCCGTGAGATTAATTTCTCGTACCGGTTCGACCCCGGCTTCCGGCACCATTTATATCGCGGGATGGAGCAGTCTGGTAGCTCGTCGGGCTCATAACCCGAAGGTCGTGAGGTTCAAATCCCACTCCCGCAACCAAAACACGAAAAACAGCCTAAAAGGGCTGTTTTTTTTGCATTTTAAAGTTTTTTTATTGTGTAAAAAAGGGTCTTTGACCACTGCTTTCTCCAAAAAAGTGTGTTTTTGGGGAAAGATTGGGGAAAGAAATGCCTTTAATATTCTACTTTTTTTGCCTGTTTGAGCATATGTTCAGGGGGAAAATGGGTGTAAACATTGTCTGTTATTCTATCAGTTTTGTGGCCAAGCCAGCGTGCAACTATTTCTTGAGGAACACCACAAGTCTGACAGCGTGTTGCAAAAGTATGGCGCAGGTCATAAAGACGGTATCCAGGAACTATCTTTGAAAAAATCTTGCCAAGTTCTGATGTTAAATTTAAAGGCAAAGAAACTTTAAGGCGTTCTGCATATGGCGCAAGCATTGGTGTTATAGGTATATCCTTAAAAGCTATTCTATTATTTTTTTGCTTGCGATTTCTAAAAGTTAAAAATCCGTCTTTTTCTATAGACAGGCTTTCAAGTTCACAAGGTCGGCAACCAGTAAAAAGTAAAACAGCAAAAGTTAATTCATATTTATTGCCTTTAATTGCATTAACAAAATGTCTTTCAATATCAAGTGGCAGCACTTTTCCAACTTCTCTATTGTGCATTGGGATTTTTACTGCTAAAATAGGGTTCTTTGGTATTACATCAGTATTAACTGCATAATCGAGAATAGTTTTAAGGATATAAAAAAGCGCTTCTGCAGTTCGCTGGTGTCCTGCATCAAGAACATCGTTTAAGAATTTTTGTATAAACGGTGCTCTAACATCTTTGACCTTAAGGCGCTTAAACGCTGGCAGTATGTAATTTGAAAATCGGTTATAGTCATTGTGAAAGGTTTTGAATGAAACATTTTTCTTTTTTACATTTTGCATATAATCATTTGCAAAATCATTAAACATAACATTCTTGTCTAAAGCGCCTGCTTCCAGCAAGTTTAACTGCTTGCAAAATTCAAGCGCTTTTTTCTTTGCTTGCTTAAAATCAGTGCTAGAAAATGATTTATTATAACCGTTTCTACGGTATCTAAATTCATGTGTTCTAACATTATCTTTGTATCTATAAGAAAAATCTTTTAATTTGGGCATTGCTTTAATCTCCTTTGTTGTAAAAATATCAGTAATGCCGAGTTTTTCCTCTTTTTCGCTATTAAGTTGTAAAGCATCAAGTTTTTGCATCAGCAAAAATCGTTTAGATAAGCCGTCAAGATAATTCTCGACGGCTTGTTTAGGTTGTGGTATTTCTTGTGTTTCAGTATATCTGAATTTAATTTCAACAAGAAAAGCGCTTAAATCTGAAAGCATTAAAATAAAGTCATCAATTCTTTTGTTTTCCATAGTAGAATCTCCTATAAATTTTATAGGATAATTCTATATTGAAAAAAACACTATTTCTCAATACAAAGTTAACTCAGTTTTCTAAAAGAAAATTGAGTTATTTTTTTATTGGTTCGCTTTCATTTCTCTTGGCCAGCGCTTTAACCTGGATAAGGATAGATTCTCTTTCAAAAATGTTTAGTTTATCAAAGCAGTCTAAAAGCGTTTTTTCATCTTTAGAGAGTTCGGCGCCATTGGTTATAACATTAACATTACCAAAGTCATCGGCTCTGCCTACAAGATAATCGATGCTAACTTCAAAAAAATCTGCTAACGAACTTAGGACTTCCAAACTAGGGCGACCTTTGTTGTTTTCAAACTGTGAAAGAGTGTTTGTTGCAATGTTAATTGCAGTTGCAACATCTTTTTGTTTTAGTTCTTTTTCTAAGCGTAAAGCTTTTATTTTTTGCGAAATATCTATCATATAGAAAAATTTTACTAAAAAAATTAAAAAAACGCTTGACAAATCTATAATATAGAATTTATAATATAGAAAATCTATAACATAGATTTATTTATATTCTTCCCTCTCAAAAAGTTCATTACCCACGATTATAATAGCCTTGTTTGGCAGATGGTTGGATTGTTAATTGTATTCCATATCTTCTCCGACTGGAATTATAAAAACTAGAAGACTTGCAAAGAGAGGGCTTGCAAGTCTTCTTTAGTTTATTTGACTTAAACGCTTGGGTGGAGCGTTTATGAATAAAAATATTATTACCAATTCGCTGAGAGAGTCCACCCACTTTCTCTTAGCAACAATGTTTTGTGATTTTTTTAATTTAGATTCAACTGCAGCTTAAATTAAAATCACATATATTGTGCGACAAGACATATCGATGCAGTTCTGCAGAAGTACAAACATCACAAAAGGAGAAGAGAGATGGCTAAAATCATAATAGAGGGTAGAGAAGAAGAAATTTGCAAAATACAAAGTTCATTAAACAATTTATTTGGCAAGGTAAAAAAATTAGCTCAAGTAAATAGTGCTATAGATAAAACGGTAATATTTGAAGTTGCCCAGGAAGAAACAGGCGACCTTATAAACGGCTTTAGTGAAGAAGAAATTGAACTTGCTTTGTCTTGTCATTCTAGCGCTGAAAGAAATTGTGAAAAGTGTCCTTATAGGAAGATAAAAAACTGTGTCGAGCAAATTCAAATAGACGGTGCGATTATGGTAAGAAAAAAATGCAATAAAAACAAGTAAAAGTGGTTAAATATGAAAGTTCTTGTAATAGATGAAAAACATAATGTAGTAGAAGAATGGAAAGATATTTTGTCTGTTGAAGTAGTTGGTCGGAAAATTAGGTTAGTATCTTACTGCACTACACCGAGTCACTTTACACTTCATATTCAAAATTATAGGTATCAAATAATACCAGAGTACAAGGAAAAATAGCATGATAGATATTAAAACATTAAACGACTATTTAGAGATAATAGAAGAACCTGAAAATCTAAAAAGCAATTATTTTAAGAGCATATATAAGACTTGTCATTTAGCAGAGTTTGCAATGGTTGAGTTGTGGGAGAACGGCGCCATTGGAGATAATGAAAGAACAAACATAGAAGAAAGAATTAGCAAAGCAAAAAAGAACATTATAGACAAACATAAAATTGCAGTTAAGAATGTCTTGTGTGTAAATGATATTGAATTAAGACAAACATTAGAATTGTTAGTTGATTTAATATATCGTGAATTGTTTTAATTACTAATAGCTGAAAGCAAAGTTTTTCTTGTTTGTAATGTACATACCTCCTTTGTGTATATAGTTTTTTCCTTTGCTTTCAGTTATTAAGAATTAGAGTTAATAAGGAGATTAAAAATGAAACAATTAGTTCCTGAAGAGGATATGATATATACTTTTGCGATGCCAAAAAATGGGCTCAAAAAAAGGTATGAATTTATAGGGGAAACGGATAAGGGGCGCTATATGATGCGCAATATTGATGAGCAGTGCAATGTAGATTTTTCAAAGCAATGGTTTTCGTTCCTGGCTTCAAGATGTCTTTTACATAAAGAGTTGTCTAAGGCGAAAGTTGAAGAGAATAAGTATAAAAATATTGAAGCGCAATTAAAGAAAAAAGAAGAAAATTCTACACAAGGATTTTTAGAAATAGACCAAAAAATTAAAAACCTTGTTAAAAACGCTGACGCTAAAACAAAAAAAGAATTAGAAGTTTTAACAGGAAAAAATTATCAAAGAATATATGATTTAGTTTTTGGCGTTATTGTTGCTGGGCTAGAATATGGCGAAGTGATAAATGTAATAATTGATAACTTTATTTGAGAGGTAAAATATGAAATTTAATATAAACAAAATAGACCCTGTTGTTCTGGGACAATTTAAGTTAATTAACACAGAAGATGGATTGTGGCTTTTTCGATTTAAAAACGATAAGCCGGCATGGATAAGAATAAGTGAAATAAAAAGAAGCTTTAGAGAAGAACAAAGTTTTAGCGTTTGCGTTGACAGGGAAGATAGAACCATTGAAACTATGGTATGTGTTCTTAGGACAAGTGCGAACTATTACACAGTAAATGGTGTAATTAACGGCGAAACTAAGAGCCAACGCTGTGCAAATATTGAGAGCGTTTCAAACTATATCAAAGAAAATTTTTGTAGAAATTTATTTAATAAATAGGAGATAAAGAAATGAAAAAAATTATTTTTATTGTTGTTGCAATTGCATTAGTTATTGCACTAGGTTTTGGGGTTTATGGCTTATTCATTAAGACTGATGAAACGAAAAACTATGGCAAATATCGCACAGCAGTTCATATCGAATACCTAGAGAACGACAACGAGTACGGCAAGGGAGAACTTATCGTTTATTCTATCTATGCCTTTTCAGACATTCAGTTTGATAAAATTAGTTATAGCATAAATAATGGAACTGAAATTATTTTAAATGCAAAAACTGGCAAATCAGAAGACCACAAAAAATATCACAAAGGTGCCGGCGAGTATTATATTGATGCTGGTGGCCAAGCAATACAAACTACAGATATGACACCAGGCGACTATGTAATTACTTTTTATGGGTATGATAATAACAATACAAGATATCAACTAACACCTAGAGCCATTTATTTTAAGATAGTATCTAGCACAAACTAAGATATAACCCAAAGGCACGCCTTTGGGTATTTTTGGTTTAAATTTTGTGATATTTGTGTTCCTGCAGAACTACATCGATATCTACAATCGCACAATATATGTGATTTTAATTTCACATGCAGTTGAATCTAATTTGAAAATATCACAAAAAAGGGAGAATTAGAATGACAGTAAAATTAAAAAATAGTTTAATAGTGTTCTTGTCCATACTGTTTATTTTTAATGGAGTATTGCTTTTTTCAAGCACAAAAAAATCAAAGGCTGAAGAGGTGGAGGGAATTGATTATATTAACCAAATCTATCTTGAAATGCCTTCAGGTTTTGATGTTGCTAACACTGATGTCATATATAAAATAAATTGTCCAGATGTGCTTGAGCAAATTGAACTTGAAGAAGATGAAAGCATTGAAGACTATGTTACAATTATAAGTTTTGAAGCAAAAAATGGTGGGCAGATATACTTTGTAAATGGACAAGCGTGCACTACAGCTGACAGTGTATGGGACACTGGACATTGTCAAACAAGCGAATATAGTGAGAATTATGAAATTTTGGCATACGATGATGCAAACAAAAATGTATATATAAAACTCAAAAATCTTGAAGAGTTAGATGATATTAACGATGTGGCCATTTGGAATGGTTCTGCAGTTGAAAAGGTGAAGTATATCTATGCTGAAAATCTTAATGAAAAATACGAAATTAAAAGCAGTGATTTTTATTTTGATGTAAATATAAAAACTGGTAATGGTTTTAGAAAAGCCACCAATGGAACAATTTTTTCAATAGATATGATTTTAAGATTGAGAGTTCCTTTTGAGTATTTGCAAGCAAATTTTGAAGGTATTACCTTAACTATTATTGAGGGAAATAATAATTTTACTTTAGTAAATGACTTTATAGGAATAGAACAGCTTGAAAAAGATGAGCAAAATTATTGTTTTTGTGAAGTTTTTGCAGTTGCCGATGATGTTAAAATTGAGCAAAATTTAACCATTAAGGCTGATATGGTTTATGATGGCGCAACTTTCACAGCACAAAGCATAAGTAATTCTTTAGTTGGTTTATGGCAAAATTTGTATAGTGATATAAATGCCGGTCATATAAACGATAACACACGCTATTATTATGACTATATTTATTTAGATAAGTATTATGATGAAAGCACAGACCGTTTGCTCCCTGAATATCAAGATAGTTCGATTTCTAAGACTATTGACCAAAGCAAGGCAAGTCATAAAACTTATTGTTGGGTCGAAATAGGAAAGTATATAAATGCATATAGCTCAAATTTTAATACTTTGATAAATGGTTGTGATTTTATAGCCTTAGGCACACCAATTAGGCCTGAAAGTTCCTACATATATAAAATACCATTAGAAGATTTAGAGAATGCAAATATTTATTTCTTAAATGGAGAACTTGGAGAAACAACAAGCCGTGGCGCAAAACTGACAGTATATAAAGATGAAAATGTTTTTATGACCTTTTTTTCCACTTCTTCTGGGCAACCATATTTTGCATATGATACGAATAGCTATTATATTCAAAATGGTTATATCTATTTTAAGCTGAACATGATAGACACTATAAAACAACAATTGGCACAAGAAGGCTATAACGATGATATCAAAGTGTATTATTCTGCAGTTAATATCTACGGCGAACAAGTTGATATTCAATATAATTCTCAATCTATAAGTTATGATGAAAATGTAATGGCTGAAATATCTGGCCTCAAAGACAGGATAGATAAACTTGAGAAAGACCTAATTAAAAGCGAACAACTAAGGCAGGAATTGACTGAGATAATTGCGCTTTTGGAAGAAAGTATTGCTAACTTAGAAACAGCTTATAGCAAACTAGAGGCAAAGTATAACAACTTAAGCCAGCAATACATAGCAGTATTAACAGAGGTTGAAACATTAAGAAACGAAAAAGCTGAGGCGATAGAAAAATTACTTGCTGAGATAGAGGCGCATGAAGTGACCAAAGAAACTTTAGAGGCCCAAATAGCCAAAAAGGACGGAGATATTGAAAGTTTGCAATTAGAACTTAGCCAGGTCAATGCATCGCTTGCCGAAAAAACCGAAGCACTCGCAGTTCTAGAGCAAGAGAAGACAGCGCTTCAGGCAAGATATGATGAGTTGTACGCTGAATATCAAGCGTTTATTCAAGCAGCTAATGGAGAACTGCAAACAATATCATCTATTATTCATGATTACAAAATGACAGTTGCAAGTCTTGAAAAACAAGTTGCTGATTTAGAAAAACAACTTGAAGAAGAAAGACAAAAAAATGAAGACAAGAAAAACGCCAATGGTTGCGCTGCAGGATTAAATGGTTGCAGTGGTTCTAATGGTTCAGGAATAGGCGCAGGGGGCGACTCTACGCTAACATTAACATTATTAAGTTTAACAACATTTATGGGGGTAGTTTATGCAAAACGCATGCGTACAAAAAAAGAATAAAGTTTTAATAATTATAATGGCACTATTATTGCTATTAAGTAGTTTTAATTTAAACATTTTTAATTCGAGTGCAGATATTAAAAAATATCCATTTGACAAAACGAATGTGCTTAAAGATTTACAAAGCAGTTCAAATTTTAATATTTATAATTATCCATATAGTACCAACGAGGCAGAAAGGATTATTAACTTTGTAGAGTGGGAATATAGCCAGATTAACCCAGAGGGGTTCGCTCTATACATATATTTGTATAATCCTAAAAAAACAGAATGGGAAACGGATAGTAATTATAACAATATAAAAATGGCTGTTAAATATAAAACTGACCCAAATCAAAGTGAATACGATAGCATTATAACAGCTGATAGTTCTCCGGTAGAATATGATACATTTAAACTAGTTTACTGCAATAAGTCAAAGGGCGACGAATATGACGGACTTTTTTATAAATTTAGAATAGTTGACCATAAAAGCGATGATGGGCTAACTATCCAGGAAAGAGTTAATAGTTCGGAGCGTCGCTACGATGTGCAAAGTATTTCTCTATGTAAGGAAGGTGGGAATATTGAACAACTTAAAATTGGTGGGACATATCGCTTCACAGGTTATGCAAAAGGCTGTAGTTATGACCAATACAATACAAGTACGCTAAGGAATACTGAATTCTTAGGGCTGGAAACATTTGTGTCAGGTGTTCAAAATGAGAGTGCTTTAATTGAAAGTTCTTCTTTGCCTTTTGGTCACCAATATGAAATCAATAGTTTATATTTTCCTATTCCTGAAAAGTATTTCACACAATATGGTAATTTGCAAAAAATAAAGCTCGACTGGTACGAATATAAAACTACGCCAATATTTACAGCATATGACTACGGTGCAGCAGATGGTTTATATAAAAACCTAAACAAAATGGTTGGTGTAGACATCGAAAATAGAGGTGGACCTGACAAAGCTTTTGTGTCAACAAACAAATATAAAGTATACTTAAATAGAGAAGTTTACGAAGACCCAGAACTCGGCGCACAATATAGGTATGATGTAGGCTACAATTTGCCAAATAAAGCCATCAACTTAGGGGCAGAGGATAAATACGACTCATACAATGGAGTGGTTGAAAATGCAATAACTGAAATACAATGGCTAACAGACATGCTACCACAAGAGATTCCAGCAGGTCTAAAAAGCTATGCAAAAAAATATTCTTTTGCAAAAAAAGGATATCTTCCAACATGGAGGGCTGGAGAAGAAGTTAGTGCTGATTTGTTTTTAGATATGGTTGATGAAGGCAGGACAAAGGGGTATAATTGCGTTGAATTAGATGTTGGCAAAAATAATGACATTAAAACATATAACGATGATGACCTAATGCAGAAATGGTGCGAGGCTGGTTTATTTACGGATAAAAATAAATTAAGTGCTGAATTAGAGGATGTTAAACCAATCATATTTAATGTACAAAACGCAGATGATTCTTCTTTGCTAGTTACATATAATTACGACCTTAAACAGATGATAGCATCGGCTAAAAATAGAAACGAGCGAGTTGTTTTGTTACGATACGCAGTCACTGATTTTTGGCAAGAGGGTTTTCACACTTGGATAAATAATTCTGCAAAACCAACAGAAAAAGGGGAACTAGGTGTATTAACACAAAAAACAATGTTTTATAACGCCTTGATTGATTTAACTTTCCAAACTAACGACACTTATATAGACATGCCTATTGTTCAAAACCCAACGGCCCCTATTGAGTCTGATGCTGAAGATGATAACACAAACAATTGGTTTACTGGCGTTATAGAAACTATTGGCGCATACGGTGTTTTAATTATTGGCATTGTTGGTTTGTTGGTATTAGCGTTCTTTATAATTAAAGCAATAGGCTCGTTTATGCCTGGTGGAACATTTGCAAGAGTAATAATGATTATAATAGTTGTTGTTTTGGGTTATTTAGGGTTCTTATTGGGAAACTGGACATTTGCATCAATTGAAAGTTTAGGTGGTTTAATGTGATGAAGAAAGGGGTGGCATATGCAAAAAACACTTTCACAAAAGAAGAATAAAATTTTAATATTTATAATGGCGCTGTTGTTGCTATTAAGCAATTTTAACTTTAATGTCTTCTCAACAAGTGCAGAGAGTCAAGCATATCCTTTTGACCAAACAAATGTGCTAGATGACCTAGAGAGCAGTGCTGATTTTGATATTAACAAATTTCCATATAAAGCAACCGAACCTGAAAGGATAATTAACTTTGTTGAATGGGCATATAGTCCATTCAAAGTAGATGACTTCGCACTATACATATATTTATATAATCCTAAAAACATAAAATGGAAGACTGATAGTTATGCTAACCGTGTTCAAATGGCCGTTAGATATAAAACTAGCCCAACACAGCCAGAATATGATTATGTTATAACAGCAGACAGTTCGCCTGTAGATTATGAGACATTTGATATTGTGTTCTGTAATAAGTCAGAGAGAGAGGGTTATGATGGACTTTTTTATAAATTTAGAATAGTTGACCACGAAAGCGCAGACGGATTAACTATCCAGGAACGAGTAAACAGCTTAGAGCGTCGTTATGATATATCAGGCTTAGTTCTTGGCAAAGAAGACGGCACGAGTGAAGAAATCCTAATCGGTGGCACCTTTCGATTTACTGGTTATGCAAAAGGCTATGGGCCAAACCAAACCAGTAAAAGCACACTTAAAAATGTTGGGTTTATACCATTAGAAACCATTAGGCTTGAGGTTAATGCAACGAATTATAGGACAAACAGCTCATCTGCAGGCGCTTATCATCAATACGATATTAACAGCTTGTATTTTTCAGTTCCTGAAGAATATTTCACAAAATATGGGAACTTGCAAAAAATAAAGCTAGAGTGGTACGAATATAAAACCACACCAATGTTTATGATAAAGCCAAACTCGAGCGACAACTATTTGTGGACAAAATTGCAGAACTATGTGGGCGTTGACCTAACTGGCAAAGGAGGAGAAAACAAGGCTTATGATAGCAATAATAGATATGAGATATATTTAAATGAGTATGGGTCAGTGAGGCCTTCTTTGCAAGGTCCTGCCCATTATTCATACTACGATTATGGCTATAACTTACCGTTTCGAGCAAATAACTTAGGGTATAGTGATAAGGAAAGTCTAGAGACCTATCAAGAAAATGCGATTACAGAAATTCAGTGGTTGTTCCATTCAAAAACTGCAAGTTCCGAAACAGTTAGAGCATATATTGAAGATTATCCTCATGCAAAAAAAGGGTATTTGCCAGTTAAAAATGGCAAAATAAGTGCTGACTTATTTTTAGATACAGTTGATGAGGGTAGAACGAGGGGATATAACTGCGTTGAGTTTGATGCAGGCGAACACTGGGATTTAAGGTCATATGATGATGTCTATAGTCTTTTTGAAAAGTGGTGCGACTATGGCTTGTTTACTGGTAGGAATACAGGCATTGAAGTTAAAGATGTGGCACCAATAGTTTGCGATATTAAAGAGTCTGAAATAACTTCATCATATGTTTTAGTCAATGAAGATGATTTGTCAGAATTTAAAAAGTTTTATAAAGAAGCAAAAGCAAAAAATGAGCGAACAGTATTGTTTCGTTTTGCTGTCACTGACTACTGGCATGAGGGATTTAGCACGAGAGATTCGATATTTCCAAATGGCACAAAGGGCGATTTAGGGTGGCTGTCTCAGCAAACGGTGTTTTTGGATACTAAGATTATACAATTAACATTTCAAACCAAAGACAAATATACAGTTATCCCAGTTGTTCAAAATCCAATAGATATTATTAACGGTGTTACTGGGTTTCCTGATGAAGACAATTGGTGGGACAGGCTATTACAAATAATAGGTGCATGGGGCGTGCTAATACTTGGTGTTGTAGGCGCAATTATTTTAGCTTTCTTTGTGCTCAAGGTAATAGAATCATTTATGCCTGGAGGAACAGTCGCTAAAGTGATAATGGCGTTAATACTTGCAGGATTATGTGTTGCAGGCTATTTCTTTGCAGATTGGGTATTTACAACAATTAAAAGTCTGGGTGGCTTAACATGGTAAATACAGGAGATGCGTTTGCACCTTTAACAAAAGAAGACATTAAAGAAAAGAAGCGCCTTAAATACAATCCAAACAAGGGCGATTTAAGAACATATCCATTTTTGGACCATATTGCAAATACATGGGAGGGAATACTCGTTTATTCTCTTCCAGGAATGATAACAGCATTCTTGCTGATATATCGTGCTGATGTTTCTTCTTGGGCGAGTTTTTGGGGCTCTACATTCCTAAATTGGTCCTGGGTAATATCATTCATACTTCTAATACCTTTCACGCTCTCAGCGTTAAAATATTGGTGGATATGGTTTAGGTCAATAAAAATACAAGACAACTATGACACAACGCCAGGCATCATAACCAAAATTGGTGTTCCTGGTCAAGGCAAAAGTTCGACATCAAATTATGAGTGCGTTTTAATTGCAAAAAAAGCCTGGAACCTCTTAAAGGTCGAATATGCAAACTGGCTTGGCAAAATTAAGAAAGGCAAAAAATTAACGCCAGATGAAGAAAAAGAATGGCTAGAAGTTAAATGGAGTTATGATTATTGTGTTCAGTCTTCATATATTCCATTATTATTCACTATTGTTCCAGTAAAGGTTGGCAATCGGTATTCAAACAAATTAACCCTTGCTCATCTGCAAGGAAAGAAAAGATTACCATTACACGCTGTTTGTTTTTGTGATGAAGCTTCTAGAGTAATAGATGCAGGAAAAAGCCTAAAACAAAATGAAAAAAAAGACTGGGGACTTTCTAACACTATGGCGCTAGAAAGACACTTCGGTTTATATAAATTGTATTTTGCATCTCAAGATGACAATCTGCACATTGATGTGTGCAGGTGCAGTCTCTACACAGAAATTATGAATAAGCAGTCGCCATCATGTAAACCATTCTGGCTCACGGCGTTAAAAACCTTTTATTTTTCGATATTAGTAGAATTAAATCGTAAGAAAGTCAGAACATGTGGCTTTTTGATGTGTCAATATAATTTTTTAAATAAATTATGGAAAAGAGTTGGTTATCGTAAATACATAGTATCGAGAAGAGCAAATCGAAAAGGTACAAACACTTATTATAATCAATTAGAAGACGGCAAGACCATAATTGGTAATAGCCGAAACTATGCTGTTTATCTTCCAGCGAAGTTAAACTGTGAATATGATGACAGGGCGTTTAGAGAACTAAACGATGCAGAGTTTTTCGACTTCATAAACGCAGAAGGCTGGGATTATTTGAGACTCAGGCGAGAGGACTCCTTTTTACAGCATGAAAAAAGCGATTTTGAAATCGCTTATGAAAAGAAGCGAATTTCTAAACTAGTGCAAGAAGCACTCGGAGATATAGGAAAGAAAAAAAATGTTAAAAAAAGTGTCAAGAAAAAATGAGATTTTAGCGTTAAAAATGTTGTGTTTATGTGTGGGCATATCTGTGCCCCACTAAACCGACATTTAGCGTTAAAAAATCCATTTTTTTAACTTTTTTTAACATTTTTTCTTATATACCGAGAATAAACTTGCACCGAATTCGCTTCTAATAATGTTCAAACCGATTTATTTTTTACGAAAGTAAAAAGGTATCACAAAATCGCAGATTTTGGGTTTCCGAGATGTTTAACATATTGTGATAATTTGAAACTGCGCCGAACTTCGATTCTCCCAAAAATCACAATCCTTGTGTAGTAAGGATAATCGATGCAGTCCTGTAGAACCGAAAATATCACAATTATAAAAAATATAATAACACAACAATATGCATATCGCAACATGCATATTAAAAAAAATTTTTCAAACATAAGGCTCAAAGAAGTCTATTTTGTCGAACCAGAAAAACAGCAAACTTAATATTATCAGTTACCACACGACATTGGCGTTAAATATTTAGCCTTGACCCTCTGATTAAAAGGGTTGGAATTATCCACCGGAGAGCGTGTTAAAATAGGATATTGACCACTGCGAGAGCAGGGCGCATCAAACTGGTTTTAATATTCCAGGATAACAAAAATATTGGAAGTGGGCGTGGCTTTAACGCAGAGTTAAAGCGAACGAACAAAGGGTTATCGTTTTTGTGGACGCACGGCTTAAACGCTTTTGTTCGTAGAGGTTTCTTTTTTTTCGTAGTTTTATGGGTAGAGGTGTCTTCAAGCAGGCTGAATATATGTTTTAAATTAGGTTATTGAAAGCGTTTCCATGTGGCGTTAGCCTCATGGCGTCACAACCGTGTTGACTCAGTCAATCGGTTGGGTTTATATAGGGCAACAAAGTTGCGCTATCAAAATGTGGTGGGATATTTGCGCTTGAGCTGCAGCGCATCGGCATTTTATATATCGCAATATTTGTGATTTTGTCTTGACAAATAACTTAAAAACAAGACTAAATGTATTTGCTTAGAGTGTGGCCACACTTGGTATTTAGGAGAAGAGGAAGAAGAAAGCGAAAACCCCCAAGCATAAATTTGCTTGGGGGAAAATTGGGGAAAAACTTGACAAATACTAGGTTTTATCTAGCGTTTTGCTAGCCTCATAACCCGAAGGTCGTGAGGTTCAAATCCCACTCCCGCAACCACTGAAAAAGTCAGTAAATCACTAACGATTTACTGACTTTTATTTTTTATGTTTTTTTGAAAAACAGGGTCGGAAAATTCAAATTTGCTACGAATTTGTGCAAAATGCAATAAAAAAATGCTTATAAAGCTCGTTAAACATCAATGAGTATTTATAAGCATTTTTCTGCTAAAACCAAGTTTTGTGCTTTTTCTCACTAAAAACATCTAAAGTGCTACGAATAAATGTAAAAATGATTATTGAGTCTTAAAAATTCAAAAAAACGTAATTTATTAGAAATTGCGTTTTTATTTTTATCAAAAATATAAAAAATGATAAAATTAACCTTGACAAAAGATAATAATATGATATAATTATATAAATAAAATTAAAAAGAGTTGAAAAATGAGAAAAATTGATTATCAATTGCAGTCTAAACAAGTGATAGACATAGAAATTGTGGAAATGTTAACTAAACTTCACGAGTTTAAGGGCGAGCAAAATATGTTTTTGAACATAAAAGCAGACACGCTTACTTCCCTTTTAGAAATTGCTAAAATTCAAAGTGCAGAGGCGTCTAACAAAATTGAAGGCATTTATACAAGTAATGAAAGATTGAAGCAATTAGTATTGGATAAAACGATGCCGAAAACAAGGGGAGAAGAAGAAATTGCTGGTTATAGAGACGTATTAAAAACAATACACGAAAATTACGAGTATATACCACTAAAAACTTCTTATATTTTGCAATTGCATA
>JAZNAX010000007.1:0-74964 GCA_045586765.1 Christensenellaceae bacterium | reverse complement strand
GAAAATGCAGGATATTATCAACAATACTTGTTTTATCATAAAAGACTTAGCCAAAAATAACAAAAAAGCATAAAAAAAGATAAAAAATAATTGTCAAAAAAGCACGATTATGGTATACTAAAAAAAGATTAAAATTTAGATAAAATTTATGGAGGCATAATTTATGCAGTATTCAACTGAAGTTAAAGAAATGACCTGTGTATGCAAAGGCCCAAAACACGGCCCAGCTCCAATTCCAGAAGAAGGAAGATGGGTAGAAGCTAAACAAATTAGCGATATTTCTGCATATACACACGGTGTAGGCTGGTGTGCACCACAACAAGGTGCTTGCAAACTTTCATTAAACGTTAAAAATGGTATTATTGAAGAAGCACTTGTAGAAACAATTGGTTGCTCTGGTATGACACACTCTGCAGCAATGGCTGCTGAAATTCTCCCAGGCAAAACATTGCTAGAAGCATTAAACACAGACTTAGTTTGTGATGCTATCAACACAGCAATGAGAGAACTTTTCTTACAAATCGTATATGGCCGTTCACAATCAGCTTTCTCAGAAGATGGCTTAGTAATCGGTGCTGGTATGGAAGACTTAGGTAAGGGCGCTCGTTCAATGGTAGGTACAATGTACGGCACAAAAGCAAAGGGCGTTAGATACCTTGAAATGACAGAAGGTTATTGCACAAAGATGGCTCTTGACGAAAATAACGAAGTTGTTGGTTATGAATTCGTTTCACTCGGCAAAATGACAGACTTCATTAAGAAGGGTATGGAACCAAACGAAGCATACGAAAAGTCAAAAGGCACATATGGTCGCTTTAAGCCAGAAGATGGTGTGGTTAAGTATATTGACCCACGTAAAGAGTAATAGGGAGGGAATAGATTATGGCACAATTTGAAGGTTATGAAAGAAGAGAAGCCAAAATTCTTGCAACACTCAAAGAATTTGGCATAAACTCTATTGATGAATGTAAAGAAATTTGTGATAAATATGGCATTTCACCTTATACAATCGCAGGGGAAACACAACCTATCTGCTTTGAAAATGCTAAATGGGCATACACAGTAGGTAGTGCAATCGCTTTGAAAGCTGCTGAAAAGACAGGTGACAAGTCTGCTGCAACAGCTGCTGCTAATATCGGTATCGGTTTACAATCTTTCTGTATTCCAGGCTCAGTTGCTGAAAATAGAAAGGTAGGTTTAGGTCACGGTAACCTTGGCAAAATGCTTTTATCAGAAGAAACAGAATGCTTCTGCTTCCTTGCTGGTCACGAATCTTTCGCTGCTGCTGAAGGTGCTATCAAAATCGCACTTAACGCAAACAAGGTTAGAATTAAACCTTTAAGAGTTATCCTTAACGGCTTAGGTAAAGACGCTGCATATATCATTTCAAGAATCAACGGCTTTACTTATGTAGAAACAAAGTTCAACCCAGCAACAGAAGAAGTTGAAGTTTTAGAAGAAAAGGCTTTCTCTAAAGGTGCAAGAGCAAACGTTAAATGCTATGGTTCAGATAGCGTTCCAGAAGGCGTTGCTATTATGAGACTCGAAAACGTTGGCGTTTCTATCACAGGTAACTCAACAAACCCAACAAGATTCCAACACCCAGTTGCAGGCACATATAAGAAATGGGCTATCGAAAATGGCAAAAGTTACTTCTCAGTTGCATCAGGTGGTGGCACAGGTAGAACGCTTCACCCAGACAACATGGCAGCAGGCCCTGCATCTTATGGTATGACAGATACTATGGGAAGAATGCACTCTGACGCACAATTTGCTGGCTCAAGTTCAGTTCCTGCTCACGTAGAAATGATGGGACTTATCGGTGCTGGTAACAACCCAATGGTTGGTATGACAGTTGCATGTGCAGTTGCAGTTCAAGAAGCATTAAATAAATAATTAGTAATTTGCTAACTATTTTAAGGTTTTAATAACTTAAAAACAACAAGTAAAAACTAATAAAAAACAAAAAATCAATTTTTAACAACTTAGACACATCATTTTAAGGTTTTTGCCTATGATGTGTCTAATTTATTTTATAGGTTTTTAGGTGGTTTTTATGGAAAGATTAAGGTTAGTAAGAGAATCAGAAATAACTTTGGAAGATGGTTGCAACAAGTATCTTGATAATTGTAGAGAACGAAATTTAAGAGCAGGAACAATAAGACATTATAGCGTAAGTTATAAGCAGTTTTATAAATATTTTGGCAAAGATATGCTAATTAAAAACTTTAATGTGTCAGTTTATAAAAAGTATGTTGTGCATTTAAGACAAACACTAAATAACGATGTTAGCATAAATGCATATCTAAGGGACTTGATAACAACTCTTCACTTTTTTATGAATGAAGAGTATATCCCACATTTCAAAATGCAGGCAATCAAAGTTGATAAAACGCATGTCGAAACTTATACCGATGAAGAACTAGTTGAGCTTTTGAAAAAGCCAAACTTAAAAAAGTGTAGCTTTGCAGAATTTCAAGCTTGGGTTATGACTAACTTTTTGTTTTCAACAGGGGTTAGACAAAGAAGCCTGATTAATATACAAATTAAGGATATTGATTTCGATAATAGTGTTGTCTATGTAAATGTAACTAAGAATAGAACGCCTTTAATAGTTCCTATAAACCAAACTCTTTTTAGTATATTAAAAGAGTTCTTAAAGTATAGACAGCATAAATCTAATGCAGATTATCTATTCTGCAATGTTTATGGAAAACAGCTAAGCAAAAGTACAAGTTATTATATGCTTTATCACTATAATAAGAATAGGGGCATAGAAACAACAGGCATACATAGATATAGGCACACTTTTGCTAAACAATGGATATTAAATGGTGGCAACGTGGTGTCATTGTCAAAGTTATTAGGGCATAGTTCACTAGACATAACTCAAAACTATATAAACTTGCTTGTTAGCGATGTCGCAAAGCAAGTTCAAGAGATTAATTTACTTGACAAATTTGGCGCGCGCCAAAGCATAAAAATGCATAGGCTAAGATAATTTAACAGGTTAAATAAATCTTTTAACATCTTTTTAACAGCTTTTAATTACACTCTTGCAACTTTTAGCAAGAGTGTAATAAGTTTTGCAGGATACACACTAAAGAAACTAACTTTTCTATTGTAATTTGAAAGAAAAATTAAGCGAAAACTCAATTTGCCTATTGAAATTAAATTGATATTATGCTATAATTAAACTATTATTAATCAAAGGGGTAATTATTATGGCAATAAGCTATAAAAAACTTTGGAAATTATTAATTGATAAAGACATAAAAAAGAAAGACCTTGTACAAATGGCAGGTGTAAGTGGATACACTTTGAACAAACTCAATAAGGGCGAAACTGTCACAACCGAAACTTTAATGAAAATTTGTGTAGCATTAGAGTGTTCTTTTGATGACATTATGGAAATTAAGGAACAAGAGAATTAATTACAAGGGAGAAAATCATGGCTTCAATTATAGATAATAGAAACAAAACTATGTTAGATTCGCTAAAAAATTCATTGAAACAAGCGGAAAGAGTTGATATTTTAACAGCCTTCTTTTACTTTTCAGGTTTTAATGCGCTAGCAGAAGATTTAAAAGATAAAAAAATAAGAATCTTAGTGGGTAATACTATTGACCCATCGGCTATTGCCGAACTTTGTAAAGTTGTTAAAGATGACCCCGATGAAGCATTGGAAGCTTATTCGCCAAGAGGTTATAAAGGTTTAAATAACTCTCAAAAGAAAAACTATTATGTTGAAAGCTTTATTGATATGTTCAATAAATCTACTTTGTCTGAAGAGTTTGACTCTACCGAAAGTCAAGCCATTTTCAAAATGTTCCTTTCAAAAATAGAAGATGGTTCTTTAGAAATAAGATTAACAGGCTCGCCTAACCATGCGAAAGCTTATATTTTAACAAACAAATATGAATATTCTTGTTTTGGTGACCAACAGGGCGTAGTATTTACAGGCTCATCTAATTTTACGTATAATGGTTTACGTGGACAAGGTGAAATGAACGAGCGTTTTAGTGATAATAATAAATACGAAGAATACTCTGCAAACTTTGAAACCTTGTGGAATGATAGCAAGTCTATTGATATAAGCATAAAAGACGGCAATAAAGATTTTGTAAAAGAATTAAAGAATAAATTATGGCTTTTTGCAAAGCCATCGCCTTATCATATTTTTATTCGTATATTGTTTGAGCTTTATTCTTCTATTGAAAATAGTGAAGTGCAGAGTCCAAGCGAAATTACCGATGGCAAGTTTTCCAACCTTAAATATCAATTAGACGCTATTAAATATGGTGTTGATTGTATCAATAAAAACAATGGTGTAATTATTGCTGACGTTGTAGGTTTAGGCAAATCAGTAATTGCATCAGCTATAGCATATAACTTAAATTTGCGCAGAACTGTAATTATTGCGCCACCACACTTAGTTGAACAATGGAATGAATATCAACAAGATTTTGGTTTAAGAGGGGTTAAAGTTTGCAGTAGCGGTAAAATAGAAGAGTTGTATAACACCTATGCTTCTGATTCTAACCCAATTTTATATATCATTGATGAAGCACATAGGTATCGTAACGAATTAAGTGAAAGCTATCAATGGTTGCACCAATTAACGCGTTCGCATGCAGAAAATAAGGTTGTATTACTTACGGCAACACCTTATAACAATAGACCGCAAGATTTATTTGCATTAATTAAATTATTCCAAACGCCTAGCAGGTCAACGATAAATTCAGTTGACAATTTAGGTATGCGTTTCCATGAACTTATTGCTCGTTACAATAGGTTGGAAAAAGAAGGAAAGAAAAACTTAACAAAAGAAATTAAACAAGAATTAGACAAGTTAAGTGCGGAACTTAGAGTTTTAATAGACCCTGTAATTGTTCGTCGTAGTAGAATTGACTTGCAAGAAATTAAAGAATATGCAGATGACTTAAAAGCCCAAAGAATACAATTCCCTGAAGTTGTTGGACCTGAACTTGTTGAATACGATTTGGGCTCAATTAGAGGGTTATATTTAAATACATTGGACTTGTTAAGCAACAAGTTTATTTGCTCACGTTATAATCCTGCTGCTTATTTAGTTGACCCTGAAGACTTTGCAAATAAATATGGCGCATTGTTCGGCGAAATGAATATCCAACTTTTTCAAGGCAACTTGGCGAAATTTATTCAACGCTTACTTGTTATGCGCTTTGAAAGTTCAAAAGCAGCATTTAAATCTACTCTTGAAAGCATTTTAAGGTCTTATGAAAATATTAAGAAATGGTGGGAAAAAGGTTATGTCCCAATCAAGAAGAGTGGATATTTAGATGACCCAAATGAAGAAGAGATTCAAGAGACACTTGACGAAATTAATAGCATCGATGAAGATGGTATCGACCTTAATAAAGTAAAGAAAAAAGCAATACCATTTGATAGAAATTTATTCCGTCCTGAATATATTTGTGACGTTGAGAATGATATAGAATTATTGAAAGGAATTTATGCAAATTGGTTTGGAACTGATGATGTTGGCGAAGACCCAAAATATAATGAAATCAAGAACAAAATTTCAAAACTTTTAAGCCAAAATTCAAAACGCAAGATAGTTGTATTCTCATCTTATGCAGATACTGCAATCTATGTAAAAGAGCATTTAGAGAGAGACAATTTTAGAGTATTGCTTTATACAGGTGGGGCAAGTAAACAAGATAGAAGTATTGTTAAGCGCAACTTTGATGCTTCTTGTAAAGCAAGCGAACAACTTGATGATTATGATATTATTGTTGCAACAGACGCGCTTAGTGAAGGTTTTAACTTAAACCGCGCTGGCGTAATTATAAACTATGATATTCCATATAACCCAACAAGAGTTGTTCAAAGGATAGGTCGTATCAATCGTATTAATAAAAAGATGTTTGATAAGATTTATATCTATAACTTTTTCCCAACTGATATTGGCGAAGAAAATACTCTTATAAAAGGCATTTCAACATTAAAAATGCTTCTCATTAATAATATCGTTGGTAGTGATACAAGAACACTTACTCCTGATGAAACGTTGCAAAGCTATTTCAAAAAACAATATGATGAAGCCAACGAAGAAAACAATGAAAGAAGCTGGGATAACGAATATAAAAACATTTATAACGCTATAAAACATAACACTACTCTTTTAGATGATGCGTTTAAGATTCCTGAAAGGGCAAGAGTTGTTCGTAAAGGTCAAAACGCAAACGTTGCAATTTCTTTTGCTAAACGTGGCAATAATACCTTGTTTGCCTTAGCACCTGACAATGCTCCATCAGCGCAAATATTACCACCTGATATGGTGTTAAAATACTTTAAGGCGGAAATAGAAGAAAAGGGCTATGAGTTTGACGAAAATCTTGACAAAAAATTTGAGATTTTAAGAAATGAAATTAAAAAGCCATATCCAAAGATAAGATTAGATAAACGTAGGGCGGCGGCAATAGAGAATTTAAAACAATTACTTGTAGCTTATCCTGCTGAAAAAGATTATCTTACCGACTTAATAGAAATTATTCAAAATTATGACGACTTGTCTGACGGCGAATTAAAGTATTTAGCGGCAATTACTGTTAGAAAAAATAACGCACAGGACGTTTGTGAAGAGTTAAAACAAACAATACCTGTTCACTACATTATTCAAATTAAAACAAGAGTAGAAACCATAGATTCGCAAACCGAAATTATTATGTTTACGGAGGATTTAAGAAGTGATAACGATTAGAGAAGCTGAAGAGATATTAAAGAAAGAGTATCACATAGACAACTATACCTATATGGTAGATGAGTTAATCTTGCCTGATTTTAAGGCGGACAAACACGAAGTTGTTTTTAATAATAGTATTTTTGCTAGTGTCAATCAACTTGGCTATTCGGTTAAATGCGACGTTACTGTTTATGAAGTATTACTTAATGATGGTGCGCAAAATCGCCGTGTCGCAATCACGCAAGAGATGTTCCGTGTTTTAAGGGGACAAGGCATAAACAACGCCATTGTTGCATTTGCTAATGCAGACAAACGAAATTATAGACTTTCACTTTTAACTAGTAAATACGAATTTGATGGGAATAAGGTTGTAAAAGTTTTATCTAATCCACGCCGTTATTCGTATAGTTTAGGCTATGGCACAAAAACAAAAACGGCTTATGACTTTTTAATTTCAAAAGGCAAAGTTCATTCATTAGATGAACTTATAGGTAGATTCTCTATTGAAATCGTAAATAAGCATTTCTACAACGAAATTGCATTATCTTTCACTAAGCTTATCGGTGGTAAAAGAGAAAGCACTAACTTTGAAAAGGAATTGAATCTTCACAGCGTAACTAACCAAAACAAATATGCCGAATTTGCTGTCCGCTTAATCGGTAGAATAGTTTTCTGTTGGTTCTTGAAAGAAAAGAAGAGTGAAGCAGGTATTCCGCTTGTTCCTGATAATATGTTATCAATCGATGCAATTAAAAATAGCACTAACTATTATCACGATGTTTTAGAGCCATTATTCTTTGAACTTTTAAACACCAACCAAAATCGCCGTAAAAACAAGTTTATTAACGACGAATATTATAAGCAAATTCCTTACCTTAATGGTGGTTTATTTAGTCCACATGTTGATGACCGATATAAGTTTGATATGGCAACGGGCGGCGGTCAGTATGGTGTTGTTACTATTGAAAATGATTGGTTTGTACATTTTATAGAGATATTAAGTCAATATAACTTTACTGTTGATGAAAATACTTCTTACGATATTGAGCTTTCTATTGACCCTGAAATGCTCGGTAGAATTTTTGAAAACTTGCTTGCAGAAATTAACCCCGAAACAGGCGAAAACGCTAAAAAGAGTACGGGTAGTTTCTATACACCAAGAGATATTGTTGACTATATGGTTGACAATAGCATTTTGGTATACTTAAAAACGAAAACAGGTTTAGAAGAAACAAGGCTAAAAGCACTTATAAGTTATAGTAAAGAAGATGATGATATTGCTTCGTTTACTAACGCTGAAAAGAAAGCGATTATTAGTGCGTTATATACTGTTACTGTTTTAGACCCTGCTTGTGGTTCAGGTGCATTCCCGATAGGTATGCTCCAAAAAATCGTGTATATGCTTCAAGAAATAGACCCTGAAGCAGACCTTTGGTTTGATGAAATTGTTAAGGGTGCACCTATTTATGTTAGAAAAGCTTTTGAAGAAAAGTTTAGCAATGGCGAATTAGATTATATTAGAAAACTAACCGTTATTGAAAAATCAATTTATGGTGTTGATATTCAACCTATTGCTGTTGAAATTGCAAGACTTCGTTGTTTCTTGTCTTTGGTTATTGAGCAAAAGGTAAACGACACTTTGCCAAATCGTGGCGTGCACCCACTTCCAAGTTTGGACTTTAAATTTTTAATAGCAAACTCACTTGTTAAGCTCCCTGATGATACATCTTCAAATTTTATAGGTAAGGTTGACCAACTTAATATTTTTGAAAACGTTAGCCATATAGACGAATTAAAAGCTGTTAGAGAAGAATATTTTAACGCAGATAACGAGCGCAAAGCCGAATTAAGAGAAGAATTTGCCGACATTCAAAAAAGAATGTTTCAACAAACTCTATCTATGGCTAAAAATGCTAGTCCACGTTATTCTGCTCTTTCAAATTGGTCGCCATTTAAAAACGAGCCTACAGATTGGTTTGATGCTGAATGGATGTTTGGTGTAAAAGACGGCTTCGATATTGTTATCGGAAATCCACCATATATAAAAATACAAAATATAAATAATGAGCAAGCAGAGTATTATAAGCATAATTTTACTTCTGCAAATGGAAAGTTTGATATTTATGTTTTATTTGACGAGAAAGCATTTTATCTATTAAAGGACGATGGAATAACTGCATTTATTCAACCACACAGGTTTATATTGGCAAACTATGGTAAAGCATTGAGAAAATTCATTTTAAAATACAGGTTTTTAAATAGGTTTGTTAATTTTGGGGTTGAACAAGTTTTTGATACTGCAACAACCTATACAGGGATATTTTTCTTTAAGAAAAAAAGTGATAATATTAAGTTTGCATACGCAAAAGAGGCTAATTTGCAAAACTGCAAGTTTTATGTTAAAGAATATGAAAAATTGGGAGAACAATGGACTTTTGGGGAAGGAATAAACCAACAGATTATTGATA
The DNA here is from genome assembly GCA_045586765.1 of Christensenellaceae bacterium. Taxonomy (GTDB): domain Bacteria; phylum Bacillota; class Clostridia; order Christensenellales; family Borkfalkiaceae; genus UBA1259. Next base: position 65,769 of record JAZNAX010000007.1, on the reverse strand, counting down.
AGATACAAGAAAACAAAATAAAAGTATTAGATGTTTTTGACGGAATATATCAGGGTGCTATTACCGTAGGAGATGATATTTTTGTTTTACAAGGAATGTGCAAAGATAATTTGTTTTATGGTTATTCAGAAGCGTTAGGTAAAGATGTAGTATTAGAAAAAGAAATAGTGCAACCTTTATTAAAAGGTGAAAACATTAGAAGATATCTTTCTCCTGCATCAAATATTTATTTAATTTATCCTCACAAGTTAGAAAACGGTAAAACAATTCCATATAAGGAAAGTGAAATTAAAAAGCAATTTCCATTGTTTTATGAATACATAAAGAATTTTGAAGATGACTTGAGAGACAAAAAAATAAAATACAAAACTAATCCTGAATATTGGTTTTCGCTTCATAGGGCAAGAGAAAAATACTTATTTGAACAAGTAAAAATCATAACTCCACAGTTGCAAAACTATCCAAACTTTACAATAGATGATAAGAATTTTTATCCAGATGCAGGTGGATATATGCTTGTATCTAGTAGAGATATAATGTCTTTATATCCTTATTACGCCATCTTGAATTCAAGCTTGTTTTGGTTCTTTATAAAATCTACAAGTACACCATTTTCGAGCAATTACTATTATTTTAAAACAGCATACATTGAGCCGTTTAAATTTCCCGAGTTATCAGAAAATGATAAGAAATTTTTAATTGACAATGTAAGAGAAATAATAACATGTAAAGAAAAACAAGCCGATTCTACTAAAGCTGAAAGAGCTATTGATAAATTTGTTTACAATTTATATAATTTAAATTCTGAGGAAATCGCTCTCGTCGAAGAATCAGTAAAATAATTTTTACAATTAAATACAATAATAAAATTTAGGAGAAATCTTATGATTATTCAAAGAAAATATGTTCCGTTTTGTACATTGAGAGAAACAGATAAAGAAGCTTGGGAAATTTTTGAAAAAGCCTTTAATGAATCTTATCTTGGGCTAGAAGAAGAACATAGGCACAGGCAATTTCAAGAATTAATGTCGCTTTGTTTAGACCAGAGAGAAATGGGCTGGTGTTTCGATAAAATAAGGGATGTTATTGATGGGTTTGAAAGGCTAGATAAAGAAAAGCCATATGATAATGGATTTGATTATGAGTCCGTAAACAAAGTTTATGTGGTTAGTAAAGATACAAATAGAATAACATTACATTTAGTAAATAAATATTACGAAGCAGAAACATTAGTAAAAGTTGTAGAAATAGTTGATGAAAATTAGTTGAGAGAGCCACTGAATTAATAAAAAAATATGATAAATTATTAAACAACTAACAAAGAATCAGTAAAATAAGGAAGGGAGGACCACTGTGTCAAAACCGAAGGAATATCCAATAAATAATAAATCGTATTTTGCATGGAAATATGAAGAGCAAACAAAAATAAAACATCAAGTGTTGGGTGCTTACTCAAAGGTATGGGTTTCAAAATTGGGATGGTCAAAGAACACTTTATTTTTTGACTGTCATGGGGGGTGCGGAGCATATTTGGATTCAGATGGGACTGTCAAGTTCGGCTCATCTGTTATAGTAAAAAATGTTGCAGAAGAGGTAAATGAAAACAGACAAACAAAAACAGCGATAATCTATTGTGAAAAAGAAAAGAGAAATTATGATAATTTTTTAAAAGTGCTTGATGATTGCGGAGAGATAAAAGGTAAACATTTTAATGATAGTTTTGAAAATGTAATTTTGAATCCAAAAATTATTACGTATTACAATACATATCCTTCATTATTCTTTGTCGACCCATTTGGTTACAATTTTGACATAAATGTATTAGCTAATTTAATGAAATCATTTGGCAATGAGCTGATAATTAACTTCATGTTTGATTTTATTAATCGTTTTATTTCTGACCCAAAAATAGAAAAAGCGTGCAATACATTCTTTGGATGCAATGATTGGAAAAATGCAGAAAAATTAAGCAATCATGAGCGTGAAGAGTTTTTGGTGAATTTGTTCAAAAAGCAACTTAAGAAAATTACTGGGGCGAAATATATTTTTGCTTATAGATTGTGCTATCCCGATAAAAGTCAAACTTATTATTATTTGATTCATGCCACTAATCATATTGATGGAATAACGTATATGAAACAAGCATTTGCAAGCGTAAATAATGGGAGAGTTCAGTATTTGGGAAAAAATAATGATACATTTACCTTTTTTGATTTAGATAGTGTAAAGGCGGAAGATATTTATTCTAATTGTTTATTACAATTTAAAGGCAAAAAAATGACATTTAATGAGTTATGGGAAAAAATTGTTGATGATTGCGCATATACTGCGAAAGATTTGAGCAATGCATTAGTTGCTTTAGAAAAAGATAATAGAGTAATCTTAAAAAGAATATCTTCTAAAAGATGTTCTTATAAAGAAAATGATTTGATAGAAATAATATGAGGGGCTAATGAAAACAATAGAACGAAAGACAATGTTATATAAAACGGGCGTAGAATATGGAGACTATACCATTAACCACGTTCAAGGTTGTGCTCACGGTTGTAAATTTCCTTGCTATGCAATGATGATGGCTAAACGTTTCGGCAAAGCTAAAACTTATGAAGAATGGTGTGAGCCTAAGCTTGTTAGCAACGCTCTTGAAATACTCGACAAAGAAATACCTAAACTTAAGGATAAAATTCAATCAGTTCAACTTTCCTTTTCTACAGACCCTTTTATGTATGGATATGATGAAGTAAAAGAGTTGAGCTTAAAGATTATCGAAAAGTTAAACAACGCCGATATAAAATGCACAGTTTTAACAAAAGGTGTTTTACCAATAGAGCTTGCAAAATATTCTCATAATAACGAATATGGAATAACTATCGTGTCTTTAGATGAAGAATTTAGGCAAAAGTTTGAGCCTAACACCGCTAAATATGAAGAAAGGATTGCTTCATTAAAAGCGTTGCACGATGCAGGTTTTTACACGTGGGTAAGTATTGAGCCTTATCCAACGCCAAATATGATAGACCAAAGTTTGGAAGAAATCTTAAAAGCAGTAAGTTTTGCTGATAAAATTATTTTTGGTAGATTACATTATAACAAAGAAGTATCTGCCTATAAAAAGCATAAAGAGTTTTTCAATGAACAAGCAAAACAAGTAATTGAATTTTGTGAGCAAAATAAGAAAGCTTACCATATCAAAAACGGCACAATAACATAGTAATAAAAAAACGATGGGAAATAAATCTCATCGTTTTTATTTTTAGTATATGCTTCTTATTTTATCTAAATACTCTTTGAATTTATCTTGTGCTGACGGCGGGGCAGTTATTTTAATACGTTTACCGAAACTGCAAAGCCAACCAAAGAATTGGTCTGTTATAGGCACTTGCACTTGAACTGAAAAATGCTTATCATCAACTTTGGAATAATAAACTTTATCGCCAAACTTGTCAATAGCAGTATCTAATAATGGGTTGATAAAGCGCAATGTAACATATTCTTTTTTGCCATCAAACATACCAAAGCTTTGCATAACCAAAGTCTTTTGGTCAACAGCAGTAAAAAGTTCTGCACCATCTCTAGGCAAGCCTAATCTTTTAATCTCTCTCATTCTATCTATTCTATAAGTGCGGGCAGCCGCTGATTTATCATCATAACCAAGCAAATAATAGTTGCCATCATTTATAACTATTCTATATGGACTGATAATATATTTTTCTCCATGCCTGCGCTCTTCAGAGCCTTTAAGAGTTCTAGAAATATATTTGAAACTAATTTTTTCGGGTATGTGTTTATTTTTGCCTGATTTAACACGAATTGCTTTGTTAATAATTCTAATATTATTAAACACTTCGGTAGAGATAGTCTTGCCTCTATCTAAAAGCATTGCATCGTGGATAACTTCTTTTGTTTGTTCTTCGCTTGTAAGAATTTTGGTAATAATATTGACATAAGTATCAGCTTGTTTTTGAGTAATAAACTTTGAAGAATAAATACATTCTGCAATAACTTTAACGTCGTTTAAGGAATATTCTTCGCCTGTGTCAAATAAGCGGTGCTTAACATAATATCCTTTTTTGCTTCCATCATAGACAATAGCTTTCCAAGAATCATCTTTAAGACTTTCAAGTTTTGGAAGAATTTCATCAATGGTTTTTTCAACATGCAAAGCACATAATGCGATGTTGATAGCATCTATATCACGATAGATTGAGCGGCGCTCCGCAGGTATTCCAAAATTCTCAATTAGATATGCTGCAATAGCTTCTGCGGAAGCGCAGTGATTTTCATCGGTTTTTTCTAAAAGGTATTTATAAACGAAATATGCTTTTAGCTTTTGGTTATATTGTTTGCCTTGTCCTTTCATTGTGAAACCGCCTTTAATAGATTAGCTATATAATAGCATAAACGCATAAATTTTGCAAGGAACGGCGGCGGTAAGGCGGGGGGATATATTTTGGGATAAAAAATTATTAAATGCAACTTTTTAATAGGTGTGCTACACTCGGTCTTAAAAAGTAAAATTTATTTCAAAAACGGTATCGTTTTTAATAGAACTTTCATATATTGGAAAAGACTTTATCTAGTTGTCTCTGCACTTCTTTATCCAAAGATTTTTCTAAAAGATTTTCAAAATTTTTTTGCTCTTGCGCCTGTTTAAGATTATCTTCTTTTCTCTTGTTGTAAGATTGTATTAAATCTTTTCTATTTTCAATATAATTTTCCATAGGGCTTTTGCTATTGAGCTGATAATAAAAACTTTTGGGTAAATTGTCTTTTGTTTTCATGTAATTCTCCTTTTGTTATTTTCTCTTGTCAAAAAGCACCCGACTTGTCGGGTGCTTTACTTTCTATTTAATATTAAGTTTTTCATATTTCAATTAATCTACTTTGCCCTTTAGGGGAATGCAAGCTATAAATTTTCCTATATATCAATTATTTATCAGTATCTATATTATATATTTCATTATACTCTAACTAATAGGTTTTTACGCCTGTCGTTTTCTTTTACGGAATACGTGTTTTGTATCGAACGTCGTCCGCGTTTTTAACTTTTATTATTCGCCAAAGTCAAAGTGCTCAGATAGAACGGACTCATTTTGAGTTTTAATATGCTTAGGTTGTGCATAAAAATCGTACATGTTGCTGTTTTCATTTTTTCTAACAAGATAGCCTTTTTCAACAAGCTTATTAAAATGGTCTCTAGCTGTAGATTTAGGAAATCCAAACTTTTTTTCAATATGTGTTGGTGAAAATTCTACAACATAATTATCTTTATTGCAGCAGAAGTATATATAGATAAAGAATGATGGTGCACTTTTTAGGTCTTGATATACAGCCGCTAGCAAGTTAACACTTATTGAAAGGAAAGGTGCTTGCTGTTTGTTATCTTTATGAATTCTAACTAATCTTTGATGTGGAACTGACATAAAATCCTCCCTTTATGCTGCGGCGTTTGCCGCAGCAAGTTCTTCTTTAATTTTGCCCCAATCTTTCATATCAGGGAAAGTTTGCAAAAACCACTTTTTGATTACAGGATATCGGATAGAGTGTGCTTTTGCTTTGAAGCGCAAATCATCATATTGTTTGCGAATTTCTTGTGATACATTGTATTTATCCATATACATTTCCATGTATTCATAAGTTAAGCCATTGAAAGATTCTTTTTTAGAATTAGTTCTTATTGTTTTTCTAACTACAGCATAACCATCATAATCTCTTCTTGCTTCTTGTAAATGCTTATATTCTTCTGTGCCAAATATTGCTGATTTTATAGCAAATTCTCTATCCATAATAATTTTTGCGTTAGCATGGTCAATTCTTAAAATATTTTTCATGTTAGTTTCCTCCTTATGCTGCTAAAAGCCATTCCATTTTAGATTTGAACTCTTTGAATTCAGGGTAAAACTTAAAGAATGTTGATTTAACTGCAAAATAAGATGCGTTTTCGTCTTTAAGTTTTGCAAATTCGCTTGCAGAATTTTCTACTTCATGATTCATTGCGTAGTTGTACATAAAGTCGATAGTTATTCCTTTTACTTTTGACTTTTTGGCTGTTGATTTAATTACTACAACCTTATAATCAGGGAAGGAAACTTTGATTTTGCCGAGTTCAATATAAGCATCGGAATTGTAGGTGCTAGCTTTTCTTGCAAAGCTTTCAGAGAGTTCAATAGTTGCATTTAAGTGATTAATGTTAAGTTTTTTCATGATTTTTAATTCCTTTTAATTTTTTATTTTTGTAAACGTGGTTTTGGCTGCGCGCTTGCCTTAATCTTATTTACACTCATATTATAACATAGTCATATAGACAACTAGTCATTATATTGTGACACCACTAAATGTTTTAATAAATTATTTATAAAAAGTTTTTAAAAAGATAAAAGAATCTTATTATAAACTTGATTAAAAGATGTTTTAATGATTCTTTTGAGATGATATTTAGTTGTTATTAAGTTGATGTAGAGTTGCAAAAAAGTCAGGAAAAACCTGATGATTTTGCGCTTTAATTATTGACAAAAACTGCTAAAAATGATATAATGTGTATGACAAATCACGATAATGATGTGACTAATTTGTTAAACAAAATTAGTTAAAAGTTGAAAATCACTTGAGTTTTAAAAGGGTTTTCGATTGGTTATAATTGATGATTAGTTTACTTGAACTTCATTTTTCGTAGAAATGATGGGCTTAATCGGTGCTGGTAATAACCCAATGGTTGGTATGACCGTTGCATGCGCAGTTGCAGTTCAAGAAGCATTAAATAAATAATTAGTAAATTGCTGATTATTTTAAGGTTTTGACGAGCTTTAATTTTTGAGTTTAGAATTGTAAAAATCTTATAAAACAAAAACAAATAAAAACAGCCAAATTTTTGGCTGTTTTTAAATTTATTTTTTTAAAAAACAAAGTTTTATAAATTTTATTTCATTTCGGGCTAGCCCTTTTTCCAAGTGCGTGGAACGAATAGCATTAAGATAGGGAAAATTTCTAATCTACCTATAAGCATTACAAAAGAAAGGATTATTTTCGAAAATGAAGTAAAACCCACATAATTAAGCATTGGACCAACAACTTCAAAACCAGGACCGACGTTGCCTATGCAGGCAAGTGTTGCCGATATCGATGAAAAGAAACTATCGCCTGTGTATGGGTCAATAGATAGTAATAGTGAAGAAACAAAAACTATTATTATCCAAAATATAAAAAATGTTCTTACGTTTCTTTCAGTTGATGGGCTTATAGGTTCGCCATCAAGTTTAGAATAAACTATCGAGCGTGGGTGAAGTAATTTTTTAAAATCCGAAGTAGAAGACTTACACAAAATTATCATTCTTGAAATTTTTATTCCACCACCCGTTGAGCCACCACAAGCACCGAAAATAGTTAAAATCAATAATATTCCTTTAGAGAAGGAAGGCCACAAATCAAAGTCTGCAGAGGCTAACCCCGTTGTTGAAGAAATAGATGTGACCTGAAAGGTTGCGTGTTTTAATGCAGATGCAAAAGTCGTATATACGCCTGCCATAGAAGTATATATGTTTATTGCGATAGCAATAATAGAGAAAAGCACGATAATAAAGAAAGTGCGCACTTCTTCTAAAGCAAAAACCTTGCTAACATTGCCGATGAGCAGTAAATAATATACATTAAAGTTAAGTGCAAAAAGGAACATAAACACCGAAAGAACTATTTGAACGTAAGAAGAATAACCTATTGCGCTATTACCCTTAACGCCAAAGCCACCCGTTCCTGCCGTACTAAACGACATTACAAATCCATCAAAAACACTTAGTCCACCACAAATGAGAAGAATTGCTTGAATAAGCGTTAACACAACATATATGCCATATAAAATTCTTGCAGTAAACCTAAGTTTTGTTGCAAGTTTGTCAACGGATGGGCCCGGTGCTTCTGAGCGAAAAACGTGCATAACGCCGGCGTTATTTGCAGGTAAAATAGCAAGAACGAACACTAAAATACCCATACCGCCAATCCAGTGGGTAAACTGACGCCAAAACATAATGCCTTTATTCATAGTTTCAATTTGAGTGGCACTTAGTATGGTTGCACCGGTAGTTGTAAACCCTGAAATAGTTTCAAAAACAGCATCTATGTAATTTGGAATAGCGCCACTGATTAAAAAAGGAAGAGCGCCAAACAAAGACATTAAAATCCAAGAAAACGCAACGATAACAAAACCTTCTTTTGCATAAAGGTTGTTATCTTTGTCTTTTAATTTTGACAAAGGAAATCCTATGGCAAAAAGCAGAGCTATAGGAATTAAAAATGCAAGATAATTATTCTCTTTATAGGTCATTCCCACTAAAAGGGGAATAAACATAAGTCCTGCTTCAATAAGCAAGGTTTTTCCAAGTATGGATAAAACAACTTTATAATTCATATTATCTTAAAATTTGATTAAACTCCGTAATTTGTTTATCTACAGTGAAAACTATAACTTTATCGTCAAGTTTAAGGGTGGTTCTTCCTTCTGGAAGAATAAACTCGTCGTTTCTAACGATACCACATATTAACACGCTATCTATAAGATTTAAATCTTTTAACGCAATATTGGTTTTTGTAAAACTTTCGCTAACCTTAAATTCAAGTGCTTCTGCAACGTCGTTAATTTTATAAAGCGTTTTAATACTATTTCCCGTTGCCGTTTGGTGGGCACGAACAAACCTTATTATTTGGTTTGCGATAATGTTTTTAGGTGCTATAACTGTATCTAAGTTCAACTTGTTAGTCATTTTTATCATCGATGGTTTGTCAACTTTTGTAATGACCTTTTGCACACCTTTATTCTTTGCATATAAGGAAACTATAACGTTTTCTTCATCAATACCTGTGAGTGACACGAAAGCATCGCTTTTATGCATTTTTTCTTCATCTAATAATTCTTGATTAGTTGCATCAAAATGTAAGATAGTGGCTTTTGTAAGCGCTCTTGCAAGTTCGTTTGCTCTACTTTCGTTATTTTCTACAATTTTAACGTCTATATTAGAATCAATTAGTTCCTTTGCTAAATAATAAGCGATTATTCCACCACCAACAATAAACACCGATTTTGCACTTCTCTTAAAAATTTGCAACTTTTTAGTGATGTTATATAAAGAACTTTGTGCAGTTATCATATGCACGGTGTCGTTTTCTTTAATAACGGAATTACCATGTGGTATAAAAACCTTATCATCACGTTTTATAAGTCCAAAAAGAAATTCTTTTCCGTATTCTTTTGAAATTTGAAAAATAGGCTTATCAACCAGTGGATTATCTTTTGTAATAACAAATTCAAGCATTGCAGCCTTTCCACTAGAAAACGATTCAACGCTTTTTGCCAATGGATATTTTAATACTTGAACTATTTCTTTTGCCGATTGAAGTTCTGGGTTGAAGAAGAAATCAAGCCCAAAAATCTCTTTTAAGTTTTCTACTTCTTTGAAAAGTTCAGGGTCTCTAATCCTTGCAATAGTGTATTTTGCACCAAGTTTTTTTGCAAGCGCACAACACAAAATATTCTTTTCGTCTTGAGTAGTGCAAGCGATAACGAAATCGGCTTTTTCTACGCCAGCAGAAAGTAAAACGTTTCTTTCAAGTCCACTACCGGTAATACCGTTAACGTCGTATTTGTTTACAAAATGATGCACTCTATCGCCATTTAAGTCAATTGCAAAGATATTGTGTTTTTCAGTGATAAAATTGGAAATTAGCGTTTCGCCAACGCCACCTACGCCTATAATTACTAAATTCATAACTATCCTTAAAAAATTCAACGATTAGTATTATTATAGCAAAAAGAATTATTTAAAACAATCTTTTTTACTAAAATTTAAGATTGTTGGTAAATATGCTCTTAAAATACTTAATTTTTAATAAACATAAGATGTATTATTATTTTATTAAAACCCTTGATTTTTTTTGGTGTTTAATGATATAATTTATTAAATTCATTAAATAAAATCTAATCATAAAGGAGAAAAAATGGATATAGAAAAAATGGACCCCAACCTTGCCGCCGTGTCTGGCAATTGCGAGGGTGTTAAGTTTATAAGTGCACACGATAAAAGAATTTCTCTTCACGGCGTTTACTTTGATGAAACAGAAGGCATATATAGGCGTGTTCCAGAAGAAGTTGCAAAACTTTCAAGCGAATATATGGTTGCACTTGGAAAAATGACAGCAGGTGGCAGACTTCGTTTTATAACCGATTCTCCATATATAGCAATAAAGGCATCAATTCCATACTTTTCTATAATGTCACATATGACTATAACGGGAAGCCATGGCTTTTCGGTATATGCAGATGGATTTTTCCAAGCGAGATATTCGCCAACGCCAAAAGCATTTGCAAAGACCTTTGCTAAAGGCGAAAAAATCTATTTTGCAGACAAGAAAAATCTATTAAAACCAGAAGGTAAAAAACTAATCGAAATATATTTCCCACTCTATGGTGGGGTATCTGAGTTATACATAGGTATTGCCCCAGAATCAACGATTGAAAAAGCACCAGACTATTCTATCACAAAGCCAATGGTGTTCTATGGCAGTTCTTTAACTCAAGGCGCTTGTGTGTCTCGCCCAGGTAACGATTACATTTCTATTATAGGAAGAAGGCTTAATGCAGACTATGTAAACTTAGGTTTTTCAGGCAATGGTAATGCAGAAGCCAACATGGTTGACTTTATCAACTCGTTTGACGGCTCGATTTATTGCTTTGACTATAACCTATATGCAAATTTCCCTGATAGAGTGTTGCCACCACACTATTCTATTTATGAAAGGATAAGAGAAAAACATCCAACGGCAGGCATACTCTTAACTGACAAGCCTTGCTGTGATTATGATAAGAATGTTCAAAGGGAACAAACTATTCTAGATACCTATGAAAGGGCGATTGCAAACGGCGATAAAAATGTTGCGCTCGTTCCTGCAATAGACCTATTTGGAGTAGGGGAAAGGGATAGTTGCACCGTTGATGGGCTTCACCCTAACGACCTTGGCGCAATGCGTATGGCAGATGCGTTTACCCCAGCAATTAAAAAGTTATTGGGTATTTAATTTATCTATAAAAATTTAATTTATAACAAAAAAACTCCACTATAAAAAATAGTGGAGTTTTTGGTTGTGTTTTAATAATTATTAAGCAAATACTATTGGATTAGCACTTTTAAGGGTAGGATAAACGCTGTTTTCAAAGTCAAGCATTGTTAAATCCCAAACGTTTGCATCAAGTGCCATAGTTTGTGTAAAGAAAGATACGTAGTTAGTTGCATCAAGCACCGCAAGAACTTCATATAAACTATTTATAGTTGTATCCTGCAAACCACCATTAGTTTTTATGCCATTAACGTAAATTTTTTCTGTATAAGAACCCCTAACAGAAACAACGCCTAAAGCATATTGTTTAGAAGTGCTAGTACCACCAACGTTGATATTGCCTTTATGATAGCAGTTCTTTGTTATAAATGCTTGTCCAGCAATACCACCAACACGAAGATATCTTTTAGCACCCCCACCAACAGTTCCTATATGATAACAATTAGTAATGTTTGTGGTGTATTCATAGCCATTGCCTAAAATACCACCAACGTCAGTATCGCCAGAACTAGAATTGCCATAAATCGATGTTGTAATAGCATAACAATCTTTAATTTCATTAGGCGTTTGTGGTGATGAAGATTGCGCTCCACCATAGCCAACCAAACCACCAACGTAAACAGCAGGGCCAGATAACATTGAGTTATAGTAACTATTGCTTGCTGAAACTTTACCTTCAAAAGAGCATCTATAAATGTTAGAGTGGTAAGTTGCGCCAGCGATACCACCAAGGAAGAGTGCATAGTTTTCACTTGCTCTTACATCAGCTTCGCCCTTAATAGAACAATCAAAAACGCCACCATTACGAACTTGACCAACCAAAAGTCCTGCACGAACAACACCAGTTGATGCAAAATTAAGGTTCATAACAGCCTTTGCAATATGTAGGTTATAAATATTGCCTTCTACCATACCAAAAAGACCAAAGTAAGTGTGTTTAGAGTTTTGCAATTGAGTAATCTTATAGTTGCTTATAGTATAACCTTGACCATAGAAATTACCTGTGAAAACTAAATCACCATTAGTGCCATTTGATGTGTTGAATGGGCCAATAGGTTTCCACTCCTTTCCACCAAGACAAATGTTTGATGTTAAGGCAAAGTTTTTGTTCTTGTATGTTGACGCTGTGGTTGGGTCTGAAAGAACGCTTGATAAATAAGCAAGTTCAGCACCATTAGAAATAAGATATGGCGAATCAGTTGAGCCGTTACCACCAGCAAAACTATTAGCCACGTTGCCAAGCCAAGCAGTGTAAATAAACTTTGCTGTAAGGGCAACGTTTTCTTCAGGCATTGTAAACGTGTAAGAAGCAAGGTCGCTAACCAATGTTTCGCCATCATACCAGCCTTCAAAACTTGCAATGTCTTCAGGTTGTGCCGTTATAGTAACGCTTTCTCCCCAAGAAATTTCGTTATTTCCTTCTGGGGTAACTGTGCCATATGTAGGTTCATTTACTGACAAATCAAGAAGGTATTTTTTATTTATAACTTTTTCCTTTTTGTCACCACATTTACTACATTTTCTTGTTTGTAGCCCATCAGCAGAAGTTGTTGCTTCTGTTGTTACTTCCCATTCTCCGTAACTATGTTCACACTCGCAACCCGTAAAAATTACTAATGAAAAAACAAGAAGTATAGAGAGAATTAATGATATAATTTTTTTCATAACATCTCCTTATATAATGTTAATATGATGAAAATATTATATCAAAGAGTTAGATATTAGTCAATAGAGTTGATAAAATTTAGTTTTTATGCTATAATTTGCCTAACTAATCAAATTATATATAATAAAAAAGGAGCAAAAATGGATATAGAAAAAATGGACCCCAATCTTGCCGCCGTGTCTGGTAATTGCGAAGGGGTTAAGTTTATAAGTGCGCACGATAAAAGAATTTCACTTCACGGCGTTTACTTTGATGAAAAAGAAGGTCTATATAGGCGTGTTCCAGAAGAAGTTGCAATAAAAACCAACGAATACGTTGTTGCGCTTGGAAAGATGACAGCAGGTGGCAGAATTCGTTTTGTGACCGATTCTTCGTACATAGCAATAAAAGCATCAATCCCAAGTTTTTCTATAATGTCGCACATGACGATAACGGGAAGCCACGGCTTTTCAGTATATGCAGACGGATTTTTCCAAAATAGATATTCACCAACACCAAAAGCATTTGCAAAGACCTTTATTAAAGGCGAAAAAATCTATTTTGCAGACAAAAAGCCATTATTAAAGCCAGAAGGCAAAAAACTAATCGAAATATATTTCCCACTCTATGGTGGTGTATCTGAGTTATATATCGGTATTGCCCCTGAGTCAACTATTGAAAAAGCACCAGACTATGCTATAACAAAGCCAATAATGTTTTATGGCAGTTCAATAACGCAAGGTGCGTGTGTGTCAAGACCAGGCAATGATTTTGTTTCTATTATAGGAAGAAGGCTAAATGCAGATTATGTTAACCTTGGATTTTCAGGCAACGGCAATGCAGAAGCAACTATGATAGATTACGTTAACTCGTTTGACGGCTCAATTTTTGCATTTAATTATTATATGTTTAAAAAAGACCCTAAAGTTTTGCCACCATTATATTCGATTTATGAAAGGTTAAGGGAAAAGCATAGAGATGCAGGTATTTTATTGTGGGATTTCCCAAATGTCGATTATTCACCAAATCCAGAAAGGGAAGAGATTGTTCTTAATACTGCTGAAAAAATAATTGCAGACGGCGATAAGAAGTTCGCTTTCATAACAGGTAAGTCGTTTTATGGCACTGTTGAAAGAGATTGTTGCACGGTTGACGGCGCTCATCCAAATGACCTTGGTGCAATGCGAATAGCCGATGTTATGACACCTGTTATTAAAGAACTACTAACAAAATAATTTTAGCATAATAAAAAAGTCGCTTAATTTAGCGACTTTTTGTTTTTTATTCCCAAGTTTCAAAGCAATATTTTCTATATCTTCTAGGGAAATACCTATCTTGTTGAGCAGTGTTTCTTCGCTCTTTAATGCTTATGGACTGAAAATATTTTTTCCAAAGCAAATTAAACTCTTTTTCATTTTCAGAAGGCACAAAATTTGCAGGCAAGTCGGTATGCCTAATTTCAAGTTTTTGCCCGTTAGAAATGGCAATTTTATTTCGCTTTCCATCGTGAATAATAAAAGGCGTTCTGCCTAAGCGTTTCAAAAAATGCGGGGCAATAAGTTCGGTAATATCGTTATCAGGCACATACTTTGCATACATAACCCCCTTAGCACTTTGTTCAAACCTTAAAAACCCCAAAACTATGTGTCTTTCGTGCAAAACCTTTTGCAACAAAAAAGAAAAGTCGGAAACAGCCTTTTCGCTTAGCATATTGCAAATATCTTCTCGGCGTTTAAGCATAAGGTGAGCATAATTAAAGGCAATGGTCAAAGCATTTTTATCGCAAGAAAGTAGGCAAACTTTTAGGTGAGAAATTATATCATCTCCACCATATTTATAAAGAGCAGTTTTAACCCTTTCAGCGTGTGAAATATCGGTTAAAATATCAATAGCAAGGCAATCTAATCGCCCTTGATAAATAGTTTTGTCCACAACCAACTCAGGCACGATTTTTTCGGTAAAACTAATAAACAGAGCCGAAAGCAAGCCGTTAATATTATTATCAATAACAAAAATTTTCATAATTCCCCCGTTAGTGCCGAAAGCGAAGCCGAAGAAGAATTAAACATAGAAAGTTGTTCGTTTTGGCTCAATTCAGCACCGATTAAAAGCGATTTTATAGAATATTCGTTTTTTGTGCCGATAAATTTACCACTACAAGTAATAAAATGTACGGCTCTTTTAAGCACAACCCTAAGCCTTTTTAAGTGCTCAAAATCGAGTTTTGCATGCTTTCTTGCATTTACAATTCTCATTGCACTTTTAACGCCAATTCCAGGCACTCTTATCAGCATTTCAAAAGGTGCAGAGTTGATTTCAACAGGGAACAGCCCCAAATTCTTTAATGCCCACGCACACTTTGGGTCAAACTCAGTGCTTAAATTTCCACTATCATCGGTTATTTCGTTTGCAGAAAAACCATAAAATCTAAGAAGCCAATCGGCTTGATAAAGCCTATGTTCTCTAATCAGTGGCGCTTGCGAGTAGGGAAGTAAGGAAGTATTAAAGTTGGTTGGCACATAGTTAGAGTAGTACACCCTTTTTAGTTTATAAGTTCTATACATAAATTCGGTCAGTTTCAAAATCTCAGCATCAGACTCGGGCGAAGCCCCCACAATCATTTGCGTGGTTTGACCAGCAGGCAAAAAATCTTTTCTGCGATTAAGTTTAAGTGGGTTATCATAATATTTATCTAGCGCAAGCATCTTCATAGGCTCTATAATGCCTTTTTTGCTCTTTTGTGGGGCGAGCAAAGACAAACTCTTTTCGCTAGGTAGTTCGATATTAAAACTCATTCTATCCACAAAAAACCCAGCCCTTTCGATTAAAAGTTTGTCTGCAAACGGAATGCCTTTTAGGTGAATATATCCGTTAAAATGATATTCGGTCCTTAAAAGTTTAACCGTTTCAAATAACTTTTCCATAGTGTAGTTTGGGTTTTTGAGCACGGCAGAAGATAAAAACAAGCCTTCAATATAGTTTCTTTTATAAAACTCAATAACAAGTTCGCAAATCTCTCTTGGTTCTGCCGTTGCTCTCGGCGTTTGGTTAGATGCTCGGTTTACACAATACTTGCAGTCATAAATGCAGTCGTTGCTCATCAAAATTTTAAGGAGCGAAACGCATCTACCATCTTGCGTAAAAGAGTGGCAAATCCCAGAAAAACAGGCGTTGCCAAGCCCACCCATGTTTTTTCGCTTAGACCCACTTGAAGAACAAGAAACGTCATATTTAGCACCATCTGATAAAATTTCAAGCCTTTTCAAATCTAACATAAGTTCACCTTTAACTATATTATATATATAAAAAAACAAAAAGTCAAACATATGTTCGCATTTTGCCAAAAATAAAAGGTGGCAATTTTTACCACCTTTTTTGTTATGTTTATCTTATATCGCTAATTAGATAACTCTTACTTTAATGATGTTTTCAACTTGAGCGATGTTTTTGATTGCATCTTCTGAAACCTTGTTATCGATATCTAAAATTGTAACTGCATAGTCGCCTTTAGATTGGTTTGTTAGGTTAGAGATATTTATGCCTTCGTTTCCAACAGTGCCTGTGATTTGAGCAAGGATATTCTTTGTATTCTTATGAAGAATAACAAGTCTATGTTCAGTTGTTCTTGGCATAGAGCAAGTTGGGTAGTTAACGCTGTTTACAACGTTTCCGTTTTCGATATAATCGATAAGTTGTTTTGCAGCCATAACTGCGCAGTTATCTTCAGCTTCTTCAGTAGAAGCGCCAAGGTGAGGAACGCAAATAACGTTTTTAGCACCGATAAGTTCATCAGCAGGGAAGTCCACAACGTATTTAGCAACCTTGCCACTTTCGGTTGCCTTTAAGATATCGTTATTATCCACAATTTCGCCCCTAGCACAGTTAATAATGATAACGCCGTCTTTCATCTTACGGATAAGACCTGCGTTGATTAAGCCCTTATTTTGGTCTGGGATATAAGGGATATGGATAGTGATATAATCACAGTTTTTAGCAATATCGTTAAGTTCTTTAACAATTTTAACGTCAGAAGAAAGTCTAAGTGCAGCACCAACAGAAAGGAAAGGGTCATAACCACAAACCTTCATGCCTAAATCTAAGGCAGAGTTAGCAACGAGTGCGCCGATAGCACCAAGACCGATAACGCCCAAAGTTTTGCCCTTAATTTCCCTGCCTGCAAATTGCGACTTGCCTTTTTCAACGAGTTTACCAACTTCATCGCCTTGACCTTTAAGAGTTTTAACCCAATCAGTTGCGTTTATAATGTTTCTTGAACTGATTAAAAGTGCAGCAAGCACTAATTCTTTAACGGCGTTTGCATTAGCACCAGGAGTGTTGAAAACAACAACGCCTTGTTCAGCATATTCTTGTACAGGGATATTGTTTGTGCCAGCGCCTGCTCTTGCAATAGCAATAGTATTTTCATCAAGTTTATAGTCGTGCATTTTAAATGAACGAAGCATAATACCAACAGGGTTGCTAGCATCGTTTGCCACGTTGTAAGATGCATCGAACACATCGTTTATAACAGGGCTAATAGCATTAAGAGTTAAAATGTTTTTCATTATTATTTATTCTCCAATTCAAATTTCTTCATGAAATCGATAAGTGCCTTAACACCTTCGATAGGCATAGCGTTATAGATAGATGCTCTCATACCACCAGCAAGTCTGTGACCTTTAAGTGAAACGAGACCATTTTTAGTTGCTTCACTAACGAACTTAGCATCGAGTTCTTCGTTAGGTGTGATAAATGGAACGTTCATGATAGAACGGTCTTTAACTGCAACCTTATTTTTATAGAAAGATGAGTTATCAATAAAGTCGTATAAGAGTTTAGCCTTTTCTTCATTGATTTTTTGCATTACAGGAACGCCACCCATTTCTTTAAGCCATCTAAACACTAAAAGTGACATATAGATAGGGAAGCAAGGTGGAGTGTTATAAAGGCTGTCGTTTTTATCTTGAACAGCATAGTTAAGCATAACAGGGCAGATAGGTGAAGCATTGCCGAGTAAGTCCTTTTTAACGATAACGATTGTTAGACCTGCTGGAGCGATGTTCTTTTGAGCACCTGCATAAATAAGACCGAACTTAGAAACGTCAACCACTTCACTTAAAATGCAAGAACTCATATCGGTTACGAGTGTTGCATCAGTTTTTGGAAGTTCTGTATATCTTGTTCCGAAAATAGTGTTGTTATATGTTGTATGAACATAATCAATGCCATCTCTAAACTTAACGTCTTTCATATCAGGGATGAAAGTGTATCCTGCATCTTTAGAAGAAGCAGCGATAGCCATATCGCCATACTTTGTGCCTTCTTCATAAGCCTTAGCAGCAAAGTTACCTGTTAAAATATAGTCTGCCTTGCCGTTTTTAAGAAGGTTAAGTGGAACTGCAGCAAATTGTTGAGTTGCACCACCTTGAACGAATAAAACAGAATAATCATCAGGGATATTCATAAGTTCACGGAGCAATTGATTAGCTTCATCGTTAACAGCCATAAAAGGCTTGCCACGGTGACTCATTTCAATAATGCTCATGCCGGTGTTGTTGTAGTTAAGAAGTTCTTTTTGTGCTTGCTCTAAAACAGGCAATGGCAAAGTTGATGGACCTGCCGCAAAGTTAAAAACTCTCATTGTATGTTCTCCTTATAAAAAGTTAAATGTGCCTATAATATTTTTCTTAATATTATACATTTATATTACAAAATTTTCAAGTGTTTTATAGGTCAAAATTGTAAATATTTTTTTTGTTTTAGTAATACCGTTTACATTTTGATAAAAAAAGTGTATAATATCAAGGTGAAAAAATAAACATTATCATGTAAAGTGTAAAATTAAGGAGATGGTTTTTTGAAGACATTAAAGATAGAAGACTCAAAAAAGAAAAACGTACAAAAGACCGATAAAAATAACGGCAAGAAAGCCGATAAAAAAATCACCAAAAAATCTAGCAAAACATCAAAATTAAAAAAACAAAAGATAGAAAAAATCGAGCAAATAAAAGTTAAAACAAAAGATAGCAAAAAGTTGTTAAAGGTTAGGTTTTTAGGTGGTGTTGGCGAAATAGGAAAAAACATGACGGCACTAGAGTTTGGCAAGGATATTATAATTATCGATGCTGGACTCACTTTCCCAAGCGATAATATGCCGGGCGTTGACCTAGTTATTCCAGACGTATCGTATTTAGAAGAAAACCAAAACAAAATTCGTGGCATAGTAATCACTCATGGTCACGAAGACCACATTGGTGGACTTCCATATATCCTAAAAGAAATTTCAGCCCCTGTTTTTGGCACAAAACTAACACTCACGCTCATTGAAAACAAACTAAAAGAACATAAACTCGGTGAAGTTAGCCTAAATTGTATAAAGGCAGGAAGCACGATAAAACTCGGCTGTTTTAGCATAGAATTTATCAATGTAAACCACTCAATCGCAGGCGCAGTTGCGCTATCTATAACAACGCCTGTTGGCGTGGTTTTCCACTCGGGCGACTTTAAGGTGGACTATACACCTGTTAACAGCGAAACCATGGATTTAACTAGAATTGCTGAAATAGGCAAAAAGGGTGTTTTGCTTATGATGGCAGATTCAACAAACATTGAAATAAGTGGCTCAACCATAAGCGAATCGGTTGTTAAGGACACTTTAGACCATGTTTTTGCAGACAACATAAATAGAAGGCTAATAATTGCAACCTTTGCATCAAACGTGCATAGACTTCAGCAAATTTTAGACATCGCTCAAAAATATAAAAGGAAGGTTGCTTTTTCTGGCAGAAGTATGATAAATATTGCCGAAGCAGCATCTAAAATCGGAGAACTTAAAATCCCACAAGATTTAATCATCGATATAGAAAAAATCAAAAACTATCAAGATAGGCAAATTTTAATAGTTTCAACAGGAACTCAAGGCGAGCCTATGAGTGCACTCACTCGTATGGCTAGTGGGGAATTTAATAGGGTTGTTATAGGTAATAACGATACGGTTGTTATAAGTGCTTCCGTTATCCCAGGTAATGAAAAAATGATTTATGGTGTTATCAACAACCTTTATAGGCTTGGCGCTGAAGTTATTTATGAATCGTTAGAGCCTATCCATGCATCAGGTCACGCTTGTCAAGATGAACTTAAATTACTTCATAACCTTGTTAAACCAAAGTTCTTTATTCCTGTTCACGGCGAATATAGGCATCTAAAGAAACATGCAAGACTTGCCGAAAACGTTGGCATGAAAGGTCACAACATCTTGATTGCTGATATAGGGGATACTGTCGAGCTAACGGCAAATACTATGAAGTTTGGCGAAAAATTCCACGCAGGCTCAAGGTTTGTTGATGGCGTTGGTATTGACGGGGCTGATAGTTTTATCTTAAGGGATAGAATACACCTTTCGGAAGACGGCTTAGTTGTGGTTGTCGTAAGTATTGATGAACTAAGTGCAAAACTTAATTCTTTAGAAATAATAGGCAAAGGCTTAGTTTTAAGTGATGATATGATTTTAGAAGCAAAATCTAATGTCGTTCACACGCTTGAAAGAATCGATTTAAAAGCAGTTAGCGATGAAAACGAACTTAAGAGCATAATTAGGCGCAGTATAAAAAATTATTTATTCAAGGCAACAAAGAAAAATCCAATGATTTTACCTGTTGTAATGGTGATTTAATTGCAACGAGTTTACAATTTGAGAAAATTAGCAAGTGCTGACGGCGAGCCTATACTTAGGGAAAAATCGTTTGAGATTTTGCTTGATTTAATTGAAAAGAAACAGCCAAAAAGCATTTTAGAAATTGGCGTTAATCGTGGGCTTTCAGGCATAGCCATGCTACTAAAGAGCAAAAGCGCCAAACTTTCTGGCATTGAAATTGATGAAGAAAAAATAAAACTTGCAAAAGAAAATTATAAAGAGTTTGACCTTTTAGATAGAGCCAAAATCTTTCAAGGCGATGCATCGGAAATAATACCTATACTTACAGGTACATACGATTTTATTTTTCTAGACGGACCTAAAGGGCATTACTATGAATATTTACCACATTTACTTGCCGTGCTAAATGTTGGTGGGGTGCTGTTTGCAGACAACGTGCTTTTTCGTGGATACGTGGGCGAAGATAAACAAGCACCAAAACGCCACAACACGATAAAACACAGCATGGAAAATTTTATAAATGCAATAACGACTGATGAAAGATTAAAATCACAAATTATAGACATAGAAGATGGAATAAGCATAACGGAAAAAATATTATGAGAAAAATTGAACTTTTGTCGCCAGCAGGCGATATGAACAAACTTAAAACAGCCTTTTACTTTGGTGCAGATGCAGTGTATATAGGTGGCAAGCACTTTAGTTTAAGGGCGCTTGCAGGCAACTTTACCGATGAAGAAATTATTGAAGCAGTTGAGTTTGCACATAGCCTAAACAAAAAGGTTTATGTAACAGTAAATATTTTTGGCAGAAACGATGATATCGCTCAGGCCGAAAAATATTTTAAGTTTTTAGAAAGTGCTAAAGTCGATGGAGCAATAGTTTCTGATACAGGCTTAATTTATCTTGCAAGACAAGTTGCACCAAATCTTAGCATAAACCTATCAACCCAAGCCAACACATTAAACTATAAAACTGTTGAGTTTTGGCAAAACCATGGTCTAAAAAGGGTAATTCTCGCTAGAGAACTTTCACTTGAGGAAATAGCCGAGATTAAAAATAAAGTTCCAGAAATGGAAATTGAAACTTTTATTCACGGCGCAATGTGCATATCATATAGTGGAAGATGCTTGCTCTCTGATTATCGCACAGGTAGGTCAAGTAATAGGGGAGAGTGCGTTCAAGCATGCCGTTGGCAATACGAGATAAAGGAAAAGGATTCCGAGTGTGGCTATATGGAAATGCAAGAAGATGAAAGGGGCACTTACATAATGAATAGCAAAGACCTTAACCTTCTTGACTATATTGACAAGTTAGATAGCGCAGGGGTATGCTCGTTCAAGATTGAAGGCAGAATGAAGTCGGAGTATTATCTAGCAACGGTTGTAAATGCATATAGGCGTGCTATCGATGCTTATTATGAAATGGGCGAAAAATATAAAGAAAATCCACTATACCAAGAAGAACTAAAAAAGACTGCACATAGAGAGTTTACAACGGCGTATATCACAGGCTTTAACGATAGAACGATAAACTATGATGATAGCCAAAGTAAAGGCACGTTTAAGTTTATGGCAAACGTAATTAGTGGAAATGAAAATAGCGACTATGCAGTAATCGAGCAACGCAACAGATTTATGATAGGTGATGAACTTGAAGTGCTATCACCAACCGATAGTTTTAACAAGGTTATAAAAGTAACAAAAATGCAAGATGAAAAGGGGAACGATATTACCGATGCAAAACTCGTTCAACAAAAAATTAGACTTTTCACTGATATAAAACTTTCTGAAGGCGATATTTTAAGAAAAAAGATGTAAACTAAATAAAAAAAAGAAAAAGCCAACTAAATCGTTGGCTTTTTTAACTTTTAAAGTTAGTTTTTAAACAAATTGATAAGTGAAGATATGACCATCTCACGCATAACAAAATAATCGATATACTCGTGTTTATCAAAAACGTATTCGTGGGCGAAAGACTGAATAATATTCATTGCAAAATGGATTTTTTCCATTAAATTTTCTTTTTTCTCGCCAAGTAAAATCAGTTTATCGTTAATCTTGTTTGTAATAGAATCTTCTAGTGCCAAAAACTCGCTGTTAACCACTTCGTCGGTGTTTCCAAGCGAATGCAAAACTTCGTGCATTTTTGCATGTTTTTTGTGTGTTTTAATTATTAAATCAATAATGTTTGGAATAAGTTTTGCATAATCGAGTGGTGCAGAAAGTTTGTCAAAAAGTTTAAGTATCGGGTCAAAAACCTTTCCTATATAAATTTCTAAAACACTTATTAAAATGTCACGCTTATCTTGAAAATAACCATAAACGATGCCTGTTGAAACGCCAGCCCTTTTTGCAATTTCGGCTGTGTTTGTGCCATAATAACCAACTTCACTAAAAAGTTCGTATCCAGCATCTATAATTCTATTCTTTTTTTCAATAGAACGCTCTTGCCTAGGTTCTCTAACAACATTTTTCATACATACATTATAATATAATGCTACAAATAAGTCAAGCGAAATATAAATATGAAAAAACTTTCACAATTTTATAAAAAAGTGAAAAATGTTTCATATTTTTAGTTGACAATTAAACGGATATTGTGATAATATATGAACGAAAAAAGTTGAAATTTATTTCACATTTTATAGTTTGTGAGAAAAGGATATAAAAATGAAAAAACTTAGCGAATTTTTTATAGGCGAGATTGGGTATGTAAAAAGAGTTTATGGCGAGAACAGGATAAAGAGAAGACTGTTTGATATGGGCATAACCCCAGGAACTCAAATATTTTTAAGAAAAAAAGCGCCGTTTGGCGACCCACTTGAAATTACCCTTCGTGGGTATGAACTAACGTTAAGAAAAACAGAAGCAGAGTGTATAGAAATGGAGAATAAGTTATGAGAAAATTTGCATTACTTGGAAATCCAAACTGTGGCAAGACAACGCTTTTTAATAGTTTAACAGGCTCAACGGCACACGTTGGGAACTGGCCGGGTGTTACGGTTGATAAAAAGGTTGGCGTTTATAAAAATGCAAGCGAGCAAGTAGAAATTATTGACCTTCCGGGCATATATTCGCTTTCACCATATACTTCAGAAGAAGTAATTTCAAGAAACTACATATTAGATGAAAAACCAGAGTGCGTTATCAATATTGTCGATGTTACAAACTTAGAGCGAAACTTATATTTAACAACGCAAATAATGGAAATTGATGTTCCCGTTGTGGTCGCTCTTAACATGATGGATATGCTTGAAAAACAAGGCGACAAGATTGATGAAAAGCAGTTAGAAAAAAGACTTGGCGTGCCTGTTGTTAAAATTTCGGCATTTAAAAGTGAAGGTTTAGATGAACTCATGGACAGGGCTATAGAGTTCAGCAAAAATGCTAGGGTGGGCGTTTCGGTATTAGAAGGTGGCGAACTAACTCACCTTATTGGAGATGTTAGAATTGCGCTTGAAGGTCAGGGCGTTGATAATTCGCTTTTTCACGCTGTAAAATTAGTTGAAAACGATGAAATCGAAATGCAAATGCACCCACAAACTGTCAAGATGGTAGATGATTTTAAAAAGACCTTTGACAGTGAGATTTTTGGCACGGACATCGATGCACTCGTTGCCGATGCGAGATATAAGCATATATCAAAGCACTATTCACCACTATTAGTTAGAAGTAATAAGGGAATAAAGTTTTCTAAATCGGATAAAGCCGATAGGGTTTTAACAAACAAGTGGGTGGGGATACCTATCTTTTTGGTAATACTTTTTGGTATATTCCACTTAACCTTTGCAGAAGACCTTTTGTGGCTTGGTAGCATATTCAATATGCCAACGCTTGAAAGCCTAAATATGCCAGACACATTTTGGACATCGCTACTCGCCTGCGTATATGATGGTGCTATATTTTCGCCAGGGGTAATACTATTTAATCTAATGGACCTTTTAACATCAACGCTGTTTGGCTACTTAGGTGGTTTATTAGAAAATTTAGGTGCATCAAGTTGGGTATTAGGACTATTTAACGATGGTATATTTGCAGGACTTGGTGGAATCTTAAGTTTCATACCACAAATAGTATTCTTGCTTCTTCTCATTTCAATCTTAGAAGATAGTGGGTATATGGCAAGGGTTGCTTTTATCCTTGACAGACTCTTTAGAAAATTCGGTGTAAGTGGCAGAGCATTTATTCCTATGATAATGGGTTTTGGTTGCTCTGTTCCAGCCATGATAAACACAAGAACTCTCGCAGATGAAAGGGAAAAGTTAATGACCTTAAGAGTTATTCCATTTTTCACTTGTGGTGCAAAAGTGCCTATCTTAGTAGCAGTTGCAGGGGCAATAGTTTCGGCATGTGGTTTTGGCAATGCTGACATAATAACATATTCTATGTACGTTTTAGGACTAGTAGTGGCAGTCGTTTCTATACTCTTAATGCGTTCAACAACACAAAAGGGTGAAATAGCACCATTTATTATGGAACTTCCAGCATATCATGCACCAAGTTTTAAGAGTTTAATGATACATATGTGGGATAAGGCAAAGCACTATATCGAAAAGGCGTTTACGATAATTTTATTTTCAACAATAGTAATTTGGTTTTTATCTAACTTTGGTTGGGATTGGAAAATGTGCGAAATTGATAGTTCGATTTTGGCATCACTTGGAAAGTTTATGCAACCTATATTTACGCCACTTGGCTTTGGAAGTCAACTTGGCACATATGGTTGGGTATTCGTGGTTGCAGCGATTACAGGTTTAATAGCAAAAGAAAACGTTATAGCAACCTTTGCAACGCTTGCAGGTTGCATTGGCGCAACGCTTATTGCAACAGAAGACGGTGCTTTTGAAGTGGCTGAAATTATAAGATTTATTGCAAATGATATAAGTGCATCTGCTTATTCTTTGTGGCCAGCAATGATATCGTTTATAGTGTTTAACATGACAACTATACCATGTTTTGCATCGGTTGCAACGGCAAGGGGCGAACTTAAAAAGGGCAAGGCAAAATGGACGATTTTGTTTTGGGTGGCAACATCATACATAACAAGCACGATAGTATATTTAGTGCTTTCATGGTGGTGGACATCGTTTATAGCAATAGGAATTGCAATTTTGTCGGCAATATGTATAAAAATTTACAATAAAAGGGCAAAAGTAAAATAATGAATTTAAGTTTAATTGACATTTTAGTTATAATAGGTTGCGTTTTGCTTGGCGCGTATGTAATTATAAGTTCCATCAAAAACAAAAAGAAAGGCAAGTCGGGTTGTGGATGTAATTGTGCATCTTGTTCGGGTTGCGCTTATAAAAATAGAACAGATAAAAACAAATAAAAATAACTAATAACAAAAAAGCAGTCGTTAAGGACTGCTTTTTTTCATAAAGAAAGGTATTAATTAAAAGACAATAGTAATTGCCATATATTCGTTTAGTTTAGACTTAGCAGAAATTTTCCACTTATTATTATCGGCAATGCTTTTAGCAATAGAAAGCCCTAAGCCACTGCCACCAGACTCACGAGAGCGAGAACTATCCCCACGATAGAACCTTTCAAAAATCTTGTTTTCATCGCTTTCAGGAACATTGCTACCTGTGTTATAAATGGTTAGTGAAAGTTTGCTATTTTCCTTTTTGAAATAAACGTTTATTTCGCCACCACTTTTAGCGTGTTTAACGGCATTATCAAGCAAGATGTTCAGTATGTTATTTACGCTGTTTATGTCGCCCTTATACTGCACGTCAGGTTGAACAAAAAGGTTAAGTGTTTTTCCCTTTTCAAAAGCTATAGAATCAAATGTTAAGGAGTTATTTATAATAACTTCGGATAGGTTGAAAACCACGCTTGATAAAGGCATTTTTTCTTCATCCATTTTAGCCAAGGTCAAAAGGTCTGAAATAAGCAGTTCCATACGCTCTGACTGAGAGTTTATGTTGTCTATAAACGAGTTAGTTCCGTTTTGCGTTTTTAATACTTCGGCATTTGCTGAAATTATTGCAAGTGGTGTTTTAAGTTCGTGGCTAGCATTCGAGATAAACTGCTTTTGCTTATTAAAGGCATCTTTAATAGGTCTAAAAATAGAAAAGGAAACGAGCACCACTATTATCGAAAGTCCTAGATATATTAAAGATAAAATGAGAAGGGCATTAGCAATGTTTGATTCAAAAGTGTAGTTAACATCGCTAAAATCCGATGCGATAATAAGCCAAAAATTACTTTCATCTATTATTTTATAACAAAAGTTACCGATAGAGCCTGTCTTATAAGAACTATTTAATGCATAGTTAATAACACTATCTATATCAGTGTTTAACAAGCTTGTTTGGTTGCTTTTAACTATTTCAAGGACAAAGTTTTCTTGCGAAGAAATAACAATCTTGGCAATAAAAGCGTGCTTAGAGCTAACTTCGTCATTTGTTTGATAATGGCTTTCAATGTCGTTAAGAGTATGTTCAATGCCACGCTCGTGCACCCCTCTCATTAGCACATAAGAAGATCCAAAAATAATGGTAAACACTAAAAACAGCAACGATAGCGTTATAATAATAAACCTTACTTGTGCCTTTTTAATCATTTGCTTTCTCCAAGAGTATAGCCTATGCCACGCAAAGACTTGATTTCGGTTTTAGCGCCAACAGCCAAAAGTTTTTTTCTAAGAAAAGAAACATACACTTCAACGGTATTATACTCGGCATCGGTGTCAAACCCCCAAATTTTTTCTATCAATCTTTCTTTATCAATGCTTTTCCCACTATTAAGCATAAGCATTTCTAAAATTTGGAATTCTTTTTTACCAAGCGCAATTCTTTTTTCGCCCCTAACAAGTTCAAAAGAATCTCTATCTAAAGAAATGTCGTTAAAGGACAAAATATCGCCAGTAAACTTTTCTTTTCTTCTTAAAAGCGCCTTGATTCGTGCTAAAAGTTCATCTGTGTGGAAAGGCTTGGTTATGTAATCATCAGCGCCAGAATTTAATCCTTCAATCTTGTCTGAAATTTCACTTTTAGCCGAAAGCATTAAAACGGGCACGTCAATCTTTTTTTGCCTAATGATTTTAAGCAAAGAAAAGCCATCAATTCTAGGCATCATAACATCTAATATAATAAGGTCATAAATGCCAGAGTTGATGTAATCTAAACCTTGTTCGCCATCAAAAGCGCAATCAACCGAATATTTGTGCTGTTTTAGAATAACAGCAAGTGCTTCCACAAATTGACGTTCATCATCTACTAATAAAATGTTCATATGTTCATTATACCAAATTAAAACTTGAAAGTATCTTGATTTTAAAAAAATATTAAAAATTTTTGAAAATTAAATTTTTTCAAGATTTCTTTAAGTATTGTGTGTTAAACTTAAGTCATAAAATCCAAGCAAGGATTTTTTACATAACCCACACTCTCAATAAACTTTTTCCTTAGGTAAAGCGTCTTTTTTGTAGGGCGTTTTGCCTTTTTAAATGCAAAAATTTTTTATATAAGCAAGGCTTAATTTTTTATATAATAGCATTACCAAATATCTCCTATTGAAAAATATATTATACTTTAGTATAATATAACCATGAAAAAGTTATTGATTTTATTAGTTAGTTTAATAGTTGTTATGTTTAGTGGATGCGCTAGTATAAAAAATGATACTTCTAGCGACTTAATAGATAAACCTTCACAAAATCTTCCACTTTTACCAGAAGAAGACGGGGAAGATAGAAAAAAGACATACATAGTCTCAAATGCAAATAGTCTTAGAATTAGAAGTGGTGCTGGCTCAAACTATAGGACGATAGGTAATATACAAAAGAACGATATGCTTTCATATCAAGGCACTTTGGGTAATTATTACATAACAACATATAAAGAGCAAACGGGGTATATACATAAAGACTATTGCTCGCTTGTTAAGGTTGATGTTTCAAGCCAAAAAATTGAAAAGGCCATTGAGTTTGGCTCTAATCTGTTAGGGTATCCTTATGTTTGGGGAAGCCAGCGTTACCATTGGGGTAATGGTGTATTAAATAAAAACTTTAAAAATGGCGAGTTTGATTGTTCGGCATTTGTTCAATATATTTATTATAAAACAAACGGCGTGCTACTTGATGTCACAAGCAGGGCTCAATCATTAGAAGGTAAACTTGTGGAAAAAAGTGATTTGCAAAGGGGCGATTTAATGTTCTTTACAAACGCTTCAAGAAAAAACAAGGTGGGCATAGAAAAGGTTGGGCATGTGGGCATTTATTTTGGCAACAACTACATTTTACACACGGCAAGCGACTATGCTGTAATAGAGCCTATATCAAGCACTAGATGGTCATATTATCTACACGCAAGGCGAGTTGTGTAATTATACATTGAAAAAAGGATAGAGAATAAAACAAAAGGAATTATTTTTATTCAAAAATAAAGGCTTTCGTTGACAAGAGAAAGCCTTTTATTGTATAATTATTTTTATGGAAATAAAAATTAGCAAAGATTTGGATTATAAAGCCAAACTTAATCAAAACAAAATATTAGCATTTGTTCCTAGTGGTAACAGCATGTGGCCAACCTTAAAAAACAAAGGTCAGTCGGTGGTTGTTAAGGCTAAGGAAGAAAGGCTAGAAAAATATGATGTTGCACTTTATGTTCGTGGGCAAAACACCTTTGTTTTGCATAGGGTTTTGGAAGTTTTAGATAACGGATATATTATGTGTGGGGACAGTCAGTTTACCTTAGAAAAGGTTACTGAAGACCAGATTTTTGGAAAAATGATAGGTTTTTATCGTGGCAAAAAGTATATTGACTGCAATGATGAAAAATACAAAAAACAAGTGCAAAATTTGTATAAAAGGAAAAATTTAAGAAAGTTTAGGGTTAAATTTTTCTTTCTTAGAAAAAGTGTAATAAACAAACTCAAAAGAATATTTGGGGGTAAAAAGAAAAATGGTTGATTTAATAGGGCTTGGCAAAAGTTCAAAAAAGGCATCTTTAGAGTTAATAAAACTAACTGAAGAGCAAAGAAATAATGCCTTGAAAGTTTGCGCAAAGGCACTTAGGGATAATAAAAAATATTTAATTGAACAAAATAGCATAGATATAAAAAATGCCAAAGAAAAAGGCATGAGCGATGCTTTTATAGATAGACTTCTTCTCAGCGAAAAGGTAATTGAAGGCATGGCTATTGGATTAGAACAAGTATCAGAACTTGAAAATCCATTAGGAAAAATCGTTTATTCACATCAAAACGATGAGCAAGGCATATCAATCAATAAGAAAAATGTTCCATTTGGCGTTGTGGGAATAATTTACGAATCAAGACCAAATGTAACAGCCGATGCTTTTGCACTCTGCTTTAAAACGGCAAATGCCGTTATATTAAAGGGTGGAAGCGACTCTCTAATATCAAATGTAGCAATAGTAAAGGTCATAAAAGAAGCATTAAAAAGTTGCAATATAGACCAAAACTGCATTTCTGTTATAGAAGACACTTCAAGGCAAACTACTATCGAGTTTATGAAACTCAATAAGTATGTTGACCTTTTAATTCCAAGGGGAAGTGCATCGCTAATAAATTCAGCACTTGAAAATTCAACTATTCCAATCATCGAAACAGGCACAGGTAACTGCCATGTATACGTAGATGAATTTGCAGACATAGATATGGCATCAAAGATAATATTTAATGCAAAAACTCAGCGCTATAGCGTGTGTAATGCGTGCGAGTCACTCGTAATTCACTCTAAAGTGTTAAATGAAGCAATGCCAAAGATTGCAAATGTTTTAAAAGAAAAGCAAGTTGAAATCCGTGCAGATGAGCGTGCTTATGAAACTATTAAAGATTATCCATACTTAACTAAGGCAACCGAAGAAGACTTTTACTTAGAGTATGGCAGTGCAATAATATCAGTAAAAACAGTTGATAGCATTGCTGAAGCAATAGAACATATTAACGAGCATAACACTCGCCACTCTGAAAGCATAATAACATCGTGCGAGGAAAGGGCAGAAAAATTCTTAAACGAAATCGATGCATCTTCAGTTTATCATAATGCTTCAACAAGGTTTACCGATGGTTTTGTTTTTGGCTTAGGTGCAGAAATAGGAATTAGCACACAAAAACTTCACGCTCGTGGTCCAATGGGACTAGGCGCTTTAGTAACCACAAAATATTATATTTCAGGCGACGGCGCAACGAGAAAATAACTGAAACAAAATAACATATTGCCACTTGATTTTTTGTTCAAGTGGCAATTTTTTGTTAATTCGTAACATATTTTGTTGTTTTTTATAACATTTAAAAAATATTTAAAAAATTTATAAAAAAGTGGCGTAAAACAGTTGACATTAAAAAATAAGGGGACTATAATATGGGCGAAAATTATAGATAAAATAAATGCGCACAAACAAGGGTGAAAAAGTTTAGGTTTGTGTGAAAGGAGGTAAAACAATGAAAAAGTTTTTCTTAAGTTTCAAGAAAGTAGCAGAAGTAGCAAACTATGATGTAGCATTATGTTTAGAATTAAACGCTCGCTAATATCAAAAATT
The DNA here is from genome assembly GCA_045586765.1 of Christensenellaceae bacterium. Taxonomy (GTDB): domain Bacteria; phylum Bacillota; class Clostridia; order Christensenellales; family Borkfalkiaceae; genus UBA1259. The sequence continues at coordinate 34,857 of JAZNAX010000007.1, read as the reverse complement.
AAAGACAAATAAAAGGTCTTATGAACTCTTAACCTAGGTTGGTTAAGGGCTTTTTTCTTTTAAAGGCAAAAACTATTTTTAATAAATGTAAAATTAAATACAAATGGCTGTTAAAAGTGTTGATTTTAACATTTTTTTGTTATATAATTTATATAACAACCATTGTTGTTATGATAAAATGCGAAAATATTGGTGCCAAAAGGCATATAGGAGAAAAATATGAAAAAGAATTTAACGATGACATTTACAGGCGATTCACTTTTTGTTGCAGACTTTCCAGATTCTTATAATGAAGATTTGAAAGAAATTTCTGACATAATTAAAGAAGTTGACGTTAGAATCACAAACTTAGAAACAAACCTTTCAGAGTTTGGCGACTATGCTAACGCATATTCTGGTGGAACTTGGCTAAACACTGAACCAAAAGACTTTAAATATTTAGAAAAATACGGCTTTAACTATTATGGCACGGCAAATAACCACGTTATGGACTATTCATATCACGCTATGCTTGACACAATAAAAGAACTTGAAAAAAGGGGATACGCTCACTCGGGCACAGGTTATGACTTAGAAGATGCAAGCAAGCCTGCAATTTTAGATATTAACGGCAAAAAGGTTGGCATCATTGCAGTTACAACTGCTTTCCAAGAAGCATCAAAAGCAGGCAAGCCAACACCAAACATCAAGGGTAGACCGGGCGTTAACTATGCAGGTTACAATACATATTACCAAGTTGATGAAAAAGATATTGAAGACTTAAAAAGAATCGCTGAAAAATGCTATATAAATGCGGCAGAAAATAATAGAATAAAGACTGGCTTTTCAAAACCAGCACCAGAAGGAATTTATACTTTTGGAACGTTAAAGTTTTGTTATGACAAAAGTAGACCAACAACACAATGTGTAAAAGCAGATAAGGAAAGAATTATAAACGATATTAAAAAGGCAAAAGAACAATGTGACTACGTATTCTTGTTCGTTCACTGCCACACAATGAAAGGCGATTCACAAGAAACCGTTCCAGACCATTTTATTGAACTTGCAAAAGACTGTATCGATGCAGGTTGTGCAGGTATTCTAGGTGGTGGTACGCACCAACTTCGTGCTTTAGAAATTTATAAAGGCAAGCCAATCTTCTATTCACTTGGCGACTTTATCTATCAAGGCATGAGAGTTAAAATGTTCCCAGCAGACTTCTTAAATAAATGGGGTTGCGATGAGACAGCAACTGCTTGGGAAGGACTTATGGCTCGTTCACAAGGCAACAAATACGGCCTTCAAAAACTTGAAAGCAGTTTCTTAACAATTCTTCCTATTGCTGAATACGATGGCGACACAATGGTTTCACTCAAGATGTATCCAATTTCTTTGGGCTTTACGAGAGAAGGCGACCTTAACGGACTTCCATTTATTGCAAAAGGCGATGAAGCGAAAAAGATTTTTGACATTATGGATAGGTTATCTCGCCCTTATGGCACAGACCTTAAACTTGAAAACGGTGTAATCGTATTAACAATGAATAAATAATAAAGGAAAAAAGAAAAAATGAAAAACATACAAAAAATAGTTGAAAAATATTCTGACTTAATCTTAAAAGCCGAAAGAGATTTATGGGCAATGCCTGAAACTGGCTTTTTTGAATATAAAACAAACGCATATATGATTAAAGCCTTTGAAGATATGGGCTATAAACTTACAAAGGCAGAAGATATAACGGGCTTTTATACCGTTGTTGATACAGGCAAGGAAGGACCAACAGTTCTTATCCTAGCAGAACTCGATGCACTTATTTGCCCAACTCACCCAGAAAGTGATAAAGAAACAGGTGCAGTTCACTGTTGTGGTCACCACGTACAATGCGCAACAATGCTTGGTATTGCAGCAGCGCTCACAGAAAAAGAGGTTTTAGAAGGACTTTCAGGCAGAATTAAACTTTGCGTTGTTCCAGCAGAAGAAGGCATTGAACAAAGCAGAAGAAAAGAACTTGTAAATAAGGGTATTATTCAATATTTATCAGGTAAGCCAGAATTTATAAGAAGGGGCTATTTTAACGACGTTGACCTTGCTTTCATGGTGCATGCAAGTCCAATGAAAGATGATAAAATTAGATTTGGTATTATTGAAGGTCATAACGGCGTTATAAGAAAGAGAATAACCTTCCACGGAAAATCTGCACATGCAGGCAGTTCTCCACACTTGGGAATAAATGCTTTAAATGCAGCAACAACTGCAAATATGGCAATCAATTCTTTAAGAGAAACATTTAAAGAAGAAGATAAAATCCGTATTCACTCAATAATCACAAAGGGTGGCAGTTCAGTAAACGCCGTTCCTGATGAAATTATAATAGAGAGTTATATTCGTGGCTCAAGTGTTAACGCACTAAAAGAAACTAACAAAAAGGTAAATAGGGTAATTTCATCTTGTGCTGCAGCATTCGGCGCAAACGTTACTATTGAAGACGTGCCAGGCTCAGAACCAATGCACGATAATAAAGACCTTAATAAGTGTATGGAAGAAGTTGTTGGTGAATTATTTGGCGATGAGGCATTATCACGTAAAGGCTTCTTATCATCATCAACCGATATGGGTGATGTCAGCGTTTTATTCCCAGCAATCCACGCTTATGCATATGGCGCAAGTGGAATTTCGCACGGCAAAGATTACTATATAATCGACCCAAAAAGATGTTGTGTTGATAATGCAACGGTTCAAGTTTGTATGGTTAGAAATTTACTTAGTAACAATGCAGAAAAAGCAAAGAAGGTTATTGCAAATTATAAACCACAATTCGCATCTATGGAAGAATATGTTGCACACAAAAATTCTGTAATAATGAACAAAAAGACAGTTACATATAATGAAGACGGTACAATTAAACTAGATTTCTAATTGATTTAGTGTTATGCGAGAAAGGATAAGTTTAAAAAATATAGAAGCAAAAAGACATAAAGTAGGCAAAATCTTTATGTTTACTTGCAGTTTGTATTATATTTTAAGCGTTGCGGCAAAAGGAATTTTCGCAGCAGAAATTAGATATATCATTGAAATTTGGAATTTAACCCAAGCGCAAGTTCAACTTGCAAACACCTTCTATTTTATTACTTATGGCGTAGTGCAAATAATTTTATTCATTTTTATGGAGAAAATTAACATAGTAAAATATGCCTTTGTAACAATTCCTATATCTGCAGTGGTGTCCATTGCCATGGGGCTAGTGTCGGGTATTAAAGGAATTTGGGTGCTATTTGCATTGGTTGGTGTCTTTCAAGCAGGTATGTGGTGTGGTTGCAACTATTTGGTAACAAAATACGTGCCAAGAAAGTTGTTGACATCTGCAAATAAACTTTTAGCATCAGGCTATGCAATAGGAACGGCTGTTTCCTTTGTTGTTTCAGCATTTTTTGTTGGCTTAAATATGTGGCGTGTTCCTTATTTTATATTTGGTGGAATACTTTTAGTTTGCACGGCAGTTTTATTTTATCAAACAAAGTTAATTGCAAGATATAGTAGGATAAACAAAAAACTCGATATCAAGCAAATGATGCTTGAAAATAAAGAAAATAATTCTAATGATTTAGAGCCTTTAACAATGATAGAAAAGCCAATTTTCTCGCTTTCATCTAATAAGAGAAAGGTTATTTTCTACACGGCAATACTTATAGTTTCATTTTTACTTAACGGACTATATTATGCAGTTATGAGTTTTGTCACAAGTGTATTAGTAGATATATATGCTTTGCCACAAGATGCATCAATTTACATAACAACAATTATACCTATTATCATTATATTAGGTCCGTTAATCACTATAAACTCTTGCGAAAAACAAAAAGATTTTATAAAAGTTGCAATTAAATATTTATTTATTATATTGCCACTTCCAATTCTATTGATAATATTTTACGATAAAAGCATGGTCGTATACCTAGCACTCATAGTCGTTTACCTAATACTAGCAAACGGCATAAGGGTAATCTTAAACAACGTTGTTGGGTTTAAGATGAAAGATTATATAAACGTTGCTGCCTTTGTGGCACTTATAAATGCATTTGCATCAATTTCAGCAAGCATTTGGCCACTTATAATAGCATATATCAAAGATAATGGCACTTGGGGTGAAACCTATTGGGCAATTGCAATTATGGTGGTTGTGGTTTTATTAGCAACAATCGTAATTGACCTTTTGGTTAGAAGAATATACAAAAAAGATAATAACGGACAAGACTTAGATAAATAAGGAGAAAAAAATGTCAAAAAATTTACTCGGTATTGATTTTGGAACAACGGCGTTAAAGGCGTGTTTGTTTGATGAAGATGGCAATCGTTTAGCAAGCGAATCGGCACAATATAAACTTATAACAAAGGGCGAATTTGTTGAGTTTGATGCAAATGAGTTCTTTAATGTTTTAGAAAGCACAATTTCTAAAATTACCAACAAGTTTAAAGTAGATGCACTTGCTGTTGACACTCAAGGTGAAACACTTATTTGTTTAGATAAAAATGGCAAGCCACTTATGAACGCAATCATTTGGCTTGATAATAGGGCAGAAAAAGAAGCAAAAGAAATGCAAGACCATTTCGGTTTAGAAAAGATTTATAACATAACAGGGCAAACCGAAGTTCCAGCAGGCTATCCAGCCCCAAAAATTATGTGGCTTAAACAAAACGCAAAACACGTTTTTGATAATGCAGATAAATTTTTGCTCTTAGAAGACTATATTTTATATCGTTTAACAGGAAAATTCTCGGCATCACGCTCGTTATATTCATCTTCGCTACTTATGAACATACATACAGGCGAATATGATGAAGAAATTTTGTCATATGTTGGCATAACAAAATCTCAACTTCCTACTTTATGTGAAAGTGGAACTATTATAGGCGAATATAAAGGCATAAAAGTAGCAACAAGTGCACTTGACCAAATTGCAGGAATCACAGGTGCAGGCGTTGTTAAAGAAGGTTTAATGAGCGAAACAACAGGCACGGCACTTGCCGTATGTGCTGTTACAAAAGAGTTCCCACCATACTTTGAAGGCTTAAAGGTTTCCCCATACTATGTAAGAAAAGGACTTTATTGTCTTTTAATGTGGGCACCAACGGCTGGGGCAGTTTTAGAGTGGTTTAAGGGTAGTTTTTGCGAAAATATTTCGCTAAAAGAACTAGACCAAATGGCAGAACAAGTGCCAGAAGGCTGTGAAGGGCTTATAACTATTCCACACTTATGTGGAACGGTTATGCCAGAGAACAACCCAAAAGCAAAAGGTGTGTTCTTTGGGGTAGAACTAAAGCACACTCGCCCATACTTTGCTCGTTCAATAATGGAATCGGTTGCATATATGATAAAAGAATACGTTGAATATTTGGGCGTAGAAATCGATGAAATTCGCTCTATGGGTGGTGGTGCAAGAAGTAGCCTATGGTGCGATATTAAGAGTAAGGTTCTTAATAAAGACATTGTAACTTTAAAAGAAAATGAAACGGCGTGCCTTGGCAGTGCAATTTTTGCTGGCGTTGGGATAGGTATTTTTAGTAGCGTTGAAAGTGCAACTGAAAAACTTGTTAAAAAGAATTTAACCTATAAAGCAAAACCATCTTCTTATCAAGCACTATACAGCGACTATAAAGCAAAAGAATCAAAAATAATGAAAATATTTTAGGTAAAATATTTGATAAATTTAATAAAAAAGCACTTATCACAAGGGCAAGTGCTTTATTTTTTTAAATATTTAACTTGCCATTTTTTTATAAACCCTAACGGCAAGTGCAGTCATGTCGTCTTTTATTTTCCCACCATTAAGGAATATTGCATGTTCTAAAATATTATCGGCAAGGGTTTGTGGATTTTTTGCAGGAAGCGTTCTTAAAAACTCTATCATTTCGCCCGAACTATCAAAGGCATCGCTAATTCCATCGGTCACAAGCAAAACCATATCGCCATCATTAAGTTCGGTGGTTGCAATAGATGGCTTAATGCCATCAATAATGCCTAGTGGCAGGGTGTTCCCTTCAACGATTTTAATACCATTATCGTTTATGATAAAGCCGTAAGGCGAACCAAACTTAATAAAACTTGCCGTGCAATCTTTAAGATTTATAATCGAAATATCAAGTGCAGTAAAATAGTCTTCGGTGTTGATAGTAAGCAGTTTGTTTACAGTATCTAATATCAAATGGTCATCTAAACCAGACTTATAAAAACTTTCTATTAAGGATAGTGACGTAGAAGACACATTTTCGGCATCACTGCCACTTCCCATACCATCGGAAAGAGCAACCAAAAACTTATCGCAAGCAATCTTAGTCATAGAGTGGGTGTCGCCACTTTTTGCTGAGCCATCTTTTGTGGCCTTTGCAATGCCAAACACGGCATCATATTCATCGCTCTTTCTTAAGGTAATATATTCCTTTTCTTCAGTAATAGAAGTCTTATCATCGATAGCCATTTTAACACCCAAAGTTTTGCTAACCACATTTTGCAGTTCTAAAAATGAATATTCCTTCATAGCTATAACCATGCTAACGCTAAGCCTGTCACTTTCTCCATAGATAAGAAGTTCGGTTATAATAAACCCTGCCTTAAAGAGATTGTTAGTTAGTTGTTTTTCAAGTTTATTGTTAAATTTTAATAAACTACCAGACTCTAAGGCAAGCGAGCGAAGTATTTCAGAAATGCCAAGCGCTTGCGAAGCGATTAAATCTCTGCCGACGCCAAGATTAGCGTTTTCGATTAGTTTTGCCCGATAGTCAGCAAGCATTTTGTTTAAGCCGTATAAAATATTATTAGGGTGCACACAAGTTTTAGTAAGTTCTGATGGAAGGTCAATAAGCGAAAGTTTACCTTTAGCAAAGCCTATGTCAAGCATTGCTGAAAGTGCCGAATTTATACTCCTTTCATTTGGTTTGCATTTATCATAATTCATACATTGACGACACACTGAGCCCAAAATTTCCTTTTGCATAATCTTTTTGGCGCCATCTTGACTAATATCTTGTTTCTTTAGCAGATTAAAAGAGTTTGCAATTTCCGAAAAGACACTAGAAAGGTCAAAAAGTTTATTCGAAAGCACACTTCTATTGCGATTTATACATTGTTTTACAAGTTGTTTTTCCCTAAACGCATAAAGTTTATCCTTAAAAGCAGTTAAGAATTGAGTTGGCAAAACACAAAAGCACACACTTCCTAGTAAAATGCTTATAAAATGTAAATATGTATAACTTGCATAGATAGAAAAAGCAATTTGAAGAAGATAGTCGCAAAGCACTATTGCAATTGCCGATAAATACCTTGAAACACCTATAAAGCACTCACTAAAAATGCCATATACCAAAAATATAGAAACATAATTTATATCGTTATAATAAATGGCAAGACCTAAAGAAAAAACGCTTCCGAAAATACTGCCTAAGCCACGCCTAAACACAAAGCACGATATTAAAATTAAAAACACGCAAATAGATTTATAAATGAATGGCGAAAAGGTATTGCATATTCCAAGCCCTAAAATAGCAGTCATAATACCTATAGCAAAAACTTCTTCAAAGTCAAGTTTAAACCTAAACCCTTTTTGAATTAGAGAGTGCGCAACAATAATGCACAGAAAAGACAAAAAGGTGGTAAGAATTGCAGTTAAAATACGCTTTTCAAAAAGAACTTGAGTTTGTGTGTTCCCTAAAAAGATAAAGCCAAGCATACCGATGAGTGTATATGCAACGAATTCGTAATAAGTTTTAGTCTTAAAGGATTTATAAACCAAAACTATAGGTAAAATAACCAGTACGAATACGCCAGCACTTGCTAATAGTCCCATTTCTCCACAAAGAACAAAAGAGCCTAGATAAAGTATGGGAGTAAATATAATAGAAAAATTAAAAAGCAGTGCACAAACAAATACTGCAGAAGAATAAGGCAAAACAACAAGTTCTAGGTTGTTAAAAACATAAAACAAAAGCATTAAAACGGTATATTTAGTAACGGTTATAAAATCAAGATTTTTACTAAATTTCATCAAAATATTTTCTCCCTTAATATTGACTAAAGTTAATTTTCATTATATAATTATTTAAAGGATAAAATTTGTATTTTTTTAGCAAAATATGACTTAATAAATAGTTAAATTATTTTAATAAGGCGTATAAAAAATACTTTTGCTAAATGAGTTTACAAAAGCCTAAATAAAATTGTAAAATATAATAAAATAAAAAACTAAAGGTGATAAAAATGATTAAAGTTGGTATCGTAGGTTATGGAAACTTAGGAAGGGGCGTATGCCTTGCTGTTGACAAGGCAAAGGATATGGAATGCGTGGGTGTATTTACTCGTCGCGCACCAGAATCACTTAAACTTGCAGTGGACTTTCCTGTTTACTCTATACATGATTTAAGAAATTTTAAGGGAGAAATCGATGTTTTGTTACTTTGTTGTGGCAGTGCAACAGACCTTCCAAACACAACGGCAGAACTACTTAAAGACTTTAACACGGTAGATTCTTTTGACACACACGCAAAAATTCCAGAATACTTTAATAAACTCGATAAAGTGGCAAAAGAAAACGGCACACTCTCTGCTATAAGTATCGGTTGGGACCCAGGTCTATTTTCTATAATGAGAATGCTACTCGGTGCAGTTTTACCTGATGGCAATGACTATACTTTCTGGGGTAAGGGTGTGTCACAAGGTCATAGCGATGCTATTAGAAGAATAAACGGCGTTAAAAATGGCATTCAATATACAATTCCAAAAGAACAAGCATTAGAAAGCGTTAGAAGTGGTGTAAACCCTGAACTTTCAACAAGAGAAAAGCATCTTAGAGAGTGCTTTGTTGCAGTAGAAGATGGCGCTGATAAGCAAAGAATAGAAAGCGAAATTAAAAATATGCCAAACTACTTTGCTGATTATGATACTATCGTTAATTTTGTAACCGATGAACAAGTAAAAGAAATGCAAAAGAAACTCTCTCACGGTGGTTTCGTTTTCCGTTCAGGAAAAACTACAGAAGAAAATTCACACCTTGTTGAATTTTCGCTTAAACTCGATTCTAACCCAGAGTTTACAGCAAGCGTTTTAACTGCTTATGCAAGAGCAGTTGCTCGCCTCAAAAAAGAAGGCAAGACAGGTTGCTTAACAGTGTTTGATATCCCACTAAGTTATCTTTCACCAAATCCAAACGAATTTTTAAGAGAACATTTACTATAAGGAATACATAATGGCTAGAAGAGGACGCAAAAAGAAAAGACTTTCCTTAGGTCAATTTATAATTTATATTTTGGTAGTTGCTATTTTATATGGTGCATACTATTATTACCAAAATTACTACAAGAAAAAACCTTCAGTCCCTATTGAAGGCGAGTTGTCTTTTCATTTTATGATGTTAGGTAACGACCATTCGGGAGATAGTGTTTACATTAAAGCTGGCGAAAACGACATATTGATTGATGCCGGCAGTGAAACTAACAGTGTGGATGATATTAAAGATTACGTAAATCAGTATTGCACGGACGGAAAACTAGAATATGTAATAGCAACTCACGGCGATGCAGACCATATTGCAGGTTTTGCAGGCACGACAAAATCAAACACAAGTATATTCGACTTTTATACAACAGGTGTTATTATAGATTTCCCTAAAACGACCAAAACGACTGCAACATATAATAGATATGTAGAAAAACGTAATAATGAAGTTAGTGAAGGTGCTGTTCATTTTACGGCGTTAGAGTGCTTTAACCAATCTAAAGAAGGTGCTAAAAGAAGTTATCAACTTGGCGATGGCATCACTATGAATATTTTGTATAACTATTATTATGAGAATACGACAAGTATAGAAAACAATTATTCAGTATGTATTATGTTCACTCATGGAGATAGAAATTTTTTGTTCACTGGGGATTTAGAAAAGAAAGGGGAAGAATATTTAGTTCAATATAATAACTTGCCCCAAGTAGACTTATATAAAAGTGGACACCATGGTTCTAAAACTTCAAGCAATCCTGATTTCTTACAGGTAATTAAACCTAAAAAAGTAGTAATCACTTGTTGCGCTGCTGAGCCTGAATATGGCGATGGTTACGGATTCCCGCATCAAGAAACTATCAATAATATAAGCATTTACACCGACCAAGTATATGTTGTAAGCACTTGTGACCCTGACTTAACTAATGGTAATGAATATATAGGACTTAATGGAAATGTTATAGTAGTTTCGGATGAAAATAATATTATGGTAAATTGTTCGGTGACAAACGCAGTGCTAAAAGATACCGATTGGTTTAAGAAAAATAGAACAACGCCTATTGCTTGGCAAAATTGAAAAAACAATTAAAACAATCAAAAAAACAAAAAAGGCAGAGAAATTTAACTCTGCTTTTTAATTTTAAAATAATTTTTTGTTATCTTGCATAAAATAAAAAAAACTTCACACAATACTTTTAGACGGAGGTCAATATGCAAGGTACGGGAATTGTTAGAAGAATAGACGAGTTAGGAAGGGTTGTTATCCCAAAAGAAATTCGCAAGACACTTAGAATTAAAGAGGGAGACCCATTAGAGATTTATACTGATAAGGATAATCTAGTAGTAAAGAAATATTCGCCTATATCATCGATAAACGATTTTATAAAAATCGTTGCAGATGGCATAGAAGAAATAACAGAAAAAGTTTGCCTAATAACTGACAATGATTTAGTTTTATACCTTTCAAAAGGTAAGATGAAAGATGTTATCGGTAAAACAATAACTAACAATTTAGAAAAAGTCTTAAAAGAAAGAAAAAGCATTTTTTCGTCAAGAATTGATGGTGGAACTATAATTCCCATAATTGATGGGGTTGATTTAGAATTAGAAAATCAAATAATCGTTCCAATAATATCAAGTGGCGATTGCTATGGTGCATGTGTCCTTTTTGACAACGATAAATCATCAAGATTTAATGCTGAAGATGTAAAACTTGTTCAATTAGGAGCATCATTTTTATCTAAACAATTTGAGTGACTTATCCGTTAAAATGACCACGAACATTGATTCGTGGTCATTTGTACATATGAGAATTAAAAATGCATTATTTAGTGGGGCACTGTGGCTTGGAATAGGCACTTTTATCGCCAAATTTTTAGGCGCTGTTTATAGAATACCACTAACCAATAAACTTGGTGGCTTAGGGCTTGGGCTATACCAAATGGTTTTTCCTATCTATGCACTTCTTCTTGATTTTTCTGGTGCAGGGCTTCCAAGTGCATTATCTAGAATTATTGCAATGCAAGAAGATAAGGATACCGTGGCAAAAAGACTACTTTCTAGCAGTATAAAACTTTTTCTATCGCTCGGCGTTTTAGCATCGATTTTTATGGCTGTTTTTTCTTCGAGTTTAGCAAGGCTTCAAGGAAATGAAGGTGCAAAAACAGCATATTTATTTTTGTCGCCAGCAATAATGCTCGTTTCGGTAATATCTTGCTTTAGGGGGTATTTTCAAGCCTATTTAGATATGCGCCCAACAGCAATTTCGCAAATAATAGAGCAGGGCGTAAAATTAGTTTTTGGATTAATATTTATAAACGCCTTTTTGCCAAACATTTCGCTCAGCGTTGGTGGGGCAACCCTTGCAATAACCATTTCGGAACTCGTTGCCCTTATCTATTTATACCTAAAATATAAAGGTTTTTCAGCAAGAAAACCTAGCCAAACAGCCTTAGAAAAAGGCTCATTTTTAAAAGACGCAAAAACTATTATTAAAACTACAATACCCATCACTTTGGTTGGCATTATGCTTCCACTATCTCATGTGATAGATAGTTTTGTTATTATCAACATATTAAAGGGGTACACTAGTAGCGCAACGGCACTTTATGGCTTGTTGTCTGGGGTGGTTATGACGGTAATAAACTTGCCCGTTTCGGTGTGCTATGGCATCTCAACGGTGGCTGTGCCTTCAGTATCTAGTTGTAAAACCCAAAGCGAAATAAATTCACGCTCTAAAAAAATAATTGTTTTAACAACTATTGTGGCATTGCCTTGTGCCATTTTCCTAAGTGTCTTTGCACCCTTTACTATAAATTTACTTTTTAATAACTTGCCCAATGTTCAAAAGGGTATTGCCATAAAACTACTCACCATATGCTCACCTTGTGTGCTTTTATTATCATTAGTTCAGTCAAGTAATGCCGTGCTTATAGGCAGTGGCAAACTATACACGCCTGTTAAAACTTTGGGGATAGGTATAATTATAAAAACATTATTGAACCTAATTTTACTCAGCAATAAAAAATTAAATATTTATGGCTCGGCAGTGGCAATAATTGCTTGCTATTTTAGTGTATGTTTGATAAACTTAATATTGATATCAAAAAAGGGAAGTCAAAATGAAGGCAAAACAACTAAAAGTGGGCAATTTATATGTCAAAAATAATGTTTTTCTAGCACCGATGGCAGGTTACACCGACTATCCTTATAGAAAACTTCAGTTGGAGTGTGGGGTAGGCTTAACCTTTACCGAACTTGTAAGTGCTAAAGGACTTATGTATAAAAGTCAAGGCTCAAAAGAACTGCTTTATTGTGGTAATGACATTGAAAGCACGGCAGTTCAACTTTTTGGAAGCGAGCCATACTATATGCGTAGTGCCTGCGAAAGCGAATATTTAGATAATTTTAAGATTGTCGATATAAACATGGGTTGTCCTGTGCCAAAGGTGTATAAAAATGGCGAAGGCAGTGCCCTTCTTAACGACCTAAAAAAAGCGAGTGAAATAATATCTGAGTGCAAAAAAAGTGGCAAGATTATAACGGTAAAAACGAGAATAGGCTTAAATAAAGGGGATAACATTGCAAAAGAGTTTGCGCTTATGGCTGAAGATGCTGGCGCAAGCCTAATTTCCCTTCACGCAAGGGTAAGGGAAGCCTATTATTCGGGCGAGCCAAATTATGATGCTGTGTATCAAGCGAAAAAATCGGTAAATATTCCTATAATTGCAAACGGGGGAATATTTTCGGTAGATGATGCTGATAAAATGATGGATAGAACGGGTGCTGATGGTGTAATGCTTGCTCGTGGTGCAATAATAGACCCATTTTTAGTTTGCAAGTTAACCGACACGCCTATAAAAAACACTTTAAAAGAATACATATTAAAGCACATATCACTTATGAAAAACCATTATGATGATAGAAGAGCCACAAACGAGTTTAGAAAGTTTTTGGCATATTACTTTAAGGGTATGGACGGCGTTAGAGAGTTAAAAAATCAAATATATAGTGCTACAACTACCGACCAAATTATCGAACTTATAGATAAAAATATTTAACAAAAAAATCTCCACTAAAATAGAATAATATGTATAGTCTATTTAGTGGGGTAAAAATATGCAATTAAGTTTTGTCACAAACGGCTCGCTCAATCAAGTGGTAGAACAAAATTTATCACAAATAAGTGGCAGTGAGATAATCGTGTTTGGATTTAATGGCTTAGGGCTTGTCAGTTATAAAAAAGAACTTGATGGCGAGACCGAATATTTTCACGACTTAGCCTTAGCATCTAAACAATTATCTTCGGTTATTATTTGTGGTTGTGATACCGACACTTATGGACTATTTCGCCACTCTGCAGTAATTGCTGATAAAGGCAAAATTTTGGGTGTTTCGGACATGGCGCACTCAATCGATGAAAGCGAGTTTGTGAGTGGTGGCAATTTTAGGGTGTATGATACAAGCGTTGGCAAAATAGGCTTAATCGTTGCAGAAGACCTATTCTTTCCAGAATCGGCAAGGGTTTTAACGCTATGCGATGCAGATATAATAATATGCGTGTTTAAAAAACTCGATGGCTATATGCCACAGATTATGCTTAGGGCAGGTGCGTTTTCAAACGGCGTGCCTATGGCACTATGTGCAAAAAACTATGCATGCGTAAGTGATATTCGTGGCAAAATAGTTGTGGCAAGTAGCAATGAAATAGTAAAAACAAAGATAACCATTGAAAAAGATTACCACCTTATTAGTTCAAGAAGGCGTGGGCTTTATAGGGAATTTAATTCGGGATATTAAAGGAGAAGATTATGGCATTAAATATCGTTTTAGTAGAGCCAGAAATACCACAAAATGCAGGTAATATAGCAAGGACTTGTGCCGTTACAGGCAGTAAATTACATATGGTAAGGCCACTAGGCTTTGAAGTTTCGGACAAGTATCTAAAAAGGGCAGGACTTGATTATTGGCACTTAGTAGATATCAGTTATTATGACAGCATCGAAGAAGTTATGGACAAGTTCTATAACGGAAACAACTTTTGGTTTTTCTCAACCAAGTCTAAACTAATCCACTCAGATGCAAAGTATAAAGATGGCGACTTTTTGGTATTTGGTAAAGAAACAAAAGGCTTGCCAGAAAGCCTTCTTGAAAAGCACTATGATGAGTGCGTTAGACTTCCAATGCTAAACGAAACACGCTCGCTTAACCTATCAAACTCAGTTTGTGTCGGCGTGTATGAAGCATTAAGGCAATTGGATTATTTGGGTTTACAAACAGAGGGCGAAATTCCAAAAAAATAAAACCATAAGCATAAAAAGATAAAATTGTCAAGCAAACAACAAAGCAAATATAAAAAATAATCCATTTCAGCAATTTAAAATTTTATGCTAATTATATTTATTTGTTTGACACAAAAAGTCTCTTTATAGTAAAATTATTATGGACAAATAGAAAATTACAATAGGAGAAAAAAATATGATTTGGAACATATTCTTTATGTTCGGTGGCGTTGCCGTTATGATGTTCGGTATGAAAATAATGGGCAGTGCATTAGAGCAAGTTGCCGGTGGGGGAATGAAAAAGATGCTCGGCAAAATTACCACTAACAGGTTTGCAGGCGTGGGCGTTGGTATTGCTGTAACAAGCATAATCCAAAGTTCAACGGCAACCACTGTTATGCTGGTTGGTTTTGTTAACGTTGGAATTTTAACGTTATCACAAGCCCTAAATGTTATTATGGGTGCAAACATAGGAACAACGGTAACAGCGCATATCGTTTCGCTTTCAGGCGTTGGCTCTATCGATATCGGTGCAATTGCAGCAATGCTCGGCTGTATCGGTGTGCTTATGTCTATGCTCGTTAAAAACGAAAAGGTTGCCAATATCGGCAGTATTCTAGGTGGACTTGGCTTAATTTTCGTAGGCTTAGAATTTATTTCAACATATGCGAAATTGATAATGTTTAAAGATGGTATGCCTTATGGTTGGGTTGAAACAATATTTAGAGGCGACCACAATCCACTTTTACTCATTTTAATAGGTATAGTTTTAACGGCGCTTGTTCATAGTTCTTCAACTATTACAAGTTTAATGGTTGTTTTAGCAACGATTAAAGTTCTAACTTTTGATAACGCATTATTCCTAGCATTAGGTTCAAATATAGGAACTTGTATCACAGCGATATTATCATCGGCAGGAACTTGCACAAACGCAAAAAGAACGGCTGTTCTACACTTATTATTTAACACTATAGGTTGCTTAATTTTCTTAGCACCTATTTGGATATGGAAAACTGAAGTTACAAATCTCTTTGCAGACATGAGTCCTGTTATAGGAACACAAGTTGCTATCTTCCACACCTTATTCAATGTTATCGTAACAGCATTTTTAATGCCGTTTACAAAATATTTAGTAAAACTCGTATGTCTTATCGTTCCAGAAAGTCAAAATAGCGAAGAAAGGTTTGGCTTTATGTACATTGACGACCGTTTGATGTCAACACCAGCAGTAGCCGTTGGTAACATAAGAAAAGAAATTGTTAGAATGGGCGAATTCGCAAAACAAAACGTTAATGAATCTATAGAAATGCTATTAGATAGCAGTGTTGATAATACAGAATCAATCAGCGACAGAGAAATAAAAATCAACGCACTAAACAAGAATTTAACTGCATATTTAACAAAGTTGATGGGTAAAGAACTTACCGATGAAGACGATAGAAAGGTCGGCTCGTATTACCACGTTGTTTCAGACATTGAAAGGGTGGGCGACTATGCAGAAAACGTTATGGAATACGCTAATCGTTTAAGAGAAGAAGACCTTGAACTATCAAGCGATGCCGTTAGCGAAATAAACGAGTTTAAGCAAAAAGTTTCATGCCTTTACGACTTAGCGTTTAAGGCGTTTGATACAAGAGATGTTTCAATTTTACCTGATGTAGAAGCCATTGAAGAAGATATCGATACATATTGCCAAACACTTGAAAAGCACCACATAAATAGGGTTAAAAAAGGTGGTTGCACTGCACAAGCAGGTTCAATTTTCTTGCAAACAATTTCTAACTTAGAAAGGGTTGCAGACCATATCAACAACGTTGCCAAGAGTATTAAGGTTTATAAAGAAAAGCCTCAAAAACAAGAAATAGCATTATAATAACAAAAAAACTTTGTTTATATTGCTTTAGAGAACGAAAATCCACTGTTAAACATTTGACAAACAGTGGATTTCTTTATATAATAAAAATGGCCAAAAAGGGCATAATTAACTATAAGTTAAAAACTATTAGGAGAATAGAGATGAATAAAAAGTCAATAAAAGATGTAGTTGTAAAAGGCAAAAAGTGTCTTGTAAGAGTGGACTTTAACGTTCCTATGAAAGATGGCGTTATTACCGATGAAACAAGAATTAACGGTGCGCTTCCAACAATTAAATATTTAATTGAACAAGGTGCAAAAGTTATTCTTTGTTCACACATGGGCAAACCACACAACATTTTCACACCAGGTTTTTCTTTAACTAAAAAGGAAAAGAAGGCTGTAGAAGCATTACCTGAAAATGAAAGAGAAAGTGCAAAGGCAGAATATTTAAAGAAAGCGCTTAAGGACAAGGAAAAATTTACACTCCGTCCTGTTGCTGAAAAACTTTCAGAAAAACTCGGTCAAAAGGTTGTTTTTGCTGAAGACGTTGTTGGCGAAAGTGCAGACAAGGCAGTTGCTAACATCAAAGATGGCGAAGTTGTTCTTTTAGAAAATACTCGTTTTGAACAAGGCGAAGAAAAGAGAGATGAAGCACTTTGCAAAAAACTCGCTTCATACTGCGATATTTATGTAAACGATGCTTTCGGTACAGCACACCGTTCACATGCAACAACTGCTGCTATTGCTGAATATGGCTTTGTGGATACAGCTGTTTGTGGTTTCTTAATAGAAAAGGAACTTGCTGTTATGGCAAATGCATTAGAAAACCCTGTTAGACCATTTGTGGCAATCTTGGGTGGCGCAAAAGTTGCTGATAAATTAAAAGTTATTTCTAACTTATTAGAAAAATGCGATACACTCGTTATCGGTGGTGGTATGGCTTATACTTTCTTAAAGGCTAAGGGCTATGAAGTTGGCACATCACTCGTTGACGATGAACAAATCGATTACTGCAAAGATATGATGCAAAAGGCAAAAGATTTAGGAAAGACATTGCTTCTTCCTGTTGATGCAAGAACAACAAAAGATTTCCCAAATCCTATCGATGCTGAAGTTGAAACTAAGGTTCTTGACATCGACAAAATCCCAGCTGATATTATGGGCTTGGATATCGGTGACAAAACTGCTGAACTTTATGCTGACGCTGTTAAGTCTGCAAAAACAGTTATTTGGAACGGACCTATGGGCGTGTTCGAAAACCCAATTTTTGCTAAGGGCACAATCGCTGTAGCAAAAGCACTTGCTGAAGCAGATGGCACAACAATCATCGGTGGTGGCGACTCAGCTGCTGCTGTAACAACACTCGGTTTTGCCGATAAGATGACACACATCTCAACAGGTGGTGGCGCATCACTAGAACTCTTTGAAGGAAAGAAATTGCCAGGTATTGAATGTCTTAACGACAAATAAATAAAAAACAAAATTACTAAAAAGGAAAAGACTAACATGAGAAAACCTATTATTGCAGGAAACTGGAAGATGAACAAAACTGCTGCCGAAGCAGTGGCTTTAATTAACGAACTTAAACCATTGGTTGCTAAATCTAAACCTGAAGTTGTAATATGCGTGCCATACACAGATTTATGGGTAGCAAAAGAAGCAATTAAAGGCTCTAAAATAAAACTTGGTGCAGAAAATGTTGCATGGGCAGACAGTGGCGCCTTCACAGGTGAAATTTCAGCAGCAATGCTTAAAGAAATTGGTGTTGAATATGTTATAATCGGTCATAGCGAAAGAAGACAATACTTTGGCGAAACAGATGCTACAGTAAACATGCGTTTACAACAAGCATTGAAAAACGACCTTAAACCTATCGTTTGCGTAGGCGAAACACTTGAAGAAAGAGAAAAGAACAAGACAAAGAAGGTTTTGAAAAAGCAAATTTTAGAAGGCTTAAAAGATGTAAGTGATTTTACAAATATAGTTATTGCTTACGAACCTGTTTGGGCTATCGGCACAGGTAAAACAGCAACTGCTGAAGACGCAAACAAGACAATCGGTTTTATTAGAAGCCTTGTTAAAAAGACATGGGGCGCAGAAGTTGCAAAATCACTTCGTATTCAATACGGTGGAAGCATGAAACCATCAAATGCAAAAGAACTTATGGCAATGCGTCATATCGATGGTGGTCTTATCGGTGGTGCAGCATTAAAGGCAGAAGACTTTGCAGGCATCGTAAACTACAAAGGTTAATTGTCAGTAACACTGATATAAAAAAGATGGCTTAGGTTGATAGAGTTTGTATTATCAACTTTTAGCCTAAAATAAAATTTAGCACACTATATTTCACTAAAAAAGAAATGTAGTGTGTTTTTTTATGCAAAAATTTACCTTTCTTTCTAGCATTTATACTATATAAGCACAACAAGTAAAATTTTGGCTATTATTTATTGACTAAAAAATTTTTTTATGATAAAATAAACTTGTTGTAATTACAACAAGTAGGTAAGAGAGTATGGAAGAAAGGTTTGAATTATTTACGCATCTTATAGCAAAAGCAAGTAGGTTGGTTTTTAAGATTAAGACCGAAGAAATGGAAAAATTCCATCTAAAGAGTTCGCATGTATCTTGTTTATATTATCTATATAAAAGTAAAACTCTCACGGCAAAAGAACTTTGCGATATTTGTAGTGAAGATAAGGCAAACATTTCAAGAACCATTAAATTTCTTGAAAAAAACGGCTTTATTAAATGCGAAAGCCATGCAAAAAAGAGATATCAAAGTGCTTTATTTTTAACAGAACAAGGCGTTTTAGTTGCAAAGGCAATGACTGAAAAAATAGATTCTGTCCTAGAGCAAGCGAGTAAGGGGCTTACAGAAGAAAGCCGTGTTATTTTTTATAATAGTTTTTTACTAATTTGTTCAAACCTTGAAAAAATTTGCAAGGAATATTAAAATTGATTAAGCATTTGAAAAATGCTTAAAGGAGAAAAAATGATAAAGTTTTTAGTAGATTCAGCTTCGGATATTACCTTAAATGAAGCAGAAAAAATGGGTGTTAGTTTGGTTTCAATGGCGATTAGGTTTGGAAATGAAGAGTTTTTAGACGGAGTGGAAATTTGCCCTGAAGAATTTTACGATAAATTAGTTGAAAGCACAGAGTTCCCAAAAACTAGTTTGATTAACGAGCATACTTGGGAAGAAGTTTTTTCTAAACTCACAGAAGATGGTAGCGAAGTGGTTGCAATAACGATATCTTCAAAACTTTCAGGCACTTATGATGCTGCTAAAAAAGCAAGTGCAAAGTTTAGAGAAAAAGTCTTTGTGGTAGATAGTATGAATGCTAGTGCAGGAGAAAGATTACTGCTTGAATATGCACTTCGACTAGGTAAGCAAGGAATTTCGGCAAAAGAAATCAAAGAAGAACTTGATATAAAGAAAAATAAAATAAAAATAATGGCTATGGTGAGCAGTCTTGAATACTTAAGAAAGGGTGGCAGAATTTCTTCAACCGTTGCAATTGCAGGAACACTACTTTCAATTAAGCCTGTTGTTGCCATACAAGAAGGTAAAGTTAAACTTGTTGGCAAGGCAATGGGGTCTAAAAAAGCCAACAATTTGCTAAATTCGCTTGTTTTAAAGTGTGGTGGAATTGATTTTTCAATGCCATATTGTGCAATTTATTCGGGCAGAGATGACTCCGTTTTGAAAAAATATATTAAAGATAGTTCTCAATTATGGGCGCATGCAACAGATGATGTGCCTGTAAGAATTATAGGCAGTACGATAGGCGCACACGCAGGTCCTGGTGCAGTAGGCGTTGCTTTTTTTGAAAAATAATAAAAAAATAGATATAGCATATGCCAAAGATTAAAATAACAAGATTAACAAACAAATAAAGATAAAGCAACTCAAAAAATGGGTTGCTTTTTCATTTTATTAAGAAAATGTGCGAAAATATGTGGTAAAGGCTTTACAAAACACTCTTTTATAGTTATAATTAATAAGATATATTTTAAATATTTATAATACTTTTATGGAGACTTGTATGTATAAAAAAGTTGACACTACCCTTAATTTTTTAGATAGGGAAAAAGAAGTTTTAAAGTTTTGGAAAGACAATAAAATTTTCGAGCAAAATATTGCCGAAAACGAAGGTAGCAAAGAGTTTACCTTTTACGATGGCCCACCAACAGCAAATGGTAAGCCACACATTGGTCATATTTTAACTCGTGTAATTAAAGATATTATTCCACGCTACCATGTTATGAAGGGTGAACACTGCTTAAGAAAGGCAGGTTGGGACACTCATGGTCTTCCTGTTGAACTTGAAGTTGAAAAACTTTTAGGTATTGACGGCAAGCAAGAAATCGAAAAATATGGTATCGAACCATTTATTAAAAAATGTAAAGAAAGCGTTTGGAAATATAAGGGCGAATGGGAAAAAATGAGTGACCGTGTTGGCTATTGGGCTGACATGGAAAACCCTTATGTTACTTACGATGATAACTATATCGAATCGGTATGGTGGGCTATTAAAACAATCGCCGAAAAAGGACTTTTATACAAAGGTCACAAAATCGTTCCATATTGCCCACGTTGTGGAACAGCACTTTCTTCACACGAAGTAGCACAAGGCTATAAAGACGTTAAAGATGTGTCTGTATTTGTTCGTTTTAAGATTAAGGATAGAGAAAACGCATATTTCCTTGCTTGGACAACAACTCCTTGGACACTTCCATCAAACGTTGCGCTCTGTATGAATCCAAAGGAAGACTATGCAGAAATTATTGCTGAAGACGGTGCAACTTATATTCTAGCAAACGCACTCGTTCCATCACTTTTTGAAAACTATCAAACTGTTAGCATCAAAAAGGGTATCGAATACGAATATGCAGAATATATTCCACTCTTTGATTATGCTAAAGGCACATTTAAGGAAAAGGCATATTATGTAGTTTGCGATGGTTATGTAACACTTACCGATGGTAGTGGTATCGTTCACATTGCACCTGCATTTGGTGAAGATGACGCTAACGTTGGCAGAAAATATAACCTTCCATTTGTTAAACTTGTTGATGATAGGGGCAATATGCTAGAGTCAACAGGCATTTTAGCAGGTAAATTCGTTAAAGATGCTGATAAGATTATTATAAAAATGCTCAAAGAAGATGGCCTACTCTTTAAAGAACTTCCATTTGAACACAGCTATCCTTTCTGTTGGCGTTGTGATACACCACTTCTTTACTATGCAAGGTCAAGCTGGTTTATCAAAATGACAGCAGTTAAAGATAAACTTATCGAAGCAAACAATTCAATCAATTGGATGCCAGAAACAATCAAGAACGGTAGAATGGGTAACTTCCTTGAAAACGTAATTGATTGGGGCTTATCAAGAGAGCGTTATTGGGGTACACCACTTCCTGTATGGGTATGTAATAAGTGTGGCAAAATCCACGTTATCGGTAGCAAAAAGGAATTAAAAGACCTATGTGGTATCAGTGGAGATATCGAACTTCACCGTCCATACATCGATGGTTGCGAATTCGCATGCGAATGTGGTGGCACTTTCGTTAGAGAAAAAGAAGTTATCGACTGCTGGTTTGACTCTGGCTCAATGCCATTTGCTCAATATCACTATCCATTTGAAAATAAAGAACTTTTCGAATCACATTTCCCAGCTGACTTTATCAGTGAAGCAATTGACCAAACTCGTGGTTGGTTCTATACGCTTCTTGCTATTTCAACATTACTCTTTGAAAAAGCACCATTTAAGAATTGTATCGTTTTAGGTCACGTAAATGATAAAAATGGTATCAAAATGAGTAAGCACAAGGGTAATGTAGTTGACCCTTGGACAATCTTAGACAAGCAAGGCGCAGATGCTGTTAGATGGTATTTTTACACAGGTTCAGCACCATGGCTTCCATCAAGATTCTATGAAGAAGCAGTTTCAGAAGCACAAAGAAAGTTTATGGGAACTCTTTGGAATACTTATGCCTTCTTTGTTCTTTATGCTGATATCGATAAATATAATCCAAAAAATTATTCGCTTAAAGATTGCAAACTCACTCTTATGGATAAGTGGGTGCTTTCAAAGCTTAACACACTTATTAAGACTGTTGACCAAGGTCTAAGTTCATATAACATCTTTGATAGTGCAAGGGCACTTCAAAGCTTTACAGATGACTTATCAAATTGGTATGTTCGCCGTGGTAGAGAAAGATATTGGGGCGCTGATATGGACGATGATAAAATCGCTGCATATACAACCCTTTACACAGTACTCACAACAATGGCAAAACTTTCAGCACCATTTACGCCATTTATGGCTGAAAGCATTTATCAAAACTTAGTTCCAAACTTCTTTAGTGATGCTCCTAAGTCAGTTCACTTATGTGCTTTCCCATCAGTAGATGAAAGCGCTATTGATAAGAACTTAGAAGACGGCATGCAAAATGTCTTAGATATCGTTGTTTTAGGTAGAGCATGTAGAAATACTGCAAATATCAAGAATAGACAACCACTTAGAAAGATTTTCGTATGTTCTGAAAGAAGAACAGAACTTTCAGAAGGCTTACTTGAAATTGCAAAAGATGAACTTAATATTAAAGAAGTTGAACATCTTGTAGATGCTACAAAGTTTGTTAACTACAAAATTAAACCACAACTCAAGACTTTAGGTCCAAAGTATGGTGCAAAACTTGGCAAGGTTAGAAAGTTCTTTGACACATGTAATGCTAACGAAGTTGTTTTAACTGTTAAAAAGGGTGAGGCATATGCCGTTGACTTTGAAGGTGACCATTTCGAGTTCACTATCGATGACCTTTTAATTTCAACCGAAAGTGCACAAGGCTTTATAGCAGCAAGTGACAATGGTATCACGGTTGTTATGGATACTGTTGTAACTGATGAATTAAGAGCAGAAGGTGTTGAAAGAGAATTGATTTCTAAAATTCAATCAATGAGAAAAGAAGCAGGCTTTGAAGTTGTTGATAGAATTACCATAAACTTTATTGCAAGCGACGAAAACATTGTAAATGCAATAAATGGCGCAGACCTTAAAGCAGTTGTTCTTGCCGATGCAATTATCGAAGGCGATGCAGAAGGCTTTAAAAAGCAACTTGACATCAACGGAGCAGAATGCACAGTTATTATCAATAAGGTTAATAAATAATGAAAGTTGCTAACTGGAAAGATTATTCGGTTATAGCCACAGGAAACGGATATAAACTAGAAGATTGGGCAGGCATAGTGCTACTTAGACCAGACCCACAAGTTATTTGGGATAGCACCATTGATATGCAATCGTATAAAGGCTTAGTTGCTAAATACGTGCGCAGTGAAACGGGTGGTGGCAAATGGCAGTTTAAGGGCAAAATGCCTGAGCAATGGACGGTTAAATATAAAGACCTTAAATTCCTAGTTAAACCTATGGGATTTAAGCACACAGGACTTTTTCCTGAGCAAGCCGTTAATTGGGACTTAATGACCGATTTAATCAAAAAAGAAAACAGAGAAATAAATGTTTTGAACCTATTTGCATACACAGGTGGTGCAACCGTTGCTTGTGCAAAAGCAGGCGCTAAAGTTTGCCACGTAGATGCAGCAAAAGGCATGGTTGAGCGTGCTGGCGAAAATGTAAGGCTTTCTAAAGTAGAAGAAGGCAAGGTAAGATACATTATCGATGACTGCAAAAAGTTTGTAGAAAGAGAAATTCGCCGTGGCAGAAAATATGATGCTATCATTATGGACCCACCAAGTTATGGAAGGGGGCCTAATGGCGAAATGTGGAAACTTGAAAACGAACTATATAATTTTGTTAAACTTTGCACAGGCGTTTTAAGTGACAACCCACTTTTCGTGCTTATAAACAGTTACACAACAGGGCTTCAACCACAAGTATTAAAAAACATACTTTCACTCACAATCGCAAACGAGCGTGGTGGCAAGGTAGAAGCCTATGAAGTAGGGCTTCCAACAAGGGAAGAAGGGGTAATACTTCCTTGTGGAAATAGTGGTATTTGGATAAACCAAAAATAGCATTTATATAAAAAGTAAACTAAAAATAGTAGGAAAAACTATGGAAGAACTTATAATTTTACACGAAGATAATCATATAATTGTTGCATTAAAGCCTCAAAACGTTCCATCTTGCGAAGATGAGAGCAAAGATAAGGATATGCTAACGATGTTAAAAGAGTATATCAAGGAAAAGTATAATAAACCGGGTAATGTATACTTAGGCTTAGTGCATAGACTCGATAGGCCAACAGGTGGCATTATGGTGTTTGCAAAGAGTTCTAAGGCTGCATCAAGACTATCTGAGCAACTTAAAGATGGTGACTTTGAAAAGAGATATTATGCCGTTCTTTGTGGCGTGCCAAAAGAAGAAAAGGCAACGCTAACTCATTATATGAAAAAGAACGCAATAAACAATATGGTGTATGTATGTCCACCAACTGTTGCAGGTGCAAAGTTTGCTGAACTTGAATATAATTTATTAGAAAAAGACGATGCGCTTTCGCTTGTAGATGTAAGGCTTCATACAGGCAGAAGTCACCAAATTCGTGTTCAAATGAATGCTATAGGTACGCCTATTTATGGCGATATGAGATATGGTGGAGAAAAGGCAAAGAAAGGAAATCTAGCATTATGGGCATATTACCTATCGTTCACGCACCCTGTAAGCAAAGAAAGAATGGTGTTTAGGGTTCAACCACCAAAAGATTTAAATCCTTGGAATAAATTCAACACAGACCGAGCAGTAACAATTATCAAACCAAGCATTTAATAAAAAATAATAAAAATTAAACAAAAGCGATGGAAAAATCCATCGCTTTTTATATAAATAAACCGAGCAACTTTTCCATACCTAAAAAGATTAAAATTAGTGGTGGGAAAAACTCGATTTTTGCAAATTTTTTGGCGAGTTTAGTTTGGGATAAAATTATGCCCAGCCATATCATAATTGCGTGCATAAACGCAATCAAGATAGGAACGTAAAACTCGTTTATTTTCATTAAAGAAAGTGATAAATTAGCAAGTGCCCCGTCCATACCAACAGCAATGCCTGTAAGTAATATTTGACCACGGCTATTTGTGGTTTTTGGCTTAGTATTTTTTGAAAAACTTTTAACAAAATTATATGTGCCAATAAAAACAAGGATAACGCCACCTATTATAGTAGTGTTTTCGGTTAGGTATTGACTCAAGAAAATAGGCGCATAGTTGGTAATTAAACACATAACAAAAACTGTTAAAGCAATGGTTAAAATTATGGGCAATTTCTTTCTAGAAATAAAGGAAAGCGAAAACCCACAAACAAAAGAATCAATGCTTACTGTTAGTGCCGTTAAAACCAAAAAATAAATCATTTGTAAAGCCGAAAAAAGTTAATTTAATACATAATATTCAAAATTGCAAATTTTGGTGTTATAAAAGTTGAAAAATATAGAAATTATAAATAAATATAATAATATTTAAAAAAAGTGCAAAAAGTAAATTGACAAGAAAGGCTTTTTCGTGTAAAATATATTAAGTATTATTATAAACTATAAGTATAAGGAGTTTTAGGCTTATATGAAAGTGGCTAAATCCTATAAAATTGTTTTTTTAATCGTTGCATTTATAATGTCAACAATGCTTGCTTTGGGGATGATGAAATCACCAAGTGTTTATGCTGATTCAAAAGTTTCGGCTTCATCTTATTTTACTTTAAATGGTGCTACAGCGACATTTGAACAAGAAGGCCTTAAAGTAGAAGCCAAAGACAATGTTGAATTCAATTTTAAGAATAATTTAATCGTAAACGACATGTCTATGAAAATGAAACTTCCAGAAGGTTTTGTTACTTCAATCGACATCAGTTTATCATCATTTTATGTAAACGGCAACCCAAAAAATTGGGACACAAATCCAGAAGGCACTACTTTTGAAAAGACCATTGTAAACAAATTAAAACTTCAATACAAAGATGGTTCAACAACTCTTGCAAGCGCTTTATTAAACGGCCAAGCAATAAACGATATTCAAGTTGAAAACGGCTATGCTGTAATCGACTTTGCTATTGAAAATGCTTACCTTACAGTGCTTGGTAATGATATGTCGGCAAAATATAATGCTGATGAAAAGATTTTTTATAAAGTTAAAAACATTGATAATAGGGCTGTTTCAAGTAAAATAACAATTGGTCTTGATACATTAGTTGATGGCGATAGCACCGTTGGTGAGTTTATTCTCGAATACGTTGACCAAATGAGAAGCGTTGTAAACGGCGACTATAAACAATCTTTAATGCTTGCAGATGGCGAGACAAAACTTACCCCAGCAAAGAAAAAGAGAGCATATTTAAGTGAAGCATTTTATTTAAGGCAAGATAATGGTGGTTATACATCAATTAAACTTGCAGGCGAACTATATTCAATGAGTTACAAAGCTTGTTCACTAATGGGCGATGCAACAACATTATTTTTAGTTAATCCTAACGGACAATATAATGTAGTATTAGAAGATTCTACATCTATACCAGATACAATTCGTTTTAACAAAGGAACAAACGTTAAGTTTGGTGTAGGCGCAAAAGTAGATGGCGAAGTTGTGCTTTTTG
Source organism: Christensenellaceae bacterium (assembly GCA_045586765.1). Taxonomy (GTDB): domain Bacteria; phylum Bacillota; class Clostridia; order Christensenellales; family Borkfalkiaceae; genus UBA1259. Next base: position 7,870 of record JAZNAX010000007.1, on the reverse strand, counting down.
AAGAGTTTGCTGTTGCCGAAGTTAAAGTAACAGACCACCTTGTTGATGCAAACTTTGTTGATGACATAGCGCCAAAATATGTATATGATGAAGTTGCGTATGCAAGTTTCCTAAACGCTTTAGAAAGCGAATATACAGACACAAATTCTCAAGGCGAGAAAACATCAGCAGGTCTTGGTACAGAACTAAACGTGCCTTCAATGAAAGACTTAGTGTTTGACAATTTCTATCCTTATGAAGATTTAAATAAGGAAGTGCATTATAGAAATCAAATTGAAGCTATAACTGCTCAATATATGTCATTTAACTTGAATCAACTTGGCGAATACATGTTCTATGTTGTTTTTGGCGATGATGCTGACAACACAATGAAAGATGAAGATTTTATAACTGAAAAAGACAATGTTGTAACCAATGGTGTTTATGGTGAAGATAGCACTGTTAATAACTATGTAGGCAATTTCATATTTAGGTTTGAAATTGATGACAATGCTGACATAATTGTAAAAGCACCTGAAAAACAAGGCAATGGCTATAAGGGTGTTGAATATAAAGCATCTAAGTTCATAATCGATGCTGAAGGTTGCAGAAAGACATATAAACTTTTCTATAACAAAAACATAAATGCAGATATCGATGATGCAAATTGGATAGAAATTCCACAAGCATCAACAATTTCAAAAGAATATTATGTATCAAACGGCTTTAGTTATGACGAAGCCAAAAAAGTTAACTTTGATGGTGAACTTAAGTTTGTTCCAACAAGAATTGGTGCATATAAAATCGAGTGTACAGCAACATCTTCTGTATCAGAAAGAAATGCAACAAACAGCACTATCATTAAGGTAGCAAGCGAACCTAACATTGTAGAAGTTCCATCTAAATGGTTAGAAAACAATATGTGGTCGGTTATATTCTTATCTATCGGCACATTATCACTTATCGGCATTATCGTTTTACTTTGCATTAAACCAAAAGAACAAATCGATAACGACTAATTGAATTATAACAAGGGACTTCGATTTTTTTCGAAGTCCCTTATTTTTCGTATAACCTTATATAATATAAATGTTAAGAAGTTTTATTGCAGACAAAAATCGCAAGTTAAGTAAACTTGCCTTATATCACATAAGTGATTTAACATTTGCCAATTTAATGAAAGCACTTAGAAAAAAAGATGTTAAAGTTAATGGCAAACGCATAAGTCAAGACATAAATCTATCTGTTGGGGACAAGGTAGACATCTTTTATGATGCAAAAATCACAAAGATGTATGAAATAATATATCAAGACAAAAATGTGCTTGTTGTAAATAAACAAAGTGGTTTTGCTTCCGAAAGTGTGTTTGAAGAAATTAGTGGTGAGTATGAAAATGCTAGTTTTATTCATAGACTAGATAGAAATACTAGTGGAATTATGATATTTGCGCTTTCTAGCCTTGCCGAAAAAGAACTTCTTAATGGCTTTAAGGATAGAACCTTTGACAAAGAATATACAGCCACTGTTGTAGGAAAAATGCCAAAGCAAGAAGACACGCTAACAGCCTATCTTATAAAAGATGGAGAAAATGCTTTGGTTAAGATTTATAACAGCAAAGTTAAGGGCAGTGTTATGATAAAAACAGGGTATAAGGTTTTAGAACAAAGGGAAGACACATCTATAGTTTCAGTTACACTTTATACGGGCAAAACGCATCAAATAAGGGCACACCTTGCCCATATTGGCAATCCAATTTTGGGTGACGGCAAGTATGGCGACTTTGAAATGAACAAAAAATATAATGCAAAATCGCAACATTTAATAGCAACAAAATTAACCCTTCATTTTGATAAAAATAGTCCTTTATATTATTTAGATAATAAGAGTTTTAGCATAAAAGGAGAATAATGCCACAAGATGCTTACACTTTGCGATATTTATGCAAAGAACTAAACTTAATACTTAAAGGTGGAAAGGTAAATCGTATTACTCAGCCATCAAACGATGTGTTATACCTAACGGTTTATACAGGTAAACGCACCGAAAAATTGCTACTCAATGTAAACCCTTCAAACCCAAGAATAGGCATTGTAGAAAAAGAAGAACAAAGCCCTTTAACAGCGCCAAATTTTTGCATGCTTATGAGAAAGCATTTGCTTTCGGCTAGTGTAGAAAGCATTGAGCTTGTCGGTTTTGATAGAATTGTCAAGATTGATTTTAGCCTTTCAGGTGAGTTTTTTGATAATGTAAAAAAGACGCTATACGTTGAACTTATGGGCAGATATAGTAACATAATTTTAACCGAAGACGGCAAGGTTTTAGGGGGGAATCGTGGCATAAATATGTTCGATGATGGCGTGCGCCCACTAATAGTTTCAAAGCCTTACGTGTTTCCACCGGTTGGCAACAAAAAACTTCCAACAGACCAAAGTTTAATTGAAATTTTTGATAATCAAAATTTAGAACAATTGAATAGTGTAATCACGGCAAATGTTCAAGGCGTAGCCGATATTACAGCAAAAGAAATTGTAAAAACTTTTGTCGATAAAGGTCATGTCGAAGTTAATGGTAAGGAATTTTTTGACCACTTAAATGACTTTTTATACAGCAGTAGTTTTTCGCCTTGTGTACTTATAAATAACGAGCAAATTGCTGATGTTTTTGTATATCCATACGCAAATGTAAAGGGCGAATTTATAAAGTTTGAAAAGTTATATCTTGCAGAAGAGTTTTACTTTGAAAATAAAGAAAAAATCAAAAACTTTAAGGCAAAAAGAGATAGGCTTGTTGCAATTTTAAATAGTGCTATAAAGAAGGTTAAAAAGCGTTTAACTGCAATAAAAGCAAAAGAAAAAGATGCCCTTTCTGCCGAAGAAAATAGAATTAAAGGCGAGTTAATTTTTGCAAATATTTATCAGTTGAAACAGGGTCAAAAGCAATGTGTTTTGCAAAATTATTATGATGGAAGCGAGATAGAAATTGAACTAAACGAATTTTTGTCTCCATCAAAAAATGCAGAAAATTATTATAAGAAATACAACAAGCAAAAACGAACATTAAGTGCCGTTGCTATTCAAAAAGAAATGGCTGAAAGCGAGTTAAGTTATTATAATAGCGTGCTAGATGAAATTGGGCTTTCGGAAGATATAGATGAACTTAAAATAATAGAAAAAGAACTTACCATAAGTGGTTTAATTAAAGAGCAAAATCAAACGAAAGGCAGACAAGTGGAGCAAAAACCATATAGAAGTTACCTAATAAACGGCTTTTTGTTAAAGGTCGGCAGGAATAATATTGAAAATGACAAGTTAACATCTTCTGCAAGGTCAAACGACTTGTGGATTCATGCAAAAGATTACCACTCATCGCACGCAATTTTAGAGCAAAATGGACAAGAAGCACCAGCAGATGTAATTAAAATTGGTTGTGAAATATGTGCATATTACTCTAAGGGTAGAGATGGTGGAAAAACCGAAATTGTTTATACTCAAAAGAGAAATGTGAAAAAACCAAAGGGTGCTAAGCCGGGGTTTGTAAAATATGATAATTATGAGTCTATTATGGTAGAGCCAGATAGTCATAAAGAGTGCTTGCAAGACAAATAACTACTAAAAATGATTAAAAAATCAAAAAATATATATTTTTAATATATAAATGTGTTAAAAATGCAATTAAATCGGCTTAAAAACCTTGCCTTTTGTTTTGCATTGTGATAAAATACTTTAGTAATTCAACTATTAGGAGATTGATATGAAATATACTTTTGAAAACGGTAAGAAAAGTACAGTAAAAATTACCATTGATTTAACAGCAACCGAATGGAACAAAGCGATTGATGAAGCTTATGAAAAAACAAAGGGCAGATATAGCATGCCAGGTTTTAGAAAGGGCAAAGTTCCAAAGAAGGTTTTAGAATCTGCTTATGGTGAAGGTGTTTTCTATGAAGAAGCAATCAACCAAGCCTTCCCAAAATACTATTCAGAAATTTTAGAAAAGGAAACTTCTATAGAAGCAGTTGCAGCACCTGAACTTGACATCAAAAAGATTAGCGCTAAAGGTATCACAATGGTTGCTATCGTTGCAGTTAAGCCAGAAGTTGTAATCGGTGAATATAAAGGTATAACTTATAAGAAAAATGTATATAATGTAAAAGACGAAGATGTAGAAGAAGATATCAAGCGTTTACAAGAACGCAACTCTCGTCTTGTTGAAGTTACTGATAGAGCAGTTGCAGATGGCGACACAGTTATTATTGACTACTCTGGCAGTGTTGATGGCGTTAAGTTTGACGGTGGCACAGCTGAAAAGCAAACACTCGTTATCGGAAGCAAAATGTTTATCCCAGGATTTGAAGAACAAGTTATCGGTATGAATATCGGTGATGAAAAGGATATCAATGTTAAATTCCCAGAAGAATACCATGCAGAAAACCTTAAGGGTAAAGATGCTGTATTTGCTATTAAACTACACGAAATCAAGAAAAAAGAACTTCCAGAAATTAATGATGAATTCATTAAAGATGCAGTTGGCGTAGAAACATTAGATGCTTATAAGGCACAAACAAAAGAAAAGTTTGAAAAGCAAAACGCTGATAGAGCAGAAAGAGAACTTGAAGATGAAATCATCAAGAAAATCACAGAAACAAGCGATGTTGAAATTCCAGATGCTATGATTGAAAACCAAATCGATAGAATGGTTCAAGAAATGGAATATCGTCTTCAATATCAAGGTTTAAGACTTGCAGATTACTTAAAGTACATGAACAAGTCAATGGAAGACTTTAGAAAAGATTATGCTGAGCAAGCAGCTGAATATGTTAAATCACAACTCGTAATTGAAGCAATTATCGAAAAAGAAGAAATTGCAGCAACTGATGAAGAAGTTGAAAAGAGAGTTGAAGAAATGGCAAAAGCACAAGGCAAAGAAGTTCCAGACATCAAAAAGAACATGGGTGCTCGCCAACTTGATTATATCAAAAATGATATCATCATCAAGAAGTTCTTTGACCTTCTTAAATCTTCAAACACTATCGAATAATAGATAGTTTAGAATCCCTTTTGCAAGGGTAAAATAATTTTGTTATAATAACATTTTTTAGGTATCGTTCGGCTTTTGCCGGACGATACTCAAATAATAAAGAATATTTTAACGGGGGTATGTATATGGATATAAAGAACACAGTTGTTCCTTATGTTGTCGAACAAACGGGAAAAGGTGAAAGAAGTTACGATATTTATTCAAGGCTTTTAGAAGATAGGGTTATATTTTTAACAGGCGAAATCAACGATGCTGTTGCAGATACCGTTGTTGCACAACTAATTTTCCTTGAAGCAAAAGACCCAAATAAAGACATTTGTCTATATATAAACAGCCCAGGTGGAAGCGTTACTGCTGGTCTTGCTATTTATGATACAATGAATTACATCAAGTGTGATGTAAGCACAATTTGTATTGGCCTTGCTGCAAGCATGGGTGCGTTTTTACTTTCAAGTGGCGCTAAAGGCAAGAGATATGCTCTTCCAAACAGCGAAATTATGATTCACCAACCTTTAGGTGGTGCTCAAGGTCAAGCAAGTGATATTAAAATTCAAGCAGAACATATCATTAAAACAAAGAATCGCTTAAACAAGATTCTTTCTGAAAATAGTGGCAAGCCTATCGAACAAGTAGAAAAAGATACCGATAGAGATAATTATTTATCAGCAAACGAGGCAAAAGAATACGGGCTTATCGATGAAATTTTAGTAAAGCGCCCATAAAAATAACGGAGATATATGAAAGATACTGAACATTTGCATTGCTCTTTTTGTGGCAAACCTGAAGAAATGACAAAACGCTTAATCGCTGGTCCAAACGGCGTTTATATTTGTGATGAGTGTATTGAAATTTGCAGAGATGTATTAAAAGAAGAGTCAGACAAAACAAATGAAAAAGAATGCGTAAGACTATTAAAACCTGCTGAGATTAAGGATAAACTCGATGAATTTATCGTTGGTCAAGAACAAGCAAAAAAGGTTTTATCAGTTGCCGTATATAATCATTACAAGCGCATCAATGCCTGCGCCGATAACAGTGGTTTAGAAATTGATAAAAGCAATATATTAGTGCTCGGCCCAACAGGTAGTGGTAAGACTTTGCTCGCTAGAACGCTTGCAAAGATTTTAGATGTGCCTTTTGCCGTTGCAGATGCTACAACGCTCACCGAAGCAGGTTATGTTGGTGAAGATGTTGAAAATATCTTATTAAAACTAATTCAAAGCGCAGATTTTGATATTGAAAGGGCACAAAAGGGTATAGTTTACATCGATGAAATCGATAAGATAGCGCGTAAAGGCGAAAATGTTTCTATTACTCGTGATGTTTCTGGCGAAGGCGTGCAACAAGCACTCTTAAAAATCATTGAAGGTACTGTTGCTTCAGTTCCACCACAAGGTGGCAGAAAACATCCACAACAAGAATGCATTAGAATTGATACTACAAATATATTGTTCATTTGTGGTGGTGCGTTTGTTGGTCTTGATGATATCATCAGCAAAAGAAAAGGCTCAACATCTTTAGGTTTTATTGGAAATGTAGAAAAACCAAAGGATAAAACTGCCGATATTATTAAAGAGGTTCAACCACAAGATTTAATTAAGTTCGGTTTAATTCCAGAGTTTGTTGGAAGAATTCCTATAACTGTAGGTTTAAGCCCACTTGATGAAAACGCTTTGGTAAACATTTTAACTAAGCCAAAAAATGCTTTGGTAAAACAATATAAAAAGTTAATTGGTTTAGATAATGTAGAGCTCGAAATAACTGACGAAGCAGTTTTAGCAATTGCTAAAAAGGCTATTGCATTAAAAACAGGTGCAAGGGGACTTAGAACTATCTTTGAAAATCTCATGATAGAAACAATGTACGACCTTCCTTCACAAACGGATATCAAAAAAGTTATAGTAGATGAAGGTGTTGTTAGTGGTGTTTCAAAGCCTGTTCTCATTAAAAAAGAGATAGCATAATAGCATAAAAATACTGCAAAAATTGTAGAAAAATTATATGCAAAAATAATAAAAAAAATTCTAAAAACCTTGTAAAAATGATTGACAAGCCTAAATAAATTTTGTATAATAAGTAGGCTGTGTAATCTGGGATGATACGGGAAGTTACTTAATTCGTGCAAATCGAAAGATAATTTCCGTTGACAAGTGTGGGGGCAAGACCCCTGCGATTAACTTAAAAGTAGAATTAATCAGAGTCATTCGCAGCGACTTAAATACAAGTATCGGCGAATGATTTTTTTATTATCAAGAAATGACACACACGGCAGAGTTTACAGCACACAAAAAAATTAAGTTAAGAAGAGGAAAAAATTATGGCAAGTCAAAAAATCAGAATCAAATTAATGTCTTATGACACAGAAATGCTCGACCAAGCAGCAACAAGAATTGTTGAAACAATGAAAAAGTCTGGCGCAAAGATTAGTGGACCTATTCCACTACCAACAGAAAAAGAAATCGTTACAATTCTTCGCTCACCACACAAATATAAAGATTCACGTGAGCAATTCGAAATCAGAACACATAAAAGACTTATCGATATCTATTCACCAAACGTAAAACTATTAGATAGCATCCACTTACCAGCTGGTGTTGATATCAAAATCAAATTGTAATTTATAAACATTATATAATATATATGGAGGTGAACTTTATCTATGAATAAAGCAATCATTGGAAGAAAGTTGGGAATGACACAATTATTTTCCCAAGACGGTAAAGTTATTCCTGTAACAGTAATCGAGGCAGGTCCATGCCCAGTTGTTCAGGTAAAAACTTTAGAAAGAGACGGCTATTCAGCTGTAAAACTAGGTTTTAGTGAAACAGATGAAAAAGGCGTGAACAAACCACAA
>JAZNAX010000006.1:0-8741 GCA_045586765.1 Christensenellaceae bacterium | reverse complement strand
GAAGATTAAAAAAGCCGCCGTTACTGCTGCGTAACGGCGACTTTTAACATATTAAATTATTTTTTATTCAAGCCCTTTTGCCTTTCTTTTTAATCTAGTTTCGGTGTCTAAAGTTTTCTTTCTTATTCTTATATTTTTAGGAGTAATTTCAAGCATTTCGTCGTCGTTAATAAATTCCATTGCTTCTTCTAAACTCATAATTTTCGGCGTTTCAAGGCGGAGAGCGTCGTCAGAGCCTGATGCGCGCGTATTAGTTAAGTGTTTTTTCTTACATACGTTTACGCTAATATCTTCATTTTTCGGACATACGCCAACTACCATACCTTCATAAACTTGAGTGCCTGCGCCGATAAACAGTTGCCCCCTGCCCTGCGCGTTAAATAGCCCGTAAGTAACCGCTTCGCCCGTTTCAAAAGCAACTAAAGAACCAGTCGCCCTGCGTTCAATTTCGCCCTTAAATTCTTCGTATCCGTAGAATATGGTATTAAAAACGCCTTCGCCTCTAGTTTCGGTTAAAAACTGACTTTTATATCCAAACAATCCCCTCGCAGGAACTTTAAATTCTAACCTTATTCTGCTACCGATATTTTCCATTTGTAAAAGTTCGCCTTTTCTAACGCCCATACTAGAGAAAACGCTACCCGTCTTATCTTCAGGAACGTCAACAACTAACCTTTCCATAGGCTCAAGCATAACGCCGTTTTCTTCTTTGAACATTACTTTAGGCGCGCCTACTTGGAACTCGTAACCTGCGCGGCGCATTGTTTCAATCAAAATAGATAAGTGCATTTCACCCCTACCGCAAACCCTATATGAATCAGCGGAATCGGTTTCTTCTACACGCAAAGAAACGTCCTTTAACATTTCCTTAAACAACCTATCGCGTAGATGGCGCGTAGTTACGAACTTACCTTCTTTACCAGCAAACGGGCTGTCGTTTACAGAAAACAACATCTCAACCGTAGGCTCGGAAATCTTAACGAACGGCACGGGTTCAACCAACTGCGGAGCGCAAATCGTATCGCCGATAGAAATGTTTTCAAGTCCGCTTACGCACACTATATCGCCTGCTTTAGCGTCTTCAACGGCAACTCTATTTAGCCCTTCTATTTGATAAATGCTAACGAGTTTACCCTTCATTTCCTTTCCGGTAATGTTATAGTTACAAGTTTGAACATCTTGGTTGACATGCGCCTTGCCCCTTTCGATTCTACCTATACCGATTCTACCAACGTATTCGTTATAGTCGATTGAAGATACTAGCATTTGTAATGGACCTTCATCATCGACTTCTTGTGGCTCGAAATGGTTAACGATAGCATCAAAAAGTGGAGTTAAATCCTCTCCTTGCTTAAAGCAGTCTGTACTTGCCGTGCCAGCCCTTCCTGAACAAAAGATAATTGGGCTATCTATTTGCGAATCGCTTGCATTTAGGTCAAAAAGTAGTTCCAGAATTTCATCTTGAACTTCTTTTAGCCTTGCATCTGGTCTATCAATCTTATTTACAACGATAATTAGTTTATGATTGAGTTCTAGTGCCTTTTGCATAACGAACCTTGTTTGTGGCATAGGACCTTCGCAAGCATCAACTAAAACTAAAACGCCGTTTACCATTTTAAGAACACGCTCTACTTCGCCACCAAAGTCTGCGTGACCTGGGGTATCTATAATATTGATTTTTACGCCATTATAAAATGCCGACGTGTTTTTTGCTAAAATGGTTATGCCCCTTTCACGCTCTAAGTCGCCAGAGTCCATAACTCTATCCATAACATCTTGATTGTCTCTAAAAATACCACCTTGCTTTAGCATTTCGTTAACTAAAGTTGTCTTGCCGTGGTCAACGTGTGCAATTATTGCAACGTTTCTTACATCTGTCCTTTTCAAATTCTTTGTTGTCCTTTATTAAATTTCACTTTCCCGTCTATTTCACTTGAGACAAAACTGCAATTATTGTTTTTGCATCTTTTATTTGTCCGTTTACAATCATCTTTTTAACTTCGAACTTATCAATCCACTCGGCTGATAAAAACTCATCTTCATCAAGGCATACTTGGGTTTCTATAAACTCTGTTGCCTTGTATATCCTTATAATCTCGTTTGTATATGCAGGGGTTGGATAAATGTCAAATAGTTTTTCCACACTTTTTGCTTTTATTCCACCTTCTTCTTCGAGTTCACGAATAGCCGTTTGTTCTGGGCTTTCGCCATCATTAAGTTTGCCGGCTGGGATTTCATAAAGTTCTTCGTTATATGGATATCTAAACTGTTTTACAAGCAAAATCTTGCCATCTTTTTCGCAATAAATGGCACTGCCCCCACTATGCTCTATAACTTCCCTAACAGCAGGTTCGCCATTTGGCAAAATTATATCATCTTTTCTAAGGGATAAAATCTTGCCGTTATATAAATAGTTTTTCTTAATGGTCTTTTCCTTAAATTCCACTTAGCACACCCTTCAATAACTTAAACACTTTTTTTGCTCTATTAAAGAATAATATCTTATGTGCCTTTGTCATAAATTTATAAGCAACAAACGCATAGATAATAGCATCTCTATCATCGCTAGTGATTGCGTTTGCAAGCATGTCGATAACTAAAAGCATTTCTTCGCTTTTTTCTTCGCCCATCTTCTTTGCCTTGATTTTTTGCTTATCGCTAAGAAGTATTTCTTTAATGGCCTTTACATTTTCGCCATAAACTTTTTTAGCAAGTTCTTTGTCTTTTTCAAGTCTTTCTTCTTCATCAGCAAGTTGTTTTGCCTTTTGATTTTCAAGCTGACAAAGCGCTTCTACAGGGTCTTGAAGTTTGCCTTCTATAACGCTTTCCATAAGAGTTTTAACAGCCTTAACAAAAGGTCTTATCATAGAATTGATAAAAGCATCATAGCCAGAAGCAAAACTGCCGTCTATATAAAAATATTTGTTCAAAAAACCACTTAGTTCCACACGCTTAGCATCAATGTCCACCAAGAGCGTAAAAGTAAAGGCAAGAAGTTCTTTTGAGTTTGCTGGAAGAATAAACTCCCCTTTATCTGCTGATAGATATGGGCTTTTGACTAAATATTTTCGTTCTGCACCTTCTCTATCGTAATCAGTTAAACAATTTTTAAAGATTGCCATTAAAGTCTCTGAACAAGCAATTGCTTTAAGTAGCCCCACAATCTTAATGTCTGCTAAAATATACTTAGAATCAATAAATTCTTGCGCACGCTCCAAAAATAAATCTAATTCTTCTTTCTTTGTCAAGACTTTGTCCTCCCTCGTGATTTTTTGGCTAAACACATAAATTTGCATTTAACTATAAAATATATCTAATTACAAAAAGACATAATTCAACATATACCATTATAACACATTTTTTATCTATTATAAACTTTTTTTTGGCGTTATTTTTCAAATTTTTACATAAAGTTCTTTACAAATTCGGTTTTTATGTTATAATTAAAGTTAATAATAGGAGATTTTTTGGGTTATGCAGGTCAAAGGTGATTCATCATTAAACAAGTTAATACTTTTGTTCGTCTTTGACAAGATGGAGACGGCGCTATCTGAAAATACAATTTTAGATATGTGTTGTTCTTCAAACAATTGGCTGGCTTATATGGATTGTCAACCAATCCTTAACGGCCTTCTTGAGTGTGGTTGGATATGCAATATCGGAACTAATGGAGAACCACTTTACACCATTACACCTGATGGAAGAATATGCCTTGCCAACTTTTTTATCAATATCCCTGCATCTACGAGAGAAGAAATTTCACTATTTGTTAAGAATAACAGGCTTAAGTATCGCAGAAAGCAAGAGTGCATGGCAGACTATTTTATGAATAAGGACGGAACTTATACCGTTTATCTAAAGATTATAGAGCCTGCGCAACCTGTTTTAGAACTTAAACTCGTTGTACCTAACAGACAAATTGCAAAAGACATTTATAAAAAATGGGGCGAAAAAGCCGTTGATGTTTATCGCAATATTTATGAAAATTTAGTTGACTAGAAGGAGAAATTATGCAAACATACATGACTAAAGGAACTTGTAGCAGACAAATCATTTTTGACGTGACCGAAGATAATAAACTTTTTGGCGTTAAATTTATCGGTGGTTGCAGTGGCAATCTTCAAGCAATCGCAAGGCTTGTTGATGGAAAGGATATCGATGAAGTTATTTCGCTTCTTAAAGGTATAAAATGCAGAAGCAACACTTCTTGTGGCGACCAACTCGCTACTGCTCTTGAAAGATATAAGTTCAAAAAAATGAACCCTGATGTAGATAAAAAATAAAATTTAATAAAAAAACGGATTTAGTTTGAGTTCTAAATCCGTTTTTCATTTCTATTAAAATGGTTTTTGTTACTAAATTAGTTTTGTGCTAGGCTTGTTTTTTCTAATAAAATGGTAAAAGGTCCATCGTTTGTTTGGTTAATTTTCATATCGGCACCAAACACACCTTTTTTTACGGGTATTCCTGCTTTTGATAGTCCTTCTGCCACATATTCATAAAGTGCATTTGCCTTTTCTGGAACTTCTGCACTTAAAAAGTCTGGTCTATTGCCGTGCGATGTATTTGCCATTAAAGTAAACTGCGAAACGATGAGTATCTCGCCGTTAGTATCGATTATTGACCTATTTATCTTGCCATTTTCATCTTCACAAATTCTAAGCGACGGAATTTTTTTAATAAAATAATCGGCTTCTACCTTAGTGTCACCTTTCATAACGCCTAAAAAGATGACATAGCCCTTACCTATCTCGCTTATTAACTTTCCATCAACCTTTAAGTTTGCATCAAGCACCCTTTGAACAACTGCTTTCATTACCCTGTCTCCTTTACCTTTATATAATAACACAAATGATTTTATTTGACAAGCATTATGTAAAAGGCTTATAATACTATTAGGAGTTTAGTTATGAAATTATTAGGTTTAGAAAAAATGTCGCTTGTCGATTATGATGGCTTGGTGGCTACCACCGTTTTTACGGGTGGTTGTAATTTTAAATGCCCATTTTGTCATAATGCACCACTTGTTAGTGGATATGAAAATCTGCCTAACATCACTCAAGAAGAAGTTTTTTCTTACCTTGAAAAAAGAAAAGGCATTATCGATGGCGTGTGTATCACGGGGGGAGAGCCTACCCTTCATAGCGACCTTCCACTCTTTATGGAAAAAATTAAAAATCTTGGATATAAAGTTAAACTTGACACAAACGGCACAAACCCTGAACTCGTAAAGAAAGTCCACGAAAACGGGCTTTGCGATTATTTTGCTATGGATATAAAAAATGATAAAGATAGTTATGCAAAAATAATAGGCTTTGACAAGTTTGACACTAAAAACGTTGAAAAAACGGTTGAATATTTTTTAACTTCTAATGCTGACTACGAATTTAGAACCACCCTAATAAAGCAATTTCACTCTGTGGATAACATAACTAAAATTGCAGAGTGGATAAAGGGTGCAAAAAAATATTTCCTTCAAAAATTTAAGTCTGGGGATAACTGCTTAAATGCAGATGGGCTTGAGCCTGTTGATAATGATACCACTAAACAATATATTGAAATTTTAAGAAAAAATATACCTTTTGTTAGCGCAAGGGGTTACGACTTTTAATAAAGCGAGCAATATAAACATAAAGCCACGGAGTTTCCGTGGCTTTTTCTTATTCTATAACTACTTTTATGTTTTCTATATTATTATATTTCAAAATTTCTATGGCGCTTTTATCGATAACTTCGCCACTGAACATAATTGGAACTGCTGGTGGGCAACTTACGTTTGTCATAGATAAAATTCTGCCTTCGGCTTGTTCCACCTTTATAGTCTCGCTTTTACTTAAAAGTGCTTCCCTTATGCTCATTTTTCTTATAGGCTGTAACCTAAAAAAAGTTGGTCTAACTATTTCTTTTTCTCTTTTTATTTTGCTAAACGCCTTTTTTAGCCTTTTATAATCGCTGTTTTTATTAAATGGCGAAAACATCAAAACGATATAAGCATTATCATGATATTCGACAAAAATTTTGTCTTTTTTTAATATGCTTGCAATATCACTGCCTTTATATCCATAATTATTGCAATCAATAGCCACTTTTAACGGCTCGTTCCCCACAAGTTTATGCCCTAAAGAAAGCAAAAACTCTTTTATGTCATCAACTTTTTTCTTACATATCTCAAAGTCCTTGCTTTTTTCGCTCAAATATTTGTTTGCTCTGTCAAGTGAGCATAAAGTTAAATACGATGGGCTAGTAGATGCAAACATTTTCATCTTGCTCTTTACATCTTGCTTATTAAAAAAGTTAAAACTTTTTGATATATGTAGATATGCCCCACCCGTTAAAACAGGCAATGTTTTATGCGCCGAATCACTGCACATATCAGCGCCTAAATTTATAGGGTGAATATTTTCATTTAAAAAGTTAAGGTAACTGCCGTGTGCGTTATCAACCACGAACAAGATGCCGTATTTTTTACAAGTTTGGGATAATTCTTCTATAGGTAAAATATTTCCTAAATAGTCTGGCGAAGTGACATAAAGCGCTGTTGGCAAGCGTGTCATTTTGCTTAAATGTTCATCTAATATTTTGTCAGTTAGTGCACTTGATAAAAAGCAATCGCTATCTTCATAAATCCACTCTACTTGTATATCTAATAGTGCAATGCCGTTTAAAAAACTGCTGTGTGCATTTCGAGTGCTAAGAATTAGTGGGGTATCCCCCCTACAGAGAGCATACTCTTTTATTAAAGCAAGCATCGTCATGATTGAAAGTGACGAGCCTTGTGTTGAATAAACAGAAAAAATAGTGCCAAAAATAGACGAAAGATTTTTTTCGCTTTCATCAATTATGGTGCTTGCATCAAACAAACTATCAGCGCCATCTATTTCGGTTATGTCAAACTTTGTGCCTTTAATTTTGCCCTTATGCCCCGGCATGTGTAGTCTAACACACTTATTCCTATTATATTTTTTTATAAAGTCTATAATCGGTGTGTTCATTTATTCATCAATTCCATCAATAACTGCAAGTGCAATGGCACATTCCATACGCTTTTTGAAAAGTTCGCAACCTGCTTTATAAACGCCACGAACACTGCCCGTTGCGTGATATGCGTTTGCAGAGCAACCACCAGAGCAATATAGTTTTGCCCAACAATCTTTGCAATCTTCTCTTGCATAAACATTGCAGTCCAAAAACTCTTTAGTTATCGCCTTGTTTGTAACGCCATCATAAATGTTGCCGAGTTTGAACTTTTCTTCGCCAACGAATTGGTGGCAAGGATAAAGGTCGCCCGATGGGGTTACTGCCATATATTCAGTGCCAGAGCCACAACCAGAAATTCTTTTATAAATGCAAGGGCCACCCTTTAGGTCTATCATATAGTGATAGAAAGTGAAAGGCTTTCCTTCTTTTTTCTTTTCAAGCATAAGCTCAGCAAGTTTTTCATACTCTGATAAAACGATTTTTATATCTTCTTCAGTTAGTTCGTTCTTATCCCCTTTTGCGCAAACAACAGGCTCCATGCTTAGTTCTGTAAAGCCGTGCTTTAGCATTTCTTTTATATCTTCAGTAAAGTCAGGGTTAAAGTGTGTGAAAGTGCCACGCATATAGTAATTTTTGTTATCACGAGCGTCAACTAACTTTTGGAATTTTGGAAGTATTTTTTCCCAACTACCTTTTCCGTTATAATCAACCCTATATCTATCGTGAACTTCTTTTCTGCCATCAAGTGATAAAACGACATTTGACATTTCTTTATTGGCAAACTCAATCACATCGTCATCGATAAGAACGCCGTTTGTTGTTAAAGTAAACCTAAAGTTCTTTTTCTTTTCTTTTTCGATAGAACGAGCATACTTTACAAGGTCTTTTACCACATCAAAATTCATAAGTGGTTCGCCACCGAAAAAGTCAACTTCAAGGTTTGTTCTATTTCCAGAGTTTTCCACCAAAAAATCTAATGCACGCTTTCCAACTTCATATGACATAAGCGCCCTTTCGCCATGATATTTGCCTTGACTTGCAAAACAATATTCGCAGTTAAGGTTGCAAGTGTGTGCAACATGCAAGCATAAGGCTTTCACCACGCCAGAAGTTTTGGCTTTGAGTTCTCCAGCCATATTTTCAAAAGTATCGTTTGAAAACAATACCCCTTGATTTTTTAGGTCTAAAATTTGGTCATAGCACTCTAAAACTTCTTCCTTGTTTACGCCTTGATATTTATATTCTTCATAGATTTTATCTACAACTTGCTCTTTTGTTTGTTCGTTAAAAATTTTAATGGTGTCATAAGCCATTTTGTCAACCGAATAAACACCACCAGAACAGGTATCTAGCACTATATTTTGATTAAGTAATTGATATTGATGTACCATTGATTTTTTCCTTTTATTTAATCTTTCGCAATATTTCTTGTCAAAAACCAGACGAAACGAAAAATCCTTTATTAAAAACAAATGCAATACGACATTTTGCCATACTGCATTTCTAACTAACATATTTTTATGTTTTGTTTATCCCTAATTTTAGGGTTGGTAAATTTGCAAGAAAAAAATTACTTGCTTTCTTTACTATTTTCGCATTTTTGATTTGCAATACCACAACTTGTTTTGCAAGCAGACTGGCAAGATGTTTGACATTCCCCACAGCCACCTTTTTTAGCGCTTTCACAAAGGTTGCGTGATGCAATAACTTTAATATGTTTCATATTTTCATCCTCCAACATTGATTTCCTATTTATTATATCA
>JAZNAX010000005.1:0-10805 GCA_045586765.1 Christensenellaceae bacterium | reverse complement strand
TAAAAGTAAACTAAGGAGTGCATTAGATATGCCAAATATTAAATCTGCAAAAAAGAGAGTTTTAGTAAACGCAAAGAAAACAGAACAAAACAAGTCAATCCGTTCAGCTGTTAAAACTGAAATGAAGAAAATTGACTTATTGATTAAGGAAAATAAGTTAGAAGAAGCAAAAGCAAGTCTTTCAGTTGCTTTCAAAGTAATTGACAGCGCTTGCAGTAAAAACATTTACCACGCAAACAATGCATCAAACAAGAAGTCTAAGCTTGCTAAAAGAGTTGATGCTGCTATTTGTGCTGCTAAATCAAACGAAGAAGTTGCTACACCTGTAGTTGAAGAAGCACCTGCAGTTGAAGTTGCTGTAGAAGAAGCTCCTGCTAAGAAAACAACAAGAAAGCCAAGAGCTAAAAAAGTAGCTGAATAATTTATTAAAACGACAATTTTTAAATGCCTATTGTTTTTTTCAATAGGCATTTTCTCTTTTTAAATTTTGTAAACATTATATATAACAATATATTGTTAATCTATACCCTTTTCTTATCAGTAGATTTAAGGATTTTAACTCTACGAAGAGTAGAAAATGTTGTATTTCTAGCAAAAATTGCTTGTTTACATCAAGTTTTTATGTTATACTTTAATTATGGATATAAAAGAAAATCTTGCAAAAAACTTAATGCTATATAGAAAAGCAAAGGGTTTAACGCAAGCAGAACTTGCAGATAAACTTAATTATTCTGATAAAGCAGTGTCTAAATGGGAAAGAGGCGAATCTGTGCCAGACCTTGCAGTACTTAAACAACTTGCCGATTTTTATGGAGTAAAAATTGACACGCTTATTGCCGAGCCTAAAAAAGCAGTTTTAAACTCTAATAAAAACTCCAAAAAGCGTGTGGCTATTTATCTTTGCTCAACAGGTTTGGTTTGGCTTATTGCCGTTTTAAGTTATGCCATGATAAATTTGATTTTTCCATCCATAACTCACACATGGCTTTCTTTCTTTTACGCTATTCCTATCACCTTTATTATTTTGCTTATATTTACTGCCGTTTGGAAAAAGCCTTGGGTAAACACTATTGCAATTTCGCTTGTAATTTGGTCAACCCTACTTGCAATTTTTTTAACCTTGCTAGTTTCCCTTATTAACCCACCAAGAACTTTATGGATGCTCTTTTTAATCGGCGTTCCAGCACAATTATTAACTATTTTCTTTCTTATGTATAGAAAAACTAGATAATTTATTCAATTTACAAATAAAAGGTATGAACTACTTTCAGTTCATACCTTTTTTGTTTGGCTTTTTATTAGTTTAGTGTTATATCTTTGATTTTTTCATACTTTTTGAGAGCAATTTCACGAACAACATCGATATTTTTGCCACTATCAAAAAACTCGTCGCTAAGTTTTTTAGCAAGAAAAATACTTTCGGTTGTATAGTTTAGGCTTCCTAAATCGTGCATAAATTTGCCACTTTGTTTATCGCCCATAAAGTCGCCAGCGCCACGCATTTTATAGTCGTGCTCTGAAATCTTAAATCCGTCGCTGTTGTCTTTTATTACTTTTAATCTTTCTAAGCCTTTTTCATCATTAGTTTTTGTCATTAAAAAACAATAACTTTTTATATTAGACCTTCCTACTCTACCCCTAAGTTGGTGTAACTGCGAAAGCCCAAACCTTTCAGCATCATAAATAACCATAACCGAAGCATCTGGCACGTCAACGCCAACTTCAACAACCGTTGTAGAGACTAAAATATCTAATTTTTTGTTCTTAAACTCTTCCATAATGGCATTTTTTTCTTTATCTTTCATTTTGCCGTGTAAAA
Source organism: Christensenellaceae bacterium (assembly GCA_045586765.1). Classification (GTDB taxonomy): domain Bacteria; phylum Bacillota; class Clostridia; order Christensenellales; family Borkfalkiaceae; genus UBA1259. Next base: position 8,986 of record JAZNAX010000005.1, on the reverse strand, counting down.
GTCCAATTCTTTCATCTGGAAGTTTAGATTTTATATCTTCAAAGAGTTCAGTTGCACTCATAACCGAGCCTTCTTCATCTCCTTCGATTTTAGGGCATACAAAATATGCTTGCCTTCCTTCTTTAACTTCATTTTTAATAAAGCCGAGCATATCTAAATATTTGTGCTGTGGAACTATATTTGTTTGAATTTCCACACGCATTTTTGGTTTATCGAGTATTGTTGAAATATCAAGGTCACCATAAAAAATTAGCGACAAAGTTCTTGGAATAGGCGTTGCGCTCATAACCAACACATCAGGTGTAATACCTTTACTAAGCAAACTACTTCTTTGAGCCACACCAAAACGCTGTTGTTCATCACAAATGCAAAGCGAAAGTTTCTTAAACTCTACGTCTTCAGTTAAAAGTGCATGCGTACCAACAATAATGTTTATAAAGCCGTTTTGAAGCATTTGTTTGGTTTCTCTTTTTTCTTTTGCTGTCATCGAACCTGTGATTAAAGCAACATTATAATCAGGAAAAACCTTTTTAATTGACTCATAATTTTGCCTTGCAAGAACTTCGGTTGGGGCAAGCATTGCCACTTGATAACCACTATTAACAGCAATAAAAATTGCACACTGACTTACGGCTGTTTTTCCACTACCTACATCGCCTTGCATAAGCCTATTCATAACGCTTTCGCCTTTCATATCGGCAAAAATGTCATTAACAGCCTTTTTTTGACCTTCGGTAAACTCAAATGGAAAACGCATGACTATAAACTCCAAAAGTTCTTCAACTGTTGTGGTATATCTATTTAATCTAACTTGAGTTTTGTCACCTTTTATAAACTTGAACGCTGAAATTATAGAAAAATATTCTTCTACTGCAATTCGGTTTGAAGCCTTTTTCATACTTTCAAAACTTGTTGGGTTATGAACTTCTCTATATGCTTCATACAAATTCATAAGACCATATTTCGCCTGTAATTCTAAAGGGATTATGCTCTTTGGCTTTTCCACATCGACAGCAATTTTTACTGCATCTCTAAATAGTTTTTGGTTTAGATAATTTTTAATTGCATATTGTGGGATAATGCCTTTAAGCCTAAACACCTTTTCGCAAGGCTCAAAAGATGGGTTTACTAAACTTACTTCAAAGCCTTCTACCCTAACTCTGCCATAAAACAAATATTCTTCACCAACTTTAAGCTTGTCCGAAACATATGGCTGATTAAACCAAACGACAGAAAACATAAAGCCTTCTTGTTCGCACCTAATTTTTACAAGCCCACCCCTTTTGTAATATCTCGACATAGGAACGCTTAAAACTTTACCTGCCGTTAACACAATGTCATTGTGATATGCATATTTTAAGAGTTGGCTTTCTCTTAAGTCTAAATAAGAGCGTGGAAAAAACTGCACTAACTGTGCAGTATCAAAAATTCCAAGTTTATTAAATTCTTGCTCTCGCTTTTCATTAACATAGCGAATTTTTGTTAGTTCCATATTCTTATTTGCCTTATTTTTATCTAAAAATGGTTTATATTTTGATTATAAAAAAAGGGAAAGAGCAATCTTTCCCTTGTAAATTATTCTAATGCGATGTAATAATAGTAAATTGGTTGACCACCATAATGGATATCAACATCACAATCTGGATATTTTTCCATTATTTTTTCGCTAAGGGCAACAGCATCTTCTTCTTTAACATCTTGACCATAATAAAGTGTTATTATTTCTTCGCCATGCTTTAACTTTTCAATTAGGTCTAATGTAACTTCGCTAACATCTTTACCATTTGACAAAATCTTTTTATTGTCAAGACCTATAATGTCGCCAACTTTAAGTTCAAATCCATAAAGTTTTGTATTTCTAACCGAATAGGTAACTTGACCAACGGTAACCGTGTCGAGTGAGTGAATCATGTTTGCCTTGTTTTCGTTAACAGAAAGGTCTGGATTAAACGCAAGTGCAGCAGCAAAACCTTGTGGAATATTCTTTGTTGGTATAACATGAATTCGCTTGTTTTGAACTAGCGATTTTGCTTGTTCAGCAGCGAGAATTATGTTCTTATTATTTGGGAAAACAAAGACATTATCTGCATTGATTCTTTGAACGGCATTTGCAATGTCATCTGCCGATGGGTTCATTGATTGACCACCTTCGATAACGCCATCAACCATTAAATCCTTAAAGATTGCAGAAATTCCATCACCTGCTGAAATTGCAAGCATGCCCATGTCTTTTTTCTCTGCTTCATATTTTTTCATTAAAGCACGATTTTGCTCTAACATGTTTTCAATTTTAAGTCTATCAAGTTCGCCAAGTTCTAATGCTTTTGTAAGCGCAACACCCGGTTGGTTTGTATGAACGTGAACTTTTACAAACTCTAAGTCACCGATAACGATTACACTATCGCCAATAGTCATTAAATATTCACGCAATCTTTCAATATCGGCAAGAGTTGTCTTTTTCTTTATGTTGATAATAAAGAATTCTGTGCAATATGCAAACTCAATATTGCCAAGATTCATAATATCTGCATGTTCCATCAAACTATCCGAAGAATTTTCTGTTGGAGCAAGCACTTCTTCACTTACGCTTTCGCCCATAAGTGCTTTATACATACCTTCATATAAGCACATTAAACCTTTGCCACCAGCATCTACAACCCCTGCTTTTTTAAGAACAGGTAAAAGTGATGGTGTGAGTTCAACTGCATTATTACCAGCAGTGATAAGTTCTGGCAAAAACGCTTCAAAATCCTTGCATTTTGAACGAACTGATTGTGCGTGTTCAGCAACCATACGAGCAACTGTTAACATCGTTCCTTCTTTTGGTTTGCTTACTGCACCATATGCAACTTCTGCACCAGACATCAATGCTTGTGCAAAAAGTTTAGTATCGATTTCTTCTGATTTTCTAAGTGTTGAGCAAAAGCCCCTTAAAACTTGTGAAAGCATAACGCCAGAATTACCACGAGCACCACGAAGTGCGCCTTTTGAAACTGCTTCTGTTATATCTTCTACTTTATTGCTTTGACAGTTAATTAGTTCCTTAACTGCTGATTGAAATGTTAATGACATGTTTGTTCCAGTGTCTCCATCAGGAACTGGGAAAACATTAAGTGCATCGATTGATGCTTTATTTACTTCGAGTAATTTTGCTGATGTTAAAATCATTGATTTCAACATTGAGCCATTTATCGTTTTTTGCATATTAAACCTCAAATTATGAGAACATATATAAATTTATTATATTTATGATTGGTTAACTAAAAATTAACTTACAACCCCTGTCACGCTGACATCGATAGTATCAACAATCATACCTGTAAAACGCTCTACTTTATATTTGATTGATTCTTTTAAAGCTTCTACAACTGCTTTTATAGATACGCCATATTTTACTATTACGGCTATTTCTATAAATATCCTATCTTCTTCAGAGCGAACTTTTACGCTTCTAAATCTAGAGCCAGTTTTCATCAAACTAACAAACGACGAAAAAGCATTGTGGCGTGGATATGCTACAATGCCATAACAGTCTGTTGCTATATGAGAAACAAACTTTTCTATGGTTTTATCAGAAATAATTATCTTTCCATATATATTGTTAGTTTTTACAGACATATTAACCTCTCTATAAATACACATCTATTTTACAATATTTCAAATGATTTTGCAACATTTTGGTAGGGTTAAATAAAAATTTTTCTATTTGTTATAATTTTAATTATATTTTTTTAATAAATTGCCCTTTTTTTGTTGCTTTTTATCAAATAATATGGTAAAGTATTCGTTGTTAATAAATAAACAATTCCAAACTGGAGGATAGAGTAATGAGTAGAATTTGTAGCGTATGTGGTAAAGGCAAACTTTCAGGCAATTTAGTTAGTCACTCTAATAGAAAAACACCTAAGCTTTATGAAGCTAACCTTCAAAAAGTAAGCGTTAAAAACGAAAACGGAACAGTTTCTAAACAATATGTTTGCACTCGTTGTCTTAAGAGTGGTAAAGTTGAAAGAGCTTAATCATCTATTTTAATTTGAGAATTTTTTAAGGGTATATTCATGCGAATATACCCTTAATTATTTTATTCTATTTTCTTTAATTTTATTAAACCTTAGTCATTAAATAGTTCTGTCGATAAATATCTCTCACCTGTATCTGGTAAGATTACAACTATCGTTTTACCTTTGTTTTCTTCTTGTTTTGCCATTTTTACAGCAACTGAAAGGGCTGCACCAGATGAAATTCCAACTAAAACTCCTTGTTTTTTTGCCAAAAGTTTAGAATAGAAAATAGCATCTTCATCACTTGCTTGTTCAACCAAGTCAACATACTCGCTTAAGTAATTTTCTGGAACAAAGTTTGCGCCTATTCCTTGAATTTTATGTGCGCCACTTTTGCCTAAACTTATCATAGGCGAATTTTTTGGCTCTACACCAATAACCTTGATGTTTTGATTTTGTTCTTTTAAATATTTAGCAGTGCCTGAAAGAGTTCCACCCGTTCCAACGCCTGCAATAAACATGTCAATTTCGCCATCGGTATCTAAATAAATTTCTCTGCCTGTAGTAAAATAATGTGCATCGATATTTGCCTTATTATCAAACTGAGATGGTATAAAACTGCCATTTATTTGAGATTTTAACTCGTTTGCCTTATCAATTGCACCTTTCATGCCAAGTTTTCCATCAGTTAAGACAACATCTGCGCCATATCCTTTTATGAGTTTAATTCGCTCTATACTCATAGTTTCTGGCATTGTTAAAATAAGTTTATATCCCCTTGAAGCGCATATCGATGCTAAGCCTATTCCTGTGTTTCCACTCGTTGGCTCAATAATAGTTGCACCCTTTTTAATAAGCCCATCTTTTTCGGCTTTATCTATCATAAAAAGTGCAGTTCTATCTTTTACACTTCCTGTAGGATTAAAATATTCTAATTTTGCCAAAATTTTGGCGTTTAACCCTAAAAAATTATTCAAATTTTTAATTTCTAAAAGTGGCGTTTTGCCAATTAAATCTTCTACTCTATCAAAAATTTTCATGCTTTATTTATCCATTTCAAGTTGTTTTTTTAATTCAACAAGTGCTCTAAATCGGTGACTAATTGTATTTTTTTCTTCTGCACTTGCAATTCCTAAACATTTATTTAAATCATAACTCAAAAATAATGGGTCGTATCCAAAACCATTTTCACCATAGCATTTATCCATAATTTCGCCATGAGTTTCGCCAAGCGCTGATATAATCGTTCCATCTGGTTTATAATAAACTAATTGACACACGAATTTTGCCTTTCTATTAGCCTTTCCTTTCATGTTTTTTAGCAATAATTCATTATTATGTTCATCAACGCCATCACCAGCATATCTTGCACTATAAATGCCCGGCTCTCCATTTAACTCATCAACGCAAATGCCACTATCATCAGCAAGGGCTGGAATATTAAAGGTTTCGCACACGGTTTTTGCCTTAATCAAGGCGTTTTCATAAAAAGTTGTGCCATTTTCTTCAATTTCAAAGTCCACGCCAAGTTGTTTATACCCAATTATTTCGTAATCAGGAAGCATTTGCTGAATTTCTTTAATTTTGTGCAAGTTTCCACTTGCTAAAACTATCTTTTGCTTTTCCATTTTTATCCTTTATAAATAACTTCGCTTAAAAGCACAAAATCTTGTGCACTCAAGTTTTCGCCACGAACTGTTAAATCTAAGTTTGCCTTAGTTAAAACTTCTTCTGCTTTTGCCCTAGAAAACTTATATGTGTTCATCAAGTTGTTTACAAGCATTTTTCTTCGGCTTGAAAAGGCGCATCTTACAACATTTCTTACGTTACTAAAGTCAACGCCCTTAAACTTATCCTTTTCAATAGTAATTTTTACTATTGCTGAATCTACGTTTGGAACAGGCGTGAATTTTTCTCTGCCCACCTTTAACACAACTTCTGCACTGCCACGAAGATTTATTCCTACCGTTATTGCACCATAATCTGAAGAACTATTTTTTGATGCTAATCGATATGCAACTTCTTCTTGCACCATAATTACCATGCCTTTAATATTTTGGGCATTTTCTATAAATCGCATAATTATCGGCGTGGTTATATAATATGGAAGGTTTGCAACTAAAATGTATTCGCCACCTAGTTTTTTCTCAATTTCATCAAGACTAACTTTCATAATGTCATTAAACACAATTTCAACATTATTACAGTCACATAAAACATCATTTAGGACTGGCTTTAACCTTGTGTCAATTTCATAACCAACCACTCTTTTTGCTCTTTTTGCAAGTGCGCTTGTAAGTGCCCCAGCACCACAGCCAATTTCTAAAACAGTGTCTTCTTTTGTTACCCCTGCTTTTTCTACAATTTGGTCAAGCAGTTCCGTATCGGTTAAAAAATTTTGACCGAACGCTTTTTTTAGCGAAAGATTATGTTTTATTAAAATTGATTTTAGTTTTTCCATAATTTACCTAAGTAAAAAAATTGTGCTATTGTATAATTTGTTTATGCCTACACATACTTAAATTTGTAAAGATAATCTCTTTACTATTTAATTTATACAAATGAATTAAGAAAATAAATATAGTTGGCATTTTGCCCACTATATTTATTTTATTTTATAAAATAATCGTTTGCCATTTTGCATTATTTGGTTTGCCAAATCTTTCTCGCTGACATCTTTTATTTCAGCGAGTTTTTTAACGATTAAAGGTATGTTTTTTGGTGTGTTTATTTTACCCCTTAATGGGTGTGGGGATAAATATGGGCTGTCCGTTTCTGTTAAGCACATATCGTTTGGCACGTATTTAGCAACGTCTAAAATGGTGTTTGCGTTCTTAAATGTTAGTGGTCCTGCAAACGAAATATAAAGACCTAAATTTAATAGTTCTTTTGCCGTTTCCACGCTTCCACTAAAGCAATGCATAACTCCACCATAGATGAGTTTTGATTTGTTTTCTCTAAGTAATCTTACCATATCGCCCGTTGCATCTCTGCTGTGGATTGATATAGGAAGTTTAACTTCTTTTGCAAGTTCTATTTGCTTTATAAATACATCTATTTGCTTATTTTTATCATAAGGTTCGTGATAATAGTCAAGCCCAATTTCGCCAACAGCAACACATTTTTCGTGCGAAGTAAGTTTTTTTATTTCATCAAACTCTTTTTCATCAAAGCCAAATGCGTCGCAAGGATGACAGCCTGAGCCAAAATATACCGATGGATATTTTTCGGCAAGTGCTTTTCCCTTATTTGCAGTAAGCGCACAGCAAGCCATGTTTAGAGCCACGCTAACGCCGTTTTCTAAATATCCGTTAACGACATTATCCGTGTCACTTAATTTTTCATCGTGAAGATGGCAATGTGTGTCAATATACATTAGAAAATTTGGCTCCCATCTTCAATATCGTTTTCTGGCATTAAAAATGCAAGTTTACCTTCACTATTTTCAGCGCAAAGAATCATGCCTTCGCTTACAATTCCACATAATTTTGCAGGCTTTAGGTTTGTTATCATTGTAAGTTTTTTGCCTATCATTTGCTCTGGCGAATAATGAAGAGCAATGCCACTTACAACAGTTCTTGTTTCTTCACCAATTTTAACAGTGAGTTTTAATAGTTTTTTGCTCTTTTCTACCTTTTCGCAAGCGATAACTTTGGCAATTTTAAGTTCTATTTTAGCAAAATCTTCAATATCTATTGGTTCTTTTTTAGGTTCAGTCTTTTCTTCTATAACCTTTTCTTTTCTTGATTCTATCATGGCGTTAACTTCTTCCATAACCTTAACTGCATCTAAACGAGCAAATAAAATTTCTGGATTTTCGCATACTTTAATGCTTTCTGCCACGCCGAATTTATCAGCATTATCATAACTTCTTAAGTCTAGGTTCATCATCTTTGCGACCTTTTCGCAAGTGTCTGGTAAAAATGCTGAAAGAAGTGAAGTTCCTATCATAATGCTTTCTATTAAGTTATATAAAACGGTTGAAAGTCTATCTTTTTTGCTTTCATCTTTTGCAAGCACCCAAGGCATTGTTTCATCGATGTATTTGTTTGCCCTTCTAAAGATTGCAAAAATTTCAAAGAGTGCATCTGAAACTTTGAATTCGTCAATTTTAGCAGTAACCTTTTGTTTTGCTGAAATTACAAGGTTTTTAAGTTCATTATCAACTTCTTCTGCTTCGCCACAATTTTTAACAGAGCCACCAAAATATTTGTTTGACATTGCAATTGTTCTGCTAACCAAGTTGCCATAAACGTTTGCAAGGTCACTATTTATTGTATCAATAATAGATTCCCAAGAAATTAAGCCGTCGTTATCTTGTGGCATTGCAGAAAGAACATAATATCTAACTGCATCTTTTCCAAAAAATCTAACTAAATCATCAGCATACATAACGTTGCCTTTAGATTTACTCATCTTTCCACCATCTTGTAATAGCCAACCGTGCCCATAAACCTTTTTAGGTAGTGGAACGCCAAGCGCCATTAAGAAGATTGGCCAATAAATTGTGTGGAATCTTATAATATCCTTACCGATTACGTGAACATCTGCAGGCCAAAAATCTTTATACTTTTGGTCGTGATTTCCATCTACATCATAGCCTAAACCCGTGATGTAGTTTGTAAGAGCATCAAGCCATACATAAACTACGTGCCTGTTATCAAAATCTACAGGAATACCCCACTTAAATGTGCTTCTTGAAACACATAAATCTTGAAGCCCCGGTTTTAAGAAGTTGTTTACCATTTCGTTCTTTCTGGAAACGGGGGTAATAAACTCGGTGTGGGCTTCATAATATTCGAGCAGCTTGTCCGCATATTTGGAAAGACGGAGGAAGTAAGCTTCTTCCTTTGCTTTTTTAACCTCTCTGCCGCAATCGGGACATTTGCCGTCAACAAGCTGGGAATCCGTCCAGAATGATTCGCAAGGAGTGCAGTAATGTCCTTCATACGCACTCTTATAAATATCTCCCTGCTCGTAAAGCT
>JAZNAX010000004.1:0-21433 GCA_045586765.1 Christensenellaceae bacterium | reverse complement strand
GAATCAGCACCAAGGCTTTCAACTTCTTTTGCAAAGTTTACATAATAGTCAATAGTGTGCACAGGTGAAGTTGTATAGCTTAGTGCAATTTGGCACTCGCCACCATATTTTTTAGTAGATTTAACTGCTTGACGCAAGTTTCTAATATCGTTAAGTGCATCAAAAACACGAATAACGTCAATTCCGTTTTCTATAGACTTTTTGCAGAACATATCAACCACGTCATCAGAATAGTGGCGATAGCCCAAAATGTTTTGTCCGCGGAAAAGCATTTGTAGTTTAGTCTTTTTACAAACTGCTTTAATTTTTCTCAAGCGTTCCCAAGGGTCTTCATTAAGGAATCTCATACATGAGTCAAAAGTAGCGCCACCCCAAACTTCAAGGGCATAATATCCAGCATCATCAAGGATTTTAGCCATTGAAACGATTTCATCGGTGGTCATACGAGTTGCAAATAATGATTGATGTCCGTCACGAAGAGAAGTTTCAACAATTTTAACTGCCATAATAATCTCCGTATGTATATTTTGGTTATTATAATTTAACCATATACAATTATATTGTATAACTGCATAAAAAGTCAACTCTCAAATAAAAGTTTGTTAAAATTTTTTAAAATAAAAAACTAAGCATAAATTTTAACTAAGCTAAGAAAAAAATAACTAAAACTTATACAAATGTAGATTTATTTATACCACTAAGGAGAAACTGCTCCATTTCATTACGCAGGACTAAGTCCATCAAGGTTAGTCCATCAAAGGTGTCCGAACGAGTTCGATTCTAAGGGAGAATACAAAACAAAAAGGATAGGTATAAAACCTATCCTTTTCGTTTGGCACCCCCAAGGAGAATCGAACTCCTGATTCCGCCGTGAGAGGGCGGCGTCTTAACCGCTTGACCATGAGGGCGTGCATTGAATCAACTCAACGACTGATATTTTAACACATTAACAAATTATTTGCAACAAATTTTATAATAAAAATAAAAAAAGACCTGCATAGGCCGGTGGAAAAGAAAATAATAACCCGTTTTGTCAACAGGTGAATGCCACGCTTATTGCTTCTGCATCTCTTTTGTAATGGCTGGAAAAACTACAGCCAAGAGCACCACTTCACAATATAGACAATGGCTTTCTTAAATTATATTGTGGATTTTTTTTGCTTTTCCTATCGTACCCAGAAGGCTAATTATATTATAGCAAAAAAATTGCATTAAGACAACGATTAGATTGACATTTTTTATAGATTATTATAAAATTTTAGTGAAAAAAATTGGAAAAAATCACAAATGAAAAAGTTAATAAATTTTCGCCCTATATTATTTATAATGCTTAGCTTATGTTGTGGAATAAGTGCAACATATTGTTTTATGCTTGATAAATTAGTATGGGGCATATTTTTTATTTCAATTTTCATACTTCCACTTTTGCTTTTTCTTATACTATATACAAAAAGAAATGTGCTTATAAGAAACGCAATATTCTCTAGTATTTTTCTAATCTTTTTTATACTAGGTGGGTTTGGACTTTACTCTAATCTAAACAATTATAATAGTGCTAATTTAAGTGGTCATAACTATGATATAAAAGCCAAAATAGTTCAGGTTTATGATACGGAAACAGGGCATAAATTCATATTAGATAATGCAGAAATTAACGGCAACAGAAAGGGCGAAATTTACTATAAAATTTCCTTGTCAGTTATTGGCAAAAGTAATTTTGACATAGGGGATATAATATCTTTCAACGCAAATTTATACGATAATCAAAGCATATATGAAGACAGGTTTAATAGCAATGATGTAGAGCGTGGCATAAAATATTATACAAGCGTTAATGCTAGTGAGATAAACAAAATATCATCAAGCTTAACCATATTTGAAAGAATAAATTTGTTTATTAGAAATTCCTTGAAAAGTGGCTTAGATGAAAAAGAGTTTTCAGTAGGCTATGCCATGCTTTTGGGCAATTCAAATTTTATGGATAACGACCTTATCTCTAGTTATAGATATGCAGGCGTTGCCCATATTTTTGCTGTTTCTGGCTTGCATATCGGCATTTTGGCAACCCTTTTAATTTTTATATTCAAAAAGATTAAAATAAACCCTTTTGTAAAGACAATTTTAATAACTTTTATATTGCTTTTTTATAGTGGCATATGTGGTTTTTCTGCATCTTCATTAAGGGCAACTGTAATGACTTCGGTTATGCTTTTTGCAAGCCTGAAAGGAAGCCGTTATGATAGTTTAACGGCACTATCCTTTGCGGGAATTTTAATTTTATTATTCTCGCCCGTGCAATTATTTTGCGTTGGTTTTGAACTTTCTTTTATGGTGGTAACAGGTATTATAGTTCTGGCAAAACCCATAGCAAAACTAATAAAATTTTTGCCACAAAAAATTGCAATGACAATAGGCACTGTTCTTTCTGCACAAATATTTTCCTTGCCAATATGTTTATATGCTTTTGGCTATGTTTCAACAATTTCCGTGCTAATAAATTTATTGTTTATACCTATAGTATCTTTTATATTCACGCTAACTCTATTTGCAACCATTATCGGTGGAATATTTGGCATTTCTAACATTTTACTTTTTCCTTCTAACTATATATTCAAACTTATAAACATTTTAATAGGTGCATTTGACTATAAAATCTTTATTGTGGGTGGGATAGTGCTAGGTAGTGGCATAATTTCCTATTATTTTATATGGCTAATTTTAGCAGATATGTTTAACCTAAAAAGGCTGGCAAAACTCATTGTGTCGCTTTGTCTATCAGTCACTTTTATAACTACAACCATAATCTCAAACATATCAAATAATAGTGGAATAAAAATGTATGTAACAAGCAACGATACCTTAAGTGCAACATATATTTCGACAAATGAGCAAACCCTTTTAATAGTTAGCGATGTAGAGTATATCTATTCGACATCAAGACTTAAAAAATTAGCACAAAAAACGGGCGAAGACAGGGTAGATACCCTTATAATAATGGGTGGATACATGGTAAACTTGCAACAATTTATAACCAAAATGACATCGGTTTATAAAATTGAAAAGGTGTATTATTATGGCTATAAACAAGTTGAAATGGAAGAAATTTGCAATATATCTTTCCCAAAAATAAGCCTAAAAAACTTTACTGACGGCGAGATTATAAAATCAGCAAACTTAGACCTTTCTTTTTCAATGCAAGGAAAGGTAATATTAGGTACAATAGGTAGTCAAAAAACAGCCATATTTTCACGGCTCCCAAACGAAAACTTAGACTTTTCATATCTTGATAATAGTTATGACATAATGGTGTGTTTAGACAGGGCAGAAGCCCTTTTATCACGATACAAACCCACGATTGCGATAAGTTATAAATATAGTAATATTTATCAAAACGCTATTAGTTATGGAAATATATGCCTTAAAATCGATTAAAAGTTAAAAAAGTCAAAGGAATATGTTTGCAAAAATACATAGAAAGTGATAAAATGTATAAGAGGGAGTTTGTTTTGAAATATTTAGAGTTTAAAAACGGCTTAAATGCTGGTCAAGAATATGCAGTATATTTATTTGAAGGGGAAGATGCTTTTTTTAGAGAAAGTGGCGTTTCCCTTTTGAAGAATAAATTTATAACAAACCCCGAATTAAATTTAGTAAACCTAGACGCTAGCACCGAAATAGGTGAGATTATATCTTCGCTTGAAGGCTATCCGTTTATGAGCCAAAAGCGAATGACAATACTTAGGGAATTTTACCCTAAGCAAGAACAGATAAAAAAGGGCTTAGCAAAATATTTAGAAAATCCTTTTTCATCAAGCGTTCTTGTAATAATAAACCAAAAAACAAGCGACCCACTAAAAAAGTTTGAAAGCGTTTGCACAGTAGATTGCTCAAAGGCAGACATTAGCCTTCTTGTCAGGTGGATAAAAGCCGAATGCTCATCGCAAAATGTCAGTATAGATGGCGAAACGGCAAAACTTCTCAGCGAATATTGCCTTAGCGACATGACAAGGATAAAAACCGAAACACACAAACTTATAGATTATGTGGGAAGTGGCGAAACAATAAAGAAAGAAGATGTAGAAAATCTTGTGTCGCAAGACTTAGAGTATAAGATATACGAACTAACCGATAAGATTGGCAAAAGAGATTTTGACAAAGCGCTTTTAATGATAAAAGATATGCTAAATAAAGGCGAAATGGCAACGAGACTTTTATCTTACATCTACAATTATTTTAGAAGGCTTTTGCATGTTTCGATAAGCAGTATGACAGAGCAAGAGTTGGCAAAATCGTTTGGCGTAAAAGAATATGCCATTACAAAAATGAAAAGTCAAACGGCAATGTTCAAGAAAAAGGCGCTTAAAAGTGCAGTCGATATGCTTAGCGATGCAGATTACAAAATAAAGAGTGGTCAGTGTGAAGCAGGTGACTTTGCATACTTAACAATTTTTAAAATTATGACGGAAAAATAGGTGAAATATGAATTTGGTCGAAAAAATGAAATTGGTTGTGAATACCCTTTTAGGCTCAACAAATGGTATTGTTGCAACTGCAGTAAGCATTTTAGTGTTCACTGTGCTTTATTACTATATGATAAAGTTCTTGTTTGACAACGAATCGGGCGCACTAGCAATGCTATTTGTTTCTGTAATGGTAATAGCAGGCGCACTTTTAACATTTATCGAAAACATAAATAGTGCTATCTATCTTGTTATCCCAGCGATATTCGTTATTGCTATAGTAACGCTATATTCGGTTGAAATCAAGCGTATGTTATGGGCAAGAAGAAACACAAAACTTCTCGATGCAAAACATGGCGAAGGCATCTCATACGATGAAGATAAAATACAAAATTGTATAGCAGAAATCATCAAAGCCCTTCAAACCATGTCAAAAAACGACGTGGGCGCAATCGTTGTATTGGCATCTGGCGCACTTCCAAACCAAATATTAGATAGTGGCGTAATGCTAAATAGTGATATCAGCAGTGAACTTATAGAAAGCGTATTTTTTCCAAAAACACCACTTCACGACGGCGCAATGATAATAAGTGGCACAAAAATCATATCAGCAGGTTGCTTTTTGCCACTTTCACAAAACATTGAAAATATACCAAAAGACCTAGGCACAAGGCACAGGGCAGGTATCGGTGTAACCGAAACTATCGATGTTATTTCATTTATCGTTTCTGAAGAAACAGGTATTATATCAATAGCAAGGGCAGGCAAGATTACAAGATACGCTGATACAGAAGCCTTAAAGAAAGTGCTTGCAAAATATTATTGGCAAGAACTAGAAAGTGCTCGTAGATAGGGGGAATTATGCAAAATAGAAATATAAATAAAAACGGAGCAAACGAAGCAAAAGGCAAGGTAAAAGGCTTTTGGAAAAAATTTGGCATTTTTGTACTTTCACTTTTTGTTGCAGTTATCACGGTTTTAGTATTGAATTTAAATAGATAATCAAAAAATAAGGAAAAACATATGGACAAACAAGTAATATTAGCAGACAACATTTTACTTCCAAACACAAGCGATATGACGGCGTGGGCATGCATTGCTTGCGACCAATTTACAAGCGAGCCTGAATATTGGCAAACCTTATCAAATGAAGTTAATGGCAAAAAAAGCACTCTTAACTTAACGCTTCCAGAAATATATCTTGAAGATAATGCAGATGCTCGCATTGAAAAAATCAATCAAAACATAAAAGACTATCTTAAAGACGGAACATTTAAAAAACTTGAAAAAGGCTTTATTCTAACTATTAGAAAAACACCTTTTGTCGATAGAAGAATAGGGCTTATGACGGCGATTGACCTAGAAGAATATGAATATTCTCAAAAAAGCGATGCGCTTATCCGTGCAACCGAAGGCACTATAGAAGAAAGAATTCCACCACGCCTAAAGATTAGAAAAAATGCAGATGTAGAATTCCCACACGTAATGGTGCTTTTCGATGATGAAAACAGGGAAATTACCGAACAGCTTTATAAAAATCGTGATAAATATAAGAAGGTATATGACTTTAACCTTAATATGAAAGGTGGCGAAATAGAAGGCTACTTTATCGATGATTATCAAGCAGTTATCGATAAGTTCTATAAACTATTAGATAGCGATAGACTTATTAAAAAATATGCAAAAGACGACAAGTTCTTATTCGCAGTGGGCGATGGAAACCACTCTCTTGCAACTGCAAAAACGCATTGGAACAACGTTAAAAAGTCACTTCCTGAAAGCGAGTGGGGGTGCCACCCAGCAAGATATGCTCTTGTTGAACTTGTAAACGTTTATGATGAAGGCATTTACTTTGAACCTATCCATAGATACGTATATGGCGTTGATAAGGACAAGTTCTTAAAAGGCTTAGAAAATGTTGATGGTGGAAAAATGCGTATATTTGATGGCGAAAACACCACTTCAAAACAAGGCGCAAACGACTTGCCAACAGGTATTCGCTCGGTTGATAAATATATTAAAGAATATATCGACCAAAATGGTGGATATGTTGACTATGTTCACGGCGATGAAAACCTAACAAAATTAGTAAGCGCAAGAAACGATGCAGTGGGCATCTTCTTTGAAAAACTCGACAAGGGTGATTTATTTAGGTATGTATCAAAGAACGGCGCATTCCCACGCAAAACCTTTTCAATGGGCGAAGGTATAGAAAAAAGATATTATTTAGAAGGTAGAAGGATAACAAAATGATAAAAGTATGTAAATTTGGTGGCACATCAATGGCAGATGCCAAGGCCATGACACAAGCAAAGAAAATTATAGAAAGCGACCCTTCAAGGCGCTTCGTGGTTGTTTCAGCACCAGGAAAGAGATTTAAGGATGATATTAAAATCACAGACATGCTCTATAAATGCAACAAAGAAGTTTTAGAGTGTGGCAGTTGTGAAAATAGTTTTAGTCTAATTCGCACAAGATTTATTGAAATTGTAAAAGATTTAGGCATTGACCTAGAAATTGAAGAGATTTTAAAAGAAACTCAGCAAGCAATCGAGCAAAAAAAGAGTGCAGACTTTGCTGCATCTAGGGGTGAATATTTAAGTGCAAGAATTTTCGCTGCATTTTTAGGCGTTGAGTTCGTTGATTGCGCTGAAATGGTTAGATTCGATAGACACGGCAGATTAAACGATGACTATACAGATGACAAAGTTGCAAGCAGACTTGCAAATGTAGAAAGGGCAGTTGTACCAGGCTTTTATGGTAAAAACTTCCAAGGCGAAATCAAAACTTTTAGCCGTGGTGGAAGTGACATCACAGGCTCAATTATCGCTCGTGGTGTAAAGGCTGACTTATATGAAAACTGGACCGATGTAAGTGGCTTTTTAGTATGCGACCCAAGAATTGTTCCAGAAGCAAAAGCAATTACACAAATTACATACAAGGAAGTAAGAGAACTTTCATACATGGGTGCATCAGTTCTTCATGCAGAAGCAATCACACCTGTTATGAAAAGGCGTATTCCTATCAATATCAAGAACACATTTAAGCCAGAAGATAAAGGCACAATGATTGTTCCAAACGACCAATATAAACAAGAAGAAAACCAAAGCGTTATAACAGGTATCGCTGGTAAAAAGAACTTTACAGTTCTTCTTATTGAAAAATCTATGATGAACGCAGAAGTTGGTTTTATTAGAAAGGTTTTATCAGTTGTAGAACACTATGGCGTATGCGTAGAGCACTTGCCATCAGGTATCGATACACTTTCTGTTGTTTTAGAAAGCGAACAATTAAAGAACGGCGTATTGACTGAAATGGTAAATGAAATTAGAGAAAACGTAAACCCAGACTATGTTCACGTAATCGAAAACATTTCATTAATCGCAACCGTTGGTCACGGCATGGCAATGCGTTCTGGTACAGCAGCAACCTTATTTAATGCACTCGCTAAAGAAAACATCAATATTAGAATGATTGACCAAGGCTCAAGTGAACTTAACATCATAATCGGCGTAAGCAACAACGATTATGAAAAGTGCATAGGTGCAATCTATAAGGCATTTATTTAATAAAAAGTAAAAATATAAATAGCAAGGAAATGAAAATTTTCTTGCTATTTTTTATACTAATATTTACTAAAAGGTATATACAATAAAAGCATTATATGATATAATGATGTAGAAATTCTAAATAGGAGAAAATAGATGTTAAATTTTAATTTTCACACACCGACAGCCGTATATTTTGGCAAGGACACACACCTTCAAGTTGGCAAAATCATAAGTGAGTATGGTTACAATAAAATAATGATGCAATATGGAAAGCAAAGCATAAAAAAGAGTGGACTTTATGACCAAGTTATAGCATCGTTAAAAGAATATAATATAGAAGTAATTGAAATGGGTGGGGTAGAGCCAAACCCAAAACTTCAGTTTGTAAACCAAGCAATCAAGGTCGCAAGAGAAAATCAAGTTCAAATGATATTGGCAGTTGGTGGTGGAAGTGTTATAGATTCATCAAAGTTCACTGCTCTCGGCGTTAAATATGATGGCAACGTTTGGGATTTTACATGTGGAAAGGCAGTTCCACAAGATGCGCTTCCTGTTGGGTGCATATTAACCCACTCGGCAGCCGGCAGTGAAATGAGTAATTCAGCAGTTTTATCTGACTTAACAATAAGCAAGAAAAAGGGTTGTGGCAGTCAGTTTAATAGATGTAAGTTTGCAATACTTAATCCAGAACTAACATATTCTGTTAGCAAATATCAAACGGCATGTGGCGTTGTGGATATGATGACTCACACAATGGAAAGATATTTTACTCCACAGCCACCTGTAGAAATAACAGACGGTATAGCCGAAAGTTTGCTTAGAACTATAATCTCAGCAGGCAAAATTGCAATAGAAAATCCAACAGATTATGAAGCAAGGGCAACGCTTATGTGGGCATCAAGCCTTTCACATAATAATCTAACCGATTGTGGTAGGGGTGGCTCGCTAATAGTTCATCAATTAGAACACGCAGTCAGTGGCGAGTTTGATAGTGTGGCACACGGTGCAGGGCTTGCAGTATTATATCCAGCGTGGGCAAAGTATGTTTATAAAGCAAACTCAAAAAGATTTTCTAGATTCTTTAGAAATGTTTGGGGCATTATCGAAGATAATGATATGTTAGCGTGTGAAAAGGGCATAGCAAAGATGAGCGAATACTTTATAAGCCTTGGCATGCCTTCAAAACTAAGTGATTTTGATGTGCCAAAAGAAAAAGCCGAAAGACTTGCAGACCTTTGCACAAACGGCAAAACTCGCATACTAGATAGTCAAATGAAACTCGGCTTTAATGAATGCAAGGAAATTTTTGAAAGTTGCTACTAATAAAATTGCACAATATGTGTTGATTTATTAACAAAATTATGATAAAATAAATTGCGAAAATAAAATAAATATTTAGGAGAAAAACATGGAATACAAAAAGTTGCAAAACGGAAGCGATATCCGTGGCGTTGCTATTGACGGCATTGAAGGTCAAAACGTAAACTTAACAGAAAAAGTTTGTAAGGATATAGGCAGGGGTTTTGCTCTTTGGCTTATTAAAAAGACAGGCAAAACAAATTTAAGAGTTGCAATCGGCAGAGATTCAAGACTTTCTGGCGAAAAACTTTGCACCTGGATTTGCTCAGCAATGGTAGAACAAGGACTAAACATCACAAACTTTGGCATGGCATCAACACCTGCAATGTTTATGTCAACGGTAACTGAAGGCTATATGTTCGACGGCTCTATTATGATAACTGCAAGCCACTTGCCATTTAACCGTAACGGCTTTAAGTTCTTTACTGCTGGTGGTGGTTTAGAATCAGCAAACATCAAAGAAATTTTGGCATTTGCTGAAAGTGATGAACAAACAGGCTTAGAAAAAGGAAGCATAGAAAACGCAGAATTTATGGATACATATTCAAAAATTCTCGCTGATAAAATTAGAAGTGCAACAGGCGAAAACGAGCCACTTAAAGGCTTTAAAATCGTTGTTGATGCAGGTAATGGTGCTGGTGGATTCTATGTAGATAAGGTGCTTAAACCATTAGGTGCAGACACAACGGGAAGCAGATTCTTAGACCCAGACGGAAATTTCCCTAACCATATTCCAAACCCAGAAAACGCAGAAGCAATGGAAAGCATTACAGATGCCGTAAATGAAGTTGGAGCAGACCTTGGCATAATCTTTGATACCGACGTTGATAGAGCAGGCGCAGTACTTGCTGATGGTAGCGAACTTAATCGTAATCGCATTATTGCAATGCTTTCAGCAATTTTACTTAGAGAATATCCAAATACAACAATAGTTACAGACTCAATTACATCGACAGGTCTTGCTAAGTTCATTAAAGAAAAGGGTGGTATCCACCATCGTTTTAAGAGGGGTTATAGAAACGTTATCAACGAATCAATTCGTTTAAATAACCTTGGTCAAGACAGCCAACTTGCAATTGAAACGTCAGGTCACGGCGCATTAAAAGAAAACTATTTCCTAGATGACGGCGCTTATCTTGTGACAAAACTTTTAATTGAACTTGCTCGTGGCAAGAAGAACGGCTATACTTTAGCATCACTTATAGATACTTTAGAAGAACCAAAAGAAAGCATGGAATTTAGAATGAACATTTTAACAGATGACTTTAAAGCATATGGACAAGATGTTTTAGATAAACTAAACGAATATGCAAAAACTCAAAAAGCATGGTCACTTGAAAAAGACAACTATGAAGGCGTTAGAGTAAATCTTAATAGATGTAACGGCAACGGCTGGTTCTTGCTTAGATTATCACTTCACGACCCATTACTTCCACTCAACATCGAAAGTAATAGCAAGGGTGGAGCAAAGAAAATCGCAACTCAACTTTATGAATTTGTTAAAACATTTGACAAGCTCGATGCAAGTTCACTTGCAAAATTCATAAACGGCTAAAAACAAAACAATTTAAAGGCAATAAATATAAAAAAAGGACGAAAAGCTTTCGTCCTTTTTTGCTGTTTAAATTTTATATAATTTTTTAAAGTTTGTTGACATTACAACAATTCTATGGTATAATCAAAAATAAGGAAGCCTTTAAAGGCTTAAAAATGGTTAGGGGGAGTGTATGCAAGAACAATTTAAGTTATTTACTGTGTTAATTGCTTCGATAAACCGAAATATTAGAAGGGTTAAAACTGAGATAATGGCAGAGCATAAATTAAAGTGTCCACATGTTTCAACCATATACTATTTGTATGCGCAAGAAAAATTAACACTAAAAGAATTATGCGAACTTTGCAGAGAAGATAAGGGCGCAATATCTCGCTCGGTAAAGAGTTTGGCAGAAGACGGACTTGTTGACACAAACTCTATCAGCAAAAAGTATAAAAACAAACTTTGCTTAACAGAAAAGGGCAAAGAAATAGGCAAGGATATTGCAAGCAAGATAGATATAGCAGTAAAAAAGGCAACAGAGAATTTAACGGAAGAAGAAAAGGACTATGTATATCGTGGCTTGAGTATAATAAATAATAACTTAGCAAATTTTTCGCTCAGCGAAAAATAAAACAAAAGAAAAACATTAAAAAGATGAAAATGGAGAAAGAAAATGAGAGTATTGATATCTACAGATACATCAGCAGTATTAACATATGATGTTTTTAAGAAAAACGAACTTAGCGTGTTTCCACTCAATGTTATAGTAGATGGAACAGAATATTTAGATGGAGTAACGATTGACCAAGACACATTGTGCAAAGCAATGCGTTCAGGAAAAAGTATCAAGACATCAACGCCACCACTTGGTGAAGTTATCGAATACTTTGAAAAATTGTTTGCTGAAGGCTACGACCAAATAATTCACTTTACAATTTCAAGCAAACTATCATCAATGAACGAACTCTTTAACAATGTAGCAAAGCAGTATTTTGAAGGCAAACTTTTTGTTGTCGATTCATATGCAGTTTCAACAGCAATGCTTTCTAATGTTCTTTATGCAAGTGATGAAATTAAAAAAGGCACACCTATAAAAGAAATTTTAAGTGAAATTGAAAACAGAAAACTAATAAATAGGGTTGTGTTTATTCCAGAAAACCTAACGGCACTTAAAAATGGTGGCAGAATTTCTCCAGCGATTGCGCTAATCGGCAATGTTTTGGGAATTAAACCTGTAATATCACTAACTGACGGTGCGCTTCAAAAAGAAGGCACAACAAAACAAGTTAGAAAGCACCTTATTGAATCAGCAGAATCTTTCTATAGTACATATCCAACAGAAGAATACGATTATACAATTATCAATTTTGACGGCAAGGTAGAAGTTGTTGATTATATCGTAAAAGAAGTTTCAAACATTATAGGCGAAGGCAAACTTATAGATGGCATACTTCCAATAAATGTATGCGCACACTGTGGACCAGGAACAATCGGTCTTATCGTATCAAAGAAAATCAACGGAAAATCACTTAAAGAATTTTTATAATACAAGGGAAGAAATATGAGTGTTGTAATTAAAGAAGTTATAAACAAAAGGGACTTAAAAAAATGGGTTGACTTTCCAAACAAAATGTATAAAAAGAACAAGGCGTATTGTCCATTTTTATTCCCAGATGAAATTGACACATTTACAAGAGCAAAAAACCCAGCATACGAATTTTGCGAAACAAAACTATTTTTAGCATATAAAGATAAAAAACTTGTTGGAAGAATAGGTGGGCTTATAAATCACGCAGCAAACAAAAAATGGAAAACAAGTTCAATCCGTTTCACTCGCTTTGACTTTATCGATGATTATGAAGTATCTTCAGCGCTCTTTAACAAGGTTGTAGAGTGGGGCAAAATGCGTGGTTATGAAACAATTTCAGGGCCAATCGGCTTTACCGATATGGACCACGAAGGCATGCTCGTTGATGGATTTGATGAACTAAACATGTCAATTACTTTCTATAATCACCCATATTACATAGACCACTGCACAAAATTAGGTTTAGTAAAAGAAGTTGACTGGGTTGAATATCAACTTTCTGTCCCAGAAAAAATCGATGAAAAGTATGAAAAGATTTCTAACTACCTAATCAAAAAGAGTGGTTTTGAACTCGTAACATATACCGATAGAAAAACCTTGGCAAAAGACGCTTATGAAGCCTTCAAGGTTATTGATGTGGCATTTTCAGTATTGCACGGCACAGTTCCACTAACTGACGCCGTTATAGCAAAGGCACTTGCTGACTATATTCCTATAGTAAACTTAAAATATATTTGTTCTATCAAAGATAAAGAAGGCAAAATTGCAGGCTTTGCAGTAATGTGCCCATCAATAGCAAAAGCATTAAAGAAATCAAACGGCAGACTTTTCCCATTTGGAATATTTAGGCTCTTAAAAGCATTAAAGGGCAAAAACGACACATTAGAAATGTTTTTCGTCGCAGTGCTACCTGAATATCAAAGCAAGGGCTTGCCTGCAATTATGATAAACCATTTAATGAAAGTATGTATTGAAAATGGCGTTAAAATATGTGAAACAGGTCCAGAACTCGAACTAAACGAGTCAGTTCAAAGTTTGTGGAAGGGCTTAGATGTTCGCCAACACCGTCGTCGCCGTTTGTGGACAAAGGAGATTTAAGTTATGGCTAAAATAGAGAAAAAACAATTAAATAAAACAGAATTTTTACGCACCCTAAAATATATATTTTTTTCTGTGAGTGCGGGAATTGTGCAAAGTATAAGTTTTACATTAATGCAGGAAGTGTTGTTTCCAGGTCAATCATATCGTTTTTATGCATATCCTTCGCTTATTCTTTCAGTTGTTTGGAATTTTACTTTTAATAGGCAATTTACTTATCAATCAGCAAGTAATGTGAAAGTTGCAATGCTTAAAACATTATACTATTATATTATATTTGCACCACTATCTATTGAATTGGGGGAATTATATTTGGTGCAAACACTTAATTGGAATTATTATGTTATATTTGTTGCTACAATGTTAATTAATTTTGTGACGGAATTTATTTATCAAAGATTTTATGTCTTCGCTAAATCTATTGACACAAACAAAAGAGCAAAAGAAAAGGTAAGAAAAGCACAGGAATTAAATGAAAAACAAGAAAATAAATAATTACTATAAGAAAAAGGGCGTTGTATATAAAATATGCGCCCCTTTCGTTAGACTTTTTTATAGAAAAGTTGAATTTATAGGTTTAGAAAATTTGCCTAAAGAATCTTGTGTTATTATAGGCAATCACGCACAAATGCACGGACCTGCAAATGCTGAACTAAATTTTCCAACCAAAAAACTCATTTGGTGCGATGGACCTATGATGGTAAGAAAGGAATTCCCTAAGTATGCTTATAACAATTTCTTTGGTGGAAAGCCTAACTTTTTCCAAAAACTTTTTGTTCGCTTGTTAACGCCTTTAATAACAAACATTTTCAATAATGCAGATGCACTTCCTGTCTATCGAGATATGCGAATTATGAAAACTTATAAGGCAACGACAGATGTATTAGAGCAGGGCGTAAATGTGGTAATCTTGCCAGAATGTCCAGAAGAATTTAACGAGATTACAAATAAGTTCAACGAATATTTTGTTGATGTCGCAAGGTTTTATTATAAACACAACGCAAAAGAACTAGAATTTGTGCCTATGTATTATTGCAGGGGGTTAAAAAAGACCTTGTTTGGCAAGTCTATTAAGTTTGATGCAAACGCTCCTATAGAAACGGAAAGAAAGCGTATTTGCGAATATTTAATGAACGAGATAACCACTTTAGCAAAAACCTTGCCACCACACAAGGTTATTCCATTTAACGCAGTAAAAAAGAAAGAATACAAAATGTCAAAATAAACAATGAAAAAAGTCAGTGTTTTGCTGACATTTTTGTTTTTTGAAGAGATAAAAGAAACTTGACTTTAAGAATAGTTAAATGATATAATCAATAAAAAAAGGAGTTTTGGGATGTATAACTTCAAGTTGATAACTGTTGATTTAGATGGGACACTACTTGATGACCAATGTAATGTTAGCAAAAACAATTTATCAGCAATTGAAAGTTTTTCAAAAAAAGGTATATTTATTGTGCCTTGCACAGGCAGAGCCTTGGCCGAAATTCCTGAAAGTCTAAAAAATAATAAAAGTATTCGTTATATTATTCACTCAACAGGTTCTGTTATTTTAGACACTTACACAAACCAAAAGGTGTTAAACTGTATTTCAAAAGATGTTGCGCAAGAAATATTTAAGGTTTTAAGTATGTTTGATGTTCATGTTGCAATTCGCCATAACGGATTTTGTCATGTTAAATCAGGCACAACGGACAAAAAGTCAATTGATTATTATAATATCTTTTTTGGACACGAAGATATTATCAGAAATTTTGCAAAGATACATGATGATTTTGATGAGTGGAAACATAACATAGATAATATAGAGGCTTTTGCAATATTTTTCCACGATAAAAAGAAAAGAGAAGATTGTAAAAAACTTTTAGAAAAAATAAAAGGTCTTTCACTTGCTTTTGTGTCAGATTATAATATAGAAATAATAAGTAAAAATTCCGGCAAAGGCAATGCAGTTAATAATCTATTAAAAATGCTTAATGTTGAAAAAAAGGATGCTTTGGGCTTAGGTGACAGTGGAAATGATTTGCCGATGATGGAAGCCGTTGGAATACCCGTTGCCGTTTCAAACGCAACCGATAAAATAAAAGCATATTGTAAAGAAATAATTTGTTCAAACGAAGAACACGCAATAGAATATTTATATAATAATTATGTAAAATAAAAAAGTCAGTGAAATCCACTGACTTTTTGAGTATAGGAAATAAATAAGAAAAATATATAAATATTTTAAATAGTTTTGGCATAACCAATTAGTTCATCAATTGAAATTTCAAAAAATTCAGCAAGAGCAATCAAGCAATACATACTTGGCTCTCTTAGTCCATTTTCCCATAAACTAATAACGCCTTTACTTACACCAATTGCCTTTGCTAATTCTACTTGTCCTAATTTTTTATCTAATCTTAATTCTTTTAAATTTTCTTTAAATCTATTTTTATAATCCATAATAATATTTTCTCACATTTGTAAGAAATATACTTGACATCTTACAAATGTAAGAGTATAATTGATTTATAAATTATTACTAAGGAGAAAATATTATGGCTTATTGTTCAAAATGTGGTAAAGAAATTCACGATGAAGCAGAAATTTGTATTCATTGTGGATGCAGGGTGAAAAATGAATCTGTTTTAGTAACAGATGATGGTAAGAATCTTGTTAGATTTTTATTAACCTTCTTTTTAGGTTGGATAGGTAGTTTTATCATAAATCATACAAGTTTTAAACCAAATGGTTGGAAATCAAGAACTTGTGCATACTTTTTCTTGTCATATATAACTTGTGGCATATATGGTTTAGTAGCATCAATTTGCAACTTTACTTTTAATGCAAAGCAATCATCAAATATAGGATATTTCAAAGACTAATTTATTACTATCACAAAAAATTAAACGGGAGTTATGCATTAACTCCCGTTTAATTTTATTTATAAGTATAATTCATCAATATTATTGCTATTGCAAAGCCGAACCGATGGGTTCAAAATAAAAAAAGAAAAAAGTCAGTGAAATTCACTGACTTTTTTATAGTTGTGATAGAAAAGTTATTTATGACAATTATATGTAACTTTAATGTTAGTAAAATAAATGACGTTTTGTACATTATCAGTTGAGAAAGTTAATGAAATTTTGCTATCCATTATATTTACAATATCAACATTATACGAATAAGATTTTTGCGTTGATGTTTTAGATGTTGTAAGATTGCTTTTTTGAAAGCAGACTAGGTCAGATGTTAAAATGGTAAGTTCATATTTTGGAGCACCTGCCCACATAAAATCAGGTAAAACTGAGTCCTTTTTATAATGAACTGAATAACTAACGGTTATAGTCATATAGTATCCTCTAATGTTTAACTCATCTAAATCAAAACCACTAGGTGTAATAAGATATGAAACGCTTGAAGATTTAGATTGAGACATGGCTTTTATAGAAGAGTCAACAAAAGTTTTTTTATCATAAGTCTTTAATGGAGGTGTGTTATCATCAGGTGTGTTATTAGAAGAGTTATCGTTTGAGTCAATCTTTGAATGTGTGTATGCTTTTATATTTGTAAAAGATGCAGAAGATACGCTACTTGCAAGACTTGCATCTATCATAATTGTAAATGCAGGATTTGTTGTTGAAGGACTAAGGGATATATTATCATTAAAAGGAAATACTCTTTGTCCTGTTGGACTTAATAAAAAACCACTTGCTTCTATTCTAGTTATTGAATATTCAGAAGAAAAATAAAGATATATGGCTCTTTTACCTTCATGAATTACATTTCCAAGCCCTATTCCTTCATAATTTATACTATTTTCAGGAACAAGGTTTTCTTTTGGTGTAGTATCTTTGCAGGCTGGTAATATAAAGCAAAGTGAAAACATAAAGATTATTAAAATTGGAAAATATAAAATCTTAAATAAAATATTTTTTTTCATATGTATGTCCTCAACAAAATTATATTTGCACCTATATAAGTGCAAAAATATTTTATCACTTGCATATAATATTGTCAAGTATTTGCACTTAGATAAGTGCAATTTTGCAGGTGGATAATGAACGATAAATATGAAAAAGAAATTGGTCAAAGAATTCGCAAGTTAAGGGAAAGTAAAAATATGACCCAAGAAATGCTTGCTATAAAATTGCAACTTTTAGGTTGCGATATAACAAGAAGTGCTGTGGCAAAGATTGAGGTAGGTCAAAGGCATATATACCCAGATGAAATAAAATTTATAAAAGAAATATTAGGTGTTTCTTTTGACTCTATTTTTTATGATTAATCTATAAAAACTTGAAGATATGGCATTGTTTTTAGATATTTAAAAGGCGATAAGTTTATGCTTATCTTTTTTAACGGAAAGGATGGGAGACTCGTACGCTAACGCTACCGAGCCCTTGTCCATCAAAGAAAGTCCGTCATATGACGGGCGAACCGATGGGTTCAAATCAATCCACCACTTTATCGCAACAAAAAAGAGTAGGAAAAAAACCTACTCTTTTTCATTGGCGGAAAGGATGGGATTTGAACCCATGTGCCGAGAACTCGGCAACCGCATTTCGAGTGCGGCTCGTTATGACCACTTCGATACCTTTCCAAAACTAAACTATTAAATTGAAATAAAATTATATAATCTCGAAATGCTCAACCGATTACTGCTCCGTTATCACTACGCAGGGCTAACGCCCGAGTGCGGCTCGTTATGACCACTTCGATACCTTTCCAAAAAAACTATTAAATCGATAATGAACTATTTACTCTCGAAATGCTTAACCGATTACTGCTCTGATAAATCTACGCAGGGCTAACGCCCGAGTCGTTCTCGTTATGACCACTTCGATACCTTTCCAAAAGTTCTTTCATATTATACACAAAAGGGCAATTAAAAGCAAACAATTCGTAAAAGAAAAATCTTTTTAGTTGACTTTTTTTTGCAAAAAAGGTATAATAATTTTGTAAAAATAAAGGAGAAAAAACATGTATCCATATCCAATATTTACTCTTTTTGGAAATGAAGTTATGTTATATGGCGTTTGCATAGCTGTAGGCATAATTTGTTGTTTAATCGCATTCTATACGTTCTCTAAAAAATTCGGCATGCCAGAAAAAGTTCAAGACTACGTGTTCTTTATTCTAATTGGGGCACTAGTGTCAGGGTTTTTCACAGCAATGGTATTCCAAGGTTTTTATAATTGGCTTGATGGAAAGCCATTTAAGATTTTTGGTGCAGGACTAACGGTAATGGGTGGTCTTATTGGTGGAGCAGGCTGTTTCTTAATTTTATATTTCTTAATCGGCAGGTTTTATTTTAGGGGCAAAGATGAAGGAATTCATAAAAAACACTTTAACACACTTTTCAGAATTGCACCAGCTTGTATTTGTATTGCCCATGCATTTGGCAGAATAGGCTGTTTAATGAGTGGTTGTTGCCACGGAAAATATCTTGGTGATGAGTTCGTGTTTGGTGGCCTTTATATGGACGGAACAACAAACGGTTGGGGATATTACGTGCCAACACAATTATTTGAATCATTATTCTTGTTTGCTCTTGCATTTGTTTTAATAGTGTTATTCTTAAAGCGTTCAAACATTACAATGAGTATATATTTAATCGGCTATGGCGTGTGGCGTTTTATTATTGAATTTTTCAGAACCGACTATCGTGGTTTTAATCCAACGTTATATCCATCACAATGGTTATCAATTTTGTTCGTGCTTGGTGGAATAGCATTGATGCTTGTATATCGTTATAAGAAAATGCCTTTCATTTTGCCAAAAGAAGAACAAGAATCTTCTAAAGAGGACGCATAAAACAAATTTTAATGCCACGCACAAATTTTAGCGTGGCTTAATTTTTAAGGAGAAAAATGAAGTTAATACTAGCAAGTGCTTCGCCACGAAGAAAAGAAATTCTACAAAAAGAAGGCTATGAATTTGAAGTTATAACAAGCGATTATATTGAGCAAAATTTCACTTGTAATCCTTATAAAACGGCAACAACGTTTGCACTAGAAAAAGCAAAAGACGTTTTTAACAAAATTGGTGATAAAAACGCAATTGTACTTGGTGCAGATACGGTTGTATATTTTGATGGTGAAATTTTAGGTAAGCCAAGCGATAGGCAAGATGCAAAGCGAATTTTAGAAAAACTTTCATCAAATAAACATAAAGTTATAACAGGCTATGCAATAATAACAAACGCAAAAACTATTGTGGGTTATGATAAAAGCACTGTTATCTTTAATAAACTAAGTGATAGTCAAATAGAAAGTTATTTAGATAGCAAGTTATATATAGGAAAAGCAGGTGCATACGGCATACAAGACGGTGATTTTAACATTGTTAAAAAGTATAAAGGAAGCATAAATAACGTTATAGGTTTGCCAATTGAAAAAATAAATAAAATCCTAAAAAAATTTTATAAACAATAAAAAATACTTGACAAAGTATTGTTAAAGTGTTAAACTTTTTTTAACCTAAATATTAAAAAGCTGTGACGAAGACGGGTTCTATCAAGCGTTTTTATAGAGAGTCGGGGATGGTGCAATCCCGATAAAACAAGTTAGAAATCTCATCACTTCTGAGCTGAAAGTCCCAAAGAGAAATCTCAAGTAGGCGCTTTCCGTGTTTGCTACGTCAGTGTATAGGAGCTAATAGGCTCTGAAGGTGGTAGTTTTAACTACAATTTGAGTGGTACCGCGAGTATTTTATACCCGTCTCAAAGCAAAAAGCTTGAGACGGGTTTTTTGTTTATCAAAGTAAAAAATAAATTAAAATAAAAATTTTTTAAGGAGGTTAATTACCATGAACACAAACAACACTTTAAATCAGTTATCAGAAGTTGCAACAAGAATTAAGGAGTTGCGTGAAATTATTGGTTACTCCGTTAACACAATGGCAAAAAAGACAAACGTGACAGAAGAGCAATATCTTGCTTATGAAAGTGGAAAAGAAGATATACCTTTTTCATTTATACATAAGTGTGCTTTAGCATTTGGGGTTGATATGACAGACCTTTTACAAGGTAGTTCTGCAAAGCTCTCAACATACACGGTGACTAGAAAGGGACAAGGTCAAGAAACTGCAAAAGAAGACGGCATAGACATTGCAAACCTTGCACCTAAATTTAAAGATAAACTTGCAGAGCCATATTATGTCACTTACGAATATAGTGCATCTCAACAAAACAAACCTA
Source organism: Christensenellaceae bacterium (assembly GCA_045586765.1). Lineage (GTDB taxonomy): Bacteria > Bacillota > Clostridia > Christensenellales > Borkfalkiaceae > UBA1259. Next base: position 657 of record JAZNAX010000004.1, on the reverse strand, counting down.
TCCACCTAACAACGCATAGTGGTCAAGAGTTTGACCTAGTTTTAAGTGGCAAACTAAAAGTCCAAGTAGGCGACCATGTGGAAATCCTAAGCGAAGGGGACAGCATTTATTATAACTCATCGTTGCCACACGGAATGATTGCCGTTGATGGAAAAAGTTGCACTTTCGTTGCTGTTGTTATGTCGGGCGATAATTCTGCTGAAAAGGTAGTTAGAAAGAGCGTTATGAACGCAAAAACAAGCGAAAAACTCGTTTGCGAAAAATTCGTTGAAACTGTTGAAGATAAAGAAGGTAGATTAGAGTCAATCAAATTTAAAAACACCGATACTTTTAACTTTGGTTTTGACATTGTTGATGGCATTGCCGATAAATATCCAGAAAAACTTGCAATGCTACATTTAGATAAGAATAAATTTGAACGCAAATTTACTTTTAAGGATATCAAGCGTGCATCAAACCAAGTTGCAAACTATTTCACTTCACTTGGCATTAAAAAGGGCGATAAAGTTATGCTCGTTCTTAAGCGCCATTATCAATTTTGGTTCTCAATGGTTGCTCTCCACAAAATTGGCGCAGTTGCAATTCCTGCAACCAACCAACTTAAAGAGCACGACTTTGAATATAGATATAATTCAGCAGGGGTAAAGGCAATTGTTT
>JAZNAX010000003.1:0-29899 GCA_045586765.1 Christensenellaceae bacterium | reverse complement strand
AGAAATTGCAAAGATTTGGCGCATATATGACGAACTTCCTGTATCTAAGGCAGAGTATAAGCCTTTCTTTAACAACGATGTGGTTTGTGATAACGAAAACGTAAAAGTAAGTTATTATGAACTTGATGGAAAAGTGCTTGCAGTTATTGCAAACTTCTGCAAAAATCCAACAGGTAAGTCGGTAATTACATTTGCTAAAAAATATAAGACTGCAACAAACAAGATGACAGGCGAAAAGGTAAATCTCGTTGACGGCGATAAGATAACCGTTGAGTTTGATAACTTTGACTATATGATAGTTGGTCTTGAATAAAATTAACAACAAAACAAAAAAAGGGGACAGCAAAATTTGCTGTCCCTTTAAGTTTTTGTGAGAGTTAGTTTCTATACATTTTTAGTTTATTAGACACAATTTTCACACTAAATGGCATATTTTCATAAAGTTCGCCATCAACGTTTATTGTGCAAGGTTTATCGGTTATAATTTCAACGTTTTGGCACTCAAAATGTTCGGCTTCTTTTAAAGATAAAATCTTGCCCTTTTTAAGTTTAAGAAATGCACCGATAATTTTAAGTTTTGCCATTGATTTTACAGCAACGAAGTTAAGTTTGTTATCACTAGGGCTTGCAACAGGGCAGACAGGGATTCCACCACCATACACGCTACCATTTGCAATGCAAGCGATAAAAGAGCGATAAGGAATTTCTTTATCATCAATTTTAGCAGTAAAATCGGTGTAATCAAAACTAAAAAGTGTTTTAATTAAGCAAGTTGTGTAGTTAAACTTGTTCTTTCTTTTAAGTTTTTCATATCTTTTAAGAACGTCAACGTCAATACCTGTGCCAACGATGTTTATACCCCTAATAAAAGGGAGTTGCATATAATCAACAAACTTTGGGGTTTGGTTTAGGATAATATCAAGTGCTTTTTGTGGGTCTAAAGAAATGCCGAGAGCCGAAGCAAAGTCATTGCCTGTGCCACAAGGCACTAAGCCAAGGTTAACGTTAAAGTCGGTAAAGCCATTTACAACTTCGTGCAAAGTGCCATCTCCACCAACAACTATAATATCGGTTGCATTTTCACTAATCAACTTTTCGGTAAGTTGCTTTGCGTGACCTTTATAGGTTGTAAAGTGTAAACGGAAAGTTATGTTTTTTTCGGCTAAATAACTTTGAATAAATTCAACAACTTTTTTAATTTTCTTGCCGTGCTTGCCACCAGCAATAGGATTTATAATAAAATCTAACATTTTTTGTCCTTTTTTTATTTTTCTAATAAATTTTACTATAAAATGATGAAAAATACAAGTTTTTATGATATAATATTTTTATTATGAAAAATATTTTACCAAAAAATTTCATAAACTTGGCAAAAACCATGCCAAAACCACTATATGTTGTTGGTGGTGCTGTCAGAAACTTTCTTATCGATGGCTCGCTTTCAAACGACATTGACCTTGCCGGTGCAATTCCAACTGCTGACTTTATAAAAGCATTAAACGAGTTTGGCATAAAGGAAAGTGCAACTTATCCTAGAACGGGCACGGTTATGTTTTCAGATGGTGAACATCATTATGAATACACGGCATTTCGCCGTGATAAATACGTGGGTGGGGAACATTTGCCTGAGATAAGCGAGTTTACCGAAGATTTAGGTGAAGATGCACTAAGAAGGGACTTTAAGTGCAACGCAATCTATTATCACGTTCAAGAAGATGAATTTATTGACCCATTAGGTGGGGTGCAAGACATAAATAATAAAACTCTTTCAACCGTGTGTGAACCAGATAAAGTTTTTGGGTTTGACGGGCTTAGGCTTATGCGCCTTGCAAGGTTTGCTGGGGAACTTAATTTTAAGCCTACATATGAAACACTAAAATCGGCAAAAAAATATGCTGACAATATTTTAGAAATATCGCCAGAGCGTATTTTAAGCGAACTTAAAATGATTCTTGTTGCCGATAAAAAATATCCTTTTTCTGACCCTATCGGGCACTATAATGCACTAAAAATTTTAGACCACACAAGAGTTTTGGATAAGATTTTACCAGAACTTACAGAAGGTCGTGGTATGGCGCAAAGGGCAGACTTTCATAAATATGATGTTTTAGAGCATAGCATAAGAACGGTTTTATATTCACGCCCATCAATAAGGCTAGGCGCTTTGTTCCACGATATAGGCAAGCCATTTTGCTTTTTAAGAGATGGATATTATTATCATCACTTTTCTGAAGGCGAAAAAATTGCCGAAAGAGTGCTTAAAAGACTTAAGGCAGATAATGCTACCATAGAACAAGTTAAGTTTTTGGTTAGAGAGCATATGGTCGATTTAGATTGCTCTATGAGTGAAAACAAGGTTAGAAGATTTTTGGTTAAGCATCAAGATAGGCTGGATGAACTGCGTTGGGTAAAACAAGCAGACTTTAGGGCGAGTTTAGAGATTGAAAGCGTTGCCCCAACCATTGTAAAGTGGAAAAAAATCTATGACAAAATGATTGCTGAAGGCACTCCGTTTAATCTTAAAGAATTAAAAATCACGGCACAAGATTTAATTTCTTTAGGGTATAAGGATAAGTGGATAGGAAAAGAATTAAAGGCACTGTTTGATTATGCCGTATTAAATCCACAAAAAAATAATAAAGAAACTCTTTTAATGCTTGCAAAAAAACATATTGCAAAGCAAAAACAATAAAATTAAGGAAAATGTTCATCAAGCCTAGATTAGACTTGAATTAAGGAGGAAATCAAAAATGGCTAGAAGAAAGTACACAAAAGAAGAAGTCAAGCAAATAAGAAAAGAGCGCAAGATTAAAGCAGCACTTAGAAGCTATAGGTTTCGTGGCTTAAAAAACTTTTTGTTTTGGCTTACAGGTTTAATTTCGGCATTTGTACTTTTGATATCAGCAATATTTGTTGGTGTTAAATTTATTCCAATTAGTACATATGTTGGCGATACGGGAGAAGTTGTAAGTAAAGATGTATCTTCAAAGAGCATTCTCGATGCAATTTTAGATGCTCAAACATACGACATGACAGACTTCCCATTTATAGCAGATGCACTTGACAGTTTTGTAAAGGGTGCAAACCTTGACAAATATGTTGAGATTGATGTTGAAAAAATGAAAAAGTTAAAGTTTGATTCTAGTTTTACCACAGAAATTCAGTCTTGCATAAAAGTTGTTGCAACTTTAGATAGTGTTGGTGGGGTAGAAATGCTTGGTGACTTTGCTAAGCTTGACATCTTTAGCGAATGGAAAGAAGTTGAATCTAAAGATTTACCAGCAACAACAGGTGGCGTTATCAATAAAAATGATAGTGGTGAATTTGCATACAACCCTAAACTATATTACTATAAAGCAGGTGTTGGCAGTGGCAATGTTTTAATGTCAGCAAGCAGTAGTGGTGAATATGTTAGAGTGTTTGACAATGATGGATGCGTTGTTGATGGTTATAATGGAGAAACCATCTATTTTGCAAACCTTGCAAAAGTTCCTATTTTAGATGTTGTTGATTTGCTTGATGAAAGTATTGGCAGATTAGAGTTAACAAATATCATAGGTTCTTTCGGTGGTGGCGAAGGCTTTGAAGATAGTTTCTTAGGTGGAATTTTAGATGGCAAAAACATTTCCGACCTTGAAAACTTTAAGGCTGAAGATATTTTACTTTCTAGCATTTTAGGCGAATATAACGATGACACCAAGTTAATGTACGATATACTTTGTTCTATCGTAAAAACTGATGGTGACAAACCAACTTATGACACGCTTTCACTTGCACACTTGCAAGGTGGAATTGAATTTAATGGCGTGCTTATCAGCAACTTTATAACAGAAGAAAGCACATTAGAACTAATTAGTTCTTTAGTTAAAGATAGTGCCGGCAACCCTATTGCTCCAGATGCTTTAACCCTTGGCGACTTGATGGGAATCAATATGGAAAACATCAATTTAGATGGTTTTGCTCTCTCTCAATTCTTGGGTGAATACGAAGATAATAAGGAAATTTATGACCTATTGCACTCAATGATAAATTGGGAAGGCATAGATGATATTCCAGAAGCCAAAGATTTAACAATCGGTCATTTAATGCAAGGCATTAGTATGGAAAATATCAACTTTGATAATTTCTCACTTTCAATGTTCTTAGGCGAATACGAACAAAATAAGGAAATGTACGACCTATTACACTCAATGATAAATTGGGAAGGCGTAGATGATATTCCAGAAGCAAAAGATTTAACTATTGCTCATTTAATGCAAGGCATTAGTATGGAAAATATCAACTTTGATAATTTCTCACTTTCAATGTTCTTAGGTGAATACGAACAAAATAAGGAAATGTATGACCTATTACACTCAATGATTAAATGGGATGATAAAGATGATATTCCAGAAGCAAAAGACTTAACTATCGGTCACCTAATGAAAGGCATTAGCATGGAAAACATCAACTATGATAACTTCTCACTTTCAATGTTCTTAGGTGAATACGAAGAAAACCAAGAAATGTATGACCTATTGCACTCAATGATAAATTGGGAAGGTGTAGATGATATTCCAGAAGCAAAAGACTTAACTATCGGTCATTTAATGAACGGAATTAGCGTGGAAAATCTTGACGCTGACGGAATGTCGCTTGAAAGTTTCTTAGGCAGTTATACTGACAACCAAGAAATGTATGATTTATTACACTCAATGATAAATTGGGAAGGTGTAGATGATATTCCAGAAGCAAAAGATTTAACAATCGGTCACTTAAAGAACGGAATCAGTATAGATAAATTAGACCTTGACGGCGTATCACTCTCTAGGTTCTTAGGTGAATATCAAGACAACAAAGAAATGTACGATATCTTACACTCTGTCATAGTGTGGGAAGGCGAAGGTACAAAACCAACAGCAGATAAACTTACTATCGGTGATTTATCTAATGGTATTGATTTCAACAACTTGCCACTTTCAAGATTCTTGGGTGAATACGACACTAACAAAGAAATGTATGATATCTTACATTCAATAATAGTTTGGGAAAACCAAGACACAAAACCAACAGCAGATAAACTTACTATCGGCGATTTATCTAATGGTGTTGAATTTAACAACTTGCCACTCTCTAAGTTCTTAGGTGAATATCAAGACAATAAAGAAATGTACGATATCTTGCACTCTATCATAGTATGGGAAGGTGAAGGCACAAAGCCAACGGCAGATAAACTTACTATCGGCGATTTATCTAATGGTATTGAATTTAACAACATGCCACTCTCTAAGTTCTTGGGTGAATATGATGCCAACAAAGAGATGTATGACATTTTACATTCTATTATTCTTTGGGAAGACATTGAAAATGCTCCAACAGCAGATAAGTTAACTGTTGGTGACCTATCAAACGGAATTGATTTTGATAAGATAGAACTTGATGGCATAGCACTTTCAAGATTCTTAGGCGAATACGAAGACAATAAAGAAATGTACGATATCTTGCACTCAATTATAGTGTGGGAAGGCGAAGGCACAAAACCAACGGCAGATAAATTAACTATTGGTGATTTATCTAATGGTATTGAATTTAACAACTTGCCACTTTCTAAATTCTTAGGTGACTATGATGACAATAAATTTACATACGATATTCTCTGTTCAATAATTGTTGGCGAAAGCAGTCTAGAGCCAGCCGACTTAACAGTTGGACACTTGTCAAAGGGATTAGATTTTGGCAACCTTATGATTGTCGACTTATTAAAACAAGAAGGACAATCACCAGCTGAGCAATATCAAAGCAATAAAATGCTTTATGATATTTTATGTACGGCAGTAGGTGGTGGAGTTACTTATGATAAACTATCAGTAGCACATCTACAAGGCAACTTAAGTTTTGACAACGTTTTACTTGACACCTTCTTCCCATACAATGCACAAGAAAATTTAGCGTTCTATAAAATTTTACTTAGTGGCTGTGGTTATGATGTTGCAAACATGACTGATGCGCAAATAGGCAGTGCAGCAACAAGTTTGAAGATGAGTGAGTTAAATAATTTTAGCGAAGGCGATATTAGTCTTAAGACAATAATCGGTGAAGTTGATGGTTCTAACACAATGCTTAGTGCTCTTCTTAAAAAGAACCCATCAGTTACAGAATTAGGATCTGCAATAAATTCACTTTCATTATACGATGTATATGGTGCAAATTGCTTTGAAAAGAGAAAAGATGCAGTTGGTGTATCAAAGCCAACATATAATCGCATTGTGGATAATGGCAACATCACTTATGTATTAGATGTATCTGGTAACGGCGAATATGTAATTAGTGAAGAAGCAGGCGTATGGCTAATCTTATGCTATACACCAGAAGAAGATGGCGTTGTTAAGGACTTGTTAAGCCCATATGATGGTTGCAGAACCAAGTATACAGCAACAAAATCAACCATGACAGATTTGCAAAATGGTACAAACATTGCTAGCACAATAGGTAGTGCAACGATTAGGGAATTAGTGATTATTGGTTTACTAGAAGATAGTGCGACATTAAAGGCCGCATATTCAGGAACACTCCAAGAAGCACTAGCACTAATTAAATTTAGCAAATAGAACATAGTAATGTAAAAATCGTTGACAAAAGAATAAAATTTTGATATTATAATGAAAGTTATTCTATATTTATTATAGAAAAAGCAAAAAACCTTGCTTGCCTAGAGGCAAGCCGAATAAGTCCGGGAGGTAAAAGAATATGACAAAATATGAGATGCTCTATATCCTAGATGCTTCACTTACAGACGAAGCAAAAGAAGGGATAATCAAGAAAATCGAAGATTTGGTAAGTAGCAATGGTAAGGTTGAAAAAACTGACCGTTGGGGTAACAAGAAATTGCAATACCCAATTAACTACAAGTCTGAAGGTTATTATGTTTTGACCACATTTGAAGCAGAACCAACGCTTGTTGTGGAACTCAAACGTATTGTAGGCATTACAGATGGTATCATAAGAAGATTGATTACCAAAATCTAATTAGGAGAAAGATTATGAACAAGGTTATCTTAGTAGGAAATTTAACAAGAGACCCAGAATTATCAGAAACACCAAGTGGGGTTTCTGTATGTAGATTTAGCATAGCAGTATCAAGAGATTATGCAAATGCTGATGGTTCACGTGATGTAGATTTTTTCAATATAACTGTATGGCGTGGAAGGGCAGAAAATTGTGGTAAATATTTGAAAAAAGGTAACAAAGTCGCAGTAGTTGGCAGTTTACAAACACGCTCTTATGAAGATAAAGATGGTATTAAGAGAAATGTAACTGACATCGTTGCAAACGAAGTGGAGTTCTTAACACCAAAGGGAAGTCAAGGTGAAGATGATGCACCTGTAATCTCAGCAAAAAGAGAACGCCCTGAACTTGAGGCTATTGATGACAATCAATTGCCATTTTAAGAAGTTCCACAAGCATATTTAAGGAGTTTAAAAATGGAAGAAAATACAAATATGAATGCTGCTGTAGAAGCGCAACCAAAAGAAGGTAAAAAATTTGTTAAGAGAATTCCACGCAAGAAAGTTTGTGCTTTCTGTCAAAACAAAGTTGAAGCTATCGATTATAAAGATATCAACACTTTGAAAAAGTACATTACAGAAGGTGGTAAAATTCTCCCAAGACGTATGACAGGCGTATGTGCTAAACACCAAAGAGTTTTAGCAACAGCTATCAAACGTGCAAGACTTGTAGATTTATTACCATTTAAGGGTGAATAATTTTTAGTTAACAAAACAAAAAAAGAAAAAACGGAAGGCAAAATTGCCTTCCGTTTTTAGTTTTTAAATCTAGCCAAACTAATTAAATAAATTGGTGTGCAAGCCAAACAAACTATTTTGTGTAATCATTTCAACACACAAAAAAACTACCGGAAAAAAATTTTTTTTCGGCAGAGTCTTGTCTAAAGGAGTAGTAGTGGTATTAAATTATTCAGCAGGTTTTGCTTTTTCTTCTTCAAAAGCAGTTAAGATTGCTTTAATCAATAACTCTCTTGTTTCAGTTTTGATTGGGTGAGCGATATCTTTGTATTCGCCATCAGCAGTTTTTCTTGATGGCATTGCAATGAAGTATCCTTCGCTACCTTCGATTACTTTGATATCGTGAATAACAAAGCAATCATCAAAAGTGATTGATGCTACGCCTTTAAGTTTGCTGTCATCTTTTTTGACAATGCGCACTCTAACATCTGTAATGTTCATATTTTACCTTCCTATATCATATTGGATATATTTTATCACATTTTTTTTTAATTTTCAATAGTTTTTTTAAAAAAAGTTATCATTTTTAGCAAAAAAGTAATAAAAAATGCCCATTTTTCATAAATATTGGTATGAATATATATTTAGAGTCTCAAAAAATTAAAAAAGTTCATTTTATAGGCATAGGTGGAGTAAATATGAGTGCTTTGGCAAAACACCTAAGTGCTCAAGGCTATTTGGTTAGTGGCAGTGATATTTCGGCTAATAATACCAAAGAATTAAAGAAACTTGGCATAAAGATTTATGATAAACATAACGCAAAAAATGTAATTGGCGCTGATACTGTGGTTTACACATCTGCAATTAGCGAAAATAATCCAGAACTAAGTTTTGCAATTAAAAATAATATACCTTTAATAAAAAGAAGCGAACTGCTTGGTCAAATTATGGATAGATATAAAACATCTATCGCCATAAGTGGAAGTCACGGAAAAACCACAACTACGGCTATGCTTGCAAAGGTGTTAATATGTGCAAATTTAAGTCCAACCATATTCTTAGGGGGAAGCGATAAAAGTTTTGGCAATTATATAAATGGCTCTGGCGACATAATCGTTGCAGAAGCGTGTGAATATCAAAGAAACTTTCTTGACCTAAAACCAAAAATATCAATTATCCTTAATATCGATAGCGACCATTTAGACACTTATAAAAATATAGAGCAAACGGCAAAAGCCTTTTATAAGTTTAGTAAAAATAGCATTTCCATAATAAATATCGATGATAAAATGGCAAAAGGCATTTGCACGGCAACCACCGTTTCTTTTGCAAAAGACAGCACTGCAAGTTTTATGGCAAAAAACATATCGTATAACGGAAAAGGTTATTCCTTTACTGTTTATTTGGGTGGCAGGCGTTTGGGGCGAATAAGGCTAAGTTTAGAAGGCGAGCACAACATATACAACGCCCTTTCGGTTGTAGCAGTAGCAAATCTATTAAAAGTGCCATTTCATGTAGTAAAAACTTCTCTTGAAAGTTTTTCTGGGGTAAAGCGAAGAAATGAGTTTATAGGCAAGACTTTTGGAATGGAGTTTTATTGTGACTATGCCCATCATCCAAAAGAAATTAGTGCAATGTTATCCACTTATAATAAACAAAAGGATAGATATATAACCATATTTCAACCACACACGTATTCACGAACAAGACTTCTTATCGATGAGTTTATAAATTGTTTTAATACCTGCTCGCCACTCATAATTTATAAGACATATCCAGCAAGGGAAAAGTATGATAAATATGGCAGTGCAAAAAGCCTATATAACAAGTTAATTAAAGGCGAAAACAAAGGTGGAAAACAAGTTTATTATGCGTCAAGCAAGCAAGGTTTAGAGAACCTTTTGCAGTCCTTAAGTTTTGGCATAAAGAAAGCCGTGTTTTTAGGTGCTGGTGACATTTATGATTTGGCAAAAGAGATTGCCCAAAAAGAAGGTTAATTTGATAGATTTATATTGACAATAATTGTGCCTATTGCTATAATATAACAAAAAATTGTTTCGAGGTAAGTTTATGGTTAAACATATGATAATTTGGAAATTAAAGGAAGAAATAGTTGATAAAAACAAGGTGGCAAGTGATATAAAGGTTGCTTTAGAAGGTCTTGAAGGCAAGATTGACGGCTTAATCAAAATGAGCATACTCACGGACAAGTTGGATAGTTCATCAGGCGATGTTATGATGGATTCAACTTTTAGAGATGAAAAAGCATTGAAAGAATATCAAAGCCACCCTTTACATCAAGAAATTGCAAATGGGCTAGTTAGACCTAATGTTCAAACAAGATTATCCTTTGATTTTGAAATTTAAGGCAATAAATGTTGATAAAATTTAAAAAACGACTACTAAACGGTTGATTATTTTAAATTTAAATTGTATTATATATACAAATGAAAATTATGTTGGAGAAGAATTACAATGATTCAAAAAAAGAGAAAGATTTCAATCCTTGGTGCAGGTAATGTAGGCGCAACAATCGCATATGCGTTAACTCTTCAAGGTGTTGCATCAGAAATACTTCTTGTTGATATCAACAAGGAAAAAGCAGAAGGCGAAGCACTTGACATTGCACAATGTGCAGCGTGCGTTCCAGCTTGCAAAATTTGGAGTGGCGAATATAGTGATGTTGCAGGTTCAGACATCGTAATTATCACTTTTGGTGTAGGTAGAAAACCTGGTCAAACAAGACTTGACCTTGCAGCAATCAACATCGGTATTTTAAAGAGCGTTATTAAAGACGTTGCTAAGATTGCTCCAGATGCACTTTATATCGTAGTAAGTAATCCTGTTGACGTATTAACATATGTAGTTATGCACGATACAGGTTTAAGCAAAAATCAAGTTATCGGCACAGGTACGCTTCTTGACTCAAACAGACTTCAACAAGCAGTTGCTGAATACTGCAAAGTTGATGCATCAAACGTAACAGCATATGTTCTTGGCGAACACGGCGATGCATGTATGGCTCCTTGGAGTCTTTGCACAGTTTGTGGTATGCCAATCAGAGAATACTGCACAAAGATTATGGGTGTTGACAAGGCTAACCTTGAAGAAGAACTTGAAAATATCTATAAGGGCATGGTTGCAGCAGGTTCTAAGGTTATCAAGGCTAAGGGCGCAACTTTCTATGCAATTGCAGCATCAACTGTTCAATTAGTTAAAGCTCTCGTTGCAGACACTCAAACAATTCTTCCACTTGCAACATATCTTGATGGCGAATATGGTGCTAAAAACCTTTGCACAGGCGTTCTTTGCAAGGTTGGTGGAAACGGACTTCAAGAAATTGTTGAACTTCCACTTCCAGAAGAAGAAATGAAAATTTTATCAGAAAAACTTGCTTCTTTAGACAAAACTTACGAAGCACTTAATGTTAGATAATAGTTTTTAAAAATATCAAAATAAATAAACAAACAAAAGATATGCAGTCCTAAAAAGAACTGCATATTATTTTTGATAAAATTGTTGACATTACAACAATTTGCTTGCAAAAAAGAAAATTATATGGTAAAATGTAAGTATGAAAAAGCAACAAGTTATAGACAACAAACCAAGATTTAATATGAACAAAAAGCCAATAAAACCGAAGTGGTATTTAAAGCTCGTGGAATTTGTGGCAGCACCATTTTATTTATGGCTAAATAAAGGCAAGGTAAAAGTTCAAAAAGAAGTTAAAAAGATAAAAGGACCATACCTAATACTTGCAACGCACGCATCGTTTATGGATTTTCCACAAATAGTTAGGGGAATAATGCCAAGAACGACTGGCTGGGTTATGTCAGTTGAAGAATTTAGGCGTGGCGATTGGCTTATGGGTGGCATAGGTGGAATGCCAAAGCGTAAATTCACCCACGACATCGTAACAGCAAAGCACATGCTTTATTATTTGAAGAAGTTAAAGCACACTTGCACAATCTTTCCAGAAGCAAGGTTTGAGTTTGCTGGCATAAACGAAAGGTTAGATGGTGCGCTTGGTAAATTTTGTAAACTTGCAGACGTGCCTGTTGTAATGTGCATGAGCAATGGTAACTTCATCAACTCGCCACAATGGAGCAAGCACCCTTATAGAAAGATTCGCCAAGAAGCGAATATCTATATGCTAATTACAAAAGAGCAACTAAAAGAAATGACTGCCGAAGAAATTCAGGCAAAAATCGAACAGGCATTTGTTAAAGATGAATATAAGTGGCAGGTAGAAAACAACTTGCACACCAAATGCAAACAAAGGGCAGATGGTCTTTATAGAATTTTATATAAATGCCCACATTGTGGAAAAGAGTTCATGATGAATAGCAGTGGAATACATCTTTGGTGCGAAGCTTGTGGCTCTAAGTGGGAAATGGACACTTTAAGTAGATTAAAAGGTCTAAATACTGACAAAGGCTTTTCTCATATTCCAGATTGGTATAATTGGGAAAGAGAAGAAGTTAGAAAAGAAGTTGGTAGCGGCACTTATCACTTTGAAGATGAAGTTAGGGTAGAAGATTATTACTCATCTAAAACAGGTTGTATCCCAGTTGGCAATGCGCATTTAGTACATAATAAAGATGGCTTTACAATTTCTGGAACGGTTAATGGAGAGCAATTTAATGTAACTAAGCCCGTGTCATCAATGTATTCAGCACATATAGAATACGACTTTTTAGGTCGTGGCGATGCAATAGATATTGCAACTGATAAGACATCGTATTTTATGTTCCTTAAAAACGCAAAAAATCAATTAACAAAAATTCACTTTGCAACCGAAGAACTTTATGATTTTTATGTAAGAAATAAGTGATAGAAAAAACAAAAAAGACATAGCATTTTGCTATGTCTTTATTTTTTAGTTACAAAATTATTTTACTTCAACGCCAGAAGGTGAGAACATAAACACGTTTTTGCTCATTTCATAAACGCCACCACCAAGAGCATAGATAGCGCCCGAAAGCATATCTAAAACCCTAACAGCAGTTTCGGTTTTGAGTTCGGTCAAATGAACAACGGCATTTTTACCTATTTTCATGGCATCAATAATGTTTTCAACATCACTAAAAGCCGAAGGGCTAAACACAGCCACAGGACCTGTCTTATCGTTAATTTCCGTGCTTAAGTTGTTTATTGTAGAACGGTCGTTTTTAGTTTTTGGTTCTCTACCAAACAAATCAAATACACCCATTTGTTTCTTCCTTTATTTATAAATAATTTCTTTTTCCAAAAATGCTAGAGCCAAGTCTTATCATATTGCTACCATTTTTAATGGCAACCTTATAATCGTTTGACATACCCATTGATAAATATTCTATAGACATGCCATTTTCTTTTAGTTTGTCATAAAGCCCACGCATTTTTTGGCATAATTTTATAAGCAAACTTTCATCATCGGTGTGGGGGAGCATTGCCATAAGCCCTTTAACGCAGATATTAGAATATTTATTCGAAATCTCAATAACGCTATCAAACGCCTTTTCTAAAGTAAAGCCACTTTTAGAAAGTTCGCCACCGATGTTTACTTCTATTAAAATGTTTTGCACTAAATTCCTATTTTTTGCAACTCTGTCAATCTCGCATGCAAGTTTATCGCTATCAACAGACTGAATAAGGTCAACCTTTCCAACCAAATATTTAACTTTGTTAGTTTGTAAATGTCCTATAAAATGTTGCTTAGCACCAACGATATTAGAGTTTTTTAAGTTAAATTCTTGAACCTTATTTTCAGCAACAACTTTTAAGCCCAATTCTATAGCCTTATTTATTGTTTCAACATCAACCATTTTAGTTGCGCCTACAAGGGTAATAGGCTCGCCTAAATTGTTACCACTAGAAATATTAGCAAAAATTTGTTTTAAGTTATTTTCAAGCATTTTATTTTTGGTTGATAACATCACTCATATTGTATAAGCCATTAGGCATATTAACAATAAACTGAGCAGCCTTAACAGCACCGTCAGCAAACACGCTTCTATCGGTTGCTTGGTGGGTTAGTGTAATCGTTTCAAAGTTAGAAGCGAAAATAACTTGATGTTCGCCAACAATTCCACCACCACGCACAGCGTGAATACCAATTTCATTTTTGTCACGCTTGCCAACGATACCATTTCTGCCATAAGTATAAAATTTATCGTTATCAACGCTCTTAACAGCATCGGCAAGCATAAGCGCCGTGCCACTTGGAGCATCAACCTTTTGGTTGTGATGTTTTTCAATAATTTCAATATCAAATTCGCCAAGTGATGCAGTTGCTTTCTTAACAAGGTCGATAAGAGCATTAACGCCTAGTGACATGTTTCCAGAACGGAAAAGTGGCAACTTTTTGCTATAACTATTAACTTTTTCAATTTGCTCAGGTGAATATCCTGTTGCACATAAAACTGCAGGGATATTTTTAGCCAAGCAAAAATTTAATATATTATCAAGGTTAGATGGTGCAGAAAAGTCGATAATAACATCAACATCTTCTTTAACTTTATCAAAAGCATCGTAAATAGGGAAGTCTTTGTCAAAGCAATTCATAATGATATCAACGCCACAAACAGCCTTAACATTGTCGTTAAGTTTGCAAGATTCAAACACCTTTCTTCCCATTCTACCATTAGCACCACTAATTAAAATATTTATCATATCTTACTCCTTAATAGAAAATCCAAAATCAACAAGAATCTTTTTCATTGCTTCAGTATGTTCAGGCTCGAGTTCAGTTAGTGGAGCACGAACGATACCTGTTCCAAGTCCGATAAGTTCGGCAGCCTTTTTTACAGGGATAGGGTTAACTTCACAGAACATAATGTCAATAAGTGGTAAAAGTCTTTCTTGAAGTTCATATGCTTCTTTATTTTTGCCAGCATAATAAAGCCTTGCAACGTCGCCAACTTCTTTTGGAGCGATGTTAGAAGCAACCGAGATGAGACCCATAGAACCAATGCTCATCATAGCAAGGTTAAGGTTGTCATCGCCAGAGTAAAGGGCAGTTTTGCCACGGATAAGGCGTGCAGTTTCGCAGATTTGTTCCATATTGCCACAGGCTTCTTTGATACCACCGATGTTTTTATGTTCAGCGATTTCAGCCATAGTTGTTGGCAAAATGTTAACGCCCGTTCTTGCAGGCACGTTGTAACAAAGAACAGGAATATCAACGTTGTCGCACACGTCGTTATAGTATTTTACTAAACCCTTTTGTGTGCACTTGTTGTAATAAGGTGTAACAACAAGTAAGCCGTCAGCACCAACTTTTTGAGCAAACTGGCTTTTTTCAATTGCTTTTTTAGTGCAGTTGCTTCCAGAACCCAAGATAAACTTAACTCTGCCGGCAATTGTGTCATAAGCAAACTTTGCAATTCTATCGTATTCGCTATCGGTAATTGTAGGTGTTTCACCCGTTGTGCCAAGAATTGTCAAAGCATCAATTTCATTTGCAATTTGATATTCTATTTGTCTTTCAAACGCCTTGTAATCAATGCCATCAGGTGTAAAAGGAGTGATGGCAGCCGTACAAGTTCCCTTAAAAATAGTCTTGTTCATTTTTGGCTCCTAAAAGTTAATTTAATTGGTCTTTAACTGCACCCATTTCAATTGCCTTTTCAGCGATTTGAATAGTATTAGTTGCAGCACCCTTTCTAATGTTGTCAGCAACGCACCAGAGATTGATACCACTTTCAACAGTTTCGTCTTTTCTAATTCTACCAACAAAAACTTCGTCTTTGTCTTCAGCTGTAAGTGGCATAGGGTAAAGGTTGTTTGCACCATCGTCTTGAAGTACAACGCCTTGTGCTTCGCTTAAAACCTTTTTAACTTCTTCAACAGTGCAAGGTTTTTCAAACTCAAGGTTGATAGATTCGCTGTGACCATAGTAAACAGGAACTCTAACGCAAGTTGCAGTAACTTTGATAGATTGGTCGTTTAAGATTTTCTTTGTTTCAAAAATCATTTTGTCTTCTTCTTTGGTGTAACCATTTTCTAGGAAGACGTCGATGTGTGGCAAGCAGTTGCCAAAAATAGGGTAAGGGAATTTTTTAGGTTCAGCGCCGTTAATTCCATCTTTAAGGTCGTTAAAGCCTTTAACGCCAGCACCAGAAACTGCTTGATATGTAGAATAAATAACTCTCTTAATTTTGAAAGCCTTGTGGAGTGGTTTTAAAACAACCATTGCTTGAATTGTTGAGCAGTTTGGGTTTGCGATGATATTTTTATGCCAAGCGATATCTTCAGCATTACATTCTGGAACAACAAGAGGAACGTCTTTATCTCTACGCCAAGCATTAGAGTTATCGATAACTAAAATGCCGTGCTTAGCAAAAATAGGTGCATATTCTTTACTGATGTCACCACCTGCAGAGAAAAGAGCGATATCAATTTTTTTATCAACAATATTCTTTTCAGCAAGTTCGATAACTGTGTGTGGTTTGCCCATAAAATCGATGTTAGAACCAGCAGACCTTGCTGATGCGAAAAGGTAATAATTTTCAACTGGTAAGTTTCTTTCTTCTAAAACTTGTAAAAATTTTCTGCCGACCATACCTGTTGCGCCGACAACTGCTACATTGTATTTCTTCATAGTAAGTCTCCTATAAACATAATATATGCATAGTTTATCAAAACAAAGTAAAAAAGTAAAGTTTTTTTTCGCATAATACCTAATTTTATTTGTAAAATATTTAATTTTAGTGTATATTTTATAATAGGCATTTATAAAATCAATTTGTCCGAACAACTTAAACATAAAATTTTTGTAAATTTAGGTATAGTAAGGGCTAGGTTGGTTTTATAAAAATATTGTTAAAAAACACCTTAGTGAGTGTAAAAACAAATAAACGGAGAAGATAATGGCAAAGAAAAAAAGAGGCTTAATCGATAGGTTTGTAATGGGTTCAGAAAAATCTGAAGGCTATGCAAGAGCGTCCCTTCCATCAAACAGATGGGAACTTGGTTGGGATATTTTTAAGGGCAGGTTTAGTAAGTTATTTATAATCAATTTGCTAATAATATTGTTTTGCTTGCCAATATTTGCGCTATTAGTTTTTAGGTATATGTCAATCTTAAATTATGGCATAACATATCCATTTTCACAAAGTTTTGGCGTGGGCTATGGTTCGCTTCCTAGTATGGATGGCGCACAAGAAAGCATTATTTTCTTGGTAAATTTATCATCATATATCTTGGCTCCACTTGCATTTGGTATTGCTGCAGTTGGCATTGCTGGTGCAACTTATGTAATAAGAAACATGGTGTGGACAGAAGGTATTTTCGTTGCAAACGATTTTTGGCATGGAATAAAGAAAAACTTTAAGCAAATAGCAATTATAATGATTATTTATTCCATTGTGTTTTACCTATCAAGTATATCTGTTGCAATGTGCGATAGGGTGATTGCAACGGGCACTGAAAATGAGTGGTTATATATCGCAACAAAAGTTCTTACCTATATCATTATAGGAACTTTCTCGGTTATGACATTGCACATGATTGTTATGTCTGTAACCTATGACCTAAAGTTAAGACAACTTTTTAAGAACTCGTTTATTTTCTCGTTTGCATTGCTTCCAAACAACGCCTTCTTTATTGCAATTGCACTAATTCCATTTTTACTATTATTGCTAGATGGTATATTCTTGCTAATAGGCATAGTAATGGTGTTTGTTTTTGGTTTTTCACTTTTCTTGTTGATATGGGTTGACTTCTGTCAATGGTCATACGATAAGTTTGTAAACGACAAGGTTAAGGGTGCTAAAAAGAATAGGGGTATCTATCAAAAAATTAAATCAAGCGACTCTGGTGCTCTTAAGAAATACAAAGACCAACTTGCAATGGCTGAGCAAACTGCACTAAACAGCAGACCTGTTAAGCCTATAACCGATGAAGAACTAACTATTGCAGAACTTCCAACATCGTTTAGCAGAAGCGATATTCATAAACTTGAACAAAGTAAACAAGCGCTTTATGACGACCACGAAAGATATGTTGAAGAACATACAAAGAAAGATAAACACGAGTTTACCGAACAAGATAAGGAAAACGAAAGGTTAAGGTTAGAAAGAGAAAAGAGAATAGAAAAAGCAAAGAGAGAACTTGCTAAGAGAAACAAAAAATAATAATTGATTTTCATAAAGACGCTTATTTATAATAGGCGTCTTTGATAACTTAGAGAAAAAAATTACTTTTATAAAGGAAGAAAAGCATTGAATAAATTACTTAAAACCATAGTATTTGACAATCAAATTACCTTGTCGGTATTAGACACAACCGATATGGTAAACGAAGCCATAAAAATTCACTCGTTATCGCCTGTTTGTGCAGCAGCACTTGGGCGTACGCTAACCGTTTGCACGTTTATGTCAAGCAACTTAAAAAACCAAAAAGATAAACTCTCAGTCACCATCAAAGGCGATGGTAAGGGTGGCAAAATCACAGTTTGTGGTAATGGCGACTTAGAAATGCGTGGCTTTATAGATAACCCACAAATTGACCTTCCATTAAGACCTGACGGAAAACTTAATGTAGGTGCATGCGTTGGTAAAAACGGAAGACTCACTGTTGTTAGAAGTATGGGACTAAAAGAGCCATATACAGGCAGTAGCCAACTTGTTAGTGGTGAAATTGCAGAAGATTTTACTGCATATTATGCTTTCAGCGAACAAATGCCAACAGCAATGGCGCTTGGTGTAAGAATAGGCACTGACGGAAAATGCGTGGGTGCAGGTGGGGTAATAGTTCAAGCCTTGCCGGGCGCAAGTGATGATGCACTATTTTTGGCAGAACAAATTGTTAAAGATTGCGCAAACGTTTCATCGCTAATTGAAAATCACGGCGCAGAGTGGATTGTAAAAGAATTATTTTTTACCGATAAATACAACGAATATCACCCAGAATATAAGTGCCTTTGTTCAAGAGAGCAAATCGAAAAGGTGCTTATCTCACTTGGAAAAGAAGAACTCTTAGACATCATAGAAAAAGAAGGCAAAATCACGGTAAGTTGTGAGTTCTGTGATAAGATTTATGAGTTTGATAGTAGTGATGTAGAGAAATTTTTTAACTAACAAAAAAGTGCTTACAAGAGAAAATAATGAACACAAAGATTATACCATTTGAAAAAGACATAAATAGATATATTCGCCTTGCTACAATGCGCATAGAAAACAAAGATTATCTAGGTGCATTAGCCTTTCTTTTTGACGGCGAAAAAGTGTGTAAAAATCACGAGTTCTATGAGCAAATTGCAAGAGTGTATTCGCTTATGGAGCAATATGAAATGTCTAATTTATATTGGTTTAGATATTTATATTATGCCCCAAAAGATAAAGTATCTATGTGCTATGAAGAACTTGCAATAAACTATTTTTATCTAGATAATTTATGGGCGTCTGGATATTATTTTCACAAAAAAATATCAGTAGATGGCTTTATTTCTAAACAAGATATAGACCCAGAAATCATCGATTTTTTCTCTGGGGAAGATGCAAAAAAATATGCTTATAGAATAGTTTATCCTTATGATAAAGCAGACTATTCTTTAGAAAAAACTAATGCAAGAAGGTTTATTAGAGCAGGCAATTTTAAAGAAAGCATAGTTGAACTAGAAAAATTGCCAAAGGCCTGTCACGATGAGCAAACTTTAGATGATTTATCAGTTGCATATTTGATGCTTGACGACTATGAAAATGCTGAAAAAACGGCAAGAGAGCATTTAAAAATAAAGGGCGATAATCTAAATGCATATTGCAATTTATCAACCATTTTCGATATGAAAAAGGACAGCGAAAATGCTGAGTTTTACTATCAAAAAGCCTTAGCGTTGTATAGTGATAACGATGATGATTGCTATAAAATCGTAAGCTGTGCGATTGAAAGAAAAGACCACAAAACGGCAAAAATGTGCTTTGAAAGGATAATAAAAGATAGACCTTACGATTTTACAATGCGTTTTTTCTATGCTCAAGCACTAATCAATTTAGGGAACTATGAACAAGGGCTAAAAGAACTTAAAAAAGCATACCTTCATAACCCTAAAGATTTTGTCGTAGAGTATTATATAAACATAGCAAAAAAACTTGCTTTAGGCAGTGATGCAGAAGCAAAAATGTTGCCATTTGCCTATTATAAAGAACTTCCTAAAAAATGCCAAACGGCATACAAGAAAAAGATAAATGAACTTGCAAAAAATCCACAAAATATAAGCGTGCAAATCAAAAAAGACGAGACTAAAAAAATGCTAACTTGGGGACTTATATTCGGCAAAGATTCGCTTATGAAAGAGTGCGCAATGATTTTATCATTTTGCGATAAAAAAGTGTTTAAGGAACTTGCCTTAAATGTGCTGTTAAATCCTGATGTTTCTGCCGATACAAAAAGGCTTTTAGCATACGCTTTAACCATAACGGGAATCAAGGGAAAAATGGCAGTGGTTGCAGGCAGTTATTACTCAGAATTTGCGTTAAAGAAATTGCTATGCGAAAAGCACGAAGGAAGCAGGCTTTACATTTCGGCATATGCATTATGTTTATCTAGAATGTTGTTTTACGGAGTAGATGATTTTACAAACATGGTAAATGCAACGGACAGGCTGTTTTTTGATATAGGAAACAGGGTAAACAGCGATGAAGTGACAAACGAAGAACTTGCTGGGCTAATTTTAGCAGAGAGTGGATATGAAAACTTTTCTGAAAGCAAGTTTATTATTTCGGTTTTTGATGTAGAGCAAGAAAAACTCCAAAAACTAATAAACATTGCAGAAAAAGCAAAAAAGGAGAGAGATGATGGTAAAAATAATAGACATTGATGAACTTTTTGACAAATATATTTCAGATTTTGTTTATCAAAATATAGGCAAGGTTAAGCCTGAAGAAATAGAAAATCAAATACCAAAATTATACGAAGAGTTTGGCGATAAAAAATTAAAGGAACTAGATAATTTTACGCCAAACACATACTACTTAAATTTTGATATTTTAGAGCTTTTAGAGTGCTTAAAAACTCATATAACTGAAGGCGTGAGTGTGTCTGACTTTTTATGCGAAGCAATAACAAAAAACAAGGAAAACGAAGGGGCGCTAGTAGATGCTCTTGAAGATAAAGATGAAGAATTTACTCTTTATGTTATGAATATGCTTGCCGATATGGGTAGCAAAAAGTGTGCAGATAAGTTTTTAGAATTTATTTTATGGGATTATTCTTCTCCTATAAAAGAACTTGCAACAGAGCACTTAAAAGGCATGGCAAACGATGTAAAAGGTCAAATATTATCGCAATTTAACGACGTGGATGAAAGCGTTAAAGAATATTTAAGCGAAATACTTTCAATGTGCGAAAAGGAAGACAAAATTTTTGACATTTTGATAAATCAGTTTGTTAAAAATCCAGCAAAAATTCCTATCTATGCTGGCTATCTATCAAAATATGGCGACCAAAGGGCACTCCCATTTTTAATGACTCAAATAGAAAGGGAAGACATAACTTATGCAGACTTTGAAGAGTTAAGGTTTGCAATAGAAGTTTTGGGTGGAGAGTACAATAAAATTAGAGATTTTAACAAGGATAAAACCTATAAAAAAATCAAAACTCGCACCAAAGAAAAACATTAAAATTTTGGTATAAAAAATTTCTTAAAGCCGATAATAAGATAAAGGTGGTGAGAAATTTATGTCAAGAAAAAAGAAGTCGAGTAGAAAGGTGAAAGACAAGATTGTAAAACTAACTGATGAGCAGTATGGTGCATACATTATGGCGCTTAAAGATGAACGCCCACCACTACTAGTTAGGCAAATCCAAAAAGATGAAATGCCATAAAGGCTAAGAAAAATAAATACAGCAAAAAGGTCCAACAGAGTTAAGGTTGGGCCTTTTTGGGTTTTTAGGGAAATTTTTGCAAAAAATTCATGTAAAATTTAGTGTTTTATTATTTTAATAATAATTTTTTGCTTTTATTTAACAAGTTAGCATAAAATGTTTGCTAAAATTCTTGAAAAGCACGCCGATTAGTGATATAATGTATAAGTATTATTTTAAAAAGAATAGAAGGAATGGCTATGAAAAGAACACAACTAAAAAGTATTTTTACAAAAAGTGCAGATTTTGATGGAAAAGAAGTCACAGTTTGTGGCTGGGCAAGAACTATTAGAGACAGCAAAGCATTTGGTTTTATAGAACTTAACGACGGCTCTTGTTTTAAGAGTTGCCAAGTAGTTTTCGATAGAGAAAAGGTTTCAAACTACGATGAAATTGCAAAGCAAAACGTTGGGGCTTGCTTAATGGTTAAAGGCAAACTAATTTTAACGCCAGAAAACAAACAACCATTTGAAATCAATGCAGACAGCATTGAAGTTCTCGGTGCATCTTCACCAGACTATCCACTTCAAAAGAAGCGCCATACATTAGAGTTTTTAAGAACGATGCCACATCTTCGCCCAAGAACGAATATTTTTAGGGCAGTGTTTAAGATTAGAAGTGAAGCAGCGTTTGCAATTCATAACTTCTTTAATCAAAGGGGCTTTGTATACGTTCACACACCAATAATCACTGGCAGTGACTGTGAAGGTGCAGGCGCAATGTTCCAAGTAACAACACTTGACCTTGACAATATCCCAATGGTTGATGGAAAGTGCGATTATACTGGGGACTTCTTTGGAAAGAAAGCAAGCATGACTGTTTCAGGTCAACTCGATGTTGAAAACTTTGCAATGGCATATTCAAACGTTTATACTTTTGGACCTACATTTAGGGCAGAACACTCTAACACAGTTCGCCACGCAGCAGAATTTTGGATGATAGAGCCAGAACTTGCATTTGCAGACCTATCTGATGATATGGACTGCGCTGAAGACATGGTTAAGTATATAATCGACTATGTTATGACTTCTTGTGCAGATGAAATTCAGTTCTTAAATAGTTTTGTCGATACAGGACTTATCGAAAGACTTAACAATGTTAGAAACAACGAATTTAAGCGTTTAACATACACAGAAGCAATTGAAATCTTAGAAAAGGTTAAGGATAAGTTTGATGCACCTGTATATTGGGGCTGTGACCTTCAAAGCGAACACGAAAGATATATCACAGAACAAGTTTTCAAAAAACCTGTGTTCTTAACAAACTATCCAAAAGAAATCAAAGCATTTTATATGAGACTTAACGATGATGGCAAAACAGTTGCCGCAAGCGACCTTTTAGTTCCAGGAATCGGCGAACTTATCGGTGGCAGTCAAAGAGAAGAAAGAATGGACATTTTAACAAAGCGTATGGAAGAATGTTCACTCAAGCCTGAAGACTACAAGTCATATCTTGACCTTCGTAAATATGGTGGCGTAATCCACTCTGGTTTTGGCTTAGGCTTTGAAAGAATGGTAATGTATTTGACAGGCATTTCAAATATTAGAGACGTGCTTCCATTCCCAAGAACGGTTGGCACACTTGAAAACTAACAAAGGAAATTAGTTATGGATATTTTAATAGATGCATTTGGTGGAGATAACGCACCAGAAGAAGTAATTGCAGGCACTATCGATGCGCTTGCAGAAAAAGATGGATTTAGGGCAGTTTTTGTTGGAAAGGAAGATGTAATATCTAACCTTTTAACAAAATACACATTTGATAAAGAAAGGGTATCAATCATTGATGCACAAGATGTTATTACTTGTGAAGAAGAGCCAACTGTTGCTGTTAGAAGAAAGCCAAACAGTTCAATATGCGTGGCGTTCAAGCACTTAAAAGAAGATGAAAATGCAGGTGCGTTTGTATCGGCAGGCTCAACGGGTGCAGTATTAGTTGGCGCAACACTTAAACTCGGCAGAATTAAGGGTGTAAATCGCCCAGCAACAAGCCCAATATTGCCAACCCTTATCGATGGCAAAAATGTAATATTGCTCGATTCTGGTGCAAATGCAGATTGCAAGAGTATAAATTTAATTCAATTTGCAATTATGGGTGCTGCTTATGCAGAAGCACTTGGGGTTAAAGAGCCAAAAGTTGCACTTTTATCAAACGGCACAGAAGATGAAAAGGGCAACATGCTTATTCACGAAACATTGCCATTATTAAAACAACTCAAAGGCATTAACTTTGTTGGCAACATCGAAGGCAGGGACATTTTGACAGGCGAGTATGATGTTGTTGTAAGCGATGGTTTTAGTGGAAACATTGCCTTAAAAGCAATAGAAGGCACGGTTAGTATGCTCTTAAAGACACTTAAAAATGGAATTAACAGTTCGCTTAAGCATAAACTCGGTGGACTTTTACTTAAAGACATGTTTAAGGATTTAAAGAAAAAACTTGACTATAACAACCATGGTGGTGCGCTTTTCTTAGGTGTTAATAAAGCAGTTATTAAAGCACACGGCTCATCAAAACGCAAAGCGTTCAAGGCAGCAGTTTTACAAGCAGCCCACTATGCAACATTTGATATTTCAAATAAAATTACAGAGAAATTAGAACTTAATGAAGGGTTAGGAATCAACTAATGCACATTTTTGACATTGATGAGTGTGAAAAGAGAATAGGTTATAAGTTTAATGATAAAATGCTTCTTAGAAGGTGTTTTACACACTCGTCTTATGCCTATGAAAATGGTGGGGAAGACAACGAACTGTTAGAGTTTTTTGGGGACGCAATTATTCAGTTTGTGGTCACCGAGCATTTATTCAAAAATGCTTTTGGCGATGAAGGTAAACTCACCAAAAAGCGTGCAGAAGTGGTTAGTAAAGAGCCACTCTTAAAAGCAGTTGAAAAATTAAAACTCATAGATTTTGTCCTTCTTGGAAAAGGTCAAGAAAGGGCAAAAAAGACAACAGAGAAACTATTTTCAAGCATATATGAAGCAGTCGTTGCTGGAATTTATCTCGATGGTGGACTAGAAAAAGCAAAAAAGTTTATAAAAAACACTATAATTGCTGACTATGAAGTTTTGAGAGAGCAAAGAAAAAAGGAAAATAAAATTGTAAAACCCGATGCTAAGAATAAATTTCAAGAATATGTGCAAAAAAACAAACTAGGCTCAATTTCATATGAACTTTTATGGAAAAAAGGGCCAGAACATAAGCCAGAGTTTAGGGTGGCAAGCACCTTAAACGGCACAAGAATAGCAGAAGCAAGTGCAAGTTCAAAAAAGATGGCAGAAGCCATTTCAGCAGAACTAGCACTAAACAAACTAAAAAAACAAGGTGGTAAAACAAAGTGAATTTCGAAAAAGTGGAAATTTACGGATTTAAGTCGTTTGCAGACAAAGCCGAAATTAAATTTGGTGGTGGTATAACGGGTATCGTTGGACCTAACGGTTGTGGCAAGAGTAACGTTGCCGATGCAATACGTTGGGTACTTGGCGAGCAGTCTGCTAAGAGCCTTCGTGGTTCAAGCATGTCAGACGTTATCTTTAGTGGAACGCAAGGCAGAAAGTCGCTTTCTTATTGCGAAGTATCGCTATACTTTGATAACTCTAACAAAATGTTTAGCATTGACTATAATGAAGTTATAATCACTCGTAAACTCTTTAGAAGTGGCGAAAGTGAATACTACATAAACAAGCAACCTGCAAGACTTAAAGACATTGTTGAATTATTGCACGAATGTGGTATAGGTAAAGAAGGCTATACCATAATCGGACAAGGTAAAGTTGAAGAAATTATGTCAGCAAAGCCAGAAGATAGAAGGCTTATATTTGAAGAAGCAACAGGCATTGCTAAATTTAAGACTCGTAAAAACGAATCTGAAAGAAAACTTGAAAGAACACACGAAAACATTGTTAGATACAACGATATTTTGTCTGAAATCGAAAACCAACTTGCACCACTTGAAAGACAAGCTGAAAAGGCAAAAGAGTTTAACGAACTTTCAAGTCAGTTAAAGTTTCACGAACTCAATACATATATTGCAAAAGTTGACGGCGTTGCAGAAGCGAAAAATAAAATCAACGTTAGAATAAAGGGTATTGATGAGCAAACTACGCTTAGAAATGCAGAACTAACAGATGCTCAAAGGCAATACGATAAGATTTTCTTAGACATAAGCGATGCAGATGACAATTTAAGAAAGTTAAATGATGAACTTTTAGAAAAGAGAGTTAGCATGGAGCATTCTTCGGGCGAAAGACAAATGTTTGCGCAAAAAATTTCTTTTTTGCAAAGCCAAATCGAAAGGGCAAATGCTGAAATTGAAAGCAATATCGCCATGATAAAGGATTGCAAGCAAAACTTTTCAGCAAATAGCGAAGAATTAAATAGTTTAGAAGAAAAACTTGATAAACTCACTCAAAAAGCCGAAAGTTTAGGTAAAAAATTATTATCCGTTTCTGAAAAAATCTCACTTGGCGAGCAACTTGCTGAAGCAAACAGAAAAAAGATGATTGAATCTATCGAAAATCTTTCGGATATTAAACTTAATGCAGGCACAATCAGTTATGAAAAGAAAAACTTGGTTGACAAGCAAAACGAACTAACTGAAAAGTTAGATAGCCTTTCAGTTAAAAGGGAAAATCTATTCAACGAAAAAGAGCGTGCCGACAAGAGCATCAATGACTTAGACAGGGCAGTTTTTGACCTTAAAAATCAAATTGAAGCAAAAGAAGATGAAGTTAGGTCTTGTAACGAAGAAGTTGCAAAGGATGAAAACTCAATTTATACCTTAAATTCGGTTGTCACAACCCTTGTGGCAAAGGATAACTTCTATAAAGCATTAAAGGATAATTACGATGGATATGCTCCAGCCGTAAAAACTATTCTAAATAAAGCAAAGACTAACGGCTCACTTAAAGAAAAGATAAAGGGCGTTGTTGCAGAGATAATTAAGAGCGATAAAAAATACGACATTGCACTTGAAACAGCACTTGCTGCAGCAGCGCAAAACGTAGTTACTGAAACACCTGATGATGCTAAATACTTGCTTGAATATGCAAAGCAAAATAGAATAGGTAGAATCACTTGCTTGCCAATAATAAGTGTTAAACCAAGAGAGCAAAGCGTTCAAGTTACAAATGCCTTAAACGAACAAGGCGCTTTAGGTATAGCAAACAAAATTGTTTCATATAAGCCACAATTCGAAAATGTAATTTCAAACTTGCTTGGCAACACGCTTGTCGTTGACACGCTTGACAATGCAACGAGTATTGCAAAAAAATATCGTTTTGACTTTAAGATAGTAACGCTTGATGGCGATGTGTTTACCCCACAAGGTGCTATGACGGGTGGTTCAAGAAGACCAGATGCCGTTGGCTTACTTTCAAACGATAGAAAACTTGAAGACATTTCTTTAGAACTTGACAAAAAGCGTGCTGAAATGAACGCTATTAAAGAAGCCAAGGCTGAAAAAGAAAAGCGCAGAGATAAAGCACTTGATGAACTTTCTATGCTCAATGACCTATATAACGGCAAGAGAGAGCAAATTTTGCTTGAAAGGGAAAAACAATCATCAGCAGAGCGTTCACTTAGCGATATCGGTCAAGAAATAGAAAGCACAAATGAGTTAATAGAAGAAGTTAAGTCAAGAATTACAGAAATTGACCAAAGATATTTAAGCGTTGCAAGTGGTGGAAAGAAACTTGAGCAAGATAAACTTTCAGCACGCCAAACTGCAACTAAGCACGAGCAAGAATATGATGAACTTAAAAAGCAAAGGGAAAGTATCTTAGCCGAAAGCACGGCATCGCAAGTTGAAATCACCGAACTTAAGGCAAAAATCGGTGGACTAAAGGCAGAAAATCAAAGACTTACTTCTGTTATAGAAGAATGTGAAAAGGCAAATCTTGACCTTAAAAACAGCAACCAAGGTGCAGAAAGTATAATCGAACAATTAAGGCTTAACCAAGAAAAAGTGGCACTCAGCAAAGAAGAGCAAGATTATATTGAAGGTATCCGTGATAAGATTAAAAATATTGAAACGGATAAGAGCAACTTAAGAGAAAAACTCAATAAAAACGATGAGAAAAAGCAAGTTCTTCAAAACCAAATTACAGAACTTTTAGAGAAAAAGCATAATGAAGAAATTGCCCTTACAAAGATAGACTCTGACCTAGAGTATATGCAACAAAGCATTTGGGAAGACTATCAAGAAACTTATGAAACGGCAGTCAAAGTTCGTGAAGAAGGTTATGATGCAAGCGTTGGCGAAAGCGAAATAAATAGGCTTCGCAAAAAGCGTTCATCACTTGGTGCTATCAACGCAACGGCTATAGAAGACTGCAAGATTTTGAAAGAAAGACATGCCGAAATGGTTTCTCAAAAAGAAGACTTAGAAAAGGCAGAATCAGACTTAAAGCAAGCAATCGACAAGATTAAGGCAGAAATGCTAACGCAATTCGACCAAGGCTTTACAACAATCAACGAAAACTTCCAAAGAATCTTCAAAGAACTCTTTGGTGGTGGTAGGGCAATGCTTCAAATGGATTATTCTGGCGTTGAAGATAGGCTTGAAGCAGGCGTTGAAATCGTTGCCGAGCCACCGGGAAAGAAACTACAAAAACTTTCTCTTTTATCAGGTGGTGAAAAGGCACTTACAGCAATTGCAATACTATTCTCTATTTTAAAACTTCGCCCAATGCCATTCTGCGTACTCGACGAAATCGAAGCAGCGCTTGACGAAGCCAATGTAGATAGGTTTGCAAGATACTTAAAGAAGTTTAGCGATGACACTCAGTTTATCGTTATCACTCACAGAAAGCCAACAATGGAACTTGCAGATGCCTTATTCGGCGTAACAATGCAAGAAAAAGGCGTTTCTAAAATGGTTTCAGTTAAACTTTCAGACGTTGCTGATATCACAGGCGACCAAACACTTTCATAATGCACAAAAGGGGTTTAACTTAATTGCTAACCCCTTTTTTACAATCATTTAATATAAAAAAGGAAATAAAATATGGGATTATTTAGCAAGTTAAAATCAGTTTTAACAAAAACTCGTGATGGCATAGCAAAAAAATTGAACGATTTATTTGCAAAAAACAAACTTGGAGAAGAGTTTTATACCGAACTTGAAGACATTTTAATTTCAGCAGACGTTTCGGTTAAAACCACAATGGAAATAGTTGATGAAATTAGAGATATTGCTATAAAAGAAAAATGCAAGGATAAAGAATATGTTATAGACCTATTAAAGAAAGAACTTTTCGATAGCCTTGACTATGCTGAAAAAATCGAGTTCAAATCACCTGCAATTATAATGGTTGTTGGGGTAAACGGCGTTGGCAAAACAACAACTATAGGTAAACTTGCAAACAAATTCGTAAAAGAAAAAAAGAGCGTTACCATCGCTGCTGGGGATACCTTTAGGGCAGCCGCATCAGACCAACTTTCAGTTTGGGCAGATAGGGCAAAGGTAAGAATAGTTAAGCACGATGAAGGCTCTGATGCATCAGCCGTTGTTTTCGATGCGATTAGTTCTGTAAAAGCAAAAAACACCGATGTCTTGATTATTGACACGGCAGGTAGGCTTCATGTTAAGTCAAACCTTATGGAAGAACTAAAGAAAATGGATAGGGTTGTAAAAAGAGAATATCCAGATGCAAACTATTATAAACTCATTGCACTCGATGCAACCACAGGTCAAAACGCATATAACCAAGTGGAAGTATTTAACGAAGCAATAGGCATAGACGGAATAATCTTAACCAAACTCGATGGCACTGCAAAAGGTGGCTTTATAATTTCGCTTTCATATGAACTTGAAGTTCCCGTTTGCTTTGTAGGAACGGGCGAAAAAATAGACGATATTGAAGACTTTGATGCCAAAGAATTCGTAGAAGCAATTTTCTAACGGCAAAAAATTAAAAAACTAAAAAATAAAACGACTTGGGTATAAAACTCAAGTCGTTTTTTATGCAAAAAAAACCGTGCATCCAACCTCGACAAACTATGCCGAAGCGTTAACGCAGTAGGTGGCTCCTTTAAAGCAACCTTATATCACATATACCTGACTGCTTAGTGCTGCTATATTCCTATTCTGACACGGTTCACAGGGGTACATTGCATAAGACCTTAATATCAACGCTCCTTATTGCGCACAGCCTTCCACACAGCAGGCCTTAATTGGCTTTCTGCTCCACTAAAGCGAATTGTGGATAACAGGGCATCGCTAACTCCCCGCATAGCACGGCTATATTATTTTACATTAAATAAATATTTTTAGCAAGTAAATTAGTGATAAATTTTGCTGATTATCATCGAAAATTTGAGCTTAAG
>JAZNAX010000002.1:0-2909 GCA_045586765.1 Christensenellaceae bacterium | reverse complement strand
AACGATATCAACCTTGCCATAATTTGCTCTGTTATCTCTAACGTAATTGATAACTGAGCGAACAGGTGCTAAACCGATACCACCTGCAATAAAGAGCATATCTTGTCCCTTAAACTCTGTTTCTACAGGGAAGCCGTTGCCGTAAGGTCCACGAACTGTTATTTGTTGACCTACTTCGCAAGCGTGAAGCCAACTTGTCACACAACCACACTTTTTGATTGAAAATTCAACGTATTTTGTGTTTGTTGGTGAAGAAGTGATTGAGAATAACGCTTCGCCAACACCAGGCATAGAAAGCATTGCGCATTGACCTGGTTTATGGATAAATGGCTTTTCGCCATCGAGAGTTAAAACTCTAAAAGTCTTAACATCTGGTGTGTCTTGTCTTATATCTGTTATAACGCATACTTTTGGAATTAAAGGTTCTTTTATATTAGTCATTTTCTTTACCTCCAAGTGTTTTCATAACTTTAACAATGTTCATTGAGATAGGACATTTTGCAACGCATCTACCACAACCAACACAGCTGAACATACCATCGTTATTTGTTGGGAAATATACAAGTTTATGCATAAATCTTTGACGGAAACGTTCTAATTGAGAAAGTCTTGGTTGACCAGCACTCATCTTTGTAAAGTCTGAATACATACAAGAGTCCCAACATCTAAATCTTTCAACACCTGTCTTTGTCTTGAAGTCCTTAATGTCATAGCATTGGCAAGTTGGACAAACGAAAGTACAAGTTCCACAGCCAAGGCAAGATTCAGAAAGTGTTTTCCATTCTGGGCGAAGGAAGAATTCATCTGTCTTATCTTTTCCAAAAGCATCAGCCTTTAAGTCTTTAAGTGGAAGTTTATCTAAAATTTCTTTAATCTTTGCTTTTTCAGCGTCAACTTCGCATGAACAGCATTCTTCTGTAACGCCTTCGAGTTTTTGAAGTAATGCCTTACCCTTTTCAGTTAAGCCTTCAAGATAGAAAGCATCGTTTGTTTTATAACAAGCGATATCACCTTGAGGACTCGATGCATCAATACCAAAAGTTTGGCAGAAACATGTTTCGCTTGGTCTAGAGCATGCCATTGAAACTATAATGCCGTGTTCACGTCTGTTTTGATAATATGTGTCAACAGGTTCTGCAAGGAAGACCTTGTCTAAAACTTCTAAACTCTTAACATCGCAAGCACGAACGCCGAACACAACGAAATCTTGGCTTTCAGCACGATTATCGATAACTTCGATATTCTTGCCTTGAGTTTTGAATGCCATTAAAGTTTCGGTTTGTGGAAAGAAAAAGTCCTTTGCACTTCTGTCCGTCTTTAATGCATCGCTCATCTTTAAGCCTTGTGCATATTCTTTATATGCAACCCTGCCTTTTTCAAGGTCAACAGGCAAAAATAGTTTTGCATTTTTTGAAATTTCATTAAAAAGGGCATCACTATTTGATAATAAACACTTACGCATATTATTTATCCCCCTTATTTACTGCATCGATTGGTTCGATGTCTTCTTTTGTATAATTAACAAGTGGTGCACGTGAACCAACGATTGCACCTGCTTGATAATCGCCATAAAATTCATTGATATCTTTGATGAATTTTCTGTTGAGTAAATGTAATGGAATATGTTGTGGGCATACTCTTGAGCATTCGCCACAGTCTGTACAACGGCCAGCAACGTGGAAAGCACGGATTATGTGGAACATTTGCTCTTCAAAACTGTTTGCTGGAGATTTGTTTTCTACGCCCGAATTTGGGTTGTCGAACACGCACTTCTCACAAGTACATGCTGGACAAGCATCACGGCAAGCATTACAACGAATACAACGAGAGAGTTCGTTTTGCCAGAAAGCAAATCTTTCATCTGCACTCATTTTTTCAAGCTGTGCAACTTGGTCAAAACGATTGCTATCGATAACTTCGCCATCTTCGCCTAAAAGTTCATCATAAGCAACGTGCTTTTTGCTCTTGCAGTTTGCACAACGCTCTAACAATACATCGTTTTTATCAAGTTCTTTCACGCCGTCATAAAGTGTATTTACTTTAATTTTTTCATCAGTTTCAACACTTATAACGCCATCGCCAACGATTGCTTTAATCTTGTTGATGTCTATCATGCCATCACAAGCAATACCAACGGCATAAACCTTTTCTCTATCAAATCTATGCTCTGTTAAAAGTTGGTTAAAACTATATGTGTCGCAAGGTTTTAAGAAAACTAAAACTTTGCCTTCTGTTTGATTTTTTGTTTCTTTAACGAGATATTTTGCAAAGTTTGCTCCGCAGAAATCGTTAAACAC
Source organism: Christensenellaceae bacterium (assembly GCA_045586765.1). Taxonomy (GTDB): domain Bacteria; phylum Bacillota; class Clostridia; order Christensenellales; family Borkfalkiaceae; genus UBA1259. The sequence continues at coordinate 612 of JAZNAX010000002.1, read as the reverse complement.
AAATTCCTTTTCAAGTTGTTCTTTTGAAGTGAAGAGTGATGGAGTAATATCATAAGATAAGTCACCCTTTTTATAGCCAAGCACACGGTTTACTGTGCCATCACTTAAAAGCTTAACTGCCTTTTCTATAAGGACATCACGAGTTATCTTTTGCATCTTAAGTCCTCCAATCTCTTATTTTCGCCAAGTGCTGTAACAGTTTGAACGAAGTCGTTCATAACTGTAGAGAACTTAGCACCTTCGGCAGCAGAAACCCATTCTACACGGGTTCTTTCCTTTTCAATGCCGAGATAATCGAGCATTGAGAAAAGGAGTGCCATTCTTCTTCTTGCAAAGTAGTTACCAGATGTATAGTGGCAGTCGCCTGGGTGACAACCACACAAAATAACGCCGTCAGCACCACGTTGGAATGCTCTTAAAATAAACATTGGGTTAACTCTACATGAGCAAGGAACTCTAATAATCTTAACATCAGCAGGATAACTTAATCTATTGCTACCAGCAAGGTCAGCACCTGCATAAGAACACCAGTTGCAACAAAAAGCAACTATTTTTGGTTTAAATTCATTTACTTGCATATTGCGTCCACCTCTGCCATAATTTGTTTGTTTG
>JAZNAX010000001.1:0-2563 GCA_045586765.1 Christensenellaceae bacterium | reverse complement strand
CTTAATAAACCGCCTGCGCACCCTTTACGCCCAATAAATCCGGATAACGCTCGCCACCTACGTATTACCGCGGCTGCTGGCACGTAGTTAGCCGTGGCTTTCTTGAATGGTACCGTCAAATAAAATACATTTCCTTATCTTATCATTCTTCCCAAACAACAGAGTTTTACAACCCAGAGGGCCGTCATCACTCACGCGGCATTGCTCGTTCAGGGTTTCCCCCATTGACGAATATTCCTAACTGCTGTCTCCCGTAGGAGTCTGGGCCGTGTCTCAGTCCCAGTGTGGCCGATCAACCTCTCAGTTCGGCTACGCATCGTTGCCTTGGTAGGCCATTACCCCACCAACAAGCTAATACGCCGCAGGCCCATCTCTAAGCGATGCTTTAAGGGGATCTTTACTCCGTAGAGCACATTCGGTATTAGCAATCGTTTCCAATTGTTATCCCCAACTTAGAGGCAGGTAACCCACGTGTTACTCACCCGTTTGCCACTAGAAGGAAAATCCACATCATCTTAAATCCATCTCTCGTGCAAGCACTCAAGACTTCAATAAAAGTCAGTGGGCCTTCTCGTTCGACTTGCATGTCTTAGGCATGCCGCCAGCGTTCATCCTGAGCCAGGATCAAACTCTCAATAAAAAAGATTTTATATTAAAATCTAAATTTCAGTTTAATCTAGCTACTCAATAAATTGACTTTTCTTACTTAGTTTTCAAAGAGCTTTTCTGCACCGATTTTCCGGTGCGCATTAGTAATATACCAAACTTAAATTTTAAAGTCAACACTTTTTTTTAACTTTTTTTATAAAATTCGACATTTTACGAAAAAGTGTTAATTTATGGCATATTTTCATATGTTTTGAAGACTAGTCTTTGTCTTCATTTATATATTATGCCACAAAAAATAAAAAATGACTAGTTTTTTTTAGTCATTTTTATTATTTTGTAAACTTAAATATTTATTGTACTATTTTTCTACAATTTCCTTCTTAAATGGAAACTCATTTTTTTTCTTTTTATCAATTAATCTTGTTAGTTCACTTTTAATAACTTTATCAAGTTCACTTGAGTACTTCATGACTTTTTTATGATAATTGTACTCATTTCGATCAAGCACTTTAAATCCTCCATCAGGAAATACTCTTAAATCTAAATCATAATCAATATATTTAATTGCATCATCTTCTATTATATATGGAGATGCAATATTACAATAAAAGAAAAGTCCATGTTTTTTTAGCTGTCCTATAATATTAAACCAGCTATGACGATAGAAAAACAAAATTGCTGTTTCTTTAGTTCTATGACTACGTCCGTCACTTTCTGTAAGTCTTGTTCTGTCATTTGCGCATACCAATAATTCATCAGTAACATCAAGAACAATTGCCTCATCGCTTATTCGGTCTATTTTACCATTATGTTTATAACAGTGGATCGTTAGTCTATCGCCGACCTTAACTTTTTGCATATTCGATCCTCTTTCCGAGTTAATTATATCAAATTATATATAAAAACGCAAATGACGAGGTTTATCTTAAACCTCGCCATTTTTTAAAATTTCAACAGCCTTATTATACTGAGAATCTTCAATCTCTATATTACCTTTATTATCCTTATTAAAAGTAAGATCAACATCATAATCTGGGACAAGTCCTATCTTATCAATGCAATTACCACTTGGTGTAAGCCATTTAGCTGATGTATATTTAACAGTTTTTCCATCAGTAAAAGTAAATGCTTGTTGAACCTTTCCCTTTCCATAAGACGTCTTACCCACTAATTTTGCACCATAGCTTTCTTTTAATGCTGCAGCAAGAATTTCGGATGATGATGCAGATGTCTCATCAATTAATACAACTAACTTAAAATTTGTACTTTTATTATCTTCATCAACTATCTTTTCTTTTTTAGAAGAGTTTTCTAAATAAAAAATAGTTTTACCTTTTTTTAGAAAGACAGATGCAATATCTTTACTTGCAGATAAAAGACCACCGGTATTACCTCTTAAATCTAAAATAACAGATTCTATATTGTTTTTATTAAAATCGTTTATAGCATCCTCAATTTGTTTTGAAGCAGTAGATGTAAATGAAGATAAAGAAATATATCCAATGTTCTCATCTTCTATTATCATGCTTTCAACTACAGGAACTTCTAACTGTTCTAGTTTTATTTCAAAATCAAGTTCTTTTCCATCTCTATTTATAATAAGTTTTGCTAAACCATCTTTTGAAGAACTTATTTTTTTACTAATATTAGAGTATTCTATTTCACTTACATCTTCATCATTAATCTTAACTAGAACATCACCAGGTTTTATTCCTGCTTTAAAGGCCGGAGAATCATCAAATACTCTTACTACAGTATTATTTAGTATCATAATACCAATTCCTTGATATTCGCCCATTATGGAGTTATTTAAAAGGTTAGTTTCTTCTTCAGTTAAAAAAGATGTGTAATTATCATCAAGATATTTAAGCATTTCATCAATTAGATGATCTGTTAATTCTTCTTTATCAATATCTTCATAAAATTCATTGTTAATTTGTGAATAAACATTAAC